>NZ_JBAYPG010000017.1:0-69797 GCF_041677825.1 Castellaniella sp.
ATGCCTGACGACCACAGCAAGGTGGCCCCACTCCTTCCCATCCCGAACAGGACAGTGAAACGCCTTCGCGCCGATGATAGTGGATGGACATCCGTGAAAGTAGGTCATCGTCAGGCACCCCATGCCAAGGGCCCCTGCAACATGCGTTGCAGGGGCTTTTGACGTTTGTGGCGCGCGGCGCTTGCCATATTTGCAGCCGTGGAGCGTGGCTCTGGAATGCACACGTGAAATGCCGCCTTGAAATACAGCTTTGGAATGCCGCCGTGAAATGCGGCTCTGGAATGCAGGCGTGGAATATCGCGGTCACGTTCTGCCATGGCGGAATACCATGGCAGAATACGTTAGAATCGCAAGGATCGGATTCACAGGGCAGTGTTGGCCCGGAGGCTTTGCATGACACAGGAAGATGGCCGGTCCGAGGCCGAAAAAGGCTTGAGCTCGCGACAACTGATCCATCTGATGTACGGTTTGTTTGCCCTGGGGGTGCTGACGGCAGGCTTCCTTGGCGCGGCCATCATTGCAGCCGTCGTCCTGGCCTACCTCAAGCGTGGGGAAATGATCGGCACGGTCTATGCCGGTCACATCGACTGGATACTCAGAACGTTCTGGTGGGGGCTGCTATGGTCCCTGCTCAGTGCAGCAGCGAGCCTGGTGTTCGTAGGCTATGTCACCGGGCTCATTGTGCTGGTCTGGGTGATCTATCGGGTGGTCAAGGGGTGGTTGGCTCATTTTGCAGGTGAAACCCCCTTGCCGGGGCTGTGAGCGGCCTGCGCAATCGCTTGCCAGATCGCGTGTGCAGGGGCAGGTGCATGGCCGCGAAATGCGAGAGCACGCTGCCGCGCCGTTGGGCCGCCAGGGCATCCACCACGGGCTGCGTGTGCGGCGGATGCGTGGTGTTCGGCTCGGGTTGCGGCAGATGCGTTGTGCTCAGCTCAGGTGCTGGCTGACCAGTTTCGTAAGCTCGAACATGGAGACCTGGTCTTTGCCGAACAGGGGCCGCAACTTGTCATCTGCATTGATGTTGCGGCGATTCGAAGGATCCTGCAGGTCGTGCTTCTTGATGTATTCCCAGATGCGTTTGGTGACTTCAGTGCGCGGGATGGCTTCATTGCCAATGACGGCTGCCAGGGTTGCACTAGGTGTCAGGGGTTTCATGAAGGCCGCATTGGGCTTGCGCCCCGTCTTTTGAGTGCTTGGCATGGTTTCAGGCTCCTGCTTGGTTGAAGAAATGCCTTCGCAGCATAACGCGTGTTTCGCCGAAATACAAAACGGCTCATTTGTTGAACAGGAGGCTTGTCGATGAATTCAGTGTCCGCGAATCGCTTCGACATCATCCGCCCTGATGACTGGCACCTGCATCTGCGTGATGGCAACATGCTGCAGGCGGTCGTCGCGGATTCAGCGCGCCAGTTCGGGCGCGCCATCATCATGCCCAATCTGAAACCTGCCGTGACCACGACAGCCGCGGCGCTCGCCTATCGCGCGCGCATCCAGGCGGCACTGGCGCATTCTGGGGCAGGCGGTGCGGCCGCAGCTTTCCAGCCGCTGATGACGCTCTACCTCACCGATCAGACGGCGCCCGATGAGATCCGGCGCGCGAGCGACAGCGGTCTGATTCATGGGGTCAAGCTATATCCGGCGGGGGCAACGACCCATTCGGATCAGGGGGTGACCGATCTGCTCGGACACTGCCGCGCGACACTCGAGGCCATGCAGAAGCACGGCATGCCTCTGTTGATACACGGAGAAGTCACGGACCCGTCGGTCGATCTGTTCGATCGCGAGGCGGTCTTCATCGACCGCGTCCTGGGCCCATTGCGACGGGATTTTCCCGCACTGAAAGTCGTGCTCGAACATCTGACCACGGCGCAAGGGGTGGCCTACGTTCGGGATGCCGACGGTCCGGTGGCAGCGACCATCACGGCACACCACCTGCTCTACAACCGCAATGCCCTGTTTCAGGGCGGATTGCGTCCGCACTGGTACTGTCTTCCGGTGCTCAAGCGGGAGACCCACCGGCAGGCCTTGCTGCAGGCGGCCACCAGTGGCAACGCCCGCTTCTTTCTGGGCACGGACAGTGCACCGCACCTCCGCAGCGCCAAGGAGCAGGACTGCGGTTGCGCAGGCTGCTACACGGCGCGGCATGCCATGGCACTTTATGCCATGGCATTTGATTCGGTTGGCGAACTGGCGCGTCTCGAAGGCTTTGCGAGCCTGCATGGGCCGGCTTTCTATGGCTTGCCGGTCAATACGGGCCGACTGGTTCTCGAGCGGCATGCCGATCAGGTCCCCGAGCGCCTGTTCGATGGCGCGCGGGAAATCATTCCACTGGCTGCGGGTGAGTGCCTGCCGTGGCGGGTTCTGGACACTTCCTCAGAGCCCTGATCGGGCTCGGCTCGGCCTGGACCCGTTCAGGGCGGGCTGACCCGGGGGTACTGCAGGCTGGGGATCAGTTCTCGTTGCGTGCCTCGAGGGCGGCCCAGCGCTCAAAAAGGGCTTCAAGCTCGGCATGCGTCTGGTCGAGCGTATCCTGTATGGCCTGTGCCTGTGCGCTGCCCTCCGTGCCGCCCTCTTTGTAGAGATCCGGGTTCGACAGGCTTTGTGCCAGATTGGCCTGCCGGGTTTCCAGCTCGGCAATCCGGTCGGGCAATTCGGCCAATTCCTTTTCTTCCCAGGGGGCGAGCCGGTTCTTGCGTGGCGTTGGCTGGCTGTCATGCGCTGCGGGCGGGTTGCCGCGCGGGGCGGCTGTGCTTGCTGCTGCGCTTGCTGCGGCGCCTTGGGGGTGATCGGCTCTCGAGGGACGAGCCGCTGTATCTGCTGCGTCAACCGAGCCCGGCCCCTGCCGTGCCTGCCATTCAGTATAACCCCCCACATACTCCGCCCAATGTCCGTCGCCCTCGGCAACGATCACCTGGGTGACGATATTGTCGAGGAAGGTGCGATCATGGCTGACCATCAGCACCGTGCCGGCATAGTCCTGCAGAAGCGCTTCCAGCAGTTCCAGCGTGTCGATATCCAGATCATTGGTGGGTTCATCGAGCACCAGCACGTTGTGGGCCTGAGCGAACAGGCGCGCCAGGGCGAGGCGGGCACGCTCGCCACCCGACAGGCTGGAGACGGGCGAACGGGCGCGCTGGGGCGGGAAGAGGAACTCTTCCAGGTAGCCCATGACATGCCTGCGTTGCCCGCCGATTTCAACCCACTCGCTGCCCGGGCTGATGGTGTCTGCCAACGTCGCCTGCTCGTCGAGCATATTGCGCATCTGGTCGAAATACGCAATCGACAGGTGGGTACCGTGCTGTACGTGCCCCCTGAGTGGCGTGAGTTCGCCGAGCATCAGGCGCAGCAACGTGGTCTTGCCCGCCCCATTGGGGCCGATCAGGCCCACCCGGTCACCGCGCTGGATCAAGCTGCTGAAGTTGCGCACCAGAAGGGTGTCGTCATAGCCGAAGTCGACTGATTCGAGTTCGATGACGCGTTTGCCGGAACGCTGCCCGTCCGTCAGCGAAAAACGCACTTGCCCCTGGATCTCGCGCCGGGCGGCTCGCTGTCGGCGCAGGCCCTCGAGCCGCCTGACACGACCCTCGTTGCGTGTTCTGCGCGCCTCGACCCCCTTCCTGATCCAGGCCTCCTCCTGGGTCAGGAATTTGTCGAAGCGTGCCTGCGCCAGGGCTTCTGCTTCCAGCCACTGTGCCTTGTGCTCTTGCCAGCGGCTGAAGTTGCCGGGGAAGCTGAGTATCTGCCCTCGATCCAGTTCGATGATACGGGTGGCCACCGTATCCAGGAAGCGGCGATCATGGGTGATGACCACCAGCGTGAGGCGTGCCTTGAGCAGGTGATCCTCGAGCCAGGCGATGCCGTCGAAATCGAGATGGTTGGTGGGTTCGTCCAGCAAAAGAAGGTCTGGTTCGTCGATCAGGGCGCGGGCCAGTGCCACCCGCTTGCGCTGGCCACCTGAAAGATCGGAGAGCGTTTGACTGTGGGACAGGCCCAGCGTAGCCATGAACTGATCTGCACGGGCCGGACGAGACCAGTCTTCGCTGGCCAGCACGTCGCCGACAAGATGATCCCCTACCGTGCAGTGCGCCGGGAATTCGGGTTCCTGGGCAACCAGTGCGACGCGCAGGCTCGGGCTGCGCCGGATCTCGCCATCGTCCAGCGTGGTGCTGCCGGCCAGAACGCGCAGCAGGGATGATTTTCCGGCCCCGTTCCGGCCGATGAGGCCGATTCGCTCGCCAGCCTGCAACTGCAGGTCGGCATGGTCCAGAAGTGGATGGTGGCCATAGGCCAGTTGCGCTTTTGAAAGCGCGAGAACAGTGTCCGTCATGATAGCGCAGTGTACAATGTGCGCGCGGGGCAGGCCGGGCGATCGCGGTGCGACACGCATCGAGGAAGGTCCGGACTCCACAGGGTGCGGTAGCGGCCAACAGCCGTCCGGCAAGCCCGCAGGCCACCGGCCTGCGGTCGAGCCGAGGAACAGGGCCACAGAGACGAGTCTGCCATGCGGGTTCCCCATGGGTACACCGGCACGGCCATCTCCGTGTTGCCGGGTCGTGATGCGGCTCGGGCATGGCAGGGTGAAACGCGGCAACCTCTACCCGGAGCAATATCAAATAGGCATGCGCAGGCCATGGGCCGAAAGGGCGACCCGTCCGAGCATGCGGGTAGGTAGCTAGAGTATGCCAGCAATGGCGTACCCAGATGAATGATCGCCCACCGGAGCCACTCCGGTGTACAGAATCCGGCCTACAGGCCTGTCCCGTCTTCCATTTTTCACAACACACATTCAAATCTCTGTGTAATGCATTGATTTGACATGGTTTTATTTGCCAAAACCAGCTGGTATGCACTTGTAAGTGCTTGTTGTGATTGAATAAATCTGCATCTTCGACTTGACCGACGCGCGTGCTTCCCTTAGAGTGGGTGAAAGTAGATTTTTGTGTCATGAAGTGGGAGATTCCCCCATGTTCCAGGGAAGCAGTGCCTTGACGCTCGATGCCAAGGGCCGGATGTCGATTCCGGCCCGGTATCGTGACGTCCTGCAGACCGAAGAACACGGGCGTGTGACGCTGACCCGTCACCCTGATGGCTGCCTGATCCTCTACCCACGCTCCGAGTGGGAAGCCCGGCGCACGAAGATTGCAGCCTTGCCGGCGTCGGCGCGTGCGCTGCAGCGGCTGCTGCTTGGCAGTGCCCAGGATGTCGATATGGATTCAGCGGGTCGGATTCTTGTGGCACCCGAATTGCGCACGGCAGCGGGCCTGGACCGTGACGTGATGCTGCTGGGGTTGGGGGCCAATTTTGAATTGTGGGACAGAGCCCAATGGGATGCACGGTGTGCCGATGATTTGAAGAATCTCGATCCGGCCATTCTTGAACAAATTTCATTCTGAGCCCTTTCATGGTGTCTGCACATCGTACCGTTCTGCTGGAACCGGCCGTGGATGCCTTGCTGGCTCCGGGGTTTGGCCGCAAAGGGCCTGCGGGGCCGGGGCCGCGCTTGGACGGCGTCTATATGGACGGCACGTTCGGACGGGGTGGCCATGCCCGGCATCTGCTGGCACGGCTCCCGCCAAAAGCGCGCCTGCTGGTATTCGACAGGGACCCCGAAGCGGTTGCCGCCGCGCATGAATTGCAGCGCGCAGACCCCAGGGTCATCGTGGTGCACGACACGTTTGCCGCCATGGACGAACACCTGGATGTCCTGGGCATCGGCTGTCTGGATGGCATCCTGCTGGATCTCGGGGTCTCGTCGCCCCAGCTGGATGTGGCGGATCGGGGCTTCTCGTTCCAGCATGACGGCCCGCTCGACATGCGCATGGACAATCGCTTCGGTCAGACAGCGGCTGAATGGCTGGCCCGGGCCGAGCAGAATCAGATCAAGGAGGTCATTGCACATTATGGCGAAGAACGGTTTGCTCTTCGGATTGCAAAAGCGATTGTTGCGCGCCGCCAATCCCGGCCGCTGCACACAACGGGTGAACTCGCCGAGCTCATTGCCGGTGTCATCCCCACGCGCGAAAAGGGTCGCCATCCGGCTACCCGCAGCTTCCAGGCTATACGGATTCACATCAATGACGAGCTCGCGCAGCTTGCGCACGCCCTCCCGACAGCCCTGAGGCGCCTTTGCACAGGGGGGCGTCTGGCGGTGATCAGCTTTCACTCGCTCGAGGATCGCATGGTCAAGCAATGCCTTGGCGCAGCGGCGCATCCCGGTCGGGATCAGGCGCGCTTGCCGATCCCCGAATCCGCCATGCCCCGCCCCTGGGTCAGGCTGCTGGGCCGCCGCCTGCCTGACGCTGACGAAGTGGCGGCCAATCCCCGTGCGCGCTCGGCGGTGTTGCGCGTCGCCGAACGCACGGATACGCCTTTGTCGGCACAGAGTGCCGCGCGCCTGTGCCCGGCGCCGGGGGGGGCCGTGCCCCGCGATCCTGCACGGAGGCGCTCATGATGCGTCTGTCCGTCGTGCTCGCCGGCCTGCTCATGGTGTCGGCCCTGTCCCTGGTGACGCTGCGTTTCCAGGCGCGCGAACTGTTCATGCAGGTCGAGCAACTGAAGGTCGGCGCCCATGATCTGGAGAACGATTGGCGCCGGCTGCAGCTGAAACGGGCTGAACTCGCACGCAATGCGCGCATCGATGCGTTGGCGCGCAATGAATTGCACCTCGTGCCGGTCGATCCGGAACGCACCTTGTATCTGCAGCAGGGTCAGGGGCGTTCGGAGGGGCAGCCATGAAGCGCGTCGGCTTTCATGCCAGCCCCGTTCTGGGGATGCGGCCGGTGTTCTGGCGCGCGCGGCTGGTGGTACTGGTACTGCTTCTGGCCTTCATGGCGCTCGCGGTCAAGGCCCTGGATCTGCAGGTCCTGTCGAACGAGTTTCTCCAGCGGCAGGGGGAGCGTCGCTACGAACGCACTTTGGTACTGCCGGCCACGCGCGGCAAGATCTTTGATCGCAGCGGTACGGTCGTGCTGGCATCCAGCGTACCGGCACGCGCTATCTGGGCGGTTCCGGAAGAGTTCAACCGGGCTGATGACGCACAGGTTCGCCAACTGGCTGACCTGCTTGGCTTGCCGGTCGGCGAACTGCGCCAGCGTACGGCCGGTGACGCCAGGAGTTTTGTCTATCTGCGGCGTCAGGTGCCGGTGGATGTGGCGCGCAGGATCAGTGCGCTGAAGATCCCTGGCGTGCAGCAATTGCCCGAAACCCGTCGCATCTATCCGGAAGGCGACGTGTTGGCGCATGTCGTGGGCTTTGCCAACATTGAAGATCACGGGATCGAGGGCGCGGAACTGGCCTTCGATGGCCATCTGTCCGGGCAGCCGGGCATGCGGCGCGTGATTCGTGACCGTCTGGGACGTATTGTCGAGGATGTGCAGGCGATCGTGCCACCAACGGATGGCCACAATCTGCGCCTGTCGATCGATGCCGGCATACAGTTCGATGTCTGGCGGGCCTTGCAGGATGCACTGGCGATGCACAAGGCCCAGGCGGGTACCGCCATCGTCCTCGACGTACAGACTGGCGAAATCCTGGCCATGGTCAGCCTGCCCTCGTACGATCCGAATGAGACAGCGCAGCGCAGCGGCCCGGCTGTGCGCAACCGGGTCGTCACCGACACGTTCGAGCCGGGTTCGATCATGAAGCCGTTTACTGCTGCGCTGGCCCTGGACTCGGGTCGTATTGGTCTGGATACCCAGTTCGACACGGGAAATGGGCGCTACGCGTATCATGGTGCC
Source organism: Castellaniella sp. (assembly GCF_041677825.1). GTDB lineage: Bacteria > Pseudomonadota > Gammaproteobacteria > Burkholderiales > Burkholderiaceae_B > Castellaniella. The sequence continues at coordinate 7,737 of NZ_JBAYPG010000017.1, forward strand.
GTCATTTCGGATGTCTCACGCAACGGCCGGCTCGACGTGCGTGGCATCATCCGGCAATCGAGCAATATCGGCATGACCATGATCGCCGATCGTCTGGACGCACGCAGCATGTGGACCACGTTTTCCGAACTTGGCTTCGGGCGTGTGCCGAACATGCTGTTCCCGGGCATGGCGTCCGGGCGCTTGCGTCCCTGGCAGCGCTGGCGCCCGATCGAACAGGCCACCATGGCCTACGGATACGGGCTGTCGGTGTCCCTGCTGCAGGTGGCGCGCGCCTATACGGCCTTTGCCCGCGACGGCGACATGGTGTCGCTCTCCATGGTGAGGCGAGAAGGGCGTCCGACCAGCGTGCAGGTTTACACGCCTGAAGTCGCACGCCTCATGCGCGGCATGCTGGAAGCGGCCGCAGGCCCTGATGGTGCACGCCTGGCCCAGGTGCGCGGCTATCGGGTGGCCGGCAAGAGTGGTACCGCGCGCAAGATCGTCAATGGCCATTACAGCAAGAACAAGTATCGCAGTTCGTTCGTCGGCTTCGCACCCGTGTCGGATCCGCGCATCGTCGTCGCCGTGTCCATCGATGAGCCCGGTGCCGGGGGCTATTACGGTGGGCGTGTCGCGGCACCGGTGTTTGCGGATATCGTATCGGGCACGTTGCGGCGCATGGGGGTCCGGCCCGACGCGCCCGTCGATGCCCTGGTGGCCGCAGCGCCTGCTCGCGAGGGGGGCATTCGATGAGCAGTCTGGATATTCTCACATGGCTGGACGAGCAGGTTGCGCGTACCGCTGATCTCTGCCTGGACTCACGCCAGGTCCAGGCGGGCGATGTGTTTTTTGCCTGCCCGGGTCTTCTGGCCGATGGCCGTGGCTTCATGCAGGCTGCAGTATATGCCGGAGCGGGGGCGATCGTGCGGACCCGCGGGGGGGAATTCCCTTCACCCGAGGGCGTTCCGGTGCTCGAAGTGGATGATCTGGCCCGTCATCTGGGCGAGATCGCTCATCTATGGTATGGCCGGCCATCCGATGCGCTGACGGTGATCGCCGTGACGGGCACCAATGGGAAGACCTCGACCACCCAGTGGATCGCGGCCGCCTTGAATGCCGAAGACATGCCCTGTGGAACAGTGGGTACGTTGGGGGTCACCCTGGCCGACGGCCGCAATCTGGGCGGCATGCTGACCACCCCGGACGTGTTGACGCTGCATCGCAGTCTGGCCGCCATTCACAGGGCCGGTGCGGTGGCCGCAGCGATCGAGGCGTCGTCCATCGGCATCGAGCAGGGTCGCCTGGATGGCGTCACGATCCAGGTGGCCGGTTTCACCAACCTGACCCGGGATCATCTCGACTACCACGGCAGCCTCGATGCGTACAAAAAGGCCAAGTTCGCCCTGTTCGATCGACCCGGCCTGCGTGGCGCCATCATCAATGCCGACGACCCCGCAGGGCGTGAACTGCTCGCCCATCAGCCGGCCTCGGGGCATCGCCACGGCTATGGCCTGATGGCTGGCGAGTCGGCACTGTTCAGGGCAGAAGACATCCAGCACAGTGCGGATGGGCTGGTGTTCAACCTGCTGCTGCCACGGGGTCGGGCGCAGATCGTCACGCATCTGGTCGGTGAACACAATATTTCCAATCTGCTGCTGGTCGCCGGTGTCCTGCGTGAACTGGGTTGGGGCCTGAGCCGCACGGCGCGCGCGCTGGCGCGCCTGCAGCCTGTACCGGGGCGTCTGCAGGCGGTCGCGGCGCTGCCGGGGGGGGCGACCCAGGGGCCGCATGGGCATGCGCTGGTGGTCGTCGACTACGCGCATACGCCCGATGCGCTCGAACGGGTCCTTGTCTCGCTCAGACCCATGACGCAGGAGCGCAAGGGCCAGCTCTGGTGCGTATTCGGCTGTGGGGGTGACCGCGATGCCGGCAAGCGGCCCATGATGGGTGCCGTGGCCGAGCGCCTTGCCGACAGGATAGTGGTCACCAGCGACAACCCACGCAACGAGCCTCCGCAGGCCATTGCCCAGGCCATTCTGTCGGGCATGACAAAGCCGGTGCATGTGCAGCTGGACAGGGCGCGTGCCATTCTCGAAACCCTGTGGGGTGCCGCGCCACGCGACGTGATCCTGCTGGCGGGCAAAGGGCATGAGACCTGGCAGGAAATCCGTGGTGTTCGTCGTCCGTTCGATGACCGCGACTGGGCCTGTCTGGCACTGACCTGGCAACAGGGCGCGCATCTAGCCACGGATACCCGTGATTTTCCCGCCGGCGCCCTCTTTCCGGCCCTGCGCGGCGAACGCCACGACGGGCATGATTTCGTTCAGGCCGCCGCACGCGCAGGGGCCCGTGCAGCGCTGGTCGAGCACAGGGTGCCGGATGTGGACCTGCCGCAACTGGTATTGGGGGACATGCGCCATGCCCTGCGCCTGTGGGCCAGCGTCTGGCGCCGGCAGTTCCACCTGCCGGTCATTGCCGTCACGGGCAGCAACGGCAAGACCACCACCAAGGAAATGATCAGCACCATTCTGGCCGTGTGGTGGGGGGCGGACCAGCGCCTTGCCACGCCGGGCAATTTCAACAATGACATTGGCGTGCCACTGTCGGTGCTGCGCCTGCACGCGGGACACCGGGCGGCCGTCTTCGAACTGGGCATGAACCATCCGGGGGAAATCGCAGAGCTCGCTGCGATTGCACAACCCACCGTGGCTTTGGTGAACAATGCGCAGCGCGAGCACCAGGAGTTCATGCTGTCGGTCGAGGCGGTCGCCCGGGAAAACGGCCAGGTGCTGTGCGCGCTGCCAGAGGACGGCATCGCGGTGTTCCCCGCCGAAGATGCCTATGAATCCGTCTGGCGCGGCCTTGCCGCGTCGCGTCGGGTCCGTTGTTTCGGGTTTTCCGATCGGGCCGAGGTCCGGGCGGCGCGAATTCGTGCGCGGCCGCAACGCACCGAATTCGAGCTGCAATTGGCCGGGCAGTCCCATGACGTCGTCCTGCGCGCACCGGGCCGGCACAACCTGCATAATGCGCTGGCAGCGGCCACCTGCGCCTGGGCCGCGGGGGCACCCGTGGCGGCCATTGTCGAAGGTCTGCAGCAGTTCGTGCCCGTGGGGGGCCGGATGCAGCCGAGCACCATGGCCGACGGCTTTCAACTGATCGACGATACGTACAATGCGAATCCCGATTCCGTGCGGGCGGCCATCGAAGTGCTGGCTGCGCTCGATGGCCGACGCATACTCGTGCTTGGTGACATGGGCGAAGTGGGGCTACAGGGCCCGGCCATGCATGCCGAGGTCGGCGCACATGCGCGCGACTGTGGCATCGATGTGCTGCTGACGCTGGGTCCGGCAAGTCGTGGTGCTGCAGAAGCCTTTGGTTCGGCTGCCCGGTCCTTCGATTCGCTCGAGGCACTTCTGCCGCAGCTGCTCGCAGCGCGGCCGGGTCATATTCTGGTCAAGGGATCGCGCAGCATGCAGATGGAACGGGTCGTGCATGCATTGCAGGCCGATATGGCCAGCCAGTCGGGGGGCCATCATGCTTCTTGAGTTGGCGCGCTGGCTGGCGGATCATCACTTCCGGGCGTTTGGCGTGGTCGAGTACATCACGTTCCGGGCGGTGCTGGCCAGTGCCACGGCCCTGGCGATCGGGCTGCTGTCCGGGCCCTGGCTGATCCGACGCCTGACGGCGATGAAAATCGGCCAGGCCGTGCGCAGTTATGGCCCCCAGAGCCATCTGCAGAAGAGCGGCACGCCGACCATGGGCGGCGCCTTGATCCTCATCGGCATCGGCGCCAGCACCCTGCTGTGGGCGGATTGGTCCAACCGCTTCGTGTGGGTGGTTCTGCTCGTCACGTTCGGATTCGGCTGGATCGGCTGGGCAGATGATTACCGCAAGGTCGTCCACCATGATCCAGAAGGCATGCCGGCGCGCCAGAAGTTTTTCTGGCAGGCCCTGATCGGTGTGATCGCGGCCATGTACCTGAGTTTTGCGGTTTCCGTCCCGGGCAATACCGGGCTGTGGCCCCTGTTCCGTGAATGGGTGCTGAGCGGTTTCGCCATGCCCTTGCCCACCCGGGCCGACCTGATCGTGCCCTTCTTCAAGACCGTCAGCTACCCGCTGGGGGTTTTTGGGTTCATGACGCTCACCTGGCTCGTCATTGTGGGCACCAGCAATGCGGTCAACCTGACCGATGGCCTGGATGGCCTGGCCATCATGCCCACGGTGATGATCGCCGTGGCGCTCGGGATTTTCGCCTATGTGGTCGGGCGGGTAGACTATTCCAGATATCTGCTCTTTCCCTATATTCCGGGCGCCTCCGAACTGATGGTGCTGTGCGCTGCGATCGCTGGCGCAGGCCTGGCGTTTCTGTGGTTCAACGCCTACCCGGCGCAGGTGTTCATGGGGGATGTGGGCGCACTGGCTCTGGGGGGGGCTCTGGGCACCATTGCGGTCATCGTGCGGCAGGAAATCGTGCTCTTCATCATGGGCGGGGTGTTTGTGGTCGAGACGCTCTCGGTGATGCTGCAGGTCGGCTGGTTCAAATACACCCGCAAACGCTACGGAGAGGGACGCAGGTTCTTTCGCATGGCACCACTGCATCACCATTTCGAGGTGGGCGGCTGGAAGGAAACCCAGGTCGTGGTCCGTTTCTGGATCATCACCATGATGCTGGTGCTGGTGGGTCTGGCCAGCCTGAAACTGCGATGAGCACCCCTGCTGCATTCTGGGCATCAACGCGCAACCAGGGCGCCGAGGGGCCTGCGCCGGTCACCCTGATCATGGGTCTGGGCGAGACGGGCGTGGCTGCGGCCCGCTGGTGTGCCGGCCAGGGTGATACCGTGCGGGTGCTGGATACGCGCCCGCAGCCGCCCGGGCTGGCCGCATTGCAGGCCCATGGCATTGCAGCGCAGACGTACCTGGGTGTGGGGCACTTCGATGCCAGGCTGCTGGACGGCGTGCGTACATTGGTCCTCAGCCCGGGGATCTGTCCACGAGATGCGAACGTGGCGGATTTTCTGGCGCAGGCGCGGGCGCTCGGTGTCGATGTGCTCGGGGAGATCGAACTCTTTGCCAGAGCCCTGAAGGATTTGGCGCAGCAGGGCTATGCGCCCCGGGTCCTGGCGGTGACCGGCACCAACGGCAAGACGACGGTGACCGCGCTGGTGCGCGCGCTTGGCGAAGCCGCCGGATACAGGATACGGGCCGCAGGCAATATCGGGCCCGCGGCCCTGGCTGCATTGCTGGATGCGCTCGAGCAGGACAGATTGCCCGAAATCTGGGTGCTGGAACTGTCCAGTTTTCAGATCGAAGGCACCCGGTCCCTGCGGGCGGATGCCGCAGTGGTGCTGAATGTGACCCAGGATCATCTGGACTGGCATGGTTCGATGTCGGCGTATGCCGCCGCCAAGGCGCGGCTCTACGAAATGGCCGACTGCCTGGTGTTCAACCGGGACGACGCCTGGGTCAGAGACATGATCGCCGACCCGACAGCCCTTTGTATCCGCAGTTTCGGGGCAGGCCTGCCGCCGCGGGTCGGGGATCTGGGCATCCATGAACAGGGTGGCATGGCCTGGCTAGCGGTCATGGACGCAGATCGCACGGTCCGGCCGGTGCCTGGGCGCAAGGGTTCGCGTCAGACCGGGCTGGGTGACGTACGTGCAACCGGTCCTCTGCTCGATCTGATGCCGGTTGAAGCGCTGCGCATACCGGGTGGGCACAACGTGCTCAATGCCCAGGCGGCCTTGGCCCTGGGGCGTGCGATCGGGCTGGACTGGGCGCCGATGCTGCATGCCTTGCGTGCGTACCGGGGCGAGGCCCACCGGATGCAGTTCGTGCGTTCAGTGGCGGGTGTAGACTTCATCAATGACAGCAAGGGCACCAATGTCGGGGCGACGGTCGCGGCGCTCGAGGGGCTCGGCCGCCCCGTGGTCCTGATTGCCGGGGGGCTGGGCAAGGGGCAGGATTTCAGCCCGCTGTGTGATGTGGTGCGCGACCACGCCCGGATGGTGGTGCTGATGGGGCAGGATGCCGGCGTCATCGCGCAGGCACTGTCGGGCAGCGGGGTTCCGACAGACCAGTGCGCCAGCCTCGAAGAGGCCGTCCGGCTGGGTTTCGAGCAGGCCCGGCCGGGTGATGCCGTGCTGCTGTCGCCGGCCTGCGCAAGCATGGACATGTTTCGCAATTATGTGCATCGTGGAGAGCATTTCGTCGCCTGCGTCGAGGCGCTTGCCGCAGACCGGGGAGAAGTGGCATGAGTCTGCTCGGCGTCCTGGGGCGAAATTCCGGCTCGGCCAGGGCGCCCCGCAGTGCCATGCCCATGCTCGACATCGGCCTGCTGGTGGCCGTGCTCGCCCTGGTGCTGTTCGGCTTGCTGATGGTGTATTCGGCGTCCATTGCACTGGCCGACGGCCCTCGCTACCAGGGCTATGGCCGATTCTATTTCGTGAGCCGGCATGCCCTGTTCATCGTTGTGGGCCTGCTGGGTGCCCTGGTGGTGGCTGCCGTACCCATGCGGGTCTGGCACAAGCTCACGGTACCGCTGTTCATCTGCACCCTGCTGCTGTTGATCGTGGTGCTGGTGCCCGGTCTGGGCCGTGAGGTCAATGGCGCGCGCCGCTGGTTGCCGCTGGGTGTACTCAATTTTCAGCCTTCGGAGCTGATGAAATTTGCCATGATGCTCTATGCAGCAGATTATGTGGTACGCAAGCAGCCCCACCTGCAAGGGTTTGTGGCGGGCTTTGTGCGCGGCTTCCTGCCTATTGCCCTGGCCCTCATCGTCGTCGGGGTGCTGCTCCTGCTGGAACCGGATCTCGGGGCTTTCATTGTCATCGGGGCCATTGCCGTCGGGATCCTGTTCATCGGCGGCATCAACCTGAAGTTGTTTTCGCTCATGCTGGGCGGGGTGATGTCCAGTTTTCTGCTCCTGATCTGGCTGTCGCCCTGGCGGCGCGAGCGCTTGTTCGTCTATCTGGATCCATGGAATCCTGAAAATGCGTATGGCAGTGCGTATCAGCTCTCGCATTCGCTGATTGCGCTGGGGCGTGGCGAGTGGTTCGGGGTGGGTCTGGGCGCCAGTATCGAGAAACTGCACTACCTTCCAGAGGCCCATACCGACTTCATTGTCGCCGTGATCGGCGAGGAACTGGGCCTTGTGGGCTTGCTGGGCCTGATGTCCGTATTTGTGTTCATCGTTCTGCGGGCCTTCGATATCGCGCGCCAGGCGATGGTGCTCGAGCGTACCTTCGAAGCGCTGGTCGCACAGGGGGTGGCACTGTGGATCGGGGTCCAGGCGTTCATCAACGTGGGGGTCTGTCTGGGGCTGCTGCCCACCAAGGGGCTCACTTTGCCGTTGGTCAGTTATGGCGGGTCGGGTATCGTGATGAATCTGGCTGCCATGGCCATTCTCCTGCGTATCGATCATGAGATGCGTGGCCTGATGCGGGGGAGGCGCCGATGAATCCGCCCCTGATTCTTGTCATGGCCGGCGGTACGGGCGGGCATATCATGCCCGGCCTGGCCGTTGCGGCCGTCTTGCAGGCGCGGGGCTGTCGCGTGCAGTGGCTCGGTGACCCCCAGCGCATGGAAGGCCGGCTGGTGCCTGGGCAAGGCATCGAGCTTCTGCCGCTGCGCTTTGACGGCGTGCGCGGCAAGGGGCTGGTGGCGCTGCTCAGCTTGCCGGTCAGGCTGGCCATGGCGTGTTGGCAGGTGCGTCGTCTGTTGCGGGTGCGGCGCCCCGATGTGATCCTCGGGATGGGCGGCTATGCTGCATTTCCAGGGGGTGTGATGGCCTGGCTCGCCAGGATTCCGCTGGTGATCCATGAACAGAATGCCGTTGCCGGCACCGCCAATCGCATCCTGGCTCGGCTTGCAAGGCGGGTGCTGACCGGCTTTCCGGGGGTATTGCCAGGGGGGGTGATGACCGGCAATCCGGTGCGTGCCACGCTGGCCGGTGTCGTGCCCAGCGACCAGCGCTATGCCGGGCGCTCGGGTCCGTTGCGGGTTCTGGTGGTCGGTGGCAGTCTGGGGGCCCTGCGCATCAACGAACTGGTGCCCGAAGCGCTGGCGCTCATGCAGCCGGCGCAGCGCCCGCTGGTCCGTCACCAGGCGGGAGAGGCGCATGTGGCAACGGTACGCGAGCGCTACGCCCATCTCGGGCTGCAGGGCGACGTCAGCGCCTTCATCGAAGACATGGCCGAGGCCCTGGCGTGGGCTGATCTGGTCGTCTGTCGCGCCGGGGCCATGACGGTGGCCGAAGTGGCGGTGGTTGGGGTCGCGGCCCTGTTCATACCGCTGCCCCACGCGATCGACGATCATCAGACGGCCAATGCGCGCTATCTTTCCGAATGCGGGGGGGCGTGGATGATTCCGCAGGCTCAACTGGATGGTGGCACACTGGCCCGCTGGCTGACGGCGCGCACGCGCACTGAACTGGCCGCCGTGGCCAGCCATGCGCTCGAACACGGCAGTCCCGAGGCGGCGCAGCGCATCGCCGAGGTCTGCATACAGTCGATGAAGGAAAGCGCGTGAAACATCGCATACGCAAGCTGCATTTCGTGGGTATCGGGGGCTCCGGCATGAGCGGGATCGCCGAGGTCCTGCTCAATCTCGGCTATGACATCAGCGGTTCGGACGTACAGGACACCGCAGTCACCCGTCGCCTGCGCGCCCTGGGTGCGCAGGTTGCCATTGGCCATGCAGCAGAAAACATGCAGGGCGCAGGCGCCCTGGTGACCTCCAGCGCCATCCAGGCCGATAATCCCGAAGTGCTGGCCGCGCGTGCCGCGCATGTTCCGGTCGTGCCACGGGCGCTCATGCTGGCGGAACTCATGCGCCTGAAGCGCGGCATTGCGGTAGCCGGCACGCATGGCAAGACCACCACGACCAGCCTGATCGCGAGTGTCCTGGCCGCTGGCGGCCTGGATCCCACGTTCGTGATCGGCGGACGCCTGAATGCAGCAGATGCCAATGCGCGTCTGGGCCAGGGTGATTTCATCGTGGTCGAGGCCGACGAATCCGACGCATCCTTTCTGAACCTGCTCCCGGTGATGGCGGTGATCACCAATATCGACCTCGATCATATGGATACATATGATCATGATGTGGCCCGCCTGAAGAGCGCATTCGTCGAATTCACACAGCGCCTGCCCTTTTACGGCAGTGTGATCCTGTGCGCGGATGATGCCAATGTGCGCGAACTGATTCCCTTTGTGTCGCGCCCCGTCACCACCTACGGGATTGACGTGCCAGCCCGTTTCCGGGCGCGCAATCTTCGGCAGGATGGCGTGCGCATGTGTTTCGAGGTTGACCGGCAAGGGGCCCAGGGGCCCCTGCCTGCGCTGTCGATCTGCCTCAACCTGCCCGGTCGGCACAATGTCCTGAATGCACTGGCGGCCATTGCCGTGGCCACTGAGCTCGGTGTGGCCGATGAGACCATCGCCGAAGCGCTGATGCAGTTTCGTGGCGTGGGCCGCCGCTTCACCCTGTCGGGGCCGTTTCCAGTCCCCGAGCCACAGGGAGGCGGTACGTTCGAACTGGTGGATGACTACGGCCACCATCCGGTCGAGATGGCCGCCACGCTGGCGGCGGCAAGAGGCGTATGGCCCGGGCGGCGCATCGTGCTTGCCTTTCAGCCCCATCGATATACGCGGACACGCGACTGCTTCGAAGACTTCGTGCGTGTGCTGGGTCAGGCCGATGCGGTCTTGCTGACCGAGGTCTATGCTGCAGGCGAGCCCGCCCTGATCGCTGCCGATGGGCGGGCGCTGGCGCGTGCCCTGCGGGTGGCGGGCAAGGTCGAGCCAGTGTTCATCCCTGATGTAGCCGACATGGCCGGGGTCATCCGCGAATTCGTGCGTGATGGGGATGTGGTGATCCTCATGGGGGCTGGATCGATCAGCCGTGTGCCGGCAGAATTCGGAGAAGGGGCATGAGTCGTTTCGGGCGTGTCGGCGTTCTGTATGGGGGCATTTCCGCCGAGCGCGAGGTGTCCCTGATGTCGGGCACCGGGGTCCATGCGGCCCTCAGGGGCCTTGGGGTGGATGCGCATCTGTTCGACACGGGCCATCAGACGCTGGCCGAGCTCGCGCGCGCGGGCTTCGATCGCGTGTTCATCGCCCTGCATGGACGATATGGGGAGGACGGCACCCTTCAGGGCGCTCTCGAGTTGCTGGGTATCCCCTATACGGGCAGCGGCCCGAAGTCCTGCAGTCTGGCCATGGACAAGATCACGACCAAGCGGGTGTGGCTGCAGCACGGCCTGCCCACCCCGGATTTCGTCGAACTGCGCTGTGATGAAGCCCCGGAAAACCTCGAGGGCCGCCTGGGCCTGCCATTGATCATCAAGCCGCCGCATGAAGGTTCTACCCTGGGCCTGACGCGCGTGCTGGCGGCCAGCCAGTTGCCGGCCGCCCGGCAACTGGCCTGCCGCTACGATGACCGGATACTGGCGGAACGTTTCATACGTGGCCGCGAACTCACGGTCGCCATCCTGGGCACCGGGCGCACTGCACGTGCCCTGCCCATCACTGAAATCATTGCGCCGGGCGGGAATTATGACTATGAACATAAATATGTCTCCAGCGATACGGTCTACGAGACCCCGGCGCATCTGCCGGCCGGGCTGGCGGCCGCAATCCGGGCACTGGCCGTACAGGCCTATCAGGCGCTCGATGGCGAAGGCTGGGGCCGTATCGACCTCATGCTGGATGAACAGGAACGGCCGTGGCTGCTCGAACTCAATACCTCGCCGGGCATGACCGGGCACTCGCTCGTTCCCATGGGGGCCCGCGCGGCCGGCATGAGCTATGCCGAACTGTGCCTGGAAATCCTGTCCACGGCACGCTGCAAGCTGCAGCGTGGCCGGACACCATGAGGGTCAGGCCATGCTGCTGGAAGCCCGCCTGGTGAATTTACTGGCCAACCTGCTCGCGCTGATCGCCGTCCTGTCCATGGTGGTCGGGGTGGTGGCGTGGATCATCCGCCGGCCTTATTTCGAGATCAGGCGCCTGGAGATTGCCCCCATGGCTGACATGAGTCTCGAGTATGTCACTGCGGCGAATCTGCAGACCAGCCTGGATGGGCAGTTGCAGGGCAATTTCTTTCTGCTGGACCTGGGCGCGGCGCGCGCGGTGATCGAATCCGCCCCCTGGATACGGCACGCCGATGTCCGGCGCATCTGGCCCGACACCCTGCGAGTGAGTATCGAAGAGCAGCGCCCGCTGGCATTCTGGAATGAAAATCAGATGATCAATACCTGGGGCGAGACGTTCACGGCCAATCCCGGCGAATTGCCCGATGGCCTGAACATCCCGCAGCTGAATGGGCCGGTGCATTCCGAACGGCTGGTGGTGCAGCGCTATGCCGAGATCGCCGGACGGTTTGCGCCGCTGGGCCTGAGCGTACAGGAGGCCACGCTGACCCCGCGTTATGCCTGGGAGGTCACGCTGTCCGACGGCATGCAATTGACGCTGGGGCGGGATCCTGCCGCAGATGTACCTGACCCGCACGGTCGTGCGGGTGCCCTTCCGTTTGCTGCCCGTATCGATCGGTTCGTCCGGGCATGGCCCGAACTGACGCGTCGCCTGGGGCAGGCGATACGCCATGCCGACCTGCGGCACCCGAACGGGTTTGCCATCAGCCTGGCAAACGGGCCTGTCCAATCCTCTTCTTCCAGTACACCATGACACGTGACATCAAGGACCTGATCGTTGCATTGGATATCGGCACCAGCAAAGTGGTGGCCGTGGTGGCCGAGATCCTCCCGGATGGCGGCTTCGATGTGCTGGGCCTGGGCCAGCACGAGTCCGAAGGCATGCGCAAGGGCGTGGTGGTCAACATAGAGTCCACAGTGAACTCCATCCAGCGGGCGCTCGAGGAAGCCGAACTGATGGCGGACTGCAAGATCCGCGAAGTCTATACGGGGATTGCAGGCAGTCACATCGCCAGTTTCAACTCGGCCGGCATGGTCGCTGTCAAGGACAAGGAGGTGACGGCAGCGGATGTGGCGCGTGTGGTCGAGACTGCCAGGGCGGTGAACATTCCGAATGATCAGCAGGTTCTGCACGTGCTCACGCAGGAATTCATCGTGGATTCCCAGGAAGACATTCGTGAGCCGATCGGCATGAGCGGGATGCGGCTCGAGGTGCGAGTGCACATCGTGACCGGTGTGGTCAGCGCAGTCCAGAACATCATCAAGTGCGTGCGCCGCTGCGGGCTCGAGGTGCAGGATCTGATCCTGCAACCTTTGGCGTCCAGCCTTTCGTGCCTGACTTCCGACGAGAAAGAACTGGGCGTGGTGCTGGTGGACATTGGTGCAGGCACGACCGACATCGCGATTTATACCGGCGGCGCGATTCGCCATACGGCTGTCATTCCGATCGCGGGCGACCAGGTCACCAACGACATCGCCGCCATGCTGCGCACACCCACGCCGGATGCAGAGGAAATCAAGCTGCAGTATGGCATTGCCAAGCAGGCTCTGGTCGATGCCGCAGAAGTCATCGAGGTACCGGGCCTGGGCGATCGGCCCAATCGGCATGTCAAGCGCCAGGCCCTGTCGGCCGTGATCGAACCGCGCCTGGAAGAGTTGTTCGGTTTCGTGCGGCAAGTGGTGAGTGAGTCCGGGCATGAAGAACTGCTGGCCTCAGGGGTGGTGCTCACCGGTGGGACGGCCCTGATGCCGGGCATGGTCGAGTTGGCTGAAGACGTTTTTCTGACGCCGGTACGGGTGGCCGTGCCACTGTACAGCGGCAGTCTGTCCGACGTGATGCGCAATCCGCGCTTTGCGACGGTGATGGGTTTGTTGACCGAGGCGCGCATGCAGCACGCTCGTGGTCGCAAGGTGGCGCAGCAGAAGGGTCGGTTCCGATCATTTCTGACGCGCATGAAGGAGTGGTTCATGAATTGACCGGGAGGTTGACATGAGCCATCAGGGGATGCATTGTTTCACTGTAACGAGGAAATCGACATGATGAATTTTGAGATACTGGACACCAGCCGCAGCGGCACGGTGATCAAGGTGGTCGGGGTCGGCGGGGCTGGCGGCAACGCCGTCGGCCACATGATCCGCTCCGGGGTGCAGGGGGTGGAATTCATTTGCGCCAATACCGACGCGCAGGCGCTCGCCTCCAGCGAGGCGCCGGTACAGATCCGGTTGGGGCATACGGGCCTGGGCGCCGGGGCCAAGCCCGACCAGGGTCGTGCAGCGGCCGAATCAGCCCGCGAAGAGATCCGTGCTGCACTCAACGGTGCCCACATGGTCTTCATTACGGCCGGGATGGGCGGTGGCACCGGTACTGGCGCGGGCCCCGTGGTGGCCGAAGTCGCCAAGGAACTCGGCATACTCACGGTGGGTGTGGTCACGAAGCCCTTCGTGTTCGAGGGCACCAAGCGCATGCGCATGGCCGAAGAGGGCATACACGAGCTCTCGCGCAACGTGCATTCGCTCGTCGTGGTGCTCAACGAGAACCTGTACGACCTGATGGACGAAGACGCCACCCAGGACGAGTGCTTCAGGGCCGCCGATGACGTACTGCACAATGCCTGCGCCGGCATTGCAGAAATCATCAACGTCGAAGGCAACGTCAACGTCGACTTCGAAGACGTCAAGACCATCATGGGTGAGCAGGGCCAGGCCATGATGGGCACGGCGATGGCCTCGGGCACCGATCGCGCCCGCGTGGCTGCCGAACAGGCCATCGCCTGCCCATTGCTCGAAGGGGTGGACCTGCACGGCGCGCGTGGCATCCTGGTCAATATCACCGCCAGCCATGGCCTGAAGATGCGTGAGACGCGCGAGATCATGGATACCATCGGCAGCTATGCCGCAGCGGATGCGACCGTGATATTCGGCACGGCCTACGATGAGGCGATGGGTGAGAACCTGCGCGTGACCGTCGTGGCCACGGGGCTGGGCGCTGCGCGCCCGCAGCTGGTATCCAGCCAGGCCGAGGCCTCGCGTACCGGAACAGACGATCTGCCGTTGCTGCACACACAGAACTATGTCGGTACGGATGCCCCGACTGTGATACGCAAACCGCGCTCTATAACCCAGGCCTCGGCCCAGGTCCGCGCGCTCGAAGGGGCGGGTGTGGATCACTACGATATCCCGGCTTTTCTGCGCAAACAGGCCGATTGACCCTGTTCGGGTCACTGACGCCGTTTCCTCGTCAAGCGCCAGCCGATCCGCCAGAGACTGTCTTTGCGACATGCCGGCCTGCTCCCCTGAAGGCCTGCATGGCGCAACTGGCGTGGCGGCGCTCGTGGAAAACCCCGATTCAAGTTAGAATACCCTGTTTCGAGTCATGCGGGCATCGTCTTGCATGCCAACCCCATGAAGGCCAGTATGCTGCTGCAGCGCACCATAAAACAGTCGATTTCCACTACGGGCGTGGGCCTGCACTCGGGCCACCGCGTCAAGATCACCCTGCGGCCGGCCCAGCCCGGCACTGGCATCGTATTTCATCGTGTCGATCTCCCCCAGGTGGTCGATCTGCCCGCGCGCGCCGATGCCGTGGGCGATACCCGCCTGGCGTCGGTGCTGCAGCAGGGCGCGGTCCGTGTATCGACCGTAGAGCATCTGATGTCGGCACTGGCAGGCCTGGGTGTCGATAATCTGCACGTCGATCTGGATGCCGAAGAAGTCCCCATCATGGACGGCAGTGCCGCTACATTCATCTATCTGCTGCGCAGCGCAGGTCTGGTCGAGCAGGCGGCGCCCAAACAGTTCCTGCGTGTGCTCGAGCCCATCGAAGTGCGCGAGGGCGAAGGGTCGGCAGCGAAGTGGGCACGGCTCGAGCCCCACGAAGGCTTCGCGCTGTCATTCGCCATCGATTTCCATCACCCGGCCATCGATTCCACGGCCAATCGGGCCGAAATCGATTTTGCCCATGAGTCCTACGTGAAGACCATCGCGCGGGCGCGTACCTTCGGGTTTGCAAGCGAGGTCGAGGCACTGCGCTCCATGGGGCTGGCGCGAGGCGGCAGCCTCGATAACGCCATCGTGATGGATGAATACCGCGTCCTCAATCACGATGGCCTGCGCTATGACGATGAATTCGTCAAGCACAAGATTCTCGATGCCATCGGCGATCTCTATCTGGTCGGCTATCCCCTGGTGGCTCGCTATGTGGCCAACAAGTCGGGGCATGGCCTGAACAACCAGCTTGTACGGGCCTTGCTGGCCCGGCAGGGCAGTTGGGAAATCATCCACTATGCCAGCCAGGAGGCGGCACCAGCCGCGTTCACGCGTGACTGGCAGTTCGCCTGACGCGCTGGCCGGGCGCGGTTCATCGATGGTGGGCCAGAAGGCGTGCGATAGCCTCTGACAGGGGCCCTGGTGATACTTTTTCCTGCAGGGCTTCGAACAGGCCCAGCGCCTGGCCATCGAGGGGTCGGGTTTCGCGTCGGGCCTTTTGTGCCACACCCGCACCCATCGAAGCATCGATCCGTATCATGATGTCCGTCACTGGCCACTCCCGCGATTGCAGCTGGCGCACGATGGCGGGGGTGATCTGGCGCAGGCGCGCAGCCTGTGCCGGGCCCGATGCCCTCAGCGCCAGCATGCCGCCCTCGAGGCTGGCCACACGCACGTGCCGGCCCAGCGTCCGTGGCAGCACCGGCATCATGTCGTTTTCCAGGGCCAGCAGTTCGCGTGCCACGTGCAGCAGCGAGGCCGCTTGCGGGTGGTGGGCCAGCCATTGCAGGGGCTGGGTGGCGCTCGCCCGAGCGCGGCGGGATGGGGCAGGCCTGGACATGAGGATTCTCGAATGCGCAATGCAGACACGATGAGCCGCAAGGATTTCCGTTTCATTATACGAACAGTCATCGGCCTGTCGGCGCTGGTGGGCGCCCTGGCCCTGTCGGCCTGGGCCGGGGCCCGCTGGCAGGCGAATCGTTTGCCCGGGCTCGACGACGCCCGCGCGTATTTGGCAGACCTGCGCCAGCGTGAGCAGGCCGCCTTCCTGGCGGGCGGGCTGGGCGAACTGGCTGGCAGGCTGGGTGAGTTGCAGGGGCGGCTGATGGCCATGGAAGCCGTCCACGCACGCATGGCCCGGGCGGTTGGCCTGGATGACCTGATGACCGGATCGGGTGCGATGGACACCGATACGGATCGCGCCCGGGCGGCCGCTGGCGTGCCGGGTGCCGCAGCTCCTGATGTGATTGCGCTCGAATCAGGCATGGGGCCGGCCCAGCAACTGGGTCAGGGCCTCGACCGTCTAGGCCGCCGTCTTGAGGCCCAGGAGGATGCGCATGCCCTGCTCGATGCAGCCGTATCCGGGCAAAGCGGCTTTCAGGCCAGTCTGCCTACGATGGCGCCCGTGGATGCCCCTGCGCTCAGTTCGTCGTTCGGCTGGCGGCGCAATCCGGTCAGCCAGCGGCAGGGCATGCACGAAGGGCTGGATTTCAAGGCACCCCATGGGGCGCCGATTCGTGCGGCATCGGGCGGGCTCGTGGTGCGCGCGGGGTATTGGGGGGCCTACGGGCGCATGGTGGAGATCGATCATGGCAATGGTCTGCGCACACGGTACGCGCATGCATCCCGCTTGCGCGTGAAGCAGGGCGATATCGTCCAGCAGGGGCAGGAAATTGCTGCAGTGGGCAGCAGCGGGCGGTCCACGGGCCCGCATCTGCATTTCGAAGTGCGTATGGCCGACTACCCGCTCGATCCGGGCCTGTTCCTGCAGGACCGCACGCCGGTGACCCTGGCGCGCGCAGCGCCTGGCGCCTCTCAGGGTGCGTTGCCATCTGCGACGGATGGCTCACTGCGTTAAACTGCATCGTTTACCTGTGATCGCGTTTTTCATAGCCACTTTCACAGCCCCCTTTTGCAAACCCGAGCCTGCGGGCTCGCAGTCATCCAACGTCATGGTCTCTCTGTTCAAGAAAATCCTGGGTAGCCGCAATGATCGTCTGCTCAAACAGTATCGTCGGCTGGTTGTGCAAATCAATGCGCACGAGCCTGCAATGCAGGGCCTGTCCGATCACGAACTGAAAGCCAGGACAGAACAGTTCCGTGCGCAGCTGGCAGAAGGAAAGTCCCTGAATGCCCTGCTGCCGGAAGCCTTTGCAGTGGTTCGAGAAGCCAGCCAGCGGGTGTTCGGCATGCGGCATTTCGATGTCCAGCTGCTGGGTGGCATTGCGCTGCACAATGGCAAGATCGCCGAAATGCGCACAGGTGAGGGCAAGACCCTGATGGCCACGCTGCCGGTATACCTCAATGCCCTTGCCGGGCGCGGCGTACATGTGGTGACGGTGAATGACTATCTGGCGCGACGGGATGCCGAATGGATGGGGCAACTCTATGGTTTTCTGGGCCTGAGCGTGGGCGTGGTGGTGCCCCAGCAGGACAACGAAGAAAAACGCGCAGCCTACCGGGCTGACATCACCTACGGCACCAACAATGAATACGGCTTCGATTATCTGCGCGACAACATGGAATACCGCGTCGAAGATCGGCGCCAGCGCAGTCTGGCATATGCCATCGTCGACGAGGTCGACTCGATCCTGATCGACGAGGCACGTACGCCACTGATCATTTCGGGCCAGGCCGAAGACAATACCGAATTGTATGTCCGCATGAATGCGATCCCGCCGCTGCTGGCTCGCATGGCTGAAGAACCCAAGCCCCACGAACCCGAGCCCGAGGGCGATTTCTGGGTCGACGAAAAGGCGCAGCAGGTCCATTTGTCCGAGGCCGGGCAGGTCAGGGCCGAGCAGGTCATGACCAGCCAGGGCATCCTGCCTGCCGGCGAATCGCTGTACGATCCTCGCCATATCACGCTCATCCATCACCTGCTGGTCGCGCTGCGTGCACACAACCTGTTCCATCGCGACCAGCAATATGTGGTGCAGAACGACGAGGTGGTCATCGTCGATGAGTTCACCGGCCGGCTCATGGCGGGCCGGCGCTGGTCCGATGGGCTGCACCAGGCGGTCGAGGCCAAGGAAGGCGTGCGGATCCAGAACGAAAACCAGACGCTGGCGTCGATCACGTTCCAGAACTATTTCCGCATGTATGACAAGCTGGCCGGCATGACGGGCACGGCCGATACGGAAGCCTATGAATTCCAGGAAATCTACGGCCTCGAGACCGTGATCATTCCGACCAACCGGCCCATGGTCCGTGATGATCAGAATGATCAGGTATTCAAGACCGATGCCGAGAAATACCAGGCCATCCTCGCCGACATCATCGATTGCCACAAGCGGGGCCAGCCGGTGCTGGTGGGCACGACCAGCATAGAAAACTCCGAACGTCTCTCCGCGGCCCTCACCCGGGATGGTCTGCCCCACGAGGTCCTCAACGCCAAGCAGCATGCCCGAGAGGCCGAGATCGTGGCCGAGGCCGGCAAGCCCGGTCACATCACCATCGCCACCAACATGGCGGGTCGGGGTACGGACATCGTCCTGGGTGGCAGCGTCGAAAAGCAGATCGCCCTGGTGCGCGCCGATGAAACGCTGTCACCCGAAGAAAGGCAGACCCGCATCGAGACGATACGGCGCGAGTGGGCACCCGCCAACGAAGCAGTCAAGAAGGCAGGGGGCTTGCGCATCATCGGCACCGAACGCCACGAGTCGCGCCGCATCGACAATCAGTTGCGGGGGCGGGCAGGGCGCCAGGGCGACCCGGGTTCTTCCCGCTTCTATCTGTCGCTGGATGATTCCCTGATGCGCATTTTTGCCGGCGACCGCGTGCGGGCCATCATGGAACGGCTCAAGTTGCCCGAAGGTGAACCCATCGAGGCCCGCATGGTCTCGCGCTCCATCGAATCGGCGCAGCGCAAGGTCGAGGCGCGCAACTTCGACATCCGCAAGCAACTGCTCGAATACGACGACGTCGCCAACGACCAGCGCAAGGTGCTGTACTCCCAGCGCAACGAAGTGCTCGAGTCCACATCGGTGGCCGATACCATTGCCAGCCTGCGCGATGCCGAGATCACCTCCATATTCCGTCAGTACCTGCCCGAGGAAACCATGGAAGAGCAGTGGGACGTGCCCACGCTGCAGGCTACTCTCGAAGCCGACTGGTCCGTCGTCATGCCGTTGGCCGAGATGCTCGAGAAGGAGCCGGATCTCACCGATGACGACCTGCTCGAACGGGTGCTGGCCGAGATTCGCCGGCTGTACGATGAAAAAGTGGCATTGGTCGGTGAAGACGCCTGGCGCCCATTCGAGCGCTCGGTGCTGCTGCAGTCCATCGATACCAACTGGCGCGCCCACCTGGCCACCCTGGATCACCTGCGCCAGGGCATCCATCTGCGCGGCTACGCCCAGCAGGATCCCAAGCAGGCCTACAAGCGAGAAGCGTTCGCACTGTTTTCCGACCTGCTCGACCGGATTCGCAACGAGACCGTGCGCGTGCTCATGACGGTCCGGATCCAGTCACGCGAGCAGGTCGAGGTCGAAGAGCCCGCGAGCCCGGCGCTCGAGAATGTGCGCTACCATCATGCCGACTACGACGCAGCCCTGCGCGGCGATGATCTGGGCCTGCCTGAAGAAGAGTCGCCGGTCGCCGGGCAGCGGGCCGCCGTACCGCCGGGGGCCGTGCCCAGGGTCGGGCGCAATGAACCCTGCCCCTGTGGCAGCGGCAAGAAATACAAGCATTGCCACGGACGGCTGGCCTGAGCCCGGGGCGCGCCTGCGCGCCACAGGGATCCGCCGGTCTTACGGCGGGAGACGATATCAGGGCTTCGTGACACGCCAGGGTTTCGTGAAGTCGTGGCCGTGTGGGGCTGCAGCAAGAACCGTGCGGGGCTACAGCAAGAATATCGTGGCCAGCCCAAGGAACAGGAAGAACCCCAGCGAGTCGGTGGCAAACGTGAGCAGCACCGATGAGCCCATGGCCGGGTCCTTGCCGAAACGGTCGCGCAGCAGGGGGATCAGTACGCCCAGCGCTGCGCCGATCAGCATGTTGCCCACCATCGCGGCCATCATGACCCCGGCGACGGCGTAAGAATCGGAAATCACCCAGGCGAAGGTGGCCGCAACCAGGCTGCCACAACTGCCGACCAGGAATGTCACCTGCAGTTCGCGCTTGACCAGTGTCCAGATATTGGACCCGGTCACGCGCCCGGTGGCCATGGCGCGTATGATCATGGTCATGGTCTGGTTGCCGGAATTCCCGCCAATGCCGGCCACGATGGACATCAGGAACGCCAGAATGACGATGTGGCTGACCGTGTCCTCGAAGCGTGAGGCCACCAGCGAGGCAATCGAGGCGGTGCACAGATTGATCAGCAGCCAGGGGGCCCGGTTGCGCAGGGCCGACAGCACGGGTGCAAAGATGTCTTCTTCCTGCAGGCCGGCACGCGACAGTTCTTGCTCCTGTGAGTCTTCCTGCAGCACGTCGACGACTTCGTCGATGGTCAGACGGCCGATCAGCCGACCCTGCTCATCCACCACCGGCGCGGAAACGAGGTCATAGCGCTCGAAGGCACCGGCTGCATCGGCGTCGGAATCGAGTGGATTCAGGCTCAGGACATCCGGTTCCATGACCGAGCTGACCAGGGTGTCGGGTTCGCTGAGCAGCAGGCGCGACAGCGACAGCGTGCCGCGCAGCTGGTCGCTGCGGTCGACCACGAAGATCTGGTCGGTGTGGTCGGGCAGTTCCTGGAGGCGGCGCAGATAGCGCAGCACGACCTCGAGCGTGACATCTTCACGGACCCGCACCATGTCGTAGTCCATGATGGCCCCGACGGTGTCTTCGGGATAGCCCATGGCCGCGATCAGCTGCGCGCGCTCGGCTTCCGTCAGGCCCTTCTGGACTTCGGCAATGACGCCCGGCGGCAGATCGGGTGCCAGATCGGCGATTTCATCGGCGTCCATCTCGCCCGTGGCGGCGAGCAGGTCATCGTGGTCCATGGACTCGATGAGCGATTCGCGAACCCAGTCTTCGACCTCGAGGAGCACATCGGCGTCGTGCTCTTGATGGACCAGCTGCCAGACCGCCTGTCGCTGCTGCACGGGCAGCGATTCGAGGATGAAGGCAATGTCGGCAGGATGCAGGGCATTGATGATCTGGCCGATCTCGTCTTCGTGCTGGCGCTGCAGCATGCCTTCGAGCAGGTTGGAGCCATCTTCATCTTCGGTGTCGTGCTGCCGCTGCGCCAGTGCGTCGACGACTTCCTGGCGCTTCAGGATGGCCTGCAGTTCCTGCAGGGCCAGCTGGGCGTCTTCAGGGTCGAGGCGGCGTGGGATGACGACCGGGACAGGGGTGTCCGGGATGATGGGCTGATCGGCCATGGGGCTCAGGCTCCGGGCATGTCCGGCAGGGGACGGCTGCGACGCTCGTCATCGGTGGCCACGTAGATCAGCGTGGCTTCGGTCACCTTGACCACTTCGGTTTCCATGCGCTGGCGTTCGGCATAGACCTCGACCTGCACGGTGATCGAGGTGCGTCCGGTGTGGGTGATGACCGCATAGAAACTGAGCAGGTCGCCCACGAAGACAGGCTGCTGGAATGAAAAGGCATTCACGGCCACGGTGGCTATCCGGCCAGCGGCGCGCCGGGTGGCTGGAATCGATCCGGCAATGTCGGCCTGTGACATGATCCAGCCACCGAACACATCGCCATGGATGTTGGCATCGGCCGGCATGGGCATTACACGCAGGACAGCTGGATAGTCGGGTAGTGAGACAGGATTGGACATGACAGGTTCCAGGTTGCATGACATTCGGCCAGGCAGGTCTCGCTGGCGGTGGAGCCCTGCATTTTACCTGTCCGTGCCGATGGCTATCGGCAGAAACACGGATATCTTCGGGCTGAATGTGGCCGCACAATAAAACAGGCCCCCGAGTGTGAGGGCTGGTGTCTGGCATGCAGAAAGCAGGCGGTTGGTGGGTCGTGCGCGATTCGAACGCGCGACCAACGGATTAAAAGTCCGGTGCTCTACCGGCTGAGCTAACGACCCAACGCAAGCCGTGCATAATGACATTGTTTCGGTTCGTAGTCAATATTCAACATCATTCGGTTGGGGCGTTTCATGTCGGTACATCACGGTCGTTCATCCTTGCGTCTGCATATTCTGTCCGATCTGCACCTGAGCATGCAGAACCTTGCCCTGCCCGACGTGGCTGCAGACGTCACCATACTGGCGGGCGACGTGGCCCGGCCCGAGGCGGCCATGCAGTGGGCCAGCCAGATTCCGCGCCCGGTCCTGTATGTGCCCGGCAACCATGAATTCTACGGTGGCAGTATTCCGGGTGTACGGGCAGACCTGTCGCGCGCGGCCCAGGCGCATGGCATCCGCCTGCTCGATCAGCAGGCCGTCGTCTTTGAAGGTGTGCGCTTCCTGGGTGCCACCCTCTGGACCGACTTCCGGCTGTATGGTGTCGAGCTCCAGGATTCGGCCATGCAGAAGGCTGCCGAACTCATGCGTGATTTCAAGGTCATTCGCAATGCCGATGGCAGCATGTTCAGCCCTCGCGATGCGGCAGCCCTGTTTGCCGAGCAGCATGCGTGGCTCGACGCCCAGCTGGATCTCCCGCATGACGGGCCTACGGTGGTCATCACCCACCACGCGCCCAGCATGCGCAGTGTGCACCCGCGGTTTGCCGAGTCGCTGCTCAGCGCCGGCTTCGTGTCCGATTGCTCCGGCCTGCTGGGGCGCGCCGATCTCTGGGTGCACGGCCATACCCACGACAGCTTCGATTACCATGCGTTCGGCACCCGTGTGCTGTGCAATCCGCGTGGATACTGCATCAAGGGGGTGGATGAAAACACCCACTTCGATGCTGGCCTGTGCCTCGAACTGCCGCTTGCGGGGCTGCTCGACCAGCCGGGTTCCGAGGTCGCCCGACGCTGAGCCCGGGCGGGCAGCGGGCCCTGGCTCAGCAGGTTCTGGCTCAGCGGGCCCTGGAGATCCGGACCTCGGCGCCGCGGCGCTTCACCTCGAGCCCCTCCGAGGGCAGGATGCGCAGGCCTTCCAGCCCCTTGATATAGCTCGAGCCCTGCATCTGCATGACGCGGATCTTGTTGCGCATGACCACGGGATTGTGTTCGGGCATCCCGAACATCCAGACCTCTTCGAGGATACGCGCCGAGTTGATCTCTCCGGTGTGCTGGAGGGTCGGGCCCAGGCAGAGCATGTGGCCTTCACGGCCGAAGACGGGCAGGCTGTCGGGGCCGCAGTCCAGGCTCCAGCGTGTGCCGCCCTCATAGCGCCAGCCGGTGGACAGATCCCACCAGGCATCCCCCTTGGGCAGGTAGATTTCGGCCCGGGTGCCCGGCTGCATGACCGGGGCGACCAGCAACGCGGGGCCGAGCAGGTATTGCGTATCGTGGACATGCGCTTCGGGGTCGTGCGGGTAGGACTGCACCATCGAGCGCTGTACGGGCAAGCCAGTGCGCACGGCATCATCCACGATACCGGCCACGTAGGGCAGCAGGCGGTAGCGCCACTGCAGCCAGTGCCGGACCAGCGCCCGGGTGTCGTCGTCGAACGCATCCGGCATCAGATCCGGATGGCCCTGGAAGCTGAAATTGGCCGAAAACACGCACATGGCCAGCCAGCGCAGATACAGTTCGGCCGACATGCCGGCGGTCGGGCCAGTGGCGTTGCCCAGCCTATGGGTCTGCACGGCGACGCCACTGTTGCCGGTGGCCAGGGCGGCGCGCAGGCTGTCGGCATAGCCTTGCCACGAGTTTTCGACCTGGGGGCCCAGTTGCCAGGCAAAGCGCTGCACGCCGGGGAAGAGATCGCGGCTGAGGATGATGCCTTCCTGGGGCGTTCGGGTGCCCGGCACGGCATCGAACAGTGTGCGTCGTGCCAGCTGCGGATAGACCGTGCGCAAGAGGGCACCGGATTCACGGCTGCGGGCCTCGACGCTGTCTGGGAAGTCGAAACGGGCCTCGCAGGCCGGGGCTCGCAGGCCATCCTGTTCGGCCTGTTGATGGCGTTCGATCCACAGGCGGGCCACATCCTTGTGGGTCAGGTCGAGCACCCCGAAAGGGCGGCCCCCCGAGGCATCGGTACCCGGGCAGATCCAGGCATTGCCCTGATCGTCGGGCAGCAGCCAGCCATGGTCTTCGAACTCGTCGAAGAGCGCGGTGCCTTGAAGAACCCCCGGAAAGCATGTCCCTGCGAGATGCAGATCGAGCGCATCGGCCGCCTCGACCAGAGCACGCCAGTCGGGGATGCGGGCAGACCATTCGAATACCGGCTTGTCGGCCTGAAAACCCACGATGGCTGGATCCGCCAGCAAGAGTGCGTCGAGCGCCAGGCCCTGGGCGCGCAGTGAACGGACCTGTTCCAGGCTGTGCTGCACCGACTGACCGGATGCCTGATCGAGCCAGACACCCATGGGCCAGAGGCTGGGCTGCCCTGCGCGGCCAGTGAGGGCGGTATATTGGTTGAGGATTTCGGCGGGTTCGCCCACGTACAGAAAGAGGTCCAGGCCGGTGTCCGAGGTGCATACCCTGTATTGGCCCGCAGCCCGGAGGTCGTGTTCGACGCCCTGCAGTGTGCTGCAGTGCATGCCCCAGCCCCTGGGGCTCCAGGCCAGTGGCAGGGCGCGGTCTTGTGCCCGATCGGAATGCAGGTGCGCGCCGCAGCGGTTCAGTGCATGTGTGGTTTCGCCCAGGCCGCACAGAGGCTCGCCTTCTTGCAGGGCCCATTCAAGTGTCCATTGTGATCGATCCTGGCCCGCAGTGGCGCCCTGTACACCCAGGCGGACCTGGGCGACGGGTTCGCCCGCAACGAGCAGGCGCAGGGCTATGGGCGCGCTGCTGATTTCGAGGCAGGCAGCGCCCTGGGTGAGATGCCACAGGCCGGGGCGCTGTTCCTGTGCCTGCATTTCACCGACCGCCTCGTGGCGAACCAGCAGCATGTCGGACTGACGCTGTGCAGTGGCGCCTGGCTTGGCTGGATCCAGCCAGTGCCGTGGGCCGCAGCGCAGCCGGAATACCCCGGGTGCATGCGCCTGGATGCGCAGGCACCAGGTATCGGCCCGCAGGGCCCATTCGATGCAGGATGACGTCAGCAGGACCGGCGCGACATCAAAAGGCGCTTCGGTCTCAAAGATCAGGTCCGCCAGATCAGTGGTGGGAGACACTATGGCTCCTTGGCACAAGGTCGAGTGAAAACCGTTATTCTGACGGATTTGTGCCATAAAATAAAATCGTCAGCGTACACGGACGCGTTGCAGCAGTTCGCGCTCGATGGGTTCGGGTGCCCCTTCGAGCCTGGCTGCCATCCAGTTGCCCGCGAGCGCCGCCCAGCTCAGGGCGCGCGAACCATAGCCGCAGGCCAGCCATAACCCCGGCAGGCCGGGTGTTGCGCCGATCACGGGCAGGTGATCCCGGGTGGCGGCGCGCCACCCCGCCCAGGCTTGCGGCGCTGGGTGGCTCAACCAGGGAAGGGCACCAGGCGCCAGCCATTGCGCCAACTGGCCGCGGATGTCGTCGTGGCCCGCCTGGTCGGCCTGTGCCCGCGCCGCATGCGGCCGGTAGGTGCTGCCCGCCACAGCCCAGCCACCCAGCGGCGGCAGGACATAACCCTGACCCGCCACGATGCAGTTCGGCAGGTTCGAGGCCCCTGCGGGATACAGGCTGATTTGCCCCGCCAGTGGTTTCAGGTTCTGCAGCACGGGCCAGGATGCCATGGTGGTGCTGCCCGCCAGCATGCGCGGCGCGTCGATGGCATTGGCCAGCACGACCTGATCGGCCTGATCCAGAACCTGGCCCGCACGGCCCAGCAGCGACCAGCCGCCGGCCGAGGCCATGGCCAGACGGGCTATCCATGCCTCATGATACTCGATTGCGTGCTGCTGAAGCAGGGCGTGGATCAATGCTGGCGGATCCACACGCAGCGCCTGCGGGAACCAGAGGCCACCCAGGGGCAGCGCAATGCCGGCCTGCAGGCTGGCGGCAGGGGGTGTCAGCCAGCGTACCCAGGACGCCGGAAATTGCAGCCGGGCCAGAGCGGCTTGCTGGCGCCGCGCCTGTGCGGGAGAGCCCGCACAGACCAGGGCACCGCAGGCGAGTGGCCGGGCCGGTGGCGCAAGGTGCATCCAGTGGCGGTGCGCATGGGCGAGACCGTTGCGGCTCAGACGCGAGCGCGTGTCATCGTCCGGACTGAGTGCAGGGATGAGGGCGGCCCCAGATGGCGGGCCTGGATCCCGGATTGCGCGGCGTGCACCGGCGTCCCATACGCGCACGTCGTGACCCTGCCGGGCAAGCGCGTGTGCGATCGCCGACCCCGCCAGGCCGGCACCCACCACGGCGATCGACTGTGGCCCGGTCGGGTCTGCGCTACGCCCGAGCCCCGGGCGCAGGCGGGCAACGGTCATTTCGCGCTTGCCTGCAAACCCCGCTTGCCGGCTGACCAGGAATCCCGCATCCTGCAGGTCGCGCCGAACCTGTCCGGCTGCGCACCAGGTGGCCACCGTGGCCTCCTCGGCGGCCAGTCGGCGCAGTTGGGCGAAGAGTTCGGGACGCCACATCTCGGGGTTGGTGCGGGGTGCGAAGCCATCGAGAAAGAAGGCATCCACACTGGCCTGCGCCTGGCGGGCCATGACGCGTATCGACCCGAACAGCAGCGTCAGGGTCACGCGGCCCTGTGCGAATTCGAGCTGGTGGATGCCCGGCAGCAATGGGGGCCAGGCCGCGGCCAGCGCCTGCACCTGATCGTGCATGCCGGCCGGCAGGCCGCGCCAGGCCCGGCGAAGATCTTCGATGTGGAATGGATGCGCCTCGAAAGCGAGGTAGTGCAGTCGCTCGCAGCGCTCGGGGTCATTGTGCCAGGCCTGCCAGCTGGCCAGGAAATTGTGCCCCAGGCCAAAGCCAGTTTCGCCGATCGTGAACCGCTTGCGCCCGCGCCAGCGTCCGGGCAGGTGATTGCCCTGCAGGAACACATGCTGCGCCTGTGGCAGGGCCCCTGCGACACCATGATAGATATCACCGTATTGCGGATGGTATGGAATGCCGCGCGCATCTGCCTGCCAGCGCGCTGGCGTCAGAACTTCGCTGGGCAGGGCCACGATGGCATCCTGATGTGCAGCGGCCCGGTCTGCACGTACAATGATCGTCCGGGGCAGGTGTCCGACAGTCGCCCCGGCTGCCGGGGCTTCGGGGTGGATCGCATGGAGTATACGGATTTCGTGGTCATGGGTGGTCTGAATGCAGTCGCCGCACACGTGCGACCTGCAGCGGCCATTTTACAGGCCTATCCTGTTACAGGCCTGTCCTGCGGGTTCACGCCTCATGGGGGCATGCCTGCCTCCCGGGGCATCGAAAGCCTGCTGTACAACACCTGCAGCCCGCCAGGGGTTTCACACGCTGCTGGCCCCTGGCGGACAGCGTTCTTTCATGATCCGATCGAGTCCTGCCATGAACACTCACCTGACTGACACCCTGCAGCGCTGGCTGCCCGAATTCACCGAGATTCGCAGAGACATCCATGCGCACCCGGAGACGGCGTTCCAGGAGCATCGAACCGCTGACCGGGTGGCGGCGCTGTTGGCATCCTGGGGCATCCAGGTCGTTCGTGGCCTGGGGGGCACGGGTCTGGTCGGCACGATTTCCGGGTCAGCGCCGGGGCCGGCCATTGGCTTGCGGGCCGACATGGATGCCCTGCCCATGACCGAGGCCAACACGTTCGCGCACGCCAGCCGCCACCCCGGGGCCATGCATGCCTGCGGCCACGACGGCCATATGGCCATGCTGCTGGCGGCTGCGCGCCATCTGGCCGAAGCCCGTGATTTCGAGGGCACCGTCCACGTGATCTTCCAGCCGGCTGAAGAAGGGGGCGGGGGGGCCAGGAAGATGATCGATGACGGCCTGTTCGAGCGCTTTCCAATGGACGCGGTCTTTGGCATGCACAATTGGCCGGGCCTGCCCGTGGGTCATTTCGGCCTGACCGAAGGGGCCATCATGGCCTCGAGCAACAGCTTCGGGATCACCGTGCAGGGGCGCGGCGGGCATGGTGCCATGCCGCATCTGGGGGTGGATCCGGTGGTGGTTGCCGCCCAGCTCGTGCAGGCCTTCCAGGGCATCCTGACGCGCAATCTCGATCCACTCGAATCGGCAGTCATCAGTGTCACCCAGATCCATGCCGGATCGGCCGACAACGTGATCCCCGATACGGCAAGCATGCGTGGTACGGTGCGTACGCTGTCGACGGCGGCGCTCGATCTGATCGAATCGCGCATGCGCGACATCGCATTGCAATTGCCAGTCGCGCTGGGCTGTACGGCCGATTTCGAGTTTCGCCGCGAATATCCGGTCACCATCAATCACCGTGCCGAAACGGCGCTGTGCGCGCGGGTTCTGGATGAACTGGTGGGCGCAGACCGGCTCGATACGCAGGTGCGGCCATCGATGGGCGCCGAAGATTTCGCGTACATGCTTCAAGAGCGCCCGGGCTGCTATGTCTGGATCGGCAATGGCGAGGGCGGCCACCGGCTGCCCGGGCACGGCAGCGGGCCCTGCACACTGCACAATACCAGCTACGATTTCAATGATGCCCTCATCCCCCTGGGGGCCGCGTACTGGGTGAAACTGGCCCGGCACGCCCTGCAGGGCCGACCCTCGGCGGGCTGATCACGCGTGGTGCGCAAGCCCCCGTTCCTGGTGGCGGTTCTGGCTGGCATGGCGGGTCGCGCCGCGTAGCCGGCGGATAGGGCCAATACCCTGGACGCTGCATCTGCCAGCCTGTGATTCAGCGCGCCACGGCCACCTTCAGGGTACGGGTCGAACTGATCTTGTCGCTGCCCTCCGGCGTGATCTGTACGGTCACTTGACGGATCCGATAGCCCTTGGGCAGCTCGGCCGTGCCCGACAGGGTGGTGAACAGGCCCATTTCGAAGGGCATCACCGCCAGGTCGACGTAACCCGTATTGCCATTGCTCCAGGCACCGGTCGCCACAAATTTGGCTTCGCCCCTGAATATCGGTGCTTCGGCTCCGCCTTCGGGGGCATCCTGGATCAACAGGGCCTCGTAGTGCAGTTCGCCGTCCTGCAGTACCATGTTCGCCCCGCGGATTCCCGGGGTGCCACCGCGCGGGTCGGGTGGGATGGCCGAAATCAGGCTGGACACGCTGGCCTGCATGTCAGCCATCTGCTGGCTCATCTGGTCGGCACGGGCCGACTGGGTCTGCTGATCCTGGCGCGCCTGGGTGATTTCCTCGTTGATTTTCTTGGCGTCGGCCGTCAGCCGCTGGTTTTCCAGGTGCGTCGTGTTCAGATCGAGCCGCAGTGCTTCGGATTGCTCGACCGTCAGGCGTTGCGGACCATAGCTGCGTTGCAGGAAGACGACCGCACCGGCGCCCAGCACAATGCCAGTGATGAGCAACAGCAGCCAGCGCGGGATCCCGCGGCTGCGCCGTGTGTAGCCGTATGGGGTGGGTTTGAAGGTGGGGCGTTTCGGGCCAAACGACATGGTTTAATTCCTGTAAATCGGTGAACCGGCTTCAGACTGCCATACAAGTTCCCTAGGATAAACGGTTTGGGTGGGGTTCTGCATCCTGCTTGGGCGTACCGGTGTCTTTTGTGCCGCTGCCTGGTGCCTTCTGTCGGGTGCCTTGTGTGATTCGGGTCGAGACGGGGCCGGGTCCGTGTGCCTGCAGGTGGGCATCGAGCCAGGCCAGGCGTTCGGGGGTGCCGACGTCCACCCACCTGCCAGGGTGCAATTCACCGCTGATGCGCCCCGCGTCGATGCCCTGGCGCAACAGGGGGGCCAATGGCGCCGGCTGGCCCGGCTCGAGCAGGGCGAACAGTTCAGGGCGAAACACCCCCAGGCCGGCGTAGGTTCGCGCCGGTGCCGGCCCCGGGTTCAGGCTCAGGCGGCCGTCTGGCTGCAGGATGAAATCCCCTTCTGGATGGTGTGTCGGGTTGGGCACCATGACGAGATGCGCCAGGGTCTCGAGCGGCATGCTGTTTGCGACCTGCAGGGCCCGGGCGGGATCCCAGTCGGTCCAGATGTCGCCGTTCATGACCAGGAAGGGCTGCCCCTTGAAGAATGGCAGGGCCTGTGCGATGCCGCCAGCCGTCTCGAGGGCAAGTGGCTCGGCAGAATACTGCAGCCGCACACCCCAGCGTTGGCCATCGCCCAGCGCGGCCTCGATCTGCCTGCCCAGCCAGGCGTGGTTGATGACGATGTCGGTCAGGCCGGCCTGCGCCAGTGCCTGTATGCGCCATTCGATCAATGATCGACCCGCGACCTCGAGCAGCGGCTTGGGCAACTGGTCGGTGAGCGGGCGCATGCGCAGCCCGCGTCCTGCGGCCAGGATCATCGCCTGCATCAGAACGAGTACCCCTGGGTCTGCGGCTGCTGCCCGACCGCATCGAGCACGCGCAGCAGTGGATGGAATTGGGGGTATCGTGCAGCCACCTGCCGCACATAAGTGAGCACACGCGGCAGGTGCACCAGGTAGCCGTGCTTCTGGTCGCGATGCGACAGGCGGGCAAAGACACCGAGAATGCGCAGGTTGCGCTGCAGGCTCATCCATTCGTATTCGATATGGAAGCGCGCGAAATCGGGGTCGACCGGCAGGCCTGCGGTACGTGCGTATTCCCAATAGCGGATGGCCCAGTCGAGTTGTGCAGGCTCATCCCAGGTCCAGCGGGCATCCAGTGCCAGCGAGGCGATGTCATAGGTGATGGGCCCCCGCAGCCCATCCTGGAAGTCGATGATGCCGGGGGCATCATCGACGGTGCCCGCGGGCGCCGGGATCAGGTTGGGCGAGTGGTAGTCGCGGTGTACCAGCACCTGCGGTTGCGCTGCGGCACGCCGGGCCAGCAGGGCGAAGGCCTGCTGGAGCGTGGATCGGACATGGGCATCGGGCTGAAAACCCAGGTGGACCTTCAAGTACCAGTGCGTGAAAACACCGAGTTCATCGAGCAGGCGGCTGGCATCCAGCGCAGGCAGGTGGCTTGCGGAGCACTGCTGGAGGCGGACCAGGGCACGCAGCGCGGCACGATAGTGCCGCTGCAGGTCGACCGGGCCGAAAAGGCCGGCTTCGAGACCGTGCTGGAGGTTCTGCGGGCCCAGATCGGTCAGCAGCAGAAAGCCGTGGGCCGGTGCCTGCGCCAGCACCTCGGGTACCCGCAGCCCGCCGTGTGCGAGCAGGCGGCCCATCGCGATGAAGGCGCTGCAGTCCTCGTGCGGGGGCGGCGCATCCATGATGATGAAGGGGGTGTCATTTTGCCCGAGAACGCGGAAATAGCGCCTGAAGCTGGCGTCGCCCGAGACGGGCGCGAGGCTGTCGACGACGAGGCCCAGGGTGTCGGGCAGCATGGCGAGCCAATCCAGAAGCAGTTCGAGGCGAGAATCGGGGGGGGCTGAAGCGGTCATGTCGGGCATACAATGGGGCCTGGAAACAGGAAACTGCCCGAGGCGGGTCAGGCTTCTCTATAATACTGGGTCGTTGCCTGCTTTGGGTGTGCAGTCAAGCCAGGCCATTTTTTCATTTCCCGGACTCCTTGCCTTGTTGCCTTCCATTGTCCGTCCCGCGCTGCTGTGTCTGTGCCTCGTGACGTCCGTCTGGGCCGCAGGGCCTGGTGCCCAGACCACCGAGCATTCGAACGATGCCGATGCCATGCGCATGGTGGGCAGCCTGCGCCTGCACCCGGCGGTGTCCGAAGAGGCCTTGCCGGCGTTCCTGATGGGCGATCAGGTCACGCGCGATGCCCAGGGGCAGGTCCTGCTGCAGGGCGATGCGCAGGTCCGTCGGCTCGATGCCGTCGTCAAGGGAGACCGCATCACGCATGACCAGGCGAGCGGGCAGGTCGATGTGCATGGCAACGGGCTGCTCATGCGCGATGGTCATATCGTGCGCGGGCCGCACCTGCGCTACAACATCAAGACGGATCAGGGCGAGATCGAAGCGCCCCGTTTCTGGCTGGGCGCCACGGCAGGCCGCGGCCGGGCAGAACAGGCCGAAATCTTCAGCCGCGATCACATGCGGCTGACCGACATGCGCTACAGCAACTTCGACGGGCCAGATCCCGCATGGTGGATCGAATCCAGCAAGGTCGACCTGTACATGGCAGACAACGAAGGCGTGGCACGCAATGGCGTGTTGTACTTCAAGGGCGTGCCGCTGTTGTATTCACCGTATCTGTCGTTTCCGTTGCGCCAGGAACGCAAGAGCGGCTTCCTGCTGCCCTATTACGGCACCTCGAGCAATGCGGGCATGGAAATCACCACCCCGTACTACCTGAATCTGGCGCCCAACTATGATGCCACGCTGTACCCACGCTACATGAGCAAAAGAGGCCTGCTCATGGGGCTCGAACTGCGTCATCTGGGGCCCGGCTCGTACACCCAGGCATTTGGCACCTTCAATCCAAAAGACCGGGTGCTGCAGGAACACCGCTGGATGTACTCGGTACAGCACGAACAGTCTCTGGGGTCGGGCTTCAATGCCTATCTTGATGCCCGCAAGGTGTCGGATGACGATTATTTCCGGGATTACTCTTCGTTCACCCTGTCCGACGCGGCCATTACCCACCTGCCCAGCCGGGCGCTGCTGACCTGGTCCGATGATCGGTATTTTTCGGCCTATCTCGAATACTACCGCTACCAGACCCTGCAGGATGTCACCGGGACATTCCTGGCACCGCCGTACGACCTCTTGCCCAGGCTGAATTTCACCGCCCAGCACTACAACTGGAACGGTTTCGACGTGGTCTCGCAGAACGAGATCACGCGCTTCGTGGCGCCTGTCTACAGGGGCAGCGCCTTTCCATCCCAGAGCGGCCGGCGCATCATGCCCAATGGCACGCGCATGATCTCGTACACCTCGGTGTCGCGCCCGTTTGTCGAACCCGGGGTGTATGTCACGCCGAAGCTGGGGCTGCATGTCAGCCAGTATGATACCGACTGGTTCGAAGGTTCTCCGAGCATGGTCCAGTACGCCGGCCGCCCGCGCAGCCAGACCCGCGTTCTGCCGATCGCCTCGGTAGACGCCGGCCTGACATTCGAGCGCGATGCCTCGCTGTTCGGCAATGCGGCCATCCAGACACTCGAGCCCCGCCTGTATTATCTTTATGTACCATACCGCAACCAGGATGACCTGCCCGTATACGATACCAGCGTGGCGACCTTCAATTTCATGCAGGCCTTCGACGAGAACATCTACAGTGGCGGCTGGGACCGCATCAGCAACGCCAATCAGCTCACGGCGGGCCTGACCACCCGCTGGATGGATGCCGACACGGGGGTCGAGCGCCTGTCGCTGTCGGCTGCCCAGCGCTTCTATTTTGCCGACCAAGAGGTCGTGCTTCCAGGGCAAACGCCTCGCACAGCCGATGAATCCGATTTTCTGGTCGGTGCTGCGGCTGCACTGACCGATCGTTTCTCGATCAACTTCGATGGCCAGTTCGGGCAAAAGACCTTCAAGGGCAACCGGCTCAGCGCGGGCATACGCTGGACGCCCAAGCGGCTGGCGTCGGTGTCCCTGTCCTATCGGTACGAGCGCGATCCCAGCGTGTACTCCGAGCCCTACAGCCTCATGCCGCCCTCGGCGGATCAGCGCGCCCGCGAGCAGGTCAGCCTGACCGCGCAATGGCCATTTTCTTCGCGCTGGCATGCGGTGGGCCGCTATGATTATTCGCTCGTCGAGAAGCGCAACGTGCAGTCGATTGCGGGGATCGAATATCGCGGCGATGGGGGCTGGGCAGCCCGTGCAGTGGTGCAGCGCTATGCCGTGTCGGCCGAAGACGCCAACACGTCGCTGTTCCTGCAACTCGAACTCAGCGGTCTGGGCTCCCTGGGCACCGATCCCATGTCGCTGCTGTCCGATCGCATTACGGGGTACCAGTCCACCACCCCGGTCATCCCCGAAAAATCCCAGTTCGAGAGGTACGATTGATGTCCCCACTGTATCGAATCGCCTGTGTCATGCCGCTGGTGCTTGCCCTGCTGGGGGTGGCGCCTGCAACGGCCTGGGCGGCAAACGGCAAGGTGGCCGGCAAGCAGCCTGCACAGCCCGCAGCCGAGCAGTTTGTCGATGGCATCGTGGCCGTGGTCGATCGGCAAGTCATCACGCTGGCCCAACTGGATGCCAAGGCCCGGCAGGTTCAGCAACAGATGCACATGCAGGGCATTCCGGTACCGCCCCCCGAGGCGCTGCGGCGCCAGGTGCTGCAGCAGATGATCAATGCGGTGCTGCTCGACCAGGAAGCCAAGCGTGCCGGGCTGCGGGTCACCGAGGCCCAGATCGACCAGGCCGTTCAGTCGGTGGCACAGCGCAATCGCATCACGCCCGAACGCCTGCGCCAGGAGGTTCAGGCCACGGGCATGTCCTGGGACAATTATCGTAGAGAACTGAGCAACCAGATTCAGGACGACATGCTGCGCCAGCGCTTCGTCCAGGAGCACATTTTCATCAGCGACCGGGACGTCGACGCCTTCCTGCAGACACATGGCGATATGCCGCTGCGTCTGCCGCAGGCCGAACCCGAACCCGAGCCAGAACCCAGCCCGGCGCCCCCGCCCAAACCCAGTGGTCCCGAGCTTTTCGAGGTCGCCCAGATTCTGGTCGAGGTGCCCGATTATGCCTCCCAGGAAACGGTGGATGAAAAGCGCAAGCAGATCGAGGCCCTGCTCAAGAAGGTTCGTGGGGGTGCGGACTTCGCTGGTGTGGCGGCCGCCTCTTCGGATGGCCCCCAGGCCCTGGATGGTGGCAACATGGGGGTTCGGCCGCTGAAAGACTGGCCCGATCTGTTCGCGAAGACCATCGCCAATATTCCGCCCGGCGGGGTCAGCGGGGTGATTCAAAGTGGCCGCGGCTTCCACATCCTCAAAGTGCTGCAGCGCGGCTGGGCCGAGCCACCCGCACTACCGAAGCAGGCGCGCAAGGCACCGCCGCCGAAGCCGACCCCACCGCCGGTCGCTGCGCCCGGGCCCGTCATGGTCACCCAGACGCATGCGCGCCACATTCTTCTCAAAACGTCCCAGGTGGTCACCGATGACATGGCACGCCAGACGCTCGAAGGCTTGCGTACCAGAATCGAACACGGTGAATCATTCGAAGAACTCGCCAAGCGCTATTCCGAGGACGCCTCGGCCCCTCAGGGGGGCGACCTGGGCTGGCTCAACCCCGGCGAGGCCGCGCCAGGCTTCGAGCAGGCCATGGATGCCCTGAAAGAGGGCGAAGTCAGTGAGCCGGTACGGTCCCCGTTTGGCTGGCACCTGATCCAGGTGGTCAAGCGCCAGAGCAAGGACATGGAAGGCGAGTATCGTCGCATGCAGGCTCGCGATGAATTACTGCAGCGTCGCATCGGGCCGGCCTACGAAGACTGGATCGATCAGTTGCGCAGTCAGGCGTACATCGATAACCGCCTGGAAAAGCGGCGTCACCCAGAAGACTGATCGATGGCGCAACGGGCCCGCAAGCGCTTTGGCCAGCATTTTCTGGCAGACCTGTCGGTGGTCGATGCCATGGTGCGTGCCATCGATCCGCAGCCCGACGACGTTCTGGTCGAGATCGGGCCCGGCATGGCCGCCCTGACAGCGCCCCTGCTGCAGCGGGTCAGGCAACTGACGGTCATCGAGCTCGATCGCGATCTGGCGGTCCGCCTGCAGGCGCAATGGCCCGAATCCCGCCTGCGGGTCCGCTGTGCGGATGCGCTGTCCGTCGACTTCGGGCAGCTGGCCGCCGATACGGGTGCAGGTGCCTTGCGCATCGTCGGCAACCTGCCCTACAACATTTCCACTCCGCTGCTGTTTCATCTACGCGCCTTCGCTGGCCTGGTACAGGATCAGCATTTCATGCTGCAGCGGGAAGTCGTCGAGCGCATGGTGGCGAAGCCCGGCAGCAGTGCGTATGGGCGTCTCTCGATCCAGCTGCAGCGCAGCTATCGGCTCACCTCGTTGTTTGATGTGCCGCCGGATGCGTTTGATCCACCGCCGCGGGTGATGTCATCGGTGGTGCGGATGCGCCCATTGGCCTTGTCCGCGCAACGGCAGGCGCTCAGTGAACCCCTGTTCGAGGTCTTGCTGGCCAGGGTGTTCGAGCAGCGCAGGAAAATGCTCAGGGGCAGCCTGGGCGATTGGGCGCGGCTGCTCGACTGGCAGGCGCTGGGCGTACAGCCCACGGCCCGCCCGCAAGAGCTGTCGATCGGCCAGTTCCTGGATCTCGCCGATGCGCTGGCAGCCGCAGGGGTGTCCATACGGCCCTGAGCGCGCTGCGTACCCTGGCTGCGCACGCATCGCGCTGGCCGGAACCGCGGGCCCATGACGGGCCGTCATCAAGCGTGGCCGCCGGCATCAGGCGTGCAGGCATTCCGCACAGCCGCGGCTGAGCACTTCGATGTTGCGTTGCGGGACACGAGCGCGCAGATACAGGCGGGTGGATTCGTGCGGGTCGCGCCAGATTTCGGTGACCAGCGTCTCGCCCGGATAGACCGGCGCCGAAAAACGCACATCGAAGGCCCGCAAGCGCGCCGGATCATGATCACAGCACTGGCGCACCAGCGCATGGGCGGCCAGGGCATAGGTCGCCAGGCCATGCAGGATGGGGCGCTCGAAGCCCGCTGCGCGAGCGATGGCCGGGTCTGCGTGCAAAGGGTTCAGGTCGCCTGACAACCTGTACAGCAGCGCAGTGTCGTGCGGGATTTCGAAAGAATCATTGTAGTCGGGGGCGCGGTCACTCGGGCTGGCAGGCAGGGTCGGCAGGGGATCGTCGCTGGGCTGGCCAGCGCCCTGGGTACTGTAGCCACCATTGCCGCGCAGGAAGGTGACCTGCTCGATGGTGGCCAGGCGATTGCCGGCCTGGTCATCCAGGCGGCGCTCGCTGACCATGATGGCGCCTTTATCGGCGCCCTTGTCGATGAGGCGCGTGACGCGCGTATGGCCGACCACGTGGCCCGCTGCGGCAATGGGCCGATGGATGCGCAGGCGCTGCTCGCCGTGCAGCAGACGGGTCCAGTCGATGCCGGTGTCCGGTTCGCGCGCCCAGAAGCCCGGATAGCCCAATACCACGGCCTGCGTGGGCAGGGCACGCAGGCCGCCGGGCACCCCTTCGTAGCAGAAGGCGAGTGCGTGCTCGTCCAGGGGGTTGTTGCCAAGCCCCAGGCTCAGCGCATAAAGCATGCTGTCACGCTCGGTGTAATGCTGGTGGACAGGAGGAAATTCACGGTTTTTCAGATGGTGGTAATCGATGGCCATGGGGTTGCACTCGCAGCTTGTACTTGGGCGGAATATCGACAGAATCTCGATGACCAGTGCGGCCCGGTGGGTCGACCTGGCAATTGATATGATGGGCACTATGATACCCGTGCGGTGATCCCAACTTCTTTTCGAGGCCCCATGAACTCGCAAAACCTGACTGTTTCGCATGCCGACAATGGCGTGGTGACCCTTGCGGTCGACAATGGCAGTTCGCTGAACCTGCTCGACAGAGCCACCCTGGCTGAATTGACCGACACCTTGCTGCATTTGGCGCATGATCCGTCAATTCGGGCTCTGGTGCTCTCGGGGGCGGGCGACAAGGCCTTTCTGGGCGGGGTCGATATCGAAGTCATGGCCGGCCTGGATACGGCCGGCGCCGCGGCATTCATCACCGACCTGTCCAGTCTCTGCGAGGCCGTGCGTGATTTTCCCGTGCCCACAGTGGCGCGTATTCAGGGCTGGTGCATTGGTGGGGGCCTCGAGTTTGCCGCGGCCTGCGACCTGCGCATCGGCTCCGACGCGGCCAGGTTCGCTATGCCCGAGGTGCGCATTGGCATTCCGTCGGTCATCCACGCCAGGCTGCTGGCGCGCCTGGTGGGCGAAGGCAATATGCGCTGGCTGGTGCTCACCGGTGGGGCCATCGATGCGCATACGGCGCTGGGCTGGGGGCTGCTGAATCAGGTGGTGCCAGCCGGGCGGCTGGACGCCGCCGTGGCCGACGCCGTGGCGCAGATCCTGGCCTGTGCCCCGGGGGCCATACGCAGCCAGAAGGCCTTGTTGCGGGCCTGGGAAGATCCGCACATCGAACGCGACATCAAAGACAGTGTGGCGGCCTTTGCCAGCAGCTACAACGGCACGGAACCGCGGCAGCTGATGCAGGCGTTTCTCGATGGCAAACAGGGGCGCGGCCCGAAAAACCGCTGAACCGGCATCTGCGCGCACCGGGTCAAAGCACGCCCCTTGCGCGCAGCGCCTGCAGGGCCGCGGGCGTCAGATCGAGGCGCTCGCGCAGGACCTCATCCGTATGCTGGCCCAATGCGGGTGGCGCATGGCGCAGCCGGGCAGGCGCGTCGGACAGGCGCAGGGGGCTTGCGACCCCCACGATTTCATTGATGATCTCGCCCTCCGGCACGGCCCCGTCCGGATAGCGCTCCTGGCTGATACGCAGGCCACGGGCATGGACCTGCCGGTTCTCGAAGGCTGTCCCGATGTCATTGATGGGGCCGCAGGGTACGGCCTTGTCCTGGAACAGTTCGACCCATTCTGCGGTGGTCCGCGTGCGCAGGAGTTCGCTCATCAGGGCCACCAGAACCGGGCGGTTCTCGACCCGCACCGCGTTGCTGCGGAAGCGCTCGTCATGCATCCAGTCGACCCCCACAGCCTGGCAGAATCGAGTGAACTGGCCGTCATTGGCAATCCCCATCAGTACGCGGCCATCCGCCGTCGGAAAGTCCTGGTAGGGCGACAGGCTCATGTGTACGTTACCCAGGCGCGGCGGCACTTCGCCGGTGTTCAGGAAGCCCGAGGCCTGGTTGGCCAGCATGGCCATGCCCACATCCAGCAATGAGGTGTCGATGTACTGGCCGCGCCCGGTACGGTGGCGCATTTCGAGTGCGGCCAGGATCGCGATGGTGGCGTACATCCCCGACATCAGATCGGTGATCGCCACCCCGACGCGTACCGGGCCGCCACCCGGTTCGTCATCGCCGCGGCCCGTGATGCTCATCATGCCGCTCATGGCCTGGATCAGCAGGTCGTAGCCGGCACGGCCGGCAAAGGGCCCCGTCTGGCCAAAACCCGTGATGGAACAGTAGATCAGGCGTGGGTTGTCGGCAGCCAGGCTGGCGTAGTCCAGCCCATAGCGTGCCAGATTGCCGACCTTGAAATTTTCGACCAGGATATCGGATTCGCGTGCCAGATCGCGGATGATCTGCTGGCCTTCCTGGCTCGCGATATTGACGGTCACTGAACGCTTGTTGCGGTTGCACGAGGCGAAATAGCAACCCTGGTCCGTGGGTCGGCCCTGTGCATCGGGAAAGTAGGGCGGCCCCCAATGCCGCGTGTCATCGCCCTCGCCGGGCTTTTCGATCTTGATGACATCGGCCCCGAGATCGGCCAGGTTCTGTGTGCACCAAGGGCCGGCCAGAACGCGCGAGAGATCCAGCACACGAATGCCCGCCAGTGCATCGTGCCGGGCATCGTTAGGTGTCGAGGGGGCATCATTGCGGCTCATGTTCAATTCCGTGGGTTCTTCGAGAGGGTGCAGACCGCCTGCAGGACAGGGCTGTCAGTCCCATGTCAGGCGCGGTGCCCGCTTGTCGCGAAAGCGCTGCAGGGCATCCTGGTGATAATCGGTATCGTGGCATACCGCCTGGGCGTAGGCTTCCAGATCGGCCATGGCGCGGGCATCGAGTTCGAATGACTGGTTCATGATGGACTTGGTCACCCCGAAGGCCACGGGCGATGTGGCGCACAGGCGCCGTGCCAGATCGCTGGTGGCACGTGCCAGCCCGTCTGCATCCTCGACGATCTGGAACACCATGCCGAGTTCATGCGCCTCGGTGGCCGCGATGACGCGTGTGGTGAAGACGATTTCCTTGGCGCGCTGGCGGCCCACGATGCGCGGCAGCAGGTACATGGTGCCCAGATCGGGCGCCAGCCCCACCCGGCCGAATATGGCACAGAATCGTGCCCGCTGCGTGGCCAGAATGAAATCGGCAGCCAGTGCGAGCCCGAGGCCCGCGCCATAGGCAGGACCATCGACCGAGGCGATGACCGGCTTTTCGAGATCCGTCAGAATATCCAGCCAGACGTGCTGTTTGCGGATGCGGCTGCGCCAGTCGGGCCCGCTCAGGCTGTCGCGCAGCATCGACTGCATGTCGCCACCGGCACAGAATGCGCCGCCTGCACCGCGAACCACCAGAACGCGCACGTTTGAATCATCGCGGACCTGCTGCATGAGTGTGGTCAGGTGTGCGCGAATTTCTGCCGTGAGCGCATTGCGCTGGCCGGGGCGGTTGAGCGTCAGCGTGCAAATGCCGTCAGTCAGGGTCGACAGGACGGCAGGCTGTTCGGTCTCTGCGGTCACAGCGCGTCTTCCTCGGAAAAGTACCGGTAGCAGGTGTAGATGATGAAAGTGCTGATCAGCAGCAGCAAGCCCAGGGCACTGGCCATGCCCCAGTTGATGGTGGTATCGGTGAAGTAGGCCACGTAGTAGCTGATGAACTGGTCGCTTGCGCCGCCCACCAGCGCCGGCGTGATGTAGTAGCCGACTGCGATGATGAACACCAGCAGGCAGCCTGAAGCCACGCCGCGATAGGTCTGGGGCAGGTAGATGCGGATGAATGCCTGCAAGGGATGGCTGCCCAGTGATACCGCTGCCCGTTCGAGATTGGGGGATACCGATTTCATGACGCTGTAGATGGGCAGGATCATGTAGGGCAGCAGCACCTGGATCATGGCGATGTAGACGCCGGTGCGGTTGAACAGCAGCGGGATGGGTTCGTCGGTCAGGGACAGCTTCATCAACAGGGTGTTGATCAGGCCCTGGCGCTGCAGGATCACGATCCAGGCCGATATGCGCACCAGCACGGACGTCCAGAATGGGATCAGGATGATGACGAACACGATGTTGGCCATGGTATCCGGCATGCGGACCATCCAGTAGGCCAGCGCATAGCCCAGCACCAGACAGATCAGCGTCGTGATCAGGCTGATTTCGAATGTGCGTGCGAAGATATTGACGAATGCCGACTGGTCTGGCGGTACCTGCGTGATTTTGCCGTCGTCATTGACCCGCAGGTCCAGGGAGGTCAGCAGGTAGTAGGGGGTCCATGCCGAACCGTTGCGTGCGATGGCGTGCCAGTATTGCAGGTCGGCCCAGCGCTTGTCGATCTTCAGGATGTCGCTCGAGCCAAACTGCTGGCTCTCCGACAGGTCTTTGGGCAACCGGTTGATAGTCTTGAAGATCAGCGAACGATAGCCGGGGATTTCGTAGTTCAGCCTGCGTGACAGATCGCCCGCCTTGCGATCGCCGCGAATTGCCGCAAGGTCGTGTGCCAGTGCGTTGAAGCCCGCTTCGGGTACGGGGGACTGGCGGTCCCATTGCGCCAGAACCTTGACCGTCTGCGGCAGGCCAGCCACGACTTCGGGGTTCGCCATCGCGCGCACCAGCAGGGTGCCGATGGGCACGATGAACAGAATGAGCAGAAACAGCATCAAGGGCGTGATCAACAGAATCGCGCGCCGCCGCACTCGGCGCTTTTCACGCCGTGTGCTCGCCAATAAAGCCGTACTGTCGGGCGCAGTGAGTTCCATCCTTGGTTACCTCAGGTCGGGTGGCCCGCGAACGAGCACGCAGGCCACCGGCAGCAGAGCGTCGCCGTCAGGCCTGCATCGCGTCGGGCGCGGGCCCTGGCGGGCCCTGACGCGATACAGACCCGAACGGGCATGAACTTACTGGGCAGCCCAGGCGGCAAAGCGCTGTTCGAGCTCTTCGCCATGATCCGCCCAGAATTCGATATTGTTGCGGATCGCATTCTTGGCGTTTTCAGGGGCATTGGGCAGTTGGGCCAGCACTTCGGGGCTGACACCGGCCAGGCCGGACTTGGTCACCGGGCCGTAGGGGATCACACTGGCTGCGCGTGCCTGCTGTTCGGGCTGCGTGATGTACTTGACGAACTCGATGGCCTGGTCCTTGTTGGGCGAGCCGCTGGGTACGACCCAGTAGTCGTAGTCATACAGGCTTGCGTTCCAGACGGCCTGGAGTGGATAGCCTTCCTTCTGGGCATCATAGACACGACCGTTGTACACGGGCGACATGACCACGTCGCCTGCAGCAAGCAGTTGCACAGGTTGTGAACCGGCTTCCCACCATTGGATGTGGGGCTTGAGTTCGTCGAGTTTCTTGAACGCACGGTCGATCCCTTCGGGTGTGGACAGCACCTTGTAGACATCCTCGACCGGCACGCCGTCGGCAACCAGTGCGGGCTCGATGTTGTAGAGCGCCGTCTTGCGCATGCCGCGCTTGCCCGGGAATTTCTCGACATCCCAGAAATCAGCCCAACTGGTGGGCGCTTCCTTGGTGAGCTCGGTGTTGT
Organism: Castellaniella sp.; assembly: GCF_041677825.1. Classification (GTDB taxonomy): domain Bacteria; phylum Pseudomonadota; class Gammaproteobacteria; order Burkholderiales; family Burkholderiaceae_B; genus Castellaniella. Next base: position 49,930 of record NZ_JBAYPG010000017.1, read on the forward strand.
AGGTCATCACATAACCCCACACCCAGGTACCGACACCACAGTATTCGAGTGCGCCCGGCTGGAAGTCATCGGCATCCAGGACGCTGGCCCAGTCGATGTCTTCGTAGACGCCCGACTCACAGCCCTGCGGCATGGAGCCGGTTTCACCCTCGACCAGGTCCCAGACCACGTTGTTGGAATCCACCATGGCCTTGATCTTGGCCTGTTCGCCGTTGTAGGCCACTTCGATGATGGGTTTGCCCGTATCTTTCGTGTAGTGGTCGAACCAGGCGGCCTTCTGGGCTGCGCCGCCTGCGCCGCCGAAGTTCACCACGGTCAGGTCCCTGGCGTGTGCCGTACCACCCCAGGCCAGTGCCGCGCCCATAAGCAGTGCGCTCGTCAGTTTCAGATTCATTGATTGATCTCCTGTTTGTTCTATGACTCGAAGTCGGGTTTCATGGCTCTAGGACACGTACGAAGCAGGGTTCCACATAGAGCCGGTGTGGTGCTTTTTCAGTTCTTGGCAGGCTGGATTCCTGCAGGGGGATTTTCACGAAGATCTTGTCGCCGCCCTGGGGCAGACGGAATTGCGCGCGGACGTGGTCGCCCTGGTAGACGTCTTCTTCGAAATTGGCGACGAAGTGGTTGTCGCTGTCGTTGGGCGCGAGCGTGACCCGCTCGGGGCGGACTGCGATCACGCATGCTGTTCCGGTGGCCAGTGAGTGCACGTTGAGCGCGCGCAGGGTCTGCCCCTGGGACAGGCGCACGCTGCAGTATTCGCCTTCTGTGGCCGTGAGCACGCCCTCGATCTGGATGCTGTCGCCCATGAAGCCCGCCACGAAGCGATTGCGGGGCTCTTCGTACAGGACTGCCGGCACGTCGACCTGCTGGATCACGCCATGATTGAAGATCGCGATGCGGTCGCTCATGGTAAGCGCTTCGCTCTGGTCGTGCGTGACATACAGAAAGGTGATGCCCAGCATCTTGTGCAGATCCTTGAGCTCGAGTTGCATGCGTTCACGCAGTTTTTTATCGAGTGCCCCCAGGGGTTCGTCCATCAGCACCACAGAGGGTTCGAACACCAGTGCACGCGCCAGCGCGATACGCTGTTTCTGCCCCCCGGAAATCTGCCCTGGATAGCGGTTGGCGTATTCGCCCATTTCGACCATGTCGAGCGCCTTCTGCACCCGGGTGCGGCGTTCTTCGGACGGCATCTTGCGTACTTTCAGCGGGTATTCGATGTTCTTGTACAGCGTCATGTGCGGAAACAGGGCGTAATTCTGGAACACCATACCCAGGTTGCGGCTGTGCGGAGGCACGTCGTGCAGATCCCGGCCCTGCAAGGTGATGGTGCCGCCGCTGGGCTCTTCGAAGCCGGCCAGCATCATCAGCGAGGTCGTCTTGCCCGAGCCGGACGGGCCCAGCAGCGACAGGAATTCACCCTTGTAGATGTCGAGGTTCAGGTCGACCACGACCAGGCTGGTGCCATCGTAGGATTTCTGGACCTGACGAAAGCTGACAAGTACCTCGTTGGAAGTCTGCATGTCCTGGGATTCCTGGTTGTACAAGAAACGTGTACGGGAAGGCGCCCCCCGAGGCGGCGCATCATGCCGCTGCGCGGGAGGAGGTGGCAGGGGAGACCGGCCCGGTGCTGCCATGGATGGCTGCGCGCCCTGGATCCGCGGCGACACCCGGAAACCTGGGCCTGCCTCGCGGCCCTGCACCGCTCAGAGCTCCTTGTGCAGTGCTTCGAGAGACTGCTTGAAGATGCTCACGATATCGCCGGCCTGTTCTGGCGTGGTGATGAGTGGCGGGCAGAACGCGATGTTCTCGCCAATGCCGCGCAGGATCAGGCCATTGTCCTGGCAGTGTTGTTGCAGGCGTTGGCCCACTTTCAGGGCAGGGTCGAACGGCGCCCGCGTTTTTTTGTCGGCCACCACTTCGACTGCGGCAATGAGCCCCTGGCCGCGCACTTCGCCTACCAGAGGGTGGTCGGCCAGTGCACGCAGGCCCTCTTGGAGAACCTTGCCAGTGGTGCGCGCATTCTCGACCAGATTGCGTTCTTCGATGATGCGGATGTTCTCGAGGCCGACAGCCGTGCACACGGGGTGGCCACTGGCCGTATAGCCGTGACCGAACACGCCCACTTCGCCGGAGTGCCTGTTGATGACGTCGGCGACCTTCTGGTTCATGAGCACGGCTGACAGCGGCAGATAGGACGACGTGATCTGCTTGGACAGGGTCATGAAATCAGGCTTGATGTCGTAGAGATCAGAGGCAAACATGTGGCCTGTGCGACCGAACGCCGTGATGACCTCGTCTGCGATGACCAGAACGTCGTATTTGCGGCAGACATCCTGGACTTTCTGCCAGTAGGTCTGCGGCGGCACGATGACGCCGCCGGCGCCGATGATGGGTTCGCCGATGAACGCCGCGACCGTATCGGGGCCTTCGCTCAGGATCAGGTCTTCGAGCTCCTGTGCGCAGCGTGTGGCGTAGTCGACTTCGGATTCACCCGGCTTGCCGTTGCGATACCAATAGGGTGTGCTGGTGTGCAGGATGCGGGGCAATGGCAGGTCGAAGTCTTTGTGGTTGCGCTCCATGCCGGTGAGGCTGCCGGCGGCGATGGTGACGCCGTGGTAGCCCAGCTTGCGGGCGATGATCTTCTTTTTGTTCTTGCGCCCCAATGCGTTGTTGTAATACCACACGAGCTTGATGATGGTGTCGTTGGCTTCCGAACCCGAGTTGGTGAAGAAAGCCTGGGCCATCTTGCCACGCGTCAGCTGCACCAGCTTGTTGGCCAGTTCCATCGACGGAATGTTGGTCTTGTGCGAAAACGTATGGTAGAAGGGCAATTCTTTCATCTGCCGGTAGGCCACTTCGGCCAGGCGCGGTTCGCTGAAGCCCACTGCCACACTCCACAGACCGGAGAGCCCCTCGATGTAGCGCTTGCCGGCCTGGTCGAAGACGTAGATGCCCTCGCCGCGTTCGATGACCATGGAGCCTTCCTTGCGCAGTTGCACCATGTTGGTATACGAGTGCAGCTGGTGCTGGGCGTCTGTGCTGGCCAGTGTTGACAGATTTGACATGTGACTTTCCTGTGTGAATTCAATCTTGGGGTTGCAGCCCGACGCACGGCGGCCTGTTGCTGCGCGCGCCGGGCATACGGGAGGCTGGGTGCCGGTAATGACCTGGAAGGGGCTGGGGGCGTTCTGCTGTGGCGTCCATCGTGTGGGCGTTCCTGCACCGCTGGCGTGATGGAAACCTGGCGTCCGGCAATGGGAAGAGCTCTGCATACAACGTAAAGGACTGCTTGAGCAACATAGCGGACTGCTTGAGAGTTTGAATCCCGGGCCTGGGCGCATCGCCGCCAAGTGCCGGCCGGTGTGCCATCGAGACCCGGAAACCACGGTTTCGACGCTGACATCATTACTCAGCTGGCATGCAGTGTCAAGGCATCGGGCGCCCTGTCCGACGCCGCTCCGGGCACTGGTTCGAGCCCGCCCGGTGCGTTCCCGGTGTACTTGCCGGCCTGGCATGCAGAGCGGCCTCAGGCACGTGCCGGGCGTGTATCATGGGCGATGCGGCCTTCGTCCTTTCATGTCATTCCATGGTGCACCTGTCCAGAAACCCTGCATCCGATCCACCCGATCCATCGGATTCATCCAGGAATCCCGGAAACCCCGGAAATCCGCCAGTGGATCGGGTTCAGGCAGAAAAGGAACTGCTTCGCAATCTGGGCTTTGCAGCCATTACGGATCTGATCGGGCATCATGCGCGCGTACGCCCCGGGCACCCCGCGCTGATCCTGGATGACCGCAGGGTATCCTACGCCGAACTGCATGACACCATGGGGCGAGCAGCCTGCAGCCTGCAGCGCGCCGGTCTGCACGCCGGTGATGTGGTCGCGGTCTGCGCCGGCACATCGATCGAGTACCTGCAGGCATTCCTGGGGGCGCTGCAGGCTGGTCTGATGGTGGCGCCACTGGCCCCTTCGGCCAGTGCGGCGCAGCTCGATGGCATGCTCGCGAATTCGGGTGCCCGGCTGCTGCTGCGCGACGCAGACGTTACGGCAGCGTGGGCGCCAGCGGCCGATGCGCAGTGCGTGGCACTGGATGACAGTGCAATGGCAGGGGTGGCCTGGTCGGCCTGGCTCAGCGAGCCGGGCAGCGGCCCGGAGCCGTTCGTTCCAGGGCCGCAATCGCCTTTCAATCTGATCTATTCTTCAGGAACCACCGGTGCCCCCAAGGGGATCGTGCAGTCGTGGCTGATGCGCTGGATGCAGGTGTTGCGCGCGATCCGCAACGGCTATGACCAGCGCGCGGTATCGCTTTGCGCCACCCCGCTGTATTCCAACACCACACTGGTGGCCGTCATGCCCACGCTGGCGCTGGGCGGCACGGTGGTGCTCATGCACAAGTTCGATGCCGGCCACTATCTGCAACTGGTCGAACGGCACCGGGCCACGCATGCCATGCTGGTGCCGGTGCAGTACCGGCGTCTGCTTGCTCACCCCGCATTCGATCACACGGATCTGGGCAGCCTGCAGTACAAATTCTGCACAAGCGCCCCATTTTCGGCCGCGCTCAAGGCAGAGGTCCTGCGCCGCTGGCCCGGGCAGCTGGTTGAATACTACGGCCTCACCGAAGGCGGGGTCAGCAGCGAGCTGCGCTGCCACGAACATCCCGACAAGCTGCATACGGTGGGTCGGCCCGCCCAGGCCGCGGATATACGCTTCATCGATGAGCAGGGTCGGGAACGCCCATCCGGTTCGCAGGGCGAGATGGTCGGGCGTTCCCGGTTGATGATGACCGAGTACTACAACATGCCCGGGAAAACGCAGGAGATCGAATGGTTCGATGAGGCTGGCCGGCGTTTCATACGCAGCGGTGATGTGGGTCGGCTGGATGAAGATGGATTCATCATCCTGGGTGACCGTGTCAAGGACATGATCATCAGCGGCGGCTTCAACATCTACCCCGTCGATATCGAGGCGGTATTGTGTGCGCATCCCCTGGTGCAGGATTGCACCGTGGTGGGTGTGCCGTCCGAACGCTGGGGCGAGACCCCCGTGGCCTTCGTGGTGGCCCGTGCCGGTGCGGCGGCGCCAGATACCGCGCAGATCAGGGATTGGCTGAATTCGCGCGTGGGCAAGGTGCAGCGTGTCGCCGATGTGTGCCTGGTCGACAGCCTGCCGCGCAGCGAGATCGGCAAGGTGCTCAAGCGCGAGCTGCGCATGGCCTACCAGGCGGCGCACGCCGGCGTTGCACCCTGACGCACCCTGACCGCGCCGCCATTTTGCCCCGTTGGTCGTTTCGTGCCGTTGACGCGGGCGCGGGGCGCAGGATGGCCGGTGCCCGTGTCCGACCGGACGAGGCCGGCCCAGCGTCGTGGCTCAGGTGCCGGTGCGCCGCCTGGCACGGGCCCGCAGCCACAGCAGCGTGAGCAGCAGCGTGGTGGAGAAGACCATCAGTATGGTAGCGACCACGGCAATGGTGGGGTTGATGTTTTCGCGCACCCCATTGAACATCTGGCGTGGCAGCGTGACCTGCTCGGGCCCCGCCAGGAACAGCACCACCACGATTTCATCGAATGAGGTGGCAAAGGCAAACACCGCCCCCGAGATGACACCGGGCGCGATGATGGGCAGCGTGATGTCGAAGAAGGTGCGCAGCCGGCCAGCCCCCAGGCTGTAGCCTGCCTTGGTCAGATTCTTGTCGAAGCCCTGCATGGTCGCCAGCACGGTGATGAACACGAACGGCGTACCCAGCGCGGCATGGGCGATGATGATGCTGGTATAGCTGTTGACCATGCCGTAGGGTGCAAAGAACAGATAGATGCCGAGCCCGGTGACCACCAGCGGCACGATCATGGGTGAGATCAGGATCGCGGTGATGATGCCTTTTCCCTTGAACTGGTACAGCGTCATGCCGGCGGCAGCCAGTGTGCCCAGTACGGTGGCGATGAGGGTGGCCGCCGGTGCAATGATGAACGTGTTCTTCGTGGCGCGCATCCAGACGTCGGACTGGAAGAATTCTGCGTACCAGCGCAGCGAGAATTCCTTGATCGGGTAGATCAGGAAGGTATCCTGATTGAATGACAAGGGGATGATGGTGAGCTCGGGCAGCAGCAGAAACAGCAGTATCAGCACGCACAAGGTGGTATAGGCGTAGAACCAGGTGCGGTCCAGCCACGTGGCGTAGCTGGGAAAGGTTTTTCTTTGCATGTCTCGTGATGGCCTGTTTTGCTTTTGAAACCCCTGAAGCCACCAAGTATAAACACAATTGCGGGCTGTCAGGCACGCGGGCCCAGTGCCCGCCTTGCGTGCCGGCCCTGCGCCCCGGTTGCAGGAATGCCGGGGTCAGTCGGCCCGGCTGCCGCGCTGTATCAGCTCGATGCGGTAGCCGTCGGGGTCTTCGATGAACGCGATGACCGTGCTGCCGTGCTTCATGGGGCCGGCTTCGCGCACCACCAGACCGCCACGCGCCTTGATGGTGGCGCAGGTATCGTAGGCGTCTTCGACTTCGATGGCCATGTGGCCATAGCCATTGCCCAGATCGTACTCTGCGGTATCCCAGTTATGGGTGAGCTCGATGACCGCGCCTTCGGATTCGGCCTGGTAGCCAACGAACGCAAGGGTGAAGCGGCCATCTGGATAATCCTTGCGGCGCAGCAGCTGCATGCCCAGAATCTCGGTGTAGAACATGAGTGAGCGCTCGAGGTTGCCGACTCGCAGCATGGTATGCAACAGGCGCATGGCAGGACTCCTTTGAGATGACCCGTTCATCATACGCAATATTCACCGGGCTGCGGGCGGAATTTCCGTGCGCTCGTCTGCATAGCGCTCGGGGTTCAGGCGGCGCATCTCGGCCTCGATCCAGTCTCGTACTGCACGGTTCAGGCTGGCCGGGCTGTGCCCTTGGGGGGATATGGGCGGCCCGAAGGACACGGTAACCAGGCCCGGGGTTTTGAGAAACGCATTGCGTGGCCAGCATTCGCCCGCGTTGTGGGCCACCGGGATCACTGGAACCCCGGTTTTGCAGGCCAGCAAGGTACCGCCCTGTTTGTATCGACCGGTTTCGCCGGGCGCCACCCGGGTTCCTTCAGGAAACAGGACCGGCCAGCGGCCCTCGGCCAGCCTGCGGCTGCCCGTGCGTACGACCTGATCGAATGACTCGCGCCCCTTCGTGCGATCGATCGGGATCATGCTGAGCAGCGCCAGGCTCCAGCCAAAGAATGGCACATAATGCAATTCTTTCTTGTAGACGAAGACCACGTCGCGCGGCAACTTGACGGCAAAATACAGGGTCTCCCAGGCAGATTGATGCTTGGACAGGATGATGGCTGGCCCATCGGGCAGGTTCTCCCGGCCCAGGGCCCGGTACCGCATGCCCAGGATGACCTTGGCGCCCCACAGCGCCAGCGCGGGCCAGCCCAGCGTGAGCCGGTAGCGCCAGGCCAGTGGCAGCGGCGCCCACAGGACACAGCAAATGGCATAGGGAATGACAGTGATCACCAGAAATGCCATGTATGCCGTGGAGCGCAGCCGGATCATGCGCCTTCACCCAGCAGCTGATCGACCACAGACGAGAGGTCGTCGCCGATCCGGGTTCCAGGGGGCAGGCCCGCCACGCCGCCCGCCGCCTGCAAGGTGGCACGGCCCTTGCCCGTGAGCACCAGCCAGGGGGCGCACCCACAGGCTGCACCGGCCTGCAGGTCGCGCAGGCTGTCGCCCACCAGGGGTACGCTGCCCAGGGGCACGTCGAACCGGCTGGCGATGTCGTGCAGCATGCCCGGCCGCGGCTTGCGGCAGGCGCAGCCATCATCTGGCCCGTGCGGGCAGAAAAAAATCGCGTCGATGCGCCCGCCGGCGTCAGCACAGGCATCGTGCATGCGAGCATGAATCATGCCCAGCGTGTTCATGGTGAACAGGCGCCGGGCGATACCGGATTGATTGCTGGCGACCACCACACGCCAGCCTGCCTGGGACAGCCGACCGATGGCCTGCAGGCTGCCTGCAACGGGCAGCCATTCATCCGGTGACTTGATGAACTGATCGCTGTCATGGTTGATGACGCCATCGCGATCCAGGATGATCAGTTTCATTGGGCCAGCCTTGAGAGGTCGGCCACCTGGTTCATGAGCGTGTACAGGTTCTGCAGCAGGGCCAGGCGATTGCTGCGCAGCCGGGGGTTCTCGTCCATGACCATGACCTCGTCGAAGAAGCGCGTCACGTCTTCGTGGGCCTGTGCCAGAATGCCCAGGCAGGCCACGAAGTGGCCCGCCCGCAGTTCGGCCTCGGCCAGTGGCCGCAAGCGTTCAAGCGTGGCTGCGAGCTGTTGCTCGGCTGGATCCTGCAGATACTCTGGGTGGATGTGTGCGGGCACTGCGTCGGCTTTCCGCAGCAGATTGTGGATACGCTTGTTGGCAGCGGCCAGCACCACCGCTTCGGGGCCCTGCTGGAAGCGCATGCAGGCTTCGATGCGTGCCGGAATCTGGTGGAGCGGCGGGCGCAGCGCGAGGACGGCATCGATGGCCGCTCGGTCCAGGCTGGGCATGAGCTGATGTCGGTAGCGCTCGAGCACGAAATCGAGGACGGCTGCCACGGTGTCTTTGGCCAGTGTGCCAGGGGGGAACTGGTCGAAGGCCTGCTGCAGCAGGCCAGCCAGCCCCGCCGGCGTATCCTTGCTCACCGGCAACAGGCCCCCTGCAACCAGTTGCTCATAGGCGCTGATGAGGCCCAGCGCCGCCCGCCGCAGGCCATAGGGGTCGCGCTCGCCCGTAGGGGCCAGGCCCACCCCCCAGATCCCGATCAGGGTCTCGGCCCGCTCCGCCATGAAGAGGATTGCCGTGGTCAGGGTGCCGGCCGTGACGGGGCTGTCGAGGCGGATCTGGTACTGAGCCTTCAATGCCTGTACGATCTCGGCGGGTTCACCGTCGTGTGCGGCGTAATGGGCCCCCATGATGCCTTGCAATTCAGGAAATTCGCCCACCATCTGGGTGCCCAGGTCGGCGTGTGCCAGCCAGGCCGCGCGCTCGGCCAATGGGGCCGGCCCACCCAGATGCCCGGCCAGCCAGCCCGCCAGGGCCTGCACCCTGCGGGTGCGTTCGAGCTGGGAGCCCAGCTGATTGTGATAGACGCTGTGCGCCAGCTCGGCCACGCGTTCGGCCAGCGGGGTTTTCAGGTCGGCATGATAGAAAAACTGCGCATCGGCCAGCCGGGGCCGGACGACCCGTTCGTTGCCCCGGATGATGTGTACCGGGTCGGCTGGCCGCATGTTGCTGACGATCAGGAAGTGGTTGGTGAGCGCGCCACTGTCGGGTTCGAACAGCGGAAAGTATTTCTGGTTCAGGCGCATCGTCAGGATGAGGCATTCGGGAGGGACCTCGAGAAATCCCGGGTCGAAGCTGCCGGCATAGGTGGTCGGGTATTCGACCAGGGCCGTGACTTCGTCGAGCAGGTCTTCGACTTCGGGGCCGGTACCGATGGTGGTGCCGAACGTGGCAGAGGCCTCTTGCAGCTGCCGTTCGATCAGGGCCCGCCGCTCGGCTGCCGAGGCAATGACATGGCCCGGCCCCGCCATCTTGCCGGCCCAGTCATCCGCCGAGGTGATCGTCAGCGGCTGCGGGCACAGGAACCGATGCCCGAGCGTCGTGCGCCCGGCCTGCAGGCCCAGCGCGCGGACAGGCACGACGTCAGACCCCCACAAGGCCAGCAGGCGATGCGCCGGACGCACGAATTTCACGCTCGTATGGCCATCGGCCAGCTGATATTGCATGACCTTGGGAATGGGCAGGTGCGCGAGCGTGTGATCGAGCGCCAGTTGCAGGCCCTGAGCCAAGGTGCTGCCGGCGACCGTGCCCTCGGCATACAGCGTATCGTGCTTGCCGTCGTGCCGCCTGACCAGATCCGCCGGATCGAGGTCGGCCAGGCCCTTGGATGCGAGCTTTTTGCGCAATGCAGGGGTGGCCTGACCCGTGGCATCCAGGCCGATATGGACCGGCATGAGCTTTTCGGAGCGTTCCTGATCGGGCGCCTGGCCACGGACATGCGTCAGGCGCACCGCCAGGCGGCGGGGCGTGGCGAAGGCCTGGGCGGTGCCTGTGTCATCGAGCAGGGCGTGTTCGCCCAGGATGTGCCGTATGCCGTTGGCAAAGGCCTCGCCCAGGGCATTCAGTGCCTTGGGGGGGAGTTCTTCGGTGAGCAGTTCGACCAGGAGGGTGTGCGTGTTCTGGCTCATGCGGCCTCCAGCATGGGAAAGCCCAGTTGCTCGCGGGACTGGTAATATGCCTGCGCGACGGCACGCGACAGGTTGCGGATGCGGGCGATATAGGCCGCGCGCTCGGTGGTGCTGATGGCGCCGCGGGCATCGAGCAGGTTGAACACGTGCGCGGCCTTGAGCGTGGATTCGTAGGCGGGCAGCGCCAGCGGGATGTCGATCAGGCGACGGGCCTCGGCTTCGTGGTCATTGAAATGGGCGAATAGCATGCGGGTGCACGCGTGCTCGAAGTTGTAGGCCGACTGTTCGACCTCGTTCTGGTGGAAGACGTCGCGGTAGTGCACAGCTCGGCCGTCGGGGCCCTGGGTCCAGACCAGATCGTAGACCGACTCGACCCCCTGCAGGTACATGGCCAGACGCTCCAGCCCATAGGTGATCTCGCCCAGCGTGGGCTTGCAGTCGAGGCCGCCCACTTGCTGGAAGTACGTGAACTGGGTGATTTCCATGCCGTTGAGCCAGACCTCCCAGCCCAGGCCCCAGGCGCCCAGGGTGGGGTTCTCCCAGTCGTCTTCCACGAAACGGATATCATGTTCGCGCGGATCGATGCCCAGCGCACGCAGGGAATCCAGATAGCGGTCGAGAATGTCGATCGGGGCCGGCTTGAGGACCACCTGGTACTGATAGTAATGTTGCAACCGGTTTGGGTTGTCGCCATAGCGCCCGTCCTTGGGGCGGCGCGATGGCTGGATGTACGCGGCATGCCAGGGTTCGGGGCCGATGGCACGCAGGAAGGTGGCGGTGTGCGATGTGCCGGCGCCGACCTCCATGTCGTAGGGCTGCAGCAGGATGCAGCCCTGATCGGCCCAGAATCGTTGCAGCGATAAAATCAGTTGTTGGAATGTAAGCATATGGATGCGGGTCGGCCCGCCAGGTTGCGAGGGTTCGGTGAAGGTCGGTCAGTATCGATCGTCAAACGGACATTTTATCCAGTAGAGCCCACTTGGTTCATTCGGGCAGGGCTTCAGGCCTTTTCAAAGGAGTCATCATGAACAATCCGGTCAACGTCAGCCGTGATGAGAACGTGCTCATCATGCAGCTCAATCGCCCGCAGGCGCGCAATGCGATCAACCTCGAGATGGCCAGGCAATTGGCAGCGGCGCTCGACGAACTCGATGCCGATCCGGATTTGCGCCTGGGCGTGCTCACAGGGGCGGGCGGCCATTTCTGCTCGGGCATGGATCTCAAGGCGTTCGCAGCCACAGGCGAACGGCCGTACGTGGGCGACCGCGGCTTCGCCGGCCTGTGCGAGCGCCCGCCGGCCAAGCCGCTGATTGCGGCTGTCGAAGGCTATGCGCTGGCGGGGGGGTGTGAACTGGTACTGTCCTGCGACCTCGTGGTGGCGGCGCGCGATGCGCGCTTCGGCCTGCCCGAGGTCAAGCGCGGCCTGGTGCCTGGCTCGGGCGGCATGCTGCGCCTGCCGGCCCGCATCCCGTACCACGTGGCGATGGAGGCGGTGCTCACGGGCGACATGTACGAAGCCGAACACTGGCATGCGCTGGGCCTGGTGAATCGCCTGGCCGAGCCCGGCCAGGCGCTCGAGGCGGCCCTGCAACTGGCTCGACGCATCAGCGCCAACGGCCCGCTGGCCGTGCGTACGGCGAAGGCCATGATCACGCAGTCGCGCAACTGGCGTCCCGAAGACATGTTCGACCTGCAGCGTCCACGCATCGCGCCGGTGTTCGCCTCCGAAGATGCCCGCGAGGGCGCCCGGGCCTTTGCCGAGAAGCGCGCACCGGTCTGGCAGGGCAAGTGAGCCTGCCGCGCCGCCCATATTGAATTCGTTGGGCTGCCCGGACCGGCCGGCGGCCCGTGCCCACAGGGGGATCTCCATGTCAGTCAGTTCGATGCGTTCAGCCTTGTTCGTGCCCGCCCTGCGCCCCGATCGTATCCCCAAGGCCCTGGCCAGCGGGGCCGATGCCGTGATCGTCGATCTCGAGGACACGGTGGCTCCCGAGTCCAAGGCGCAGGCCCGGCACAATCTCGCAACCTATGCCGCAACGCATGGGGCACAGCCGCTTTGGGTGCGGATCAATGACGCCACCACGCCCTGGTTCGAGGACGACCTCGCGCTGTGCCGCTCGCTGGCCACCGTGTGCGGCATCGTTCTGCCCAAGGCGCAGGCGGCCGAGCAGGTGTATCGGGTGTCCGGGGCAGGCAAGCCCCTCATCCCGGTGGTCGAGTCGGCCGCTGGGCTGCGGGCGCTGGATGCCCTCGCGCAGGTCGGCAGTGTCGTACGCCTGAGCTTCGGCATGCTGGACATCATGGTCGATTTCGGCACCCGGCCGGGCACCGATGCGGCGCGCATGATGCTCGATCAGGTCCGCTTCCGGATCCTCGAGGTCAGCCGCGCCCATGGGCTCGGTGCCCCGCTGGACGGGGTGCAGGCCGACTTCACCGATCTCGGGGCCCTGCGGGCATCGGCCCGGTTCGCGCGGGATCTGGGGTTTGCCGGGATGCTGTGCATTCACCCGGCCCAGGTACCGATCGTGCACGAGGTCTATTGCCCGCTGCCCGAAGAAATCGACTGGGCCCGACGGGTGATTGCGCATGCCGACAGCACGGGCGAGTATGCCTTCCGGCTGGATGGCAGCATGGTCGACCTGCCCCTCATCGAACGGGCCCGGCGCATCCTGGAGCAGAGCACGTGACACCTTATCTTGAACTGGTGCGCAGCATTCTCGAACAGGGCGCCTGGCGGGCCAACCGCACGGGTGTGCGTACGCTGAGCCTGCCGGGCGCCAGCATGCGGTTCGACCTGCGCCAGGGGTTTCCGGCCGTGACCACCAAACGCCTGGCTTTCAAGGCCGCGATGGGCGAACTGGTGGGTTTCTTGCGTGGCGAGGACAATGCCGGGCGGTTTCGTGATCTGGGGTGCGGCGTGTGGGATCAGAACGCCAACGAAAACCAGGCCTGGCTGGACAGCCCCTGGCGCGACGGGCCGGATGACCTGGGGCCTGTGTACGGTGTGCAATGGCGCCGGTGGCCTGCATACAAAGTGCTGCCAGCGCATGATGAAGCCCGCATCCGGGCGGCTCAGGCGCTGGGCTATCGGCATCTGGGCCGGATTCGCGAAGAGGGCGGATCCCGGGTGCTGCTGTACAGGGCAATCGATCAGTTGCGAGCCTGCCTGGATACGCTCATGCAGGATCCGGGCAGCCGGCGCATGCTATTTCATGGCTGGAATTGCGCACAGATCGAAGAGATGGCCTTGCCGCCCTGTCACCTTCTGTATCAATTTCTCGCCAATCCGGATACGCGCGAATTGTCATTGTGCCTGTACATCCGCAGCAACGATGTGGGCCTGGGCACGCCCTTCAATCTGGCCGAAGGCGCGGCTCTGGTGCATCTGATGGCCCGCCTGAGCGGTTATGAACCGCGCTGGTTCACGTACTTCATCGGCGATGCCCATATTTACGAAACGCATGTCGACATGCTGCGCGAGCAACTGCACCGTGCGCCTTTCGATCCGCCCCGACTGTGCCTGTCCGAGCGGGTCCCCGCATATGCCGAGACGGGCCGTTACGAGCCCGATTGGCTCGACCGGATCGAACCGGGTGACTTCACGCTGGTGGGTTACCGTCACCATCCACACCTGACTGCGCCCATGGCGGTCTGAAAGCCGTGCGCCGTGGCCTGGGCGTGCGGATCAGGCGTCGATGATTTCGACCGAATGGCTGATCTCGGCCGTTTTTTCCAGCATCGCGATCGCCGAGCAGTACTTTTCGTGCGACAACTGGACTGCCCGCTCGACTGCGGGCCTGGGCAAGGCATGCCCGGTCAGCTGGAAGGCATAATGAATCTGGGTGAACACCTTGGGGTCATGTTCGGCGCGCTCGGCCGTGAGGGTGACCCTGCAGCCGGTGAGCCTGTGCCGGCCGCGCTTGAGAATCAGCACGACGTCATAGGCCGCACAGCCCCCGGCACCTGAAAGCAGGGTCTCCATGGGGCGCGGGGCCAGATTCTGGCCACCGCCGTCGGGCGCGCCATCCATGGCCAGCACATGGCCGCTGCCGGTGCGCGAGACGAACAGCATGCCATCAGGGCCTTGCCAATCGAGTGTGCATTGCATGAAATACCCCTATCACGTTCATGGAAATAAATCACGCAATTTCTGCTGCGGATTTATCATGGATCAAATCTGACGCTACAATATTGCGTTGCCAAAGCCCGTGAAGCGCCGCTTTCGCACGCTTTCAGAAACCATCGGAAATGCCGTGGATACCATCACCGTATTGCTCCTGACATTCATTCTATCCGTCACTGGTCTGGGTGTGTTCATCTGGTCACTCAGACGCAATCTTTTCGACGACAACCCAGAGGCGGCCAAAGTCATTTTCTCGACGGGCGAGATCGGCCACGTCGAAGACCCCTCCGCCACCCCGGAGCAGCTCGAGGGCCTGCAAAGAACGGTCACCGAGGGCGGTACGGTCCATATCGACGACAGCAAGGCGGCCCAACTGCATGAAGAACTGGCAGAACGGATGGTGTCCGATCAGTCCACGGCGCGGGTCACCTTCGTCTTTCTCTGTTTTGCCATCATCTGGCTGGTGCTGGCGTCCACGTTCGGGCTGATCAGTTCCATCAAGCTGCACAACCCGGAATTTCTCACCGACTATGCGTGGCTCACCTTCGGTCGCACACGCACCCTGCACCTGAACATGGTGGCTTATGGATGGTGCCCGATGGCAGCCTTTGGCGTGGCCATCTGGGTCCTGCCGCGGCTGCTCAAGACCCGCCTGTACGGGGGCGGCTTCGCGCTGCTGGGCTGCGCGTTCTGGAACGTGGGCCTGACGGCCGGCCTGATCAGCATTGCCATGGGCATCAACGATGGCCTCGAATGGCTCGAGGTACCCTGGCAACTCAGCATCCTGATCGTCATCGGTGGCGCCCTGATCGCGTTTCCGCTGGTCTTCACGCTGCGCAACCGCAAGGTCGATCACCTGTACGTGTCCGTGTGGTACATGGGGGCCGCGCTGTTCTGGTTTCCCGTGCTGTACCTGGTCGGCAAGGTGCCAGGTGTGCACTTCGGGGTCGAGCAGGCGGCGATGAACTGGTGGTTCGGGCACAACGTGCTGGGCCTGTACTACACCCCCATTGCCCTGGCCTCGGTGTATTACTTCCTGCCCAAGATCATCGGGCGCCCCATTCAGTCGTACAACCTGTCCCTGATCGGGTTCTGGGCGCTGGCCTTTTTCTACGGACAGGTCGGCGGGCACCATCTGGTGGGGGGGCCGGTGCCGCACTGGCTCATCACCCTGTCCATCGTGCAGTCGATGATGATGATCATCCCGGTGCTGGCCTTCTCGGTCAACCAGCATCTCACCATGCGCGGCAATTTCAGGACCATGGTGTATTCGCCTACCCTGCGCTTCATCGTCATCGGGGCGATGATGTACACCCTGAGCTCATTCCAGGGTTCATTCGAGGCCTTGCGCAGCGTCAGCACCGTGGCGCACTTCACCCACTTCACGGTGGCGCACGCGCACCTGGGGCTGTATGCCTTCTTCAGCATCGTCATGTTCGGTGCCATCTATTTCGTGATGCCCCGTGTCATGTCCTGGGAATGGCCCTATCCCAAACTGATCAGCCTGCACTTCTGGCTGGTCACCCTGGGCATCGGGGTGTATTTCGTCACCCTGTCCATCGGCGGCTGGCTGCAGGGTCTGGCCATGCTGGATGCGACGAGGCCTTTCATGGACTCGGTGCGCGTCACCATGCCCTGGCTCGAGGGCCGCTCCATCGGCGGCACCATGATGACCCTGGGCCATCTCGTCTTTGCCCTGCATTTCGTGCTCATGGCCCTGCGCCATGGGGCCCGGCGTGTGGGTCCCGCCTTGTTGCGTGAACGCAAGTATCAGCCTGAGAGTCAGGCCGTTGCAGGTGCCTGATCATGGATAGCGAATACAAACTTCTCAGTGGCGCGATGGTGACCCTCGCGCTGGCCACCGCCACCCTGGTGGTGCTGCCTTATCTGCAGCTGGACGACATGCAGCCGTCGCCGGGGCTCAAACCCTATACCGAGCAGCAGCTGCGCGGTCGGCAGGTCTACATCGAAATGGGCTGTGTGTACTGCCATTCGCAGCAGCCGCGCAGCCAGTCGCAGGCGCCTGATTTCCAGCGCGGCTGGGGCCGGGCGCCGGTGGCCACCGATTATTACTATGATCGGCCCCACCTGCTCGGTACCATGCGTACGGGGCCGGACCTGTTCAATATCGGGGCGCGCCAGCCCAGTGTGGACTGGAATCTGGGCCATCTGTACCAGCCGCGTGCCTACGTGCCCGGCAGCAACATGCCCGCATTCCCGTTCCTCTTCGAGCTCAAGGACCAGGCGGGCGCCGATGACAAGGTCATCAATCTGCCACCCGAGTTCGCGCCGCAGGGCAAGGTGGTCGTCGCCAGCCAGAAGGCGCTGGATCTGGTCGACTACCTGGTCGGCCTGGATCACACGTACCCGATCAACCCGGGCGTCGAATTGCCCGAATTGCCTGACGCGGCTGCCGGCAGCCAAGGAGCCTCGAAATGAGCGATTCGAAATTCGCCCAGCAGAAGCGGGAAAATCCCGAACCTTACGAAGGCAGCCGGCCCATTCCCATCATTGTGCTGACCATCATCGGCCTGTTGCTGGTCTGGGCCGTGTATCACCTGTATGTCTCGTACAAGCCCATGCCGGCCTGGGTGGGCGACAACCGCGTCGAGGCGGACTTTGCCGTACCGGCGTCGGTCGATGGCGGGCAGGTCTATGCCGCCAACTGTGTCGCCTGCCACCAGGCCACCGGGGCGGGCGTGCCCGGGGTCTTCCCGCCGCTGTCCAAGTCCGAGTGGGTGGATGCCGATGATGCCGGCATCATGATCCGTATCGTGCTGCATGGCATCCATGGCCCGATCACGGTCGAGGGCCACGAGTACAATGGCGAAATGCCGAGTTTCGCCAAATTCTCCGATGCCGAGGTCGCTGCGGTGGTCAATCACGTACGCACCAGTTTCGGCAATGCAGCGTCCGAAACCGATGCAGCCTACGTGGCCCAGGTTCGCGAAGACACCAAGGGCCAGACCGAACCCTGGAAGGGTGATGAAGACTTGCGGCCACTGCTCGGGCAGTAAGCCCAGGCGCGATATTCCCGGTGCGGCGCGCCAGCCTGTCCGCCTGCTGGCCGGCGCTGATATGGCGGCGCTGATGTGATCCTGCGCTGGGTTCTGGCCCTGGTGCTGGCCATGGCGGCCGGCATTGGGGTGCTGTGGTCCCTGACCGACGGGTTTTCAGCCTTGACGGCGGAAGCCGCCCGTCGGCAGTCGGTCGCCCGGCAACCCCGGGCCATCCCCGATGTACGGGTGCTGGACGCTTCGGGCCGGATCCAGTCGCTGGACGCGAACCTGCACGACGATGGCCGGGTGGCGATCGTCAATTTCTTCTATACGCGTTGCGTTTCGCTGTGCCTGGCGCAGGGGTCGCTCACCGGGCAAATGCAGCAGGTCATCGAAGCCGAGGGCTTGCAGGACAAGGTCCGGCTGCTCAGCGTCAGTTTCGATCCGCGCGACAAGGCCGATGATCTGGCGCGGTATGCCACACGCATGCATGCCCAGGGCGACGTCTGGCAGTTCATGTCCTTCGACGATCCCCGGCAGATGCAGGCGGCCCTGGATCTGTTCGGCATCACGGTCATTCCGGCCCCTCTGGGCGAATTCGAGCACAATGCGGCCTTCCATGTCGTGACCCCGGATGGCCGTCTGGCGCGCATCTTCGATCTGGATGCGCCGGGGCTGGCCTTGCAGGCCGCCCAGGACCTGGCAGGCACGGCCGGGGCGGGTTCATGACCGGGCGCTGGCCAGTCAGGCCATGGCCTGCATGGGCCTGGGCGGTGCTGGCCGTACTGTGCGTGGCGTTGGCCGTGGGCCTGCGCACGCTGCTGACGGCGCGCATGAGCCTGCACATGCTGGTGCAAATTCCGTTGCTGGTGCTGGTCGGGGTGTTTGCCCAGCAAGCCTGGCATGCCGTGCGCGCGGGCCGGCCGCAGCGAGACACGCACGGGGCTGGATGGTCGATCAATGAATATGGCTTGCCCGGCCTGTTGCTGGTCAGCCTGGTGGCCGCCGGCTGGATGATCCCCAAGGCCCTGGATGATGCCTTGCTGGGGGGCGCGGTGACCTGGTTCAAGTATCTCGGCCTGCCAGTCTGCGGCTGGGTCCTGCAGGCCTCGGTGCGGCGCGCCAACATCATCATCAAGGTGTTCTTTCTGGGCAATTTCTGCTGGATGAGCGCCATTGTGGGTATGGTCTATCTGGACCAGCCCGTGCGTTTGTGCAATGCTTATCTGCAGGATGATCAGGAATGGTCGGGTCGGGGCCTGATCGCGCTGGCCATTGCCTGGCCCCTGGCCTGGCTGCTGACCGAGATCCGCCCCATATGGCGCTTCCTGCATCGTTGATGGCCTTGCGCCCTCGTTGATGATTTCTTGTGAGACTGACTGATGACTGCCGACACGATTCCGGGTGCCACCGCACCGACCCTGCTGCCTTCGCCCGCTGCCAGGCCGGCCTGGAGCCGACGGCGCAGCACGGCCGACCAGTTGCTGGCCGAGGTCGGGCGCGCGCTGCAGGTGCTGGATGGCACCATCCCGCATGCCCGGCCCAACCCTGCGGGCGCGCCGGCTGCCGATGATCCTGTGCTGTCGGCCGCCGAGGCGCGTCATGCGGCCGGGCTCATGCGCGTCAACCACGTGGGTGAAATCTGCGCCCAGGCGCTGTATCGTGCCCAGGCCATGTTGTGCCACGATGCGCGTGTGCGTGGCGTGCTGCTCGAGGCGGCCGAAGAAGAGGTCGATCACCTGGCCTGGTGCCGCGAACGGCTCGATGAACTCGACAGCCGTCCGAGTGTGTTCAACCCTCTGTGGTATCTGGGGTCATTCGGGCTGGGGCTGTTGGCCAGCCGGGCGGGCATCCCCTACAACCTGGGCTTCATGGCCGAAACCGAGCGGCAGGTCGAAGAACACCTCGATGGCCATCTGGCCTCCCTGCCCAAGGATGACGCCCGTTCACGGCGTATCGTAACGCAGATGCGCAATGATGAAATCGGTCACCGCAATACGGCAGAGCACCATGGCGGGGTGCCGCTGCCGGCGCCGGTGCGTGGGGCCATGCGCCTCATGTCGCGGGTCATGACCACCACGGCCTACCGCCTGTAAGGCGGTCGCTCGCAAGCCCAGGATCCGGGTCTGGCGGTGTCGAAGCTCAAAGGGGGCCGGGCCTGCCAGGCGTGAGCGGTGTGCAGGAATGCAACATCATCATGGCCGATTCCTATTGACAACAAATAATTCTTGCAATGCAGCAAAAAATTCATCTATAATGGATTCATTGGATGTCGAAGCGGGCTTTCAGGGGTTTCCCCAGGCACGCAGGCTCGGGCCCAGGCCCTTGCAGCCCGACATGCCCCGGTTGTCTCCTCCACCCTCCTCCTTTGGTGGATTTGGCCCAGGATCTTCAGATCCTGGGCCTTTTTTTGTGCGCCCAGCATGGGCGCACTCCTGTGGGTGCAAGTCCCGCCATAAGTTGGTCACAGCGAATGAAGTGAAGCGCAACTGCGCCAGGGCGACCGAGCGTGGGAAGGAAGCGTGG
>NZ_JBAYPG010000018.1:0-66414 GCF_041677825.1 Castellaniella sp.
AGGCGGGTCAGGGGCGGGCAGGTCAGGGGCGGGCAGGACGCGGATTCAGCCTCAGCGGCTGCCGCTGGCCTGGCCTTGCAGATGGTCGAGCAGCGCCCGGGCCTGGTGCCGGACCTGCTCCGGTGCGGTTCCGCCCGGGTGGTTGCGGGCCGCGACGGAGCCTTCGAGGGTGAGCACCTCGAAGACATCGGCCTCGATCGAGGGGTGGAAGCCCTGCAGCTCGGCCAGGCTGAGATCGGCCAGATCGCACGCCGCCTGTTCACAGTGGCGTACCGCCAGCGCCACGGTTTCGTGCGCATCGCGAAAGGGCAGGCCGCGCTTGACGAGGTAGTCGGCCAGATCGGTGGCCGTGGCATAGCCTTGCAGTGCGGCCTCGCGCATGGCCGGCGCGTGCACGGTCACGCCGCCCATCATGTCGATGAACAGGGTGAGCGTGTCGCGTACCGTGTCTACGGTGTCGAACAGGCCTTCCTTGTCTTCCTGGTTGTCTTTGTTGTAGGCCAGCGGCTGGCCCTTCATGAGCACCAGCAGAGCCAACAGGTGGCCGTGCACGCGGCCTGTCTTGCCGCGTGCCAGTTCGGGTACGTCCGGGTTCTTCTTCTGCGGCATGATGGAACTGCCGGTGCAGAAGCGGTCGGCCAGCGTGATGAACCCCATGCGCGGGCTCATCCACAGCACCAGTTCTTCGGACAGGCGCGAGACGTGTGTCATGATGAGTGCGGCAGCGGCGCAGAATTCGATGGCGAAATCGCGATCCGAGACGGCATCGAGCGAATTGCGGCAGATCTCGTCGAAACCCAGGCGGCGCGCCACCCGTTCGCGGTCGATGGCAAACGTGGTGCCTGCCAGCGCGGCGGCCCCCAGGGGCAGCCGGTTGGTGCGCCTGCGGCAATCGGCCAGCCGCTCGGCATCGCGGCCGAACATTTCGGCGTAGGCGAGCAAATGGTGCCCAAATGTAACGGGTTGTGCCACTTGCAGATGGGTGAAGCCGGGCAGGATGGTGTCCGCGTGCTGCAGGGCCAGGTGGGCCAGACTGCGCTGCAATTGCTGCAGGAGATCGATCTGCACATCGATCTCATCGCGCAGCCACAGGCGGATGTCGGTCGCCACCTGATCATTGCGCGAGCGCCCCGTGTGCAGGCGTTTGCCCGCATCGCCTATGAGCTCGACCAGGCGTTTTTCGATGTTCAGGTGCACGTCTTCGAGATCCAGGGACCAGGCAAACTGGCCCGCGGCGATCTCTTGCCGGATCTGCGCCATGCCGCCTTCGATGGCCGCCAGGTCGGCCGCGCTGATGATGCCGCAGGCGGCCAGCATGTCGGCGTGGGCCAGTGAGCCGCGGATGTCGGCGCTGGCCAGGCGCTGGTCGAAGCCGACCGAGGCCGTGTAGCGTTTGACGAGTTCGGAGACGGGTTCGGAAAAACGCGCCGACCAGGCGTGCGCCTTGTTCTCGAACTGATTGTGGGCAGAATCGGTATTGGGCATAGTGGGCGCATTATAAATGAGCAAGCTGCGTTATATTGTCAGCTTTCCGGACAGTGGCCCATTGTATGACCCCCGACGACATCCAGCAGATCACCGCCATCATCAAGCCCTTCAAGCTCGACGAGGTGCGCGAGGCCTTGTCAGAGATCGGCATCAGCGGCGTCACCGTCACCGAGGTCAAGGGTTTCGGGCGCCAGAAGGGGCACACCGAACTCTACCGGGGGGCCGAATACGTGGTGGATTTCCTGCCCAAGATCCGTATCGACGTGGTCGTGCCCGGCGATCGGGTCGATGGCGTCATCGATGCCATTTTGCGGGCTGCGCGCACCGGGCGCATCGGTGATGGCAAGATCTTTGTCAGCCCGGTGGCGCAGGTCATCCGCATCCGTACGGGGGAAAGCGGCCTCGCAGCCCTGTAGCGGCCGATTCACTGGCCAGGGGCCAGAAGCCGGGCAGAAAGTATTCGGCCACCAGCAGGGGCTGGCCCTGGCGCAAGAAAATCGAATGCCGCGCCTGTACGACATCCTGCGCGCGAGTGGCGATCCAGGGATCACCGGCCTGCCGGGCCTGCAGTTGCCCGAAGCGAAAACGGCTGCGCGTGATGCGTGCATCCCCATACAGGATATCGGCCAGCGGGTGAGAGCCCAGGCCGCGCATGGCCTTCCAGGCCCCCTGGCTGGCCAGGCGCGGGGTGAAACTGCAGGCCTGCACGGCAGGCCGGCCGCCTATGCTCATCAGGATCTCGCGCCACCAGACCGCAGTGCCCACCGGCACTCCGGCTTCATGGGCCCAGCACGCCGGCAGGGCCAGCATGGCCTCGCGCTGTACCCGCAGGGTCAGGTGGCCGAGGCGCCGCAGGCCCGCGGTGAGCGCCCCGGGTTGCTGCAACCAGGCCCGCTGCAGCGGGCCCAGGCCAGGGCGAGGCGCGGCGTGCCAGGCGCGCGGGCAGGCGACAACGGGTTTCATCGGATCGACTTCATCGGGTGGAATACAATGCGCGTCATGACGGACCGGGTACGAATCTCAAAATTGATGGCGCAGCGCGGGTTGTGTTCGCGCCGCGAGGCCGATGCCTATATCGAGCGCGGCTGGGTGCGCGTCGATGGCGCCATCGTACGCGAACTGGGCAGCAAGGCGTTGCCCGATGCGCAGATCGTGCTCGAGCGCCAGGCGGCCCGCCGCCAGGAAGAAAAAGTCACCATCATCCTCAACAAGCCGGTGGGCTACGTATCCCATCGTACCGAAAAAGGGCATCGGCCCGCCGTGGACCTCATTCGCCCCGAGAACCAGCAGCGCGGCCGTGGGCCTGCGTTCGATGCGGCGCATCTGCGCGGCCTCGCGCCGGCGGGGCGCCTGGACATCGATTCGCAGGGGCTGCTGGTCCTGACCCAGGATGGCCGCCTGGCGCGCCAGCTGATCGGCGAGGATTCGACCATCGAAAAAGAATACCTGGTGCGCGTGCAGGGCAATCTGTCGGATCGGGGCCTGGCCCTGCTCAATCACGGTCTGACGCTGGATGGCCGGGCCCTGCGCCCGGCGCGTGTGCGCTGGCAGAATCAGGATCAATTGCATTTCATATTGCGCGAGGGGCGCAAGCGCCAGATCCGCCGCATGTGCGAACTGGTCGGGCTGCGCGTGCTGGGCCTCAAGCGGGTGCGCATGGGGCGTGTGGCGCTGGGCGACCTGGCTTTGGGGCACTGGCGCTACTTGCGCCCCGGCGAGCGCTTCTGAGGGGCCGCGCTGCTGCGCAGCGTATGGCCCGCACGGGCATCCTGGCCCAGCACCCTGGCCAGCCAGGGCAATGCCGTGCGCAGTTCAGCATGCAGTGTGTAAGGTGGGTTGATGACGAACACGCCGCTGCTATGCAGGCCCAGGCCATCGGCCGAGGGTTTGCGTACCTGCAGCGTGGCGTGCAGCCACTCGACTGGCAGGCGTTCGAGTGCGCGCGCCATTTCGGTGGCTTGCACCCGCTGTACCAACGGATACCAGACCATGTAGCAGCCCTGGGCAAAGCGCTGCAGACCGGCCCGTATCGCGGCCAATACCTGGCGGTAGTCGCGCTTGTCTTCGTAGGATGGGTCGATCAGGATGAGCCCGCGCCGTGGGGCCGGCGGCAACAGGGCGGCCAGGCCTGCAAAACCATCGACATGATGAATCCCCACGCGGCGCGGATCGGCGCCAAGGCGTTCGAGCGATTGATGCAGCACCGTGATTTCGGTGGGGTGCAACTCGAACAGATGCAGCTGGTCGTGGCTGCGCAGGGCGTGCACCGCAAGGGCGGGCGAGCCCGGATACAGCGGCCCATCCCGTGCGTCTGAAAAGGCCTGCAGCGCCGTCAGGTAACGCTGTACCAGCACCGGCGGGTCGGGCTGCCCGGGCAGGCGCGCCACGCCGGTGCCGGCTTCGCCGCTCTGGCGCGCCCAATCGCCCTGGAGCGCGTACAGGCCGGCTCCTGCGTGGGTGTCCACCACCCAGAAGGGTTTGTCCTTGCGCTTCAGATATTCGAGGATCTGCACCAGGATGGCATGTTTGAGAACGTCGCCGTGATTGCCGGCATGGAACGCATGGCGATAGCTGAACATGCAGATCTCAACCCAGAGGCGTGCGCAAGGCGTGCAGCGCATCGGTGAATACGGCCTGGCAGCCCCAGGACAGCACTTCGCTGGCTCGTGCGGCGTCGTTGATCGTCCAGACCGCTACGGTGGCGCCGGCCGCAAGAATCCTGCGCAGGGTCGCGGCATCGGCATGCTCGTCGGACAGGTTCAGGCCGATGGCCCCCACGCGATGCACACGCGTGCGCCAGTCGGCCGGCACCGGGCCGTCGATGAGCAGCGCCCTGGGCAGTTCGGGGGCGGCCTCGCGGGCCGCCATCAGCGCGGTTTCGGAGAATGACGACAGCAGGGGCGGCAGCCCGGCGCCGGCCCACCACTGGCGGGCGGCCGCGGCCACCACCTGCCCGGTGCGTGCATCGAACCCGGTTTCGGGCTTGATTTCGATATTGCAGTGCAAGCCCTGCGCAAGGGCATAGCGCGCGACGGCATAGAGCGCAGGAGCGGGTTCACCGGCGAATTCAGGCGAATGCCAGCTGCCGAAATCCATCTGGCCGAGGTCGGCCCACGTCAGCGTGCTGGCCAGGCCGCGGCCGTTCGAGGTGCGCGCGACGTCGTCATCGTGCAGCAGGAACGGGATGCCGTCGACGCTCAGTTTGACGTCGAACTCGACCATGCGGAACCCTGACGCGGCACCAGCGCGCACCGCGGCCAGCGTGTTCTCGGGGGCCAGGGTGCCCCCGCCGCGATGGGCGATGCGGTCGGGCCAGGGCCAGGCCGGGTGGGGCGCTGTCATCTTCGAAGGACTGTAATGGGATGTCATCGGTCTGATTTTATGATTTTTGCAATGCGGATGTTAAACTTCGGATCATTTTCCACATGCGGCCCTGGGGCCGTGAGTCTCCAGCAGGTGAGCCGTTCATGTTCGATTTCATCCGCACGCATCAGCGCCTGATGCAGCTGATCCTTCTGGTGCTGGTCGTGCCCTCGTTCGTGTTCCTGGGGGTCAGTGGCTATTCGTTCGTCACGGCCGATGCGGCGCTGGCCGTGGTAGAGCATGCTGAGGTCAAGCGCGAAGCATTCACCGAAGCGCAGCGCAACCAGTTGCAGCAGATGCAGGAAAGCACCCAGGGCCGGTTCGATCCGGCCATGCTCGACAATCCGCAGGCCCGTCAGGCGCTGCTCGACCAGCTGGTCGATCGTCAGGTGCAGATTGCGGTGGCCTCGAAAAATCACTTCAGCGTGTCGGACGCCACCCTGCGCAAGGCGATTGCCGCTATGCCGCAACTGCAGGTCAACGGGCAATTTTCTCCCGATCGCTACAACGAAATCCTGGCCAGTTACGGCTTGTCGCCGCGCGATTTCGAGGCCGGGCAGCGCGCCGAGCTGTCGCTGGACACGGTGTTGGGGCCGGTGCGCGATACCGCGCATCTTCCCGTGCCCGTCCTGGATCGCATCAAGCGCGCACTGACCGAGCAGCGCACCATTCGCCTGCGCTTTTTCCAGGCGGCCGAGCATCGCGAGCAGGTTCAGGTGTCCGAGGCCGACGTACAGGCCTGGTATGACGGCCACCAGGATACCCTGCGCCTGCCCGAGCAGGTCTCGGCCGACTATCTGGTGCTGGATGAGGCGGCCGCCAAGGCTGCCGTACCCGCGGTGGACGAGTCGCAACTGAAGGAATATTACGAACAGAACAAGGCGCGCTATGTCGTGCCGGCACGGGCCGACGTCAGCCACATCCTGGTCAAGCCATCCCCGGGTGACGCCGGGCAGGCCGATCAGGCCGCGCTCGACAAGGCCGAAGACCTCGCCCGTCGTGCGCGCGCGACGCCAGCCGAATTTGCCGAGCTCGCGCGTGCGGAGTCGCAGGATGCCGGTTCGGCCCGTGACGGCGGCCATCTGGGCTGGATGCAGCGTGGCTCGCTGCCGCCGGCGCTCGAAGAGGCGGTGTTCGCCCTCGCGCCGGGCCAGGTGTCCGATCCGGTCAAGGGGCCTGATGGCTATCACATATTCAAGCTCGACGGGCTCGAACCCGAACACGGCGAATCCTTCGATCAGGTGCGCGGCAAGATCGAAGACGAAGTACGCCAGCAACTGGCGGCCGAGCGGTTTGCCGACATGGCCACGCGCCTGACAGGTCTGGTCTACGACCAGCCCGCCAGCCTCGAGCCCGCGGCCAAAGAACTGGGCCTGTCCGTTCGCCATGCCAGTGCCATCGGCCGTGATCGCTTGCTGACAGGCGCAGAGTCGCATGTGTCCGATGCCGCGGCCGACGGCCAGGATGCCGCCATTCTGGGCGACGTGCGGGTGCGTCAGGCGCTCTTCAGCCCGTCGGTCTATGCCGACCGGCAGAATTCCGGGGTCATCGAAATTTCACCGGACACCATGGCCGTCGTGCGGGTGGCCGATGTCGTGCCGGCCCACGTGCCCACGCTCGACCTCGTGCAGGCGCAGATCCGTGCACGGCTGGTCGATGAGCGCGCGCTCGAAGCGGCTCGCGAACAGGGCGAGCAGGTTCTTGCCGGTCTGGAAAAGGGCGCGGAGGCCAGTGATTTCCAGGCACCGGTGACGCTGAGCAGGCTCGATCCGGGCGGCGTGTCCAAAACCATCCTGGATGAAGCCTTTTCCCTGCCGGATCATGATCTGCCCGGCTATGGCGGCGCCACGCTGTCGCAGGCCTATGTCATCGTCCAGCTCGACCAGGTTCAGCCTGGCACGCAGGATCAGGCCGCTCTGGCCGGCCTGGATGCGCAGCTGGCGCAGGTCTGGGGGGGCCTCGAAGAGCAGGCCGTGCTCACGCGCCTGCGCGAGCAGCTGGGCGTGCAGATCACCGACGAGGGTCGCAAGGTGGTCGCGGAGGGTGTGGGCGGGCAGCAGTAAGCCAGCCGCCCCGCATGCAGGTCAGCGGCGCCCGTGCCGGCAGTGGCCGTGTTCCGTGATGCTCGTGGCCAGCGGTGCCCGTGGCCGCGCATCCATGCGCCCGGTGCGGGGCTGTTGCCTTCATCGGGCCCGCAGATACTGCGGTTCGATACCGGGTGGCGTCAACCCTTGGCGCGGGTGATCTTCTGTACCTGGGGCACGTGCCGTATCGCGCGTATCACCTGAGCCAGGTGCTTGCGGCTGTCGACCTGTACCGTCAGGTGCAGCAGGGCGGTGGCCGCGGCCTCGTCGGGCATGGTGAGCTGCATGATGTTCGAGTCGGCATCCGTGACCGCTGCAGCCAGGCGGCCCAGCACCCCGCGCTCGTTGATGACCATCAGGTCCAGGCGGGTGGTCAGGTGACGTGCGGTGTTGGTGTCCCAGATCACCGGGATCCAGCGCTCGGGCTCCTTGGCCTGCTGGCGCTTGGCCACCGGGCAGTCTGCCATGTGCACCACCAGCCCGTGCCCCAGGCGGATCCCGCCGATGATCGCATCGCCGGGCAAGGGGCCGCAGCAATGGGCCAGTTGCACGGCCTGACCCTCGTTGCCGTGGATCACGATGGGTGCGCTGGTGGCGGACGTGTATTCGTCCACCGCCATGGCCGTGGTTTCGAGCATCGGGTTTTCGGGTGCGAAGCGCCGCGCCACGACTGCCGCCAGACGTTTGCCCAGGCCGATGTCGGCCAGGATCTCGGTGCGCGAAGCGCCGCCGGAGCCCTTGGACAGGCGTTCCCATTGGGGGTCATCATCGGCTGGATAGGGAATGGCGAGCTGGTCGAAGGCCTGGTTGAGCAGGCGGCGCCCAAAGGCCACGGACTCTTCATAGCGCTCGGTGCGCAGATAGTGCCGGATCTCGGAGCGCGCCCGACCGGTGCGCACGTAATTGAGCCACTGGGCACTGGGCCGCGAAGCGGCCGACGTGATGATCTCGACGGCATCGCCGCTGTGCAGTTCGGTGCGCAGGGGTGAAAAATCGCCGTTGATCTTGCAGGCCACCGCGTGGTTGCCCACATCGGTGTGGATGGCGTAGGCAAAATCGACCGGTGTGGCGCCCCGCGGCAATGACAGAATCTTGCCCTGGGGCGTGAAGACGTACACCGCATCGGGAAACAGATCGATCTTGACGTGTTCGAGGAATTCGCCCGAATCCCCCGTCTGGCCCTGGATGTCGAGCAGCGATTGCAGCCACTGGTGGGTGCGTTTCTGCAGATCGTTGAGCGAGGTGCCCTGCTCTTTGTACAGCCAGTGCGATGCCACGCCTTCTTCGGCCACGTGATCCATTTCGCGTGTGCGGAACTGGAATTCGACCGGCGTGCCATAGGGGCCGATCAGGGTGGTGTGCAGCGACTGGTAGCCATTGATCTTGGGGATCGCGATGTAGTCCTTGAATTTTCCCGGTACGGGGCGGTACAGCTGGTGCAGGGTGCCCAGGGCCAGATAGCACTCGGGCAAGGTGTGCACCACCACCCGGAAACCATAGATGTCCAGCACGTCGGAAAACGACTTCTTCTGCTGGACCATTTTCTTGTAGATGCCGTAGAGTGATTTCTCGCGCCCCGAGACTTCGGCATCGAGGCCTGCGGCCGGCAGGGCGGTGCGCACGGCATCGGCAATCTTGCCGATGACCTCGCGCCGGTTGCCGCGTGCAGCCATCATGGCCTTGTACAGGACATCGTAGCGGTTGGGGTACATGGCCTTGAAGCAGCGGTCTTCAAGCTCTCGAAAGAGGCTGTTCAGGCCCAGGCGGTGGGCGATGGGGGTGTAGATATCGAGGGTTTCGCGCGCGATCCGGCGGCGCTTGTCGGCCGCCACGGCATCGAGCGTGCGCATGTTGTGCAGCCGGTCGGCGAGCTTGATGAGGATGACGCGCACGTCGCGCGACATGGCCAGCAGCATCTTGCGAAAGGATTCGGCTTGCTGTTCGGCCTTGGTGGCGTATTCGAGACGCTCGAGCTTGGTGAGCCCGTCGACGATCTCGGCCACTTCGGTGCCGAAGCGTTCGGCGATTTCGGTCTTGCTGACGCCCTGGTCTTCGATGACATCGTGCAGCAGCGCAGCCATGAGCGCATCGGCATCGAGTTTCCAGCCCGCGCAGATTTCGGTGACGGCAATGGGATGCGAGATGTAGGGCTCGCCGCTGGCACGAAACTGGCCCAGGTGGGCGCTGTCGGCGAAACGGTAGGCCTCGCGGATGCGCTGGATTTCGTTGGGGCCCAGATACGTGGAGATGATCCTGTTCAGGTCTGCCAGTGAGGCGATGGGCGTGATGGGGGTATCGACATCGGGCAGCATGGGGGCGCCGCGCGGCTTGCGCTTGCGCAGGCGCGGGCCCTTGCGCAAGACCGCGAGCAGCCCGGACGAGGCACCACGCAGGGTGGAGAATGCCATCCGCCGCCCTCCGGCCCTTATGTGGGTACCTTGCGCAGCATCTCGATGCCGACCAGCCCCTGGGATATTTCGCGCAGCGCGGTGACCGTGGGCTTGTTGTGCGTCTGGATGCGGGCTTCGTGCCCCTGGGCCAGCTCACGGGCACGATAGGTGGCGACCAATGTGAGATCGAAGCGGTTGGGCACCTGCTCGAGGCAGTCTTCTACGGTGATGCGGGCCATGAGTATCCTTTCTTAAAGCGTGCTTGGAGAGGGGGTTGCGACGGGTTTGCGGATGCCCAGCTGAGAGAAGAGTTCGGCATGCCGCGCGGCCTGATTGGCGTAGCGCAGGCGGGTGGCTGCCACGATGTGCCGAATTTCTTGTGTGGCCAGGTTAAAGTCTTGATTAATAATAACATATTCGCAGTCAGAGGCATGTGCCATTTCGCCCCCGGCGGCCAGCAGCCGGCGTGCAATGACCTGCGGGGCATCCTGGCCGCGTTTCTTCAGGCGGGCCTCGAGGGCCTCGATCGAGGGTGGCAGGATGAAGATGCCGATGGCCTGCGGATAGTGCCCGCGAACCTGGCGCGCGCCCTGCCAGTCGATTTCAAGAATGATGTCGGTGCCGGTGCGCACGGCGTCTTCGACCCGGTCGCGTGGCGTGCCGTAGTAGTGATCATGGACTTCTGCCCACTCGAGCATGTCGCCGCGATCGCGCATGGCGCGGAATTCTTCGTCGGAGACGAAACGGTAGTGCTGTTTGTCGCGCTCGCCCGGGCGCGGAATGCGCGTCGTGCACGAGATGGACAGTGTGATCCCCGGGTCGTCGGCCAGCAGGGCGTTGACCAGGCTGGACTTGCCGGCCCCGCTGGGGGCCACCACCATGAAAATATTGCCGGCGGAAGGTGTTGTCATTGCGGTCGGGGTGAAACAGGCGTGTCTTGCCCCAGTTCGACCAAAGCAGACTGGTAGGCCGCCAAGCTGGTGCACAGCAGGACGATGGCATCACCCGGGTTGAGGTTGAAGAGCACGTCGCCGATCTGGGTGGCCATGTCGTCGCCCGTGTGCAGGGCGGCCACATGCACGTCACCTGCACTCTGGAATTGTTCGGCAGGGACGAGCGCCGCCACCTGCTCGACATCGGCCGGACGCTGGGCGACGTACGCACGGAACACGTGCCCCTCGAGGTGGATGTCGAGTACCTGGGCATCGTGGGCCAGGCACCGGATCAGTTGGCTGTCTAGCGGCATGCAAAGGGGTTCATACGCGGAAACCCTCATTATACGCAGGCCGGTGCGTGGCGCGCAGGCCGATCGGTGTGCATGTCGGGGCGCAGGCGGCCGGTTGGTGCGCAGGCCGGTCGGTGCGCGGCAGTCGCGCTGGGTGGACGGGCCGCGCGGTCTTGACCCGGTGGATGGGGGGCTAACGCGAGAATGTGGCGATGACCGGTGCGTGATCGGAGGGCTTGGGCCAGCCGCGCGGTTCCTTGTCGATCACGCAGGCCGTGCATTGCCGGGCCAGGTCGGGGCTGGCCAGCACATGATCGATGCGTACCCCATGGTTGCGCCTGAATCCGCCCTGGCGATAATCCCACCAGCTGAAGACCCCGGGCGGCTGGTCGAACAGACGGAAGGTGTCGGCCAGCCCCAGGTCGATCAGGCCGGCAAAGGCTTCGCGTTCGGGCCCGGACACCAGGATGCCGTCTTTCCAGGCTTCGGGGTCATGCACGTCTTCATCGGCCGGGGCCACGTTGTAATCGCCCAGAATGGCGAGTTCGGGATGGCGCTGCAGTTCATCCTGCAGCCACTGGCGCAGGGTATCGTACCAGGCGAGCTTGTAGTCGTATTTGTCGCTGCCCACCGCCTGGCCGTTGGGGCAATAGGCGCTGATGACGCGCAGCGGCTGGTCGCCGGCTTCGGGCAGGGTGGCGGCGATGATGCGCTGCTGGGGATCATCGTGACCGGGCATGTTGCGCTGCACATCGATGAGCGGGCTGCGGCTGAGTATGGCGACGCCGTTGTAGGTCTTCTGCCCCGCCCAGCAGGCGTGGTAGCCGGCATCGCGCAGCGCCTGTTCCGGGAAGCGTTCATCGGGCAGCTTGAGCTCCTGCAGGCAGAGCACATCCACCGGGTTGGCAGCGAGCCATTCGAGGACGTGACCCAGGCGTACATTGAGGGAATTGACGTTCCAGGTGGCGAGTTTCATTCGATTTTAAATTCCGTTAATAATCAAATAATTATCACGTCACTGCACATTGAATTTTCGGCCTAGCTACCCACCTGGCTACCCAATTTGGGCCTGGTGGGCGTCTTTTCTTTGTGTTGCGTGAATACGACCATGGTATCAGCAGGGCATCTTGTTCCGCTCGATCATGGCGTGCACGCTGGTGGCCGTGATGCCGCTGGATCGCTTGCCGATCTTGACCAATTCAAGTTCGCCGTTATGGACCAGCCGATAGATCGTGGAGCGTGAGACTCCCAGCTTTGCCTCTGCCACGTTGATGCGGTAGAGCAGCGCCCGTGTTGACGGGGGGTGAGGAGGATGAGTGGTGAAGGTGCTTGCTACTGTCATAAGTCGATCCTCTTCGGTTGGGAAGCGGGTCGGCTCAACCCGATGGGGTGATTGGATAGCGGCTTGCATGCTGTTCTCCTGGCCGATGTGACTATCGGCCCGAAAATAGCATAAGGATTATGCCGCCAACTTCTCTACCCAACTCTCGGTGATATGCGGCCTTACGGGAGCAAGGCGGCATAATCCGGGAGGCGGCATAATATTACCGAGAATGCGATTCGGCCCTTTGTGGTCGGCAGGAAGGCCTGGATGTTCTCGAATACGCCTGCTGGAGCACACGCCAGTGCCTTGGCATACTCGCTCATCGAGACGGCCAAGGCCAATGGGCGCGAGCCGTATGCCTGGCTGCTGTATGTACTTGAGCGCCTGCCCTCGGCGCGTGATGTCGATGAGATCGAAGCGCTGCTGCCCTGGAACGTGCCCAGCGAAGACCTGGTCATGAATCTGGTCGCCCGGGAAGAGGCTGCCTGACAAACCAGGGCCAGCCTCGGCCCCAGCTGACTTGAGTATCACCCCTGCGACAGCCGCACCCTGACGGTGTGCGTGACCATCCATAACCCGCCCAAAAAAACATCGTTCATACGCCCTCAGAAAGTATCTGATGCATGATCGCTTAGTGGGTCACCACTGACAACCATGGGGTCAATGGACTGCTTACCAGGAATCGGGCGGAAGTAGCCTTTGATGCAGTTCAAGTTGCGGACCGCTACCTGCACATGAGTACGCCGGTGAAACCCGGCACCAGGGTACAGTTCGGCATCTTCTCTGAAAGGCGCTCGTATGGAGTCGTAGGCTGGCAGGTCATTGTCTTCACGATACTTGTGGACCGCCATGATGACCTGGCAGTCGAGTTCTCGTTTGAGCTTGTCAGGGCCACCGGCATTGACGGGCAGTTGAATGCCCAGTTCCTTGTAACTCTTGGCCATGAGGCTGTACGCTTCTGCAACTTCTGTGAGTCCCGAGCGGGTAGTGAGATCCAGGCAGAGTTTCAAGTCCAGAATAGCGCCTACCGCGTCTGGTTCTTTAATCTTGGATTTTGGGTTGCCATCGGCAGCCCATTCGTAGGCCCGCAGCGGGTCGTTTTCCCAGAAATAGATGCCGTGCCCAAGCCACTCCAGCTTGCCTGTGCTTTGTGTGAGGTGCCTGGACGGATCAGCCAGCAGAACGTTGACCGTGCTGCTTTCTGTGCCGTGAAATCCTAGGACGAACGAGGGCTGGGATTTGTACAGATGCCAGGAGTTACTCACGGATCAGGTTCTTCCTCTTGCCATCAGCCGTAAGAACGCCAAGTTCCGTCAGGAACTTGCGCGCTGCTGCTGGGGAAGCAGAAACCTTTTTTCCGTAGGCGCGCATGTCTTTCACCAGTGCGTCACCCTCCAGCACCTTGGTCTGGCCAGCGACTGGTTCAGACGAGCGACGGATACGATAAAGAGTGCTGGTTGTGGTGCGTGGCATGGTCACCTCTGGCGTGTTCGGTAGACAGGCAAGAGCCTTGCTGTATCTTAACATTCCTGGCTCTGCTGCGTCGTTTTCGCAGACGGTTTGGGGGATTGTTGTCATGGGTCCGTCCATGGGTTGGGGAAGTGTCGTACTGGAGGCTTTCATAGAGATTTCCAGGGGTGTGCGGGAATTCGCAGAGAATTCCAACTTTGAGCTCAGGATCTGAGTCCTGCGACTTTTCTGAACTGGATGATATTGCTGATCGTGGGCTTGGATGTCTGGGGGGATGACGTTCCCGTCTCGCAGGCAATCAGAAAATCCGCCCACATGGCCAGCGCCTGCCGCCGCTCGGGGATTTCTTCGCGAACATCGAGCGCCTCAAACCAGGCGGCGACGGCAGGCACGATGGGGACCAAGAAGCCTTTTCTTGTCTTGACCGTTTCGTCAGGAATCCGCCAGACGCCGCGATCCAGAAACAGGTTCTCTTTTTTGGCGCTTGCCAGTTCGATGCCACGCACACAGGTGGCGATCAGGATAGGGCGGGTGCTTTGATGGTGACGGCCTCGCTGGAATCCTCCGCGACATAGGACCAGATTTCCGACAGATCAGCTTCTGCGTTGTCGGTCAGGAAGAGCGTGCGGCCAATAGCTTTCTCCCTCGCTCGGCAATGCGCTGCACATTGAATTCATGGACGCGGCCAGCCGCGACATCTGCGAGCCCCTTGTCGATATCCTGTTTGAGCGTCGCCAGTTCATCCAGCATCAGTTGATGGTACAACTGCAGTTTGCTGAGACGAGCGTATCCACGATGTCGGTGGAAGTGATCGAGGAAACCAATCACAAAACGACTCTAGTCGCTTTTGCGGCTCGGATCTTCTTGCACGATGAAATCGGCAAGCCGCCGGATCTGTCTGCTCTGCCCATCAAAATTGCTGGTGTCGAGCCATTGGCGATAGGCGGACCGCAATACAGGATACTCGCTATCAATGATCGAATACCACGAGGTATCACGATTTCGCTGCCGGGTGACGATAGCCTGACGAAAAATCCCTTCAAACTTGAAACCGTAGTGCAGCGCAGCAGCCCGTGAAACCGAATGCAGCGCATCGCACTTCCACTCGAAGCGGCGGTAGCCAAGTTCTTCAAAAACGTAGCTCATCAGCAGCGACATGGTTTCTGTTGCGAGACGGGTACGCTTCATGCGCGGAGAGTAGGTGACGTTGCCCACTTCAATCACTCCGTTTGAGGCATCGATACGCATGAGGGCGAGGGTGCCGACCGCCTTGCCACTAGCCAAGTCGATCACTGCGTGATGCATCGGGTCGGCCTGCTTGGCGATCGAGGTCAGATAGCTTCGATAGGACCCGAGAGAGTCGAACGGCCCCACAAAGAGATAAGTCCAGTCGCGCGCGTCAGGGGCATCTTGATAGGCCTCGTAGAGGTCGGCTGCATGGCGCTCAACGTCAATACGTTCGATCCTGCAATAGCGACCCACAAGCGGTCGGGCATCGGGCAACTGTGCCCCCCGCCAGCCCGGCAAGGCTGCACCGATGGGTTGCTGGAATTCATTCAATCTGACTGTCACGTGGTTCACCTGGCTCTGGGTTGGTTAAAACACAGGCATCACCCGTGGCATCCACTGGCGGGTTGATGCCGGCCTGTCTCAAGCGCTCTGTGCGGGGGGTCAGTTGTAATCATCCGCTATCGTGAATAACATGGGCGCTCTCGTTCAACAAAATGACTACGGAGAAACAAGGTGGGCATGAATGCAGATGAACTACCCATGGTGGGTATGGGTATTCCGTTCGAAGAATGGACTATAGGCCGAAAGTTCAGAACGGTGGGCCGGACAGTCACTGAGGCGGACATCACGAATTTCGTCTGTGTGACCGGTATGTTGGAAGTGTTGTTCACCAACGTCGATTACCGTGAAAAAGAGTCGCTGATCAAGGGTCGGCTCGCGCCTGGCGCCCTGGTCTACAGTTTTGCGGAAGGTCTGCTCATGCAGTCTGTCATGCAGCATACGGGTCTGGCATTTCTGGGCATGGAATTGAAAGTCCACAAGCCTGTCTTCGCGGGCGACACCATTCATGTGCAGTGTGAAGTCACCGAAGCCAGGCCCACATCCAAGCCTGGCCGAGGGATCGTCACCGCACTCAACAACGTCGTCAACCAGCACGGCGAGGCCGTTCTGGCCTATACCGCCACGCGGATGGTGAAGCGGTTTGATGGCGGCTAGAAAATTTGAATCGGCGCATCATGGCACCCAGGGCGCCCCGCTCACGCTCAGCGC
This sequence comes from Castellaniella sp., assembly GCF_041677825.1. Classification (GTDB taxonomy): domain Bacteria; phylum Pseudomonadota; class Gammaproteobacteria; order Burkholderiales; family Burkholderiaceae_B; genus Castellaniella. The sequence goes on from NZ_JBAYPG010000018.1 coordinate 15,625, forward strand.
AGCCGCAGGGTCAGGCTCTGTGCCACGGTGCCCACCGGGCCGTGCGCATCGCTCAGCACGGCGAAGGTCTCGCCCAGGCCCGTAGGGCCGAAATTCACGTGCGTGTCGAAACCGACCCAGCCAGGGGTGGGTTGACGTATGAAATGCACGGTCAGATCCACGTTGGCGAAGAAGGCCTGGTCTGAATGCAGGCGAGCCGATATGCCGTTGACCGTATCCACCAGTTTCGTGAAACCCGCCACGGGTGGATCGATCTCATCGGCCACCAGCGGCACCTCTGTTCGCAGCCAGGTCTGCCCGCGCCCAGGGCGATTGCCCGTGCTCTGATGAGCCTCCAGTGTGGCCATGAAGCCGCCTGTCCAGATGTCACCGAGCCGGACCGTAGGCATGGTCTCCCGCGGAGGCAGGGTATTCCATTCGAGCGCCTGGATGGACGTGGTGTCGCTGGTTTCCAGGCGCCAGATGCGGGCCTGGATGCTGGTCTGGTGACCGTGGCACATGCGGGCCTCGATCAGTTCGATCGTGCGGCCGGGGCGCACGACATCGACCTCGATGGTGAACGGGCCTGAGTGGATCACCCCCAGCACATCGAACGTGACCCGTGAGATCAACTTGTCGCCCGGCAGGCGCCGCTCGGCCTCGGCCAGAACCAGCCCGGCCGCTGGCGCCAGATGTTGTTCCCCAGGCTGCCAGGAGCCCTGCGCGTGCAGGGTGGAGATGAACCGGTCAGTGTCCTGGCGTACGTAGTAGGCATGCGGACAGGCCGTACCGTCGTGGCCCAGATGAAGATTCTTGGAGAGCGCCATGGCAGATGTGAAACCTATGAAACCCAATCTTGACTTGCCGGCAGTTTAACCGTTTGCCGGCTGTGCTTCGTTGGCGGTACCCGGGCCTGGGGGGATACCCCTACTTGACGTCATGAGCGTGGCATTTGATAATTATAAAACACTGTTTCAAATAATGAAACACAAGGATTCCAGAATGACTACATCCCAGTCAGAAGTCGGCCCATCGTCTCCTTCCAGGTCCATTGGTACCGGGGGCCGTGTCAAAGGGCAAACCCCAGGGGTACCCTCCACCGTCGATCTGGCCCTGCAGGTGCTCGAATACCTTGTCGAGTCCAGGGCACCGGTGGCGCTCACCGACCTTGCAAAAACATTTGGCACCTCAAAAGCAACGGTATACCGGCACCTGCAGGCACTTGTGAAACATGGTTTCGCCCGCCAGGATGAAGTGACCAGCCGCTATGAAGCAGGCATCAAGTTGCTGCTGCTGGGCGAGGCACTGCGCGAGCGGTATTCGATTCTGTCGTGCGCAAGAGCACAAATGTCCAGCTTGCGCGAGGCCACGGGTCAGGCCATTTCCCTCTCGGCGCTGATCAATGACGAGGTCGTCATTCTGGAACTGCTGCAAGGAAGAACCGTGGTCGAATTCGGGATCCGCCCAGGCACCCGGATGGATCTGCATGCCACGGCACATGGCAAGACAGCGCTCGCATTCGGCCCTGCGCACCTGCTGGACGATCTGCTGGCCAGCCCCCTCAAGAAATGGACATCAGAGACGGTGACCAGCGCATCCCTGCTGAAGATCGCCATCAAGGCCGTGCAGAAGCAGGGCTGGGCCACGGCAGCCGATGGCATCGTCTGGGGGGTCAATGGCCTGGCCGCGCCTGTTTTCGACCACCGCAACCAATACGCTGGCGCGATCGCCATCATCGGCTCGGTACACGACATTCCCGATCATCCATCCAAAGAATTGATCGAACTGGTCATTGGCGCAGCAGGCCAGATTTCCCGTTCGCTTGGCTACACAAAGACATAAGTACAAGGAGGTGCAGTTTGTCTCATTCATTGGCAATAGACATTGGTGGCACGTTCACCGACATCGTGCTGCGCAGTTCAGACGGCCAGCTTACGGTCGACAAGACGCTGACGACGCCAGATGACCTCCTGCGGGGGTTCTTTGCGGGCGTGGATTCCGTGCTCCACAAGGCGGGGCTCACGCCCCGCGACGTCAATGGCGTGATCGTGCATGCCACGACGGTGGTCACGAATGCCCTGATCGAACGCAAGGGGCTGAAAACGGCATTGCTGGTCACCAAGGGGTTTCGCGACGTACTCGCCATCCGCAATGAGCATCGTTACGACATGTACGATCCGCAGATCGAGTTTCAACCCCCGCTGGTGCCTCGCGACCTGACCTTCGGCATCGATGAACGCACCCTGGCCGACGGTACCCTGCTGAAACAGCCTGAATTGTCCGATGTGCAGCCGTACATCGACGAATTGCGTCGCCAGAAAGTCAAGGCGGTGGCAATCTGTTTCCTGAACAGCTATGTCAATCCGGCCAATGAGCGGCTGGTGGGCGACATGCTGCGTGCGGCGATGCCAGACCTGTACATATCGCTGTCGTCCGAGATCGCGCCGCAGATCCGTGAATATCCGCGTGCATCCACGACGGCCATCAATGCATTCACGATGCCGGTGTCCCAGCCGTACCTGCGCGCACTGACCCGGCGGCTGAGACAGGAGGCCTATCCGAACGCGCCGCTCATCATGCTTTCGTCAGGCGGGGTGATCGGTATCGAGGTGGCCGAGCATCATCCCGTGCGGATGATCGAAAGCGGGCCGGCGGCCGGTGCCCTGGCTGCAAGTCATTATGCCGAAGTGCTGGGCCTCGAGCGCCTGATGTCATTCGACATGGGCGGCACAACGGCCAAGGCCTGTCTGATCGAACAGTTCAAGCCGCTGATCACCGGCCTCTTCGAGGTAGACCGACGCTACCGGTTCAAGGAAGGCAGCGGCATGCCGGTGACCATTCCGTCGATCGACATGATAGAGATAGGCGCCGGTGGTGGCAGTCTCGCGTCCGTGGATCATCTGGGTTTGCTGAAGGTCGGGCCCCGCAGTGCAGGTGCCATGCCCGGTCCGGCCTGTTATGGGCGCGGCGGCGACGGGGCCACGGTCACTGACGCGGACCTTTATCTGGGCCTGCTGGATGCCGACAACTTTCTGGGGGGCGCGATGCAGCTCGACCGGCAGGCCAACAGGCGTGTCATCGAGGCACTGGGTACGCAGCTCGGTACCGACCCACACACCGCAGCCCGGGGCATCTACCGGATCGTGGCCGAGGCGATGGCCGGTGCAACGCGAGCGCATGCGACCGACCGGGGGATCGACTATCGTGGCCTGTCGCTGTTCGCCTTTGGTGGGGCAGGGCCCGTCCACGCGTGTGAAGTGGGCGCCTTGCTGCAGAGCGAATCGGTGATTTTTCCGCCGCAGGCCAGCGTGCTGTCGGCATTCGGGACGCTGGTCACGCCGGTGCGTCTCGATCTGGTGCGGGGTGACCTGGGCCGGCTGGATCTCAGCGACTGGTCCAGGGTCGGGCAATTGTTCGATGACATGGCCCGGGAGGCGGACACTGCATTGTCAGCAGCGGGCTGCCGGGCCGAAGATGTCACGCTGATCTTCGGGGCGGATCTGCGCTACCTGGGGCAGCAGAACGAAGTGAGCATCACGCTGCCGGGCGACCCCAGGCAGACGCATGATGTCGGGGTCATTGAAAGCATCTTCAACGAGGCCTATGAGGCGCAGTACGGCTTCAACCCATCCCATGTTCCGCTCGAGATCGTCAGCTGGCGCCTGACCGCTCGCGGGCCGCTGATTCCGTTTCATGGGGCCATCGAACTGCCTGCAGGCGAAGGCGCCCCCAAGGGCGAGCGCGTGGTCCACCTGTGGCAAAGCGACCAGAGGGTTTCGGTGTATCGCCGCAGTGAACTGGCGGCTGGTCAGTGCATCATGGGGCCCGCCATCATCGAGGAACGGGAAACCACCATCGTCATCCCACCGCATTGGCGGGCCAGGGTCAATGACATCGGGTGCATCGTCGCGCAACAGGAGGATCAGTCGTGAATGGCATTGAACTGGAAATTTTGTGGTCCAACCTGGTCAGCATCGTCAGCGAGCAAGCCAAGGCCTTGCAGCGCATCGCGTTCAGCCCCATCGTCCGTGAAGCCGGGGATCTGGCGAGCGCTCTGTTCGATGCACGCGGGCGCATGGTGGCCCAGGCCAATACGGGCACGCCGGGGCACATCAATTCCCTGGCAGCCGCCGGGGGCCATTTGCACAGGGCATTCGAAGGCCAGCTGGTTGAAGGCGATGTGATCATCACCAATGATCCATGGCTGTCGGCAGGGCATTTTTTCGACATCACCCTGCTGTCGCCGATTTTCAATGAAGGCCGGCTGATCGGTTATATCGGGTCCACCATTCATCACACGGACATCGGCGGCTACGGGATCGGGGCGGGCGCACGCGATGTCCATGAGGAAGGCCTGTGGATTCCGCCGCTGAAGTTTCATGAGGCGGGCGTACCGAACCAGACCCTGCATCACATGATCCGCTCGAATGTTCGTACCCCGGATCACGTCTTTGGCGATCTGGCTGCCCAGGTCTCGAGCGGGCAGGCTGGGGGGCGGCAGTTGCTGGCCATGTGCAGGCGCTATGGCCTGGAGGATATCGAAACGTTGTCCGACGAGATCATCGGGCGCTCGGAATCGGCCACCCGCGATGCGATCCGCAAGCTGCCCGCAGGCACCTACCACGGAGAGGCCCGCTTCGACGTGCCGGGTGGCGAGATCATCACGCTCAAGACGGCCCTGACGGTGGATGCTGTGGCGGGCGAAATCAGGATCGACTTCACCGGCAGTTCGGGGGCCAGCGCGGCCGGGATCAATGTGGTCATGAACTACACCCATGCCTACTCTACCTTCGCCATCAGAAGCTGCCTGAATCCGGAATTGCCCAACAATCATGGCAGTCTGGCGCCCATCATCGTGTCGGCCCCCAAGGGCAGCATCGTCAATTGCGAATACCCTGTGCCGGTCAACGCCCGGCATGTGGTGGGCATGTATGTCCCCATGCCGATCCTGAAAGCGTTGCACCAGATTCTTCCCGATCGTGTACTGGCCGAAGGGGCCGGGGCCGTGTGGACCATTCAGGTCCAGGGGCGGCAGGCCGATGGCCGTGCCTTTACCTCGTCCATGTTCAATTATTCAGGGGGCATGGGGGCGCGCAAGACCAAGCCAGGCCTCAGTGCAACCTGCTACCCCACGGGCGTCGGTGCGGTGCCCATCGAGATTCTGGAGGCGGCCATGCCCATCGTGTTCGACTGCAAGGAACTTCGTCCGGGCTCGGGCGGTGCGGGTCTGCAGCCGGGCGGGGATGGCCAGATCATCGCTTTCCACATGAATACCAGCAAGCCCTGGCTGTTGAATGCGGTACCGAGCCGGTTGCAGCAGGGCCCGGATGGCCTCGATGGTGGCGACCCTGGCGCAGCGGGTGAATTCAGGATCAATGACATTCCAGTGGCCGAAGCGCGCAAGATCACCATGCAGGCAGGTGACCGTGTCGTCCTGAAAACCCCCGGAGGTGGTGGGTACGGCAAGGCAGTTTGAAATCCATGAACAGAACGGAGACAACCATGGAACGAAAAATGTATGAAAACATTCGAAACGTGTTCACAGGCATTGCCTTTTGTGGCCTGCTCATGGGTGCTGCCCATGCGGAGCCCTACAAGATCGGCATTTCTGCCGGGCTGACCGGCTATGCCGCTACCGTGGACCGGGCCTGGACCGATGGCGTGAAACTTGCTGCCGAGGCGGTGAACCAGAGCGGTGGCATCAATGGCCGCCAAATCGAGGTCATCGTCGAAGACAATCGATCGGAACCCCAGGAGGCGGTCATCGTCTACCGCAAGATGATCACCAGCGACAAGGTCGATGCCTTTCTGTCCGGTTGCGTATCGGCCGGGAACTTCGCCGCCGCGGGCGCCGTCGTCAGGGCGCAGATTCCCATGATGCTGTGCTCGATCCTGCCCACCAAGCCCAATGAACTGAAATGGGCATTCAGTACGTTGCCTCTGGCCGGGTTCGAGGTCGAGAAGCGGCTCGAATACATCAAGGATGCGACGGATATCCGCAAGGTCGGCATTCTGCACGATCCATCCCCCTATGCGAATCTGCAGAAGAACGTGGCCCTCGAGGCGGCCGAAAAATATGGTCTGGAGATCGTCGGTGTCGAGCAGTACAAGACCGATGACCCGGATCTGTCGGTTCAGATCAGCAAGATGAATGCTGCCGGGGCCGGAGCCATACTGAAGATCGGTCTGGGCGGTACCACCCTGACCGCGGCAAAGAACATCAAGCAGTTGGGTCTGAAGACCCTGTTGCTCACCAGCCTGGAAGATCTGGCCGTGTTCAAGCCTGTGGCCGAGGTGCTGGGTGATCAGTTCTTCTTCGTGGCGTCGCCCTCGCAGGTTGCCGAAGCCTTGCCCGATGGCGCGCTGAAGGACAGCATCGAGAATTTCCTGGCGCCGTGGCGTGAAAAATATGGTGATCGCGATCCGAACTGGTCGGGGCGTGGATGGGATGCGGTGTTCGTGACCAAGGCGGCCATTGAAAAGGCGGGCTCTTTCGAAGGCCCCGAAGTGCGCGACGCGATCGAGGGCGTTACCGGATTCCAGGGCACTTCGGGCGTTTACAATTTTTCTGAAACGGCTCACCAGGGTATCACCGAGAACCCATTCTATCTGGCAACCATTGCCGACGGTCAGGTCAAGATCGTCAAATGAATGCCATGGCGGATGCCCTGATCGAAATCAAGGGCCTCACGGCCCGTTACGGGCAGGTCGAAGCGCTGCATGCAACGGACCTGCACGTGCGCAGGGGTGAGCTGGTCGCCGTGCTGGGGCCCAACGGCGCAGGCAAATCCACGCTGCTGCGCCGGGTGATGGGTCTCGTGCAGGGGGCTGGCTCAGTGCATTTCGAGGGCACCCCGCTGCCGGTCAATGACCCGCGTGGCTGTACGAAGCGGGGCATCGTGATGGTGCCCGAGGGGCGGGGGATATTCGGGCCCATGACCGTGCTCGACAATCTCGATCTGGGCGCCTACCTGATCGGCCATGACAGGGCCGAATTGAAGCGGCGTCTGGAACAGGTGTTCGAGCTGTTCCCGCGGTTGAAGGAGCGCCAGACTCAGCAGGCGGGCTCCCTGTCTGGTGGCGAGCAGCAAATGCTGGCCATCGGGCGTGGCCTGATGGCCGCGCCCAAGCTGCTGCTTCTGGATGAGCCGTCACTGGGGCTGGCACCACGTCTGGCCGATGAAATACTGACCACCCTGGGGCATCTGAATCGGTCGGGCCTGAGTGTGCTGCTGGTCGAGCAGAAAGCACCCATGGCACTGAAACTGGCCTCGCGGGCCTATCTGATGGCAGTCGGGCAAGTGGTTGCGGAAGTGACGCCCGACCAGATCGGTTCTGCGAATGATCTAGCGAGGTATTATCTTGCGTCAACCTGATACAGCCAATGGCGGTGCCATGCGCTATCTGCCGGCTGCGCTGGGCCTTGTCATCCTTGCGCTGTCTCCCATGTTCGGTGACTATCTGGTGACCGTGCTGGGTTTCGCGGCAATCTATGCGATATTTGTCATTGGCCTGAATTTCTTCATGGGATATGCCGGCCAGGTCTCTTTCGGCCAGAACGCGTTTGCTGCCATTGGTGGCTATACCTCTGCCATACTGACGGCCAATTACGACTGGGGCCTGTTGCCGGCTTTTGCCGTCGGGGTCGTGGGCGCCGGGATGGCGGCGTTTGTGGTCGGTTACCCGGCCTTGCGCCTGCGTGGGCATTACCTGGCAATGGCCACACTGGCCCTGGGGCTGATCGTCTACGAAATTGCGGTTGAATGGGATTCCATGACGCAGGGCTACATGGGGATTTCCGGCATTCCACCGCTGGCGCTTGGGGGGTGGGAGATTCTCGATCCCCATTGGCAGCTCTATTTCCTGTCGGCGATCGTGGTGCTGGCCCTGTTTGCGGCCAACCGCCTGAAAAAATCACGTTTCGGCAATGCGTTGCTGGCGATTTCCGGTAGTGAAAGTGCGGCGCAGGCACTGGGGGTCGATATCGCGTACTACAAACTGGCTGCTTTTGTCATCGCTGCAATTTATGCCGCGGTGGCGGGCTCCCTGATGGTTCATTTCGTCGGTTTTGTCAGTCCCGAAGTGTTCGGGCTGAACATGGTCATCGCAGGGTTCATGATGCTCTACGTCGGCGGCATAGGATCGACGCTCGGGCCCATTCTGGGGGCCTGCATCATCAGCCTGCTGCCGGAGATATTTCGTGGATTCAAGGATTACCAGGATCTTGCCTTTGGCGCTGCGCTGATCCTGATCCTGATCTTTGCGCCCAAGGGCGTGGCGTCGTTTGGCCGTTTTTTTGCAAGAGGTAGACGCAATTGAAACTACTTGAACTGGCTGGCGTCACCAAGCAGTTCGGTGGCCTGACTGCGGTCGATGATGTCGGTTTTTCCATCGAGGCCGGTACCATCAGTGCCATCATCGGGCCAAACGGGGCCGGCAAGACGACCCTCTTCAACATGATTTCGGGATTTCTCGCACCGACCAGAGGGACGGTGTCCTTCGATGGTCAGGATGTGACGGGCATGCGGGCGGTCGATATCGCGGCGCGTGGCCTGATCCGGACATTCCAGCTCGTGCAGCTGTTCCCGGACCTGACCGCTTTCGAGAATGTGCGCATCGGTGCACATCTGCAAAGCACGGGGGATATCTGGGCGGCGTTGTGGCGCGGACGGCGGGTGCGTGAACAGACCCGGATGGTCGACCGCATGGCCATGGAACTGCTCGACTTCGTCGGGCTCGAGGACAGGGCCGGCATCGGGGCCACCGAACTGACTTATGGTCAGCAGCGCCTTCTGGAAATCGCGCGCGCCCTGGCTGCCAGGCCCCGACTGCTGCTGCTCGACGAGCCGGCGGCCGGGTTGAACCAGGAAGAAACCGGCAATCTTGCGCTGATCGTGAGGCAGATCGTGGCGCAGGGCGTCACAGTGCTGATCATCGAGCATGACATGCGCCTCATCATGGACATTGCCAGCAAGATCATCGTGCTCGATTTTGGCAAGAAACTGGCTGAAGGCGGACCCGAGCAGGTGCAGAATGATCCGCGCGTCCTGGAGGCCTATCTGGGTGGAGTCGACTATGCCTGATCTGACATTCATCCTGCAGGCACTGGCTTCGGGTATTGGTATCGGCTGTGTCTATGGCCTCATCGGCATTGGCTTCTGCGTCATCTACAACGCCAGCGGCATCGTCAACTTTGCCCAGGGCGCGTTTGTGATGCTGGGTGGCATGATGACCTATGCCTTTTCCGTTCTGGGCGGATTCTCCCTGCTCACGGCCGCCGTGCTTGCGATTGCCCTGGTCAGTGCCCTGGGCGTCCTGATCGAACGCATCGTCGTGCGCCCCCTGTGGCATCGAAACAGCGCCCCTTTCGTCATGATTCTGGCGACGCTGGCCGTGCAGATCGTCCTCGAACGAGCAACCTTGCTGTCGGCGGGTGACCAGCCCAAGTCGCTGCCGAATTTCATTGATTTGCCGCCGCTGATGATGGGGGGCGTGGCAATCAATTATCAATTGCTGTTCATCGCGGTGGCCTCGATCCTGCTGGTGGCTGCCCTGGCTGCTTTCTTTACCCGTACCCGCGTGGGCCGTGCCATGCGCGCGTGTGCGATCAACCGCGAAGCGGCTGCGTTGCAGGGCATCCCCGTGGCCCGGATGCTGGGTTATGCCTTCGCGCTGTCTGCCGGCCTGGGGGCCATCGCGGGCGTGCTCATCACCCCGACCCAGTTCACGGCCTTCGATGTCGGGGTCCCGTTTGCCATCAGCGGATTCATTGCAGCCATCATCGGGGGGTTCGGCAATCCTGCCGGCGCCTTCGTGGGCGGCATCATTCTGGGCCTGGCGCAGTCCATGGCCATCGTGGTCTTTGGCTCTGGTTTCAAGAACATTGCGGCGTTGTCGATCCTGCTGGCATTCATTTCCGTCAGACCCATGGGATTGTTCGGCAAGGCTGAGTGAACACAGGAGGTTTCATGAAAGCACATCAGGTTGATTGGGATTCGATCCCCTGGACGCCGGTTCGCGACGGGGTCGAGCGCAAATCATTTTCCGGCGAAGGCGCCACACTGGCCCTGCATCGTCTGGCGCCCGGGCACGAGCCCAAGCCGCACGCACACCCCCATGAACAGATCGCCTATATATTGGCAGGCAGGATCCGCTTTCATATCGCAGACGAATCGATCTTGATGGGGCCTGGCCAGCTGGTGGTCATTCCGCCCAATACCCGGCACTGGGGGGTGGTCGTGGGTGAAGAGCCCGTGTTGAATCTGGACATCTTCACGCCGAAACGCCCCGAGTATGGCGGCTGAGTGGGCGTCATGGTACAGAACGTGACATTGCGCCAGAGAATCCGTGACGGGTCGCTCCTGATGGGCAGTTTCGTGAAGACCCCGGCCTATCAGATCGTCGAGGTCATGGGGGCAGCAGGGCTGGATTTCCTGGCCATCGATGCCGAGCACGCGCCCTTTGGCCGCAAGGACATCGATGCCTGCATGCTGGCCGCGCGCGCCTGGGACATACCCGCCCTGGTGCGTCTTTCGGGAACCAGCGACGCTTCTGTCCTGGAAGTGCTGGATACGGGTGCAGCAGGGATCATTTCGGCCCACGCGCAGAGCGCCGCTGCGGTCAGGAAAGTGGTACGGGCCACCCGTTACAGGGACGGCAGCAGGGGGTTTTCAGCATCGCACCGGGCGGGCGGGTACGGTGGCGTTGGCATGGCCGAGTACATCGATCGATCCGACCGCAATACCGTCGTCATCTGTCAGATCGAGGATCGTGCCGGCGTCGAGCAGATTGAGGATATCGTGACCGTAGACGAGGTGGACTGCCTGTTCCTGGGCATGGCCGACCTGGCCGTGTCACTGGGCGTCGATGGCGTGATGCATGAAAAGGTACAGGAGGCCGTCAAGGTCGTGACATCCGTCTGTCGACAGGCCCACAGAACGGTCGGCATGTTCCTGCCCGACATGCGCCAGCTGGCGTATTACAAGGATCTCGGCGTTCGATTGTTCATCATCGGTTCCGACCAGTCGGTCCTGCGCGGCACCCTCGGTGCCCGCATCAAGGATTTCCGGAGCGCGACGGCCGTCTGATGCCCATCGGCCGGCCCGCGTGCTTCGGCCAGGCATCGCGTGGCAATTGGCCATATTCGTCCAGCCGCTGGTTGACGGCCTCGGGCAGCCTGGTCGGCCGCCTGGTGGTGGTCGACATGGCCATGAACAGCTGTTCGCCTGTGGCCACCAGGGTGTCATCGGCGCGATACATGGAAAAGAACGCGTGTATGCGCTTCGCATCGCGGTCAAGGATATCCAGCATCACTCGCAGAGGCTCGCCCTGATGGACTTCGGCCACATAACAGATGTGCGATTCGAGCGTGAACAGTGTGCATTGCAGCGCCGCGCGCCCGGGGGCGTCGAGGCCGATCGTGTCCATCATGAGGTTGGATGCGGTGCAGAACACGTGGCCGTATTCAGCGTCATTCATGTGGCCGTTGTAGTCGACCCACTCGGCAGCGACTTCGGTGTGCAAGAGGAGGTGGCTCATGGGGATACCTGCAAGGTGAGGGCGTTGTGCCAGCGCATGGCGCCCGAGGCATGACCGCGCTTCATCGTTTTTCAGGCTCGCAGCTTGTTTTGCGGGCACCTTCCAGGCCGAAGCGCACGAATTTCATGTAGGTCTTGACGACATCCTTGGGCAACAGGTGCTGTGCGTCTTCATCGTTCATGTAACGCTGGGACAGGTACGTGCGGGTCGCCATGAGGATATATGCGATGGTTTCCAGTTCGCTGTCGGAATATCCCGGGAATTCGCCATTTTGCGCCGAACGACGCAGAAACCGGATGTAGCGTCGCGACACCATGTCGAGGTGTGCGGCGTGCGCCTTGGGGGCGAAGCTTTCGGCCTCGTTCAGGATCCTGAAGAAATGCGGCTCGCGGTCGATGAACTCGAAGAATGCCTCGAAGCTGCGTTCTTCGAGTTCGGCGAAATTGTGCCCACCGATCGAGCGCTCGCGAATGTACTCGAGCATGTTCTTGCCCATGCGTGGCAGCAGCTCATCGAGGATCGCCTGGCGCGTGTCGAAATAATTGTAGAACGTCCCCATGGCCACGTTGGCCAACTGGGTGATCTTGGCAATCGAGGCGGCCGCATACCCTTCTTCACCCACCAGTTTCGTGGCCGCCCACAGAAGGTTGCTGCGCACCAGCTCGGATTTTTCCTTGCGGTTGCGCCCTGCTCGCCACTGGTTGGGGGGGCGCTTTCTCCCGCTGTGAGATGGGGTTCTGGGCTGGAGATTGCGGACGGCCACGATGATGATTGAATTTGAGCGTCAGGAGGTCAGCGTCTTGCGCCTGGCAGGCCACCGAAGCATGCCAGCAGGTCGCTGATCGGGTGTTGATCAGGTGCATCGACAAATGCTTCAAGTTTCTGGTACAGCGCTTCTGGCAGCGAGGTTTCACTGCCTACGCGGCGTATCAGGCTGGCGACCTGCTGTCGATTATAGGCGTAATCATTCACTGTCATCATCTGGCGGTGTTCGAGGTCGGGCTGGCCGTTGATCTTCAGACCGATGACACAGCACAGTTTGTCCACGGACTCATCGGAAAGCAGATCGATGCGTTCCATCAGGGCGGCCACGGCCGGGTCGTCATAAGAGGTCATTCTGTGCATGTCCGGCTCACCGTACAGCAGCGTATTGGCAATGCAGAAAGGAATGCTCATCAAGGTGCCGGAAATCGAGTTGAATGGACCCCGGGCATCCATGCCAGCATAGCCGGTTTCGTACGGATTCATGCTGACGCTGACCTTCTGCACGCTGTCGGACTCGAGGCCTTTGTCGAGCAGGGTCTGCCTGAGCGCCAGTGCGGCAATGACGGGGGTCTGGTTGAATGCGCATACTGGATAGGGTTTGAAGGTGACTCGCAGAATGGACCATTCCTTGCCCAGCCGGGCCGCGAGCGCATCGACATCGCAATCGACGCGTGCCAGTGCCCTGACAAGCCCCGCCCTCCCTTCGAATGCGTGAGGCGCCGCGACGGAACCGGCGCGGGCGAGCTGCGTGGCGGTGTAGCCGGTTTGACCGACCACCCCGACCTGATAGCGCCACTCGTCGGTGCCGTCTGCGAATGACTGCAGCAGGCCCCCCGAGAAAGAGGCGGCATTGGACAGGGCCGCTTCGATCCGATCGACCGGAAGCCGGAGCAGGCGTGCCGATGCGGCCGCCGCGGCAATTGTGCCGTATACCGTGGATGAACGCAGCCCGGCCGGGGTGGTGTACTGCGCGTATCCTTGTTCCAGCAGACCACCGGCTTCGTAACCGGCGACCAGGGCCGGGATCAGGTCAGCGGTACTGTCATGCCCGGCTTCGATCATGGCGGTCAGCAAGGGGATCATGATGGCGCCCAGGTGGGCGGCACCACAGGTGTCTTCCTGGGCACGGCCGTGGAACAGCGCGCTGTTGGCCAGGGCAGCACCGGCCACGGATGTCCTGCGCCCATCACCCAGCAGCGTGGCGCCGTTATTGTCCCAGATGCCGTTCATTGCAACAGCGGCCTGCCGGGCGACCGGGGCATAGGGGGTGTTGTGGCAGCCCATGCCGATGCCATAGCCGTTGAGCAGGCAGGCCTTTGCCTTTTCCACCACCTCGGCAGGGAGGTTGTCGGGCTCGATCTGCTCGATGAACCTGGCAATGATTCGACTCAATCCCATCGTTGTGTCTCCTGGTCAGTTGTTCTATTATGAATAGTGAAGCATGATTCATTTTGATGCTACACTTCGCTTCACAATAGTGCAATAGCGTCGATGTATGGCCGCACCACGCGTGTCGGGCGTACTGCAGACGGCTTGCGGATGCACAACCAGGAGGCATTTCATGGCGTACATGCAGGGTCGGTATGATTTCCTTGATCAAGACAGTGTCGTTTTTGGCATACCAGTCGCACAGGCAATAGCAGATGTGGTGGCCAGTCAGAATGCCCAGCGTGTCTTTCTGATCGCCAGCAAGACGCTCAGCCGGCAAACGGGCGTGGTCGACCAGATACAGGCTGCACTGAAATCCCGTTACGCAGGGCGTTTCGACGAGTGCGTCGCGCACGTACCCATCGACAGCGTCCTGAAGGCAGCGGCTGCGGTTCGCCAGGCGCAGCCCGATCTTCTGGTCACGGTGGGCGGCGGCACGCCTATCGATACCGCCAAGATCCTGCAGATCTGCCTGGCAGAGAACATCACCACGGCCAAGGCATTGCTGGATTTCCGCATTCGCGTCAATGAAGACGGTGCGCGTGTCGTTCCACGGGTGGCGCCTTCGCCCGTACGGCAGATCGCCGCGCCTACGACACTCTCGGGTGCCGAATTCAGCCACCTGGGTGGGTGTTCGGATCCAGACCGCGCCGTCAAGGATCTCTATTCATCGCCGGACATCGGCGCCCGGGTGGTGATCCTGGATCCGGCCATCACCGTGCATACGCCAGACTGGCTTTGGTTTTCCACGGGGATACGAGCGGTGGACCATGCAGTGGAAACCGTCTGCTCCCGCCATCCACAGCCCTTCACTGACGCGACCTGTCTGCATGGTTTGGCCATGCTGGCGACTTCGCTCAGGGCGAGTCGTGCCGATGCCGCTGATCAGGGCAGCCGGCTTGACAGCCAGTTGGGTGTCTGGCTCGCGTCCACGGGTCTGGGGCGTATCGATTGGGGGGCCAGCCATGGCATCGGCCATCAGCTTGGGGCGGTGGCTGGCGTGCCGCATGGCTATACCTCGTGCGTCATGCTGCACAACGTCCTGCGCTTCAATCATGGCGTCAATGCCGATCGCCAGCAACTGATCAGCACAGCCCTGGGGGACGCGGGTCGCGATGCAGCCGACTTGATCGAAGCGCTAGTGCGTGATCTGGGGCTGCCCACCCGCCTGAAGGACGTCGGGGTGGGGCGCGAGCATTTCGAGGCCATTGCAAACGGTGCCATGCAGAACATGATGGTACGCAGCAACCCCCGCCCCATCGATCGTCCTGGCGACGTCATTCAGATCCTGGAGCAATCCCTTTGACCCGATGGCCAGGAATACACGCAGCAGGAGTGCCATTTTTACCGTATCGACTTGCATGAGGACTGGAGGCCATTCGTGACGAAGCAGTCAGCTACAGAAAAAGACAAGCCCGTGGAAAAAGACAAGCCCGTGGCGTACGCTGCGGCAGATCTTCTCGATCTCTATCGGAGAATGATCACCATCCGCATTGTCGAGACACAACTGAGCCGTTTGTTTGCGGATGGCGAAGTACCGGGCTTCATTCACCTGAGCGTGGGCCAGGAGGCGGTTGCAGCGGGCCTGGGCGGGGTTCTGCGCGCCACGGATACGGTCGCTTCCACGCATCGAGGTCATGGGCATGCCCTGGCCAAGGGCATTTCTCTGGATGACTTCTTTTTCGAGCTCATGGCGCGTGACGAGGGGATCTGCCGGGGTCGGGGGGGCTCCATGCACGTGGCCAATCTGTCCATCGGCATGCTGGGCGCCAATGCCATTGTGGGGGCGAGCGTGCCGATTGCCCTGGGCAGCGCCCTGTCGCATCAGGTCGCGGGCAGCGATGCGATCGCCGTAGCCTTTTTCGGTGACGGCGCCATGGCTGAAGGCGTGCTGCACGAATCCCTGAATATGGCGGCGCTGTGGCAGCTGCCGTTGCTGTTCGTCTGTGAAAACAATGGTTGGGCCGAATTCTCGCCCACGGCAGAGCAGTTTGTGGCCGACCTGAAGAATCTCGCCAACGCGTTCGGGATTCCGCATGCCAAGGTCAATGGCAACCAGGTGCTCGAGGTCGAGCAGGCTGGCCAGCAGGCGGTGGCCGCCATACGCGCGGGTCAGGGCCCTTATGTGCTCGAATGCATGACGCATCGCTGGCGCGGCCACTACGAAGGCGACCCGCAGAAATACCGGGACGCCTCCGAGCTTGAACTTCTGGGTGATCATGACCCCGTCATGCTGTTCCAGCGGGTGCTGCGTGAATATGGTATCCCTGACGAAGAGATCGAGCAGATGCGTGTTGCGGTGCATGCCCAGGTCGAGGGCGCCGTCGAGCGCGCCCGCCAGGGCACATTGCCCGTCTGGGCCGATGCCTGTCGCGATGTCTATGCTCACACGATCGAGGTGCGCCATGGCTGAGCTGCGTTTTGGCCATGCCATCAACCGGGCTCTGGAAGAGTCCATGCGCGCCGATGAGCGCGTCATTCTTCTGGGCGAAGATATCGCTGCGGCTGGCGGGCCTTTTGGTGTCACTCGTGGGCTGCTTGACAAGTTCGGCAAATTGCGGGTACGTGATACGCCGATTTCCGAGGCGTCCATGGCTGCGGCGGCGGTGGGTGCTGCGCTCTCGGGCGCCAGGCCGGTGCTCGAAATCATGTTCATGGATTTCATGACGCTGGCGATGGACGGGATCGTCAATCAGGCGGCCAAGGCCCATTACATGTTCGGGGCCCAGGGTTCCGTGCCTTTGGTGGTGCGTACCCCGCATGGGGGCGGCATCAGCGCAGGGCCGCAGCATTCACAGTGTCTGGAAGCCTGGTTTGCGCACGTCCCTGGTCTCAAGGTGGTCTGCCCGTCCAGCCCGGCCGATGCCTACGGTTTGCTCAAGAGCGCCATTGCCGATCCCGATCCGGTCATTTTTGTCGAGAACAAGGCACTGTACGCCATGAAGGGCGAGGTGCCCAATGAGCCCTTTTCCCTGCCATTGGGCAAGGCTCACCCGCTGCGTGCGGGTACGGATGTGTCCATTGTCACTTACGGGGCCATGGTCCACCAGGCCGCCCGAGCAGCTGATCAGCTTGCTTCGCAGGGGGTCTCGGCCGAAATCATCGATCTGCGCAGCCTGCAGCCCTGGGATGAGGGTGCCGTGCTCGAATCGCTGGCGAAAACGCATCGTCTGGTCATTGCCCATGAAGCGGTCGAGGCATTTGGCGTGGGTGCCGAAGTCGCGGCCCGCATGGCAGACATCGGTTTCGATGAACTCGATGCCCCGATCGTGCGTGTGGGCGCCCCGTTCGTTCCGGTTCCGTTTGCACCATCACTCGAGAAAATCTATCGGCCTGACGCCGAACAAATCATCCAGGCCGTCCAGCGCGTGATGGCCTGATCCCTGTCTCTGGAGGAAGAAAATGAGTCAACCGGCCATATTGCAGGAAATCCGCGGACATGTCGCTATCCTCACCGTGAATCGGCCAGAAGTCCACAATGCCCTGAACGCCGAAACCATGCTCGCCTTTGAGCGGGCATTCATGGATTTTGAGGGCAATGCGCAGGTGCGTGCCATCGTCATCACGGGGGCAGGCGAAAAATCCTTTATTGCCGGAGGTGATCTGGCCGAGATGGCGACTCGCGAGGCCTTGCCGCACTACTTTGAATTTGCCGAAGACATCCACCGTATCTTTCGCCGGGTCGAAGCATGCGACAAGCCCACCATTGCGGCCGTCAATGGCTGGGCACTGGGCGGGGGCACCGAATTGCTGCTGTGCACTGACATCCGCATGCTGGCTGACAACGCCGTGATGGCGTTGCCGGAAATCGGGCTGGGCCTGTTCCCCGGCGCCGGTGGCACGCAACGCGCCATCCGTCAGTTGGCGCCGTGCGTGGCACGTGAGCTGATGTTCACGGGCGAGCGCATCGATGCGCACGAGGCGGTTCGCATCGGGCTGGCCAATCGCGTAGTGCCTCGGGGCGACCTGATGAAAGAGGCCTTGTCGCTGGCCGACAGGATTGCAGCCAAATCTCCTGTAGTCATGAAATTGCTCAAGCGCACTCTGGTCGAAGGTGGCGAGATGCCCCTGCGCAGTGCGCTTGCGCACGAACAGGCGATGATCAGCCTGGTATTCGATACCAAAGATGCGCATGAAGGCATGCAGGCGTTTCTCGAGAAACGCAGTGCCAAATTCAGTGGAAATTAAGGTGATGTCACAAAGCGCGGATATTCTGATGCCCAAGCTGGGCCTGACGATGACCGAAGGCCTGCTTTTGGAGTGGCTGGTCGATGCCGGCTCCAGGGTGGCCGCAGGGGATGTGCTGTTCGTGGTCGAGACCGACAAGGTCGCAAACGAGATCACCAGCACGCAGGCAGGTGAAATAGCCGAAATTCTGGTGGCCCAGGGCGAGACCGTACCTGTGGGCACCGTGGTCGGCCGGTGGTGTACGGATGCAGATGAGCCACAGACGGCTGCCGGGCAGACGTCCGATGCCGGGGAGGCGGCATCGGGGCATTCGCCTGCGACTGATCTGCATCAGGTCGAGCCGGTACAGCCAGACGTCGAAGAGGCCCGGGTTCCCGTCGATGTGCCGGCCCGTTTGCGGGCCACGCCACTGGCGCGGCGCCTGGCAGCCGAGCACGATGTGGATCTGCATACCGTGCCGGGTACGGGGCCGCGGGGCCGCATCAAGGCGCAGGATGTGCGCATGGCTGTGGCCACAGACCCCAGCGATCTGGCTGTTTCCTGTGCTGCTGAGGTATCAGGGCCGCAGGGCGGCGCGGCTTCGATTTCAGCGGATGCCGGGCGCTCGGGCACGCGCACCGCTGCCCACGGCCGGATCCGGACCATGGCCCGGCGTCTGGTCCAGGCCAAGCAGGATATCCCGCATTTCTACCTGTTTGTCGAAGCCGAGGTGTCACAACTGCTGGTGCTGCGCCAGCAACTCATCGAGGCCGGTTTCGCGCCTCGACCGACCATCAATCATTTCCTGATCGCCGCTGTGGCGCATGCCCTGCTGCGGCATCCCGAACAGAACCGGATCTGGGACGATGACGGCATCATTGCATTCGACACACCCGATGTCGGTGTCGCGGTCACGACAGAGCAAGGGCTGATGGCGCCCGTTCTTCATGGCTTGTCGGGGGCCGCGCTGGATGGGTTGGCGGCTCGCGCCAATGCCCTGGTCGAGCGTGCCCGCAATGGTCGCTGCGCGGCTGATGACCTGCATGGCGGCGCCATCACGCTATCCAATGCAGGCATGCTTGGGGCCACCTACATGGCACCCATCATCAATCCGCCCCAGTCTGCAATTCTCGGGGTGGGGGCCGTACGGCCCGTTTTCCGGCCAGATGCCCAGGGTCAGCCCGTTCTGTGTCAGGAATTGGGCCTGACGCTGGCTGCCGACCACCGTCTGCACGACGGGGCAAGTGGCATGCGTTTTCTGAAGGCGGTCGTCGATCTGCTGCAAACCCCCCACCAATTACTGCGTACCTTGCCTTGAGCCGCTGTCAACCAGGAAACATGCACATGGATTTCAATTTGAGTGAAGAGCAGACGTTGATCGTGGAAACGGCCGAACGGATCGGGCGTGAGTTCGGGCCTCAGTATTGGGCTGACCTGGATCGGCAGCAGGCATTCCCGGCAGAGTGCTGGCAGGCCATCTGCGATGCGGGTCTTGCGGGCGCGGCGTTGCCCGAGGCGTATGGCGGCGCGGGTCAGGGCATGACCGAAGTGGCGCTGATCGTCGAGGCGCTGGCCGCAGGTGGGGGTGGGGCCACGCTTGGCCAATTGTTCATGACCAATCCGATATTCGGCGGCGTGTCCATTTCGAAGTTCGGCAGTGCCGAAATGAAGCAGGCCCTGTTGCCGCGTCTCATCCGGGGAGACATGCATTTCTGCATGGCGCTGACGGAACCCGATAGCGGCACCAATACACTGGCCATGAAATCATTTGCCCGGCCTGATGGCGACGGCTGGCGGCTCAAGGGGCAGAAGATCTGGATCACCATGGTCGAAGCCGCGCAGAAGATGCTGGTGGTGGCCCGCACCCGAAAGCCCGACGAAGTGGCACGCCGCTCCGAAGGGATTTCGATGTTCATGATCGATATCGATCGTGAGGGCCTGAGCCACACGGCCATCGACAAGGTGGGCACGCGCACCTTGAGTGCCAGCTCGGTTTTTTTTGATGATGTGCGCATCGAACCCGAAGAACTGGTGGGCACCCTGCATCATGGGTTCCAGGAGTTGCTCGATGTGCTCAATACCGAACGCATCGTGACCACCGCCTGCATGGTGGGTGCCGGGCGCCTGGCCATGAGGCTGGCGCTGGATTATGCCGGCCAGCGCAAGGTCTTTGGCGACCGGCCAATTTCTGCCTATCAGGGCTTGCAGTTTCCGTTGGCGCAGGCGCATGCAGAACTGGAATGCGCCAGGCTGATGAACCTGCAGTCCGCATGGCGTTGCGACAATGGCTTGCCCTATGGCTCGCAGGCCAATGTGGCCAAGCTGATCGGTTCTCAGGCTGCCACTCATGCCATTGAACGCAGCATGCAGACGATGGGCGGCATGGGGTTTTCCAAGGAATTCCACGTCGAACGGCTGTGGCGGGATGCCCGTCTGTTCAAATTCGCGCCCATCTCCGAGGAAATGGTCCTGAACTACATCGCCATACACGATCTCGGTATGCCGCGCTCATATTGATGCAAGGCGGACTGCTCGAACCGATTTCTGAACCAGAGGTGATTCCTGATGATGAACTTGACTGCCGGTGTTGATTTTCACAGATTGCGCACACCCGACAAGGTCGCCATTGTGTACCAGGGCCAGGGCATCCGCTATGGCGATTTTCATGGGCGCATCATGAAGATGGCCGGGTATCTGCAGGCCCGGGGGCTGAAGCAGGGTGATGTCATTGCGCTGTTCATGAAGAACAGCCCGGCATTTCTGGAAATCTCATTTGCCGTCAGTGCCATCGGCGCGGTGTTTCTGCCCATCAACTACCGGCTGGCACCCGCTGAGGCCACGTTCATCCTCGAGAATTCCAGCGCCAGGCTTCTGTTCGTGGATGAAGAGTTCGAGCAGATTGCTGCGCTGCCGTTCGATCGTGTCGTCGTGGATGCGGCGATGCAGGCCGACGTCTGCGCCCATCATGCCGTAGCACAGGCGGTACCGGGCGAGGTCTGCGTGGCCCGACCGGACGACCTGGTCAGGCTGATGTACACCTCGGGCACGACATCACACCCCAAGGGCGTGATGCATACGTATTCGAACATGCACTGGAAGTCCGTGGACCATATCATTGCGCTGCCGCTCACCGGGGATGACACATTGCTGTCGGTGGGGCCCCTCTACCACGTCGGCGCCTTCGATCTGCCTGGGGTGGCGATTTTCGAAGTGGGGGGCACCATGTGTCTGCTGCGCGAATTCAACGCGCTCGAGGTGCTGAAGGCCATACAGGCACACCGGGTCACCTGTGGCTGGATGGCTCCGGTGATGCTCAGCCGGGTGCTGGCCGAGCCTTCGGCTGTCGAGCACGACCTGTCTTCCTTTCGCTGGTGCATTGCAGGGGGCGAAAAGACGCCCGATACGCGCATTCGCGACTTTACACGCGTATTCACCCAGGGGCGTTTCATCGACGGCTACGGGATGACCGAAACCTGCAGTGGCGATACGCTCATGGAGCCCGGCAAGGAAATCGAAAAAATCGGCTCCACGGGTCGCGCCCTGGCGCATGTGCAGATCCGGATCATGGACGGGCAGGGCAATGCCCTGCCTGCGGATACCCTGGGCGAGATCTGTATCCGTGGGCCGAAGGTGACCAGGGGGTACTGGAACGATCCGCAGAAAACGGCCGAGAGCTTCTTTGGCGACTGGTTGCGCAGTGGAGACGTCGGATATCTGGATGAGGATGGTTTTCTCTTCGTCACCGACCGCAGCAAGGACATGATCCTGACAGGCGCAGAAAATGTGGCTTCACTCGAAGTAGAAGACGTGATCTTCAAGCTCAAGAAAATCACTGACGCTGCGGTGGTGGGGGTGCCCGACGCCCAGTGGGGCGAGCGCGTCGTGGCCGTGGTTGTTCTGGCGCCCGGCGAGTCACTCACACTGGACGAACTCGCGGCTCACTGTGCCCAGTACCTGGCTTCTTTCAAGGTACCCAGGGCGCTGTATCTGGTGGATGAACTGCCGCGCAACCCGTCGGGCAAGGTGCTCAAGCGGGTGGTCCGCGACAACTTGCAGGCACTTTCCTGGCGTCAGACAATCAGCCAATGAATGGCCTGCGGACACATTCTTTGAATCGTTTACATCAGATTGGGGGTTTGGCATGGCTTCAGAAAAAGCAAGAATCGTCGTGATCACTGGTGGCGCCAGTGGCATAGGCGCAGCATGTGCGCAGTGCATCCAGCGTGAAGGCTGGCTGCCCGTGGTGGCCGATCTCAATTTCGAGCAGGCCCAGGTGGTGGCGGAGCAGGTGGGTGGCCATGCCATCGCGCTGGACGTGGGTGACGAAAACAGCGTCGAGGCTGCAGCGGCGCGCACCGAGGCCGAGATCGGGCCCGTCTGGGGGCTTGTCAATAGTGCCGGCATCGCACAGGCCCCACAAAGGCCCCACGACTTTCCGCTGCATGACTGGGATCGTATCCAGCGCATCGACTTGCGCGGTACATACCTCACTTGCCTGGCTTTTTCCAGGGCCATGCTCGAGCGCTCTTCCGGTGCCATCGTCAATATTTCTTCGATTGCCGGTGCGCATTCCATGCCCCTGCATTCTTATTCGCCGGCCAAGGCGGCCATCATCAACATGACGCAATGCCTGGCCACCGAGTGGGGGCCGTCCGGTATTCGCGTCAATTCCGTGGCGCCGGGCTATACCCTGACCCCATTGCTGCAGGATCAGATCGACCGGGGCCTGCGGCAGGTCGATGGGGCCTTGCAGAACACACCACTGGGGGGGTTGGTCCGACCCGAGCAGATCGCCGAAGCGGTGCTGTTCCTGTTGTCCGATCGGGCCAGTGCCATTACGGGCGTGAATCTGCCCGTGGATGGCGGCTGGTCGGTGGGCACGACCTGGGATATGTATGGCGGGTTGCGTGGCCGTTGAACCGTTTATTTGCCCAGCAGCATCGCCTTGATCTTGCCGACCGCACTGTCGGGTGTCGTGTAGACGACCCGTCCTGCGACAGGCTCGATCCGTGCTGCGGCCCGAGCCAGTGAGAACTGGCACAGAATCAGTGCGTCCACATCGCGCAGTGTTTCGGCAGCACGTGCCACGATGGCGTCATGCTCATCGGGCCGGCCTTGCTTCAGGGCTTCAAGTGCGCCTTCGGCGACAGCCGGACAGATGGTGATGCGCTGCCCGCCGGCATGGGCCATTGTTTCCAGCTCGTGCGTGAGCGGTGGCAGACTGTTCTTGAAACTCACGATCAGGCCGATCCGGTTGCCCTGCTTCAGGGCCTCTTCAAAGGCGGCTTCATTGGGTCGCAATACGGGGATCGCGACAGCCTGCTTGACCTGATCGATGGCCGGCCCGAACGCGGAGCAGGTGAACAGGATGGCGTCGGTCATGTGATCATGGGCGCCGGTGGATTCCGCATAACGCCCGAGTGTCAGAAACCGGTCCATCATGCGTGAGGTGATCTGGCCTTCGGCTGCCAGATCGCTGGCCAGTGAGTCATCGAGCAGGTTGTGGATGTCTGCCTCGGGCCAGCGACGGGCAAAGGCGTCCCATGCGGGCTGCTGGGACTCGGTCAAGGCATGGATCAGCATGATGCGATGATGGTTTTTCATGGGCTAGTCGATAATAATGGTATGAGGTGTGCGTGGAAAGAAGATAACATGACGGTACGCGCGCCACGCCATCCTGGCCATGCCAAAGCGTGTTTTTACATTGACCTGACCAGACCCCCAGACACCATGTTTTCCGGACTCAGTGCTTTTCCCTTGACCCCGCTGTCTGAAACGGCCCTCGACGAAGCCGCGTTTATCCGCCTGATCCAGCGCCTCGTGGCGGCCGGGGTCGACTCCATCTGTGCCCTGGGCTCCACGGGCAGCTATGCCTACCTCACAAGGGCCGAACGTGCGCGCATCGCCCGCCTGGCCGTCGAGCACGCGGGGCCGGTACCTGTCATGGTGGGGGTCGGGGCGCTGCGCACGCGCGAGGTGCTCGATCTGGTGCATGATGCGCAGCTGGCGGGCGTGCAGGGGGTGCTGCTGGCCCCGGTGTCGTACCAGCCACTGCGCTCCGAAGAAGTCTACGGGCTGTACGAAGCGGTATCGGGTGCCCTGTCAGTGCCGCTGTGCGTCTACGACAATCCACGGACCACGCATTTTGAATTTTCCGATGAACTGCATGGCCGCATTGCGCAATTGCCCCACGTGGCGTCCATCAAGATCCCTCCCGTATCGGCCGATCTCGATGTGGCCCGCCAGCGGGTCGCGCATCTGCGCGCCGGTATCCCTGCGCACGTCAGCATAGGCATCAGCGGGGATGCATCTGCGGCCTGTGGCCTGCTGGCGGGCTGCGAGGCCTGGTACTCGGTGATTGGCGGGCTGTTTCCCGAGGTGGCGCTGGCCATTACGCGCGCCGCTCTGGGCGGGGATGCGCAGCTGGCTCTGCATCATTCGGGGCAACTGGCGCCTTTGTGGGCGCTGTATGCCCAGTATGGCAGTGTGCGCGTGGTGGCGGGTGCGGCCGAAATCCTCGGTCTGGCCCCTGCGGGCTGCCTGCCCTTGCCGCTTCAACCCTTGCCGCCCGGCGTGCAGCGCCATCTGGAGACCGTGCTGGCCGACCTGGCGCTGCGCTGAACGCCCGGCCAGCACTGCGCTGAACGCCCGGCCAGCACTGCGCTGAACGCCTGGCCAGTATCCGGCCCGGGCGTGGATGGTTACCGCGCCCGGCCCGCGCCAGTTGCCGTGGGCCGGGGCGACGGGCCTACCTGGCCGCGGCCAGGGCGTCGTTCACCCACTGATCGAACTCTTTTTCGTGGGCCTTGATCCAGCCTTTCACGTGTTTTTCGACATCAGCCGGCGATTTGGCGCCATCTTCCATGGCCTGGTTCTGTGCGTTGATGTCGGCGATAGGAATGGCAACCTCCTCGAAGAACGTCTTCGCGGCCGGGTTCTTTTCGATGAAGTCGCGGTTGGCCACGATGCGCTGGGTGTTCACCAGCCAGCCGTAATCCTTGCCATTGGGCAACTTGGTATTCTGCTCTTTCTGGTCCTCGGGCTGTGAGGAAAATGGCACTTCAAGGAACACCACGTCCTTGCCGGGCTTGAGCACGTTGCTGATCCAGAACGGTGTCCAGGTGTAGTACAGGATGGGCTTGCCCTGCTTGTAGCGGGTCATGGTGTCGGCCATGAGCGCCGTGTAGCTGCCCTGGTCATGGCTGATCCAGTCGCGCAGGCCGTAGGCATCCAGGTGGTGCTCGATGATGCGCTCGCAGCCCCAGCCCGGGTTGCAGCCCGTCATGTTGGCCTTGCCGTCGCCGTCGGTGTCGAACAGCGCGGCGATTTTCGGATCCTTGAGCTGCTCGATGTTGGTGATGCCGTATTCATCAGCTGTTTTCTTGTCGATCAGATAGCCCTGCAGCGAGTTCTTCACGAAAGTGTTGTCGCGCCAGAGTTTCGCGTCTCCGCCCGAATTTTCATAGAAGTCGTTTTGCAGTGGATCCCAATGTACCGGAAAGAACGTGGCATCGCCGTTGGCGACGGCCAGATGCGCGGTGGGAATATCGACCTCGAGGATGGGCTGTACGTCATAGCCCAGGCGCTTGAGGCCTTCCATCACGATTTCCGTCTGGAAATTTTCTTCGGCGATATTGCTCTTGGCTGCGGCGACCTTGATGCCCGTGCCAGGCAGATCGGCAGCGCTGGCCGGCATGGCCGTGATGGCCAGTGCCAGGCCGAAGGCCGCCAGCAACGCGTGTGGCTTTGCAGTTCGGGTGTCATGGGGCATAGTATGGCTCCTGTTGAGGATATTGAAATGCACCAGCCGGATCCTCACTTCGTGGGCTGGTGTTCGGAGTGGGCGACAGATTCGCTGGTGCCCGTCGCATGGCGCCCGGCTGTCAGGCGCCAGACGATGCCTGCGGGCCCGCTCATGTACCAGCGCTGATGCGGGTTGCGCCTGGGCTGGCCCATGGTCTGGGTGATCCGGTCCAGTACGATGGCCAGGATCACGATGCCCATGCCGCCCACGGCGGCCAGTCCCATGTCCAGGCGGCCGATGCCGCGCAGGACCATCAGGCCCAGGCCGCCCACGGCAATCATGGAGGCGATCACCACCATCGACAGCGACAGCATGAGTGACTGGTTGATGCCGGCCATGATGGACGGCATGGCCAGGGGCAGCTGGACCTTGCGCAGCAGCTGCCATGGCGAGGCGCCATAGGATGTCGCCGCTTCGATAAGGTCCGGACGGACCTGGCGGATGCCCAGATTGGTCAGGCGCACCAGCGGCGGCAGCGCAAAAATGATGGTGACGATGACCCCGGGTACGTTGCCGATGCCGAACAGCATCACCACCGGCACCAGATAGACAAAGGCCGGCGTGGTCTGCATGGCATCCAGTACCGGGCGAAAGAAGCGCTCTGCGGTATCACTGCGCGCCAGCCAGATGCCCAGTGGCAATCCGAGGATGACGCAAAACACCAGCGAGGTGAGCACCAGGGACAGGGTGATCATGGACGCCTGCCAGACACCGAGCACCACCACCAGCAGCAGCGACAGCAGGGTGGCCAGGCCCAGAAGCCGGCCTGCCAGTTGCCAGGCGATCAGCGACAGAATGGCGATCATGACGGGCGCTGGCGGATATTGCAGTGCCGCATCCACGTGGCCGAGCAGTACGTCCACCGGCTGGCGCAAGGCCTGGAAGAAGGCGCGAAAGTGCAGCACGATCCAGCCCAGGGCCTGGTTGATCCAGTCTTGCACGGGCAGCGTGCCGTCCCACAGTTGCTGCAACGACAGCCCATGGTCGGCGGCAACGCCCTGCAGCGCATCGCTGCCGCCCGTGGTATCCGTGCCGCCCAGCCATGTGCTGGTCGTGCCGACGGCATCCGACCCCTGCGAAGCGGCGTCGCCACCACTCATTGCAGACCAGGGGTCGGCATCGGCATTGCCGGCACTGGCCGGTACGGTACTGCCATCATCAGGGCTGCTCATGGCAGCCCACGGATCATCCGGGGTGTTGTTCTCGTCCATTATCGGGTTCCTTGTGTTCGATCGGGTCAGGCTGCGCTGGTGGCGTCCGCGGTGCCGGCCTGTGGCATGGCGGCGGTCTCCGGGATCTCGGGCAACGGATCACCATGGGGGTCGGTGGTCGGGTCCAGGAACTTCAGCAGCGTCGTGCGGCTGATGGCCCCCAGGAACCGGCCGTCATCGGTCACGACGGGCAGGGGATAGGGGTGCTCGACCATGCGGGTGTACAGGTCATTGATCAGGGTGTCGGCGGCCACGGGCCTGACATCGCTCAGGAAGGCTTTGTCCAGACCTACGGGGCCGTCCTGGGCGCGCAGTGCCGCGCGCAGGGAATCACTGGAGACCATACCCATGAACCGATGGTGTGGGGTCACCACGAAGGCCCACTCGCGGTCATGGTCCTGCAGCCGCTCGAGCGCCCGCCGGCAACCCCGATTCGGGCTTTCGGAGATTTCCACCTGGGTCTTGCGCGCAATGTCGCCGGCCTTGAACACCGCGGCCACATCGACACCGCGGATGAAGTCGCGCACGTAGGTGTTCGCCGGGCGGCGCAGAATCTCTTCGGGCGTGCCCACCTGGACCACATAGCCATCGTTCATGATGGCGATGTGATCGCCGATGCGCATGGCCTCGTCCAGATCATGCGAGATGAAGACGATGGTGCGTCGCTTTTCGTCCTGCAGGCGCAGGAGTTCGTCCTGCATCTCGGCACGTATGATGGGGTCGAGGGCGGAAAAGGCCTCGTCCATCAGCAGGATCGAGGGGTCGGCTGCCAGGGCCCGCGCCAGGCCCACACGCTGCTGCATGCCACCCGAAAGCTCATCGGGGTAAGACCGTGCCCAGACCTCGAGGCCCACCTGGCGCAAGGCCTGGTGGGCCTGCCGGATGCGCGTGGTCCTGTCCACACCGTCCAGTTCCAGCCCGAAAGCCACGTTATCCTCGACCGTCATGTGGGGCAGCAGGGCAAAGGACTGGAAGACCATGCTCATGTCCTTGCGCCGCAGACGCCGCAGCTGGGCATCGCTATAGGTGCTGATGTCGTGGCCGTCCACGATGACCTGGCCGCTGGTGGGTTCGATCAGGCGATTGAGCAGGCGCACCAAAGTGGATTTGCCCGAACCGGACAGCCCCATGACGACGAATATTTCCCCCGCCTTGATATCGAACGTGGCATCGAACACGCCGATGGTCTGTCGCGTGCGTTCCAGGATGTCCTGCTTTGAATACCCCTGCTTTGCCAGTTCCAGGGCACGGGCCGGATTGTCGCCGAAGACTTTGAAAAGGTTCTTGATCTGGATGGACTTGGCCATGCGCTCTCCTCGCCTGTTGAGCGTCGGGCGCCACTGATTGCAACCGTTCAATGATTACAGGACGTACCCGGCGCAACCTTGTGTTGCCAGACTGGCACCCTGGGGTGCCCGGCCGCCCTGGATCTGCCATGAAACAGGGCGCCGAATGACCGGTTCGCAACGGTGCGTGCAGGCACGAACACCGCCTTTTTATGCTGTCGGTGACCGTTGGGCGGTACCATGCAGCCGCGCTGAAATCTGCATGCTGCAGCAAGCGCAAAGCGTAAGATTATAACGAATTATGTATGTAAGTCCAAATTTGATGGCGTAATCGTTATATAGAATGATGTGGGGCCCATGGTATGGCCGTTCTGCCGCTCCGGGCTTTCAATCGCTGCGCGCCGCTGATTGGCTGCGCGCCGCCCGGATTACTCATGCCACTCGCGCACCCCTTGGAGGATCTGGTCCTGGATCTGCATGGCGTGCGCCAGCACGCTTTGCTTCCAGTCGCTTGCCGATGGTGAAAAGGCTTCGAGCAGTTGCGCGCGCAGCGCCAGTACGGTTTCGCGCGGCAGGTCGGGGCGGGTCTTGAGGTAGCTGTCGCCCTGCAGGGCACGCCGGGTCTCCAGGCTGCTCTGCGTACCGAACTCGATGACCGCGCCAACGATTTCAGCCGGCTGGGCGTAGCGCTGCACCCCCTGGAACAGCAGGCCCTGATAGTCGGGGCGTGCCGAGCCGTCGAATCCCGCCTTGGTCTCGACGCGCTCACGGCCCCACCAGCGGCAGGCCCGCGCCCACCCAGGCCCGCCGGGCTCATTGAAGCACAGAAAGAAAGGCTGCCCCCGTTCGCCAAGCCCGGTGTGCCAGTCGATGAAACCGATCCGGCGTGCCCCTGCCAGGTGGCGTTGAACAATGGTCCGGAGCGTGCGGTTCGACCATTCCGGGCCGGTGCCGCCATAATGCACCCCGTGCGGATGGCTGTACTGTCCTTTGGCCAGCACATCCACGAACGTATCCTGGCCATGTTCTCCGATCCAGGCCTGCAGCCGGGCTTCGGCGGCGTCGAGGGCCTCCGGCGTCCAGGCCTGCGTGGTCAGCGCCGCGTGCAGGCTGGAATAGAGCGGATTGTCCGGAGGCGGGTTGTCCCAGTCGATGAAATTGCGGTTCAGATCGATATTGTTCTCGGTGGTGCGGCTGATGTGCGCAAAGCCCCAGGGGTTGATGGCGTGCACCAGCACGATGCGGATGTCCGCGGCCTGGGGGCGCACCGCCATCTGCCTGAGCAGCGCGACCTGTGCGGCGGATCCGGTGAAGCCCTCGGGCCCGTGCGTGCTGCTCACGATGAGCACGGCCTGCTCGGCCTGTATGGGGCCCAGGACGGCGACATCCGTGCTCAGGGTGCTGCCGTCGGGTCCGCTCACCTGGTCATGCACCAGTGTGTCGGTGCGTGCGCCCGCGGCCGCGGCAGCAGCCAGGAAATTGGCCCGTGCACTGGCATAGTCGGGCATGAAACATGCATGGGTCAGGGCGGCCGGTGCGAGAGGCAAGTCAGAAGTGGTCATGGGGTTGCTCTTGGAGGAAGGTTGTCTGGCCTGGATCGTGAGTGAGGTCCGGCGCGGGCTGTGCTGCCGTGCATGCCGGTACCGGCTGCCGGTCAGGTGTGCTCGAACACCAGCAGCACGCCGCTTGCGCGTGCCGGGGGCACGACCACGCTGCCTGTGGTGTGCCAGGAGCCCGAGCCCGCGCAGCGCGCCGCGGCTTCCAGGTCGCGCACCCGCAGGACCAGCGCAATCGCGCCTTCGGGGGGCAAGTCGATGTCTGCGGGCAGCGCATGGGTCTGGCTGAATGTCTCCGGCGTGACGAACAGGATGTCGGCACGCTGCGGACCCGTGCGGATCACGGCACCCGTGGGGGTGGCATCGGGTTCGGCGTCCAGCACCTGGCCCAAAGCCCGGGCAGCGGAGGCGGGATCCCGGGCCAGCACTTCAACCCTGGAAATACCCGTGACCGTGTTGGGATGCTCGATCAGCTCCGGTAGCCAGACGGCGTGTCGAGTGTGGTGCTGGCAGGCAAAGACACGCAGGTCGGCCGGGCGGTGATCGGGTGGCCAGTTGAAGATGGTGAAGGCCGCCTCGGCCTGACTGCCGTCGGGCCGGTTCACCGGCCGGCTGAAATGCACCGGCCCGATCGCCTGTATGCCCAGCCCGGACAGCGCTTCGACACCTGCTGCCGCATCGTGGGTCCGCAGAGCAAGCTGTTCCAGCCCCTGGCCGCGGCGCGCCAGGAAATCCCGGCTGGGGGCGTTGAGTTCGGTGGGCTGCAGGATGCCGAGCAGTTCGAGGTAGTCATCCTCGAACATGATGGTGTAGTTGCCTGTGCCCAGATGGTCGCTGTGCCGCCCGCGCGGGGACACCGTGAACCCCAGATCGCGCCATTGTGCGGCTGCGTCATCCAGTGCCTGCACCATGATCACCACGTGATCCAGTCCTTCTATGGTTGCCAGCATGAGTCCTCCTGTGGGTATCCGGAAAATAGGCTGTCGGGCATCGCTGGTTCAGATCTCGCGCCGGTCCAGCATGCGATACCTGAGCAGCATCCAGGGCGCAACGTGACGGATCAGGTTGCGCATGGGCAAGGGGCGCGGCTCGGTGAATGGCAGAGCCAGGCGATCTTCCGGGGTACCGCCCACGGCCCGCGCGAATTCGCGGCCCAGTGCAAACGACAGGGCGACGGCGCGCCCGTTGCAGCCCGCCCAGGCCCAGCCGTTCGGGCCCAGGCGATGAAAGCGCGGCATGAAATCATCGGTCATGCCCACGTAGCCCTTCCAGACGTAGTCGAAATGCACCTGTCCAATGATAGGCCAGAGCCGTGCAAGACGCCTGGCCACGTAGGCCGAGAGCCGGGCCCGCTCGTGCAGGGTGAAAAGCAGGTTGCCGCCGGTGACCAGGCGCCCGCGTGCATCGGGGCGCGCAAAATACAGTTCGCCGTGGGTGTCCGACATGGCTTGCCGGCCCGGCAGGATGGCCTGTTGCACGGCCGGGTCCAGGGGTTCGGTCGCCATTTGCCACGAAAACACGGGTACGACCTGATGCGCGATGCGCGGGGCCAGTGTGCTCGCAAAGGCGTCCGTATAGGCATTGGTGGCCAGGACCAGAGCCGGGGCGCGGGCGGTGCCCGTGGGCGTGCGCACGTGCCAGAGGCCATCGCGGTGTTCGTAGTGCAGCACCGGGCTGTGCCCATACAGGCGGGCACCCTGGTTCATCACCGTTCTGGCCATGCCGCGCGCCAGCGCCAGCGGATTCACATGCCCCCCCGTGCGATTCCAGAAGCCGCCATGCCAGGCATCCGACCCGGTCATGCGGCAGACTTCGGCGCGGTCCAGGAGTTCTACGGGTGCCCCGCGTGCCCGCCATTGGCTGCAACGCCGTTCGGCGATACGGATGCGTCCTGGTGAATGCACGGGCTGTACCCAGCCTGTCTGCTCGGCTTCGGCCTCGATGCCATGCTCGGACACGATGTCGAACAGCAGTGCGGCGCAGTCGCGCAGCATCAGTACGAACCGCTCGCCCGCCGCACCGAAGCGGGCCTCGATGTCATCGGGATCGGGGCGCGTCAGGGTGGGGATGACCTGGCCATTGTTGCGGCCCGAGCCGCCCCAGCCTGGCTCGGCCGCTTCGAGCACGACCACTTCGGTGCCCGCCTGGCGCAGGTGCAGGGCAGTCGACAGGCCTGTGAAGCCGGCGCCGATCACGATGGCGTCGGTCTGCAGATCGCCCTGCAAGGGCGGACAGCCTGGTCCCGGCGGTGTGACAGCGGCCCAGAGTGAAGGGATGTCGGCCATGGCGGGTGCAGCGGTGGACCCCATTCAGGA
This sequence comes from Castellaniella sp., assembly GCF_041677825.1. Lineage (GTDB taxonomy): Bacteria > Pseudomonadota > Gammaproteobacteria > Burkholderiales > Burkholderiaceae_B > Castellaniella. The sequence continues at coordinate 47,674 of NZ_JBAYPG010000018.1, forward strand.
CTCCTGGTTCAAGGGTTGCAGGCTTGGGCGCCCGCACGAAAGAACAGGGCGATCGCCAGCGCGCCGGGATCGATGACCCCGGCGGCGGCATCGCCCACATAGCTCGCTCGCCCAAGGCGGGCCGTCATGTGGGCGGTGGCTTCGGCGCCCTGCTGTGCGGCCCGAGCGGCCTGATCCAGCCCCTGTTCGAGCGGGGCGCCGTTCTCCAGGGCCTTCTGCAGGGCTGCCGTGGCGGGCAGCATGGCATCCACCATGGTGCGGTCGCCCGGCCTGGCACCCCCCAGCCGTTGCACGCTGGCGGTGCCTGCAGCCACGCCGGCTGCTAGTGTGGTCAGAGTGACCGCGGTGCTGGCCTGGGCCTTGGCGAGTTCGCGCAGCCACATGCCGAGCAGGGGCCCGCTGGTGCCGCCGGTGTGCAGAAAACCGTTGGCGGCGGCCGCGAGTACCTGCGCATCGCTGGCATCCTGCGCCAGGCTCTGAATGCCGGCCGTGGCACGCTTCAGGGCCTGCGCCAGATTGACGGCGAAGTCGCCATCGCCTGCCGCACGGTCGAGTGCGCCCAGATGCGCTTTCTCGAGCTCGAATGCCGCCGAGAAATTCGCCAGCCAGCGTCGTGTGAATGAATCATCCATGATGTGTTCCTGCGAGCGTGTGTTTCTACCAGCGCAGTGCCGGGGTATGGACGGGGGCATCCCACCAGCGCAGCAGCGCGTCATCGACACGGCTGAGCGTGACGGACACGCCAGCCATGTCCAGCGCCGTGACATAGGCGCCCGTGAGTGTACGGGCCACGGAAATGCCGTGCCGTGCAAGTTGTCGGTGCAGGCTCGCCGTCAGCAGATAGAGTTCGGTCAGGTGGGTGGCACCCAGCCCGTTGACGATGGCCAGCACACGACCTTGTGGCGGTATGGCCAGGGCCTGGACCAGCGGTTCGATGAGTTGTGCCAGCAGGGCATCGGCTCGATCGAAGGCAATGCGGCCCCGGCCGCGTTCACCGTGGATGCCCACGCCGAATTCGACTTCTTCGGCCGGCAATTCGAACGATTTGATCCCCGTGCCCGGATGCGTGCAGGCGTCCAGAGACAGCGCCATGGAGCGCGTGCGCGCCACGACGTCAGCCCCGAGCCGTGCCAGTTCATCCAGATCCATACCGGCCCGGGCTGCGGCGCCACAGATTTTTTCCACCACCAGGGTCGCGGCGGTGCCCCGGCGCCCGGTGCGCGAGCCGGCGATATCGGTGGCCAGATCATCATCGACCAGCACGCGCGCCACAGGAATGCCTTCATCTGCCGCGATTTCTGCCGCAATCGAGAAGTTCAGCACGTCGCCGGTGTAGTTCTTGACGATGTGCAATACCCCCCGGCCGGCATGGACATGCTGCGTGGCTGCACTGATCTGAAAGGCCGTGGGTGAGGCAAATACGGCGCCAGGTACGGCACCGTCGAGCATGCCGGCGCCGATGAAACCGGCATGCAGGGGTTCGTGCCCGGTGCCGCCACCTGAAAGAAGGGCCACCTTGCCCTGCGCGGGTGTGCGCCGGTACAGGAAGAACGGCTCGCGCTGCCAGGCGATCTCCGGGTGGGCCAGGGTCAGCCCTTCGGCTGCGTCGAGCGCGAATTCGTCGGGCTCGTTGATGAAGTAGCGCCGGCTCATGAAGCCCCCGGTGGCGACACCGGCTGCACCGGCAGGGGCATGCGGGCCGCAGCGACCAGCGCATGGAAGATGGCGGGTGGCGTATCGGAATGCATGGTGCAGCCGGGCGCGACGATGATGCGGTCGGCAGTTTCCTGGCGGCTGGCCAGCACGTTGGCGCGCACCTTGCTCAGCGCCCAGTAGAGGGTGCCGACCTCGTCCAGCCCGCCCATGGGCACATGGCGCCCGCCCCGCGCCACTTCGCCCAGGGTGGGGCGCGACTGGTTATGGGACCAGCTCAATACGTCGGCCGGGTAGTCGTTCACCCATTCGGGGATGAGGTCATAGCCATGCACATGCATGACGCGCACCCGGTCGCGCGCCGCCTCTAGGACCTGCCTGTCGTAGGGCGCGATCCAGTCGGCGAACTGAGCGGCATTCAGCCCCCAGCCGTCGACCCCGGCGTCGGCGCCGTTGACGGCCAGAAAAATGCCATCCACGATACCGGCCGATGCGCGGATGAAATCGACCAGGCGGTCGGCGACCCGGCCGATGACTTCGTGGGCCACCTGCGGGTGGGCCTTGAACAGCGGCACCACCCCATCACCCAGGGCCCGGATGACGGTCTGGAAGGGCGAGAACACCGTGTCCAGGGTGGGCACGCCCGGGGCACCGTCGCGGATGCGGCGCAGCACCTCGAGCTGGCGCTCGAAGTTGTCATATGGCAGATCCGGGCTGCCGATGGCGCGCAGCTCGTCTACCGTGGTGGCCTCGCGCAGACCGCCTTCGGTGGGAAAGCGGTAGTCGTCCATCACCTTGATGTAATCCCAATCGTAGGCTCGCACGAAACGCAGGTGCACATCGGCTGCCAGTTCGGGCTCCCAGAGGGCGCTGCCAAAATGAATCCAGCTGCTGACGGGTGGATGATCCACTTTTTCGCCCCGGCTGGCTGCCATGAATCGCTGCTTCTTGTCCATATGTTACAGACCTCCGAGATAGGCCGATTGAATGTTGGGGTCGCGGGCCAGGTCGGCCGATGCGCCCTGCATGACCACGGCACCGTTCTGGAGCACGTAGGCGCGGTCGGACAATGCGAGGGAGCGGTTTGCGCTTTGCTCGACGATGAGCATGGTGGTGCCGCGCGCCTTCCAGTCGAACAGCAGGTCATAGACGATGTCGACATAGGCCGGCGACAGGCCCATGGAGGGCTCGTCGATGGCGATGATGCGTGGCCGCTGGATCAGGGCGCGCGCCATGGCCACCATCTGCTGCTCGCCCCCGGACAGCGTGCCTGCCACCTGGCGCAGGCGTTCCTGGACGCGTGGAAACTGGGCAATGGCCTCATCGAGCCGCTCGCGGACCTGCGGCCGCGTCAGCTGGCGCCGTTGCGCATACAGCCCCATCAGTACGTTTTCCTCGACGGTCATTTCGGGAAACAGGCGCCGTGATTCGGGGATGGAGGCCACGCCGCGCGCGATGACTTCAGGCGTGCTGACGGCGGCCAGGTCTTCGCCATCGAGCAGCACGTGCCCGTCACGCGGCTTGACCAGCTGCAGGGCCGTCTTGATGGTGGTCGACTTGCCGGATGCGTTGCCGCCCAGCACCGCCACCACCTCGCCCGCAGCCACGTGGATGCTGACATCGTGCAGGGCCTGGACTGGGCCATAGAAGACGTTCACCGATTCAAGCCTGAGCAGCACCGTGGCCTCCTCCGAGATAGGCTTCGATCACCCTGGGGTCGTTCAGGGCAGCCTCGGGCGTGTCATCGGCAATGATGCGGCCCGCATCCATGACGATGACCCGCTGGCTCATTTGCCGCACGACGTTCATCTTGTGCTCGATGAACACCAGGGTCAGTTCCGGTCGCGCGGCCTTGATGTCGCGCAGCAGGCTGGCCAGTTCTTCGGTTTCGGTCGGGTTCATGCCCGCCGTGGGTTCGTCGAGCATCAGCAGCCTGGGCCGGCTGGCCAGGGCCCGCGCGATTTCCACCCGCCGGCGGTTGGCGTACGACAGGGTGAACGTGTAGTGGTCCAGCCGTGGCCTGAGGCGCTCGCCGAACAGGTCGATGATGTCCAGGGCGTGGCGTTCAGCCTCACGGTAGCGTGCCCGCCACGTGGGCAATTGCAGCAGGGATGCCGTTGCGTCACGCACGGTGTTGCCGAGCGAAAAGGGGTGGGTGGCGTAGAACAGGCCGTAGTAGGCCCCCACGCGCACGCTGTCGAGCACGCTCAGGCCGGGAAACACGCGCGCGGTCTGGAAACTGCGCACCATGCCCAGCGAAAACCGGTGGGCGGGCGTCAGCCCGGTGACATCGATGTCGCCAAAGCGGATACTGCCCGAGTCTGCCTGCGTCACCCCGGAGAGCAGCTGCACCAGCGTGGACTTGCCTGCGCCGTTGGGCCCGACTATGGCGGTGGTGGAGCCAGGTTCGACGCTCAGGCTGAGATTGTCGCAGGCATGCAGGCCGCCATAGGTCTTGCTCAGATTCTGGACGGTGATCATGGCGTGCCCTGCGTGGTCGTGCGTTCTGCCTGACCCGCGCCGGCCTGCACGCGCGAGCGCCTGAAAGAGAGCGAAGTCAGGCCGGAGGGCAGGAACTTGATGATCAGGATCAGGACCGCGCCATAGATCAGCTCGCGGTATTCGGCGTGCCCGCGCAGGACTTCGGGCAGGGCGATGAGTACGATGCTGCCGGCCACCGCCCCGAAGGGCGAGACGATGCCGCCGGCCAGCACCATGGTCAGCAGCAGGAAGGAAAACAGGATGAGGAACGAATCGGGGCTGACGTACGACTGCTGGTAGGCGAACATCATGCCCCCCAGGCCGGCCATGACGCTGCTCATGATGAAGGCAATGACCACGTAGGGCGTGGCGTGCACCCCGTAGGCATCGGCGGCCAGGCGGTCTTCGCGGATCAGGCGGAAATTCATGGACAGGTGGCCGCGCTGCAGCAGGTGGACCAGGAACAAGGCCAGCAGCAGCACTGCGAAGCAGATCGCCGTCATGGCGCCCGGGAAATCCAGTGCGCGCCCGCCCAGCAGGGCGAAGTGAGGTTCGGCTATGCCGCCGATGCCCATGGGGCCGCGGGTCACCGGGATGGCATTGAGCATGATCAGGTAGCCGATCTGGCCCAGGGCCAGCGTGGCCAGTGCCACCATGTGGCCCGAGAGCTTGAGGACGGGATAGGCAAAGAGCAGGCCGGCAAAGGCCCCGATCACGATGACTGCCAGCAGCACCATCTCGAAGGGCCAGCCCAGCTTCGTGGTGATGAGTGCGCAGACATAGGCCCCGATGCCCATGAGCGCGCTGTTGCCCACCGAGACATAGCCGGTGAATCCCGTGAGCACGGTCAGCCCCAGGGCAGCCGTGGCGAAGATGGCGCCCTGGGCGAAGACCCCGGACCAGTAGCCATCCATCTGAAAGCTCGCCATCAGGCCGATGAGCAGTGTCAGGCCCATGGTCCAGCGCATGGGGATGTGGCGCGTGCCCATGACGGTGACCGGGAAGCCGGAGTTGTCGGCCAGTGGCGATGTGGTGGGAATCGCCCCGGCGCCCCTGGAGCCCCCGAGCCCCTGCAATGCGCGCGACCCGAGCAGCCCCTGTGGGCGCAGGACCAGCACCAGCAACAGCAGTGAAAAGGCCCCGATGTCACGATAGGCCGACCCGATGTAGCCCCCAGCCAGGGATTCGAAAACCCCCAGGACCAGCCCGCCCAGGACGGCGCCGGGCAGGCTGACCACCCCGCCGACCATGGCCGCCGCAAAGCCCTTCAGGCCAAACGGCAGGCCCATGGCGGGGTCGATCTGCTGGAAGTACATGCCGACCAGCACCCCGCCCAGAGCCCCCAGCCCCCCCGAGAGCGCGAACACGGCCAGCTTGGCCGGGCCGGTGTGCACCCCCATCTGCTGGGCCGCCACGGGGTCCTGGGCGGCTGCGCGTATGGAGCGCCCCAGCCAGCTGAACCTGAGCAGCAGGCTGAAAAGCGCCATGAAGAGGACGGTGACGCCCAGAATGATCAAGTCGGTGGCGCCGAAATACAGCGGCCCGAGTTGCAGGCTGATGTCTGCAAAGGGGTTGGGGAACGCCACCGGGTCGGGCGACCAGATCAGGCGCACCCCCTGGTCCAGCATGAAGGACAATGCCAGCGTGCTGAGCAGCGGCGCGATTTCGGCCGAGTCGCCCAGCCATTCCACCGCGATCAGATCGATCAGCAGGGCGATGAGCACCGACCCGACCAGGGCCACCACGAAGGCTGCCCACAGCGGCAGCCCCCAGAGGGCGGTGCTGGCCCACACCAGATAAGCCCCCACCATGACCTGCGAGCCCTGGGCGAAGTTGACCACCTTGGCCACCCCGAACACCAGGGCGAAGCCCAGGGCCACGATGGCATACACGCTGCCGATGGCCAGGCCATTGATGAACTGCTCGATCAGTACAACCATGATTCAGGCAATTTGAAGAACAGGGGAATCCGGGCGCCTGCAACGCTGGATGCGTCAGTTGGCGGGTTCGAATTCGCCGCCTTCTATCTTGAGCCAAGTGATGGTCTTGTCGACGTCCCCGTGCTGGTCGAACTTCATCGCGCCGGTGGTGCCGCGCACCTGGACGTCGAACAGCTTGTCGCCCAGTGCCTTGCGGCCTTCGGCGCCGGTCTGGTCGATATCATCGAGCGCAGTGCCTATCATGGCGATGGAGTCGTAGCCCACGGCCCCGAATGCGTTCGGGGTCTGATCGTAGGCCTTCTTGTAGGCCGCCACGAAGTTCTGCACGACCGGCTCGGTGCTCTCGGCAAAGAAGAACGCCGGCACATACCAGCCTTCGACGGCCTCGTCGCCAGCCAGATCGATCAGCTGGTGGGTATACAGCGCCGTGGATGTGATGACGTCGGGATCCCAGCCAGCCGCCTTCAGGCGTTGCGCAAGCACCGCGCCACTGGCGTAGTGCACGGCCACGTAGAGGGCATCCGGGTTCTTTTCCTTGAGCAGGGTGACCAGCGTGCGCAGGTCGCGTGTGTCGGGGGCCACCGCCTCGGAGGCGACGATGGTGCCGCCCTTGGCCTCGAAGCTTTTCTTGAAGACATTGGCCGCGGAATTGCCCCAGTCATCCTGGCGATACACGATGGCGACCGTCTTGGCGCCGAGCACGTCGGCCACGTAATCGGCGATGCGGTCCGCCTCGATCGACTGGGTGGGTGTGCCACGGAAGGCGTATTTGGCCAGGCCGGTGAAATCCGGGTGCGATGAAGTGGGTGAAATCTGCGGGATGCCGGCCTTGTCGAGTATGGGCGCCGCCGCCATGGCGGCGGTGCTGGTGAAGCTGCCCACGGCGGCGATCATGTCCTTGTCCTGGGCGAATTCGCGCGCGATGTTGGTGGCCGTTTTGGGCTCGCCGCGGTCATCGCGCACCAGGAGCTCGATCTTGTGGCGGTGATCCTGCTTGTTGTATTGGTCTACGTACAGCTCGACCGCCTTGCGGATCTGCTGGCCGTTTTCGGCGTTCTCGCCTGTCAGGGGGACGAAGACGCCGACCTTGGCGACACTGTCGGCCGCCAAGGCCGGGGTGTTGAAGAAGGCCATGGGGGCGACGGCGGCCGCCACGGCGAGCGTCTGGAAGATTCGTTTGTTTGCCATGTTGTATCTCGCTCTGGTGTCAGGCCCGACAATGGGCACGTACAGGCAGAATATAAAACAACTTCGAGTTATTGTTCATGCTTTATGCTCGATGGATATAAGCATTCATGTGCTGGCATGGGCAATCCCATTTTTTTCTGCCAAGCTACAAGTATAGGAATATTCAGCCAACCAGGACATATTCATGAACACGCATTGCCTCATCGAACAACGTCCCCATGACCTGGGGGGGGGTTTCAAGGTCGGTCGCCTGCTGCCGTTTCGCAAACGCCGCATGGTGGGGCCGTTCATCTTTTTCGACCACATGGGCCCCATGCAGCTGGCCCCGGGCATTCCGCGGGCGCTCGATGTGCGGCCGCATCCGCATATCGGCCTGTCCACGGTCACGTATCTCTACAGCGGCGCCATCACCCATCGCGACAGTCTGGGCTGCCAGCAGGAAATCCGCCCCGGCGAGGTCAACTGGATGACTGCCGGCAAGGGCATCACCCACAGCGAACGTCTGGAATATGCGCGGGCGCATGGTGCCAACATGCATGGCGCCCAGGCCTGGGTGGCACTGCCCGAGGCACACGAAGAAGATGAGCCCAGTTTCCACCACCTGCAGGGGGCTGCCCAGTTGCCCGAATTCGAAGAGCATGGGGTCAGGGGGCGGCTGATCGCAGGCCGCCTCGACGGCCAGCAGGCGGCTGTTCCAGTGTATTCACCCTTGTTCTATCAGCACTGGGACATGCGCGCGGCCGGACGTCGCAGTCTGGGGGCGCAGTATCCAGAGCGGGCGGTATACGTGGCGTGGGGTGAGATCGAACTCGATGGTCAGATCGTGGCCGCCGGTACCATGGTGGTGCTCGAACCCGGCCGGGCGCTCGATATCGAGGCACGCGAGCCCTCGATCGTCATGGTGCTCGGTGGCGAACCCATAGGCGAGCGACACATCTCGTGGAATTTTGTCTCCTCGTCGCGCGAGCGCCTGGAACAGGCCCGGGTCGACTGGCAGATGCAGCGCATGCCGCTGCCGGTTGGAGACGATCAGGAATTCATCCCGCTGCCCGCTGGTGCCGCCTGAGTGGCGGGTGCGCCCGTCGGCGGCGCAGGTGGCGATGCGCCGGTTGCGTCGGCCGCAAGGCCCAGTTCACGCATGGTGTCGCGGATCCCCTGGGACGCGTTGATCATCTGGCGCAACGGATAGGCCAGCGCCGCATGGGCATCGTCGGTTTCGAGGGTGCGTGGCGCGCTGGCCTCCTGGCCAGCCAGAAAGCCCAGGGTGGCATCGAGCGCCTGGCGTATGCCATCGGGTTCGCCGGGCAGCTGCCTGAGTTGCGGGATGATGGCCGCAGCCTGCAGGGCGAGGATATTGTGTTCCATGAGCAGCCGGTTGAAGGCCTGCACGTGTTTCTGATGGCGTATCGGCTCGTCCATCATGCGGTAGAACGTGGCGGCGAAGTTGCTGTACGCATAATGCAGTTGCTGTTGGCCCAGCCGCCAGCCCAGTTCGGCCTCTTGCAACTCGGCCGACGCAGGCTGCGCGGGGTTCTGGCTGCGTGACAGCGCCACCAGGTCCAGGCCGCGCTGCAGGAATTCGCGGTTGAGCTCGAGCAGCCTGCGGGCCAGCTGGGGGAGCGAATTGACCTCCCATGAGGGCAGGATGTAGCTGGATGACAGCGCCAGCAGGCTACCGATCACGGTGTCCGTCAGGCGCTCGCCAATCACGGCCGCCGAGTCGGCCGGATCCAGGAAGTGAAAAGCGAGCATGACCAGCAGCGTCATGAAGGTGGCTGCCAGCATGTAGTTCACCTGAATCAGGCCGTAGCCCAGAATGCCCGAAATGATGAGAAGCAGCAGCAGGACGCTGCTGTCTTCGACGACTGCGAACAAGAGCAGCGCCAGGGCACAGCCCAGCAGGGTGCCCATCAGGCGCCAGCCATTGCGTTGTCGGGTGATGGCAAAGCCGGGTTTCATGATGACGATCACGGTCAGCACGATCCAGTAGCCGCGACTGGCCAGGCCGCCCGGCAATTCGTGGCGCTGGCCGAGCTCGAGCATCAGGCTCGAGGCCAGCATGGCCAGCAGCGCAGCGAAAGCGACCCGCAGGGCATAGCGGAAATGCACCGACTGCATGTTCAGGCTGTTCGTGAGCATGCTGATCTGCCAGCGCTGGCGGGTCAGGAACCGGTTCAGGCTGCGATTGGTGCGTTCGTCTTCGACCTGGGTCTGCTCGGGGTGTTTGGCACACTGCGCCATGCGTTCGACCAGCCGGGTCATGGTGCGCATGCGACGCAGCACTTGCACCAGCAGTGCATAGAGTTCCGGGTCCTGGGCCAGGGCCCCCCGGCTGCGCCATTGCTGGAGTTCGAATTCGAGCGCGCGCAGTTCAGCCTTCACGCTGTTGCGCGCCTGCCGCTGCTGGCCGCGGGCGACATTGAGTGCGATCTGGCCGACATTGGCTGCCAGCTTGTTCAGCGCATCGCGCGCGAACAGCAGGATATCGCTGTCGGGCAAGCCATGGCGCAGGCGGGCGTAGTCGGTCTGGGTGGCCAGCATGCCATCGAGCAGGGCGATCATGTCGGTGAACAGGTTCACCAGGGCCTGGCGGAACCGGTTCTCGCGGGTGTCCGTGCGTTGCGGGAGTTCACGCAGAACCACATCCCGGGCAACCTGATGCGCATCGGTCATGGCCGATTGGCGCAGGGTGAGCTTGCGATAACTGTCATCCAGGGTGAAATCGGTATCGTACAGGCGGGCCCGTGCCGCCATGTAGTCTGCGGTGGCAAACAGGGCCACCGACAGGGCCTGCCGGGTCTCGATGCGCCACATGAGGCGCCGCAGCACCGTGCTGAAGCCCAGGTAGAAGACCCCGCCCAGGAAAATGGCCAGCGTGTAATGGGCCAGCTGGATGCCGGTCATCGGGCTGCGCATGGTCAGCGTCATGACCAGCAGACAGACGAAACCCAGCAGGCCGCCTGGCTTGCCATATACATTGAGCAGCGAGAAGCCGAAGCACAGCAAGGGGACGAGCAGCCAGAGCGCCCAGCCGACCTCGGTCAGCAGGCCTGTGATGATCGCGGTGGCGGATGCCAGGAACAGCGCGGCCAGCATGCCATTGCGCCCATAGCGTCGTGGCCCGCCCGGCGAATCGACAATGGCCAGGCAGGCCGAGCCTATGGCCGCGGCAAACCCGGTATCGACTTCGCCCAGGTAGCCGGCCACGACCAGGCCCGGCAGCAGGATGCCCAGCGCCTGGCGCAGGCCACCGAACAGATAGTAGCCGGTAAAAAAGCGCAGCAGCGGGTTGATGAGAGCGTTCATCTGCGACCTCCGGACCGTAGCCGGAGTATAGGCAATCGTTGCCGTATGCAGGCGGCCGCCTGTGGAAAATCGGGTCGTGGCTCAGACCGAAAGGTATCTGTCCTGGATGGCATGGTCGTGCAGCAGGTCCTCGCTGCTGGCCTGATGCACGATGCGCCCTTTTTCGAGGATATAGGCGCGCCGGGCGTGTTTCAGGGCAAAGTGCACGCTCTGGTCGGTGAACAGTATGGTCGTGGTCTTTGACAGATCATCGATCAGTTCGCCGATCTGCTGCACGATCACGGGCGCCAGGCCTTCGTTGGGTTCATCGAGCAGCAGCAGCCTGGGTTCGCTCATCAGCGAACGCGCGACGGCCAGCATTTGCTGCTGCCCGCCCGAGAGGTTGGCGCCATCGCGGTCGGCGATTTCGGCCAGCATGGGGTAGAGGTCGAAAATGCGTTCGATGGTCCACTGGCCCGTGCTGCCCGGGCGTCTGTAGGTGCTGATTTCGAGGTTTTCACGTACGGACAGCGTGGGGAAGATGCGTCGGTCTTCGACCACCAGGCCGATGCCCATGCGGGCCGTGCGCCAGGTGGCCTGGCCGGTGATGTCCTGGCCATCGAACACGATGCGGCCCCGGCGTGGCGGTGTCAGGCCGATGATGCTGCGCAGCGTGGTGCTTTTGCCGGCCCCGTTGCGACCCAGCAGGCAGACGGTCTCGCCAGCCTGCAATGACAGTGAAACGCCCTGCAGGGCGTGGCTGTCGCCGTAATAGGTGTGGATGTCCTGTACGTCGAGCATCATGGGGCCTCTGCCATTTCGATGTCTTCGCTGCCCAGATACGCACGGCGGACCTCGGGGTTGGCGCGCACCACGGCAGGCGCATCCAGGATCAGCGGGCTGCCATGGTGCATCACCAGGATGCGATCGGCCAGATCGAAGACCACGCGCATGTCGTGCTCGGTGATGAGGAACGTGTACTGCCCCGTTTGTGCCAGCGACCGCACCAGGGCAATGATGTGGCCCGTTTCTTCAGGGGTCATCCCCGCGGTGGGTTCGTCGAGCAGCACCAGCTCGGGCTGTGTGGCCAGGACCACGGCGATTTCGACCAGGCGCTTGTCGCCATAGCTGATGGTGCCGGCGATCTGTTCGGCCAGGCGATCGAGGCCAAGCCTTTCGAGCAGCGCATCGGCCTCGCGGCGTATGGCCTGGTTGCGATCTGCGCGATTGAACCAGCGCCGGCCTTCCCGATGCCATGCAGTGAGCGCAACCTCGACGTTTTCCCGCACCCGCATTTCGGTAAAGATGTTGTTGATCTGGAAGGACCGTGAAATGCCGAGCCGGCTGATCCTGTGGGGTGGCAGGCCGCCGATTTCCTGCCCCTTGAACAGGATGCTGCCCTGCGACGGCGCCATGCGCCCCGACAGCAGGTTGTAGAAGGTGGTCTTGCCCGCGCCGTTGGGCCCGATGATGGCCAGGGTCTCACCGCGCTGGACGTCGAGCGAGACCCCCGATACGGCTGCAAAACCGCCAAAGCGCTTGCCCAGATCATGGATGCGCAGGATGGGTTCGCCTGCGGCTATCGGTGTCATGGCAGCCTCCGGCGGCGCCGGGCCTGCAGCGCGTCGAGCACGGTGCCCAGCAGGCCGCGACGAAAGAACATCACCATGAGCGCGAGGATGATGCCCAGGAACAGCATCCAGGACTGGGTGAGACTGGTGATCCAGGTTTCGAGCAGCACGAACACGCCGGCCCCCAGGAAGGGCCCGAGAAAATAGCCACTGCCACCCAGGATGGTCATCAGCACAGGCTCGGCCGATGTGCTCCAGTGGGCCAGCTCCGGGCTGGCGATGCGCAGGAAAGGGGCCATGAGCCCGCCCGCCAGGCCGGCGAAGCCCCCGGCGATGGTGAAGGCCGCCAGGCGGTAGAGGCGGATGTTCAGGCCGCAGAATGCCACGCGTTCGGGATTCTGGCGGATGGCCCGCAGGATGAGCCCGAAAGACGAATTGCAGATGCGGTACAGTGCCAGGCTGGCCAGCACCACGATGACCAGCACCACCCTGTAGTAGACCGCCGGGTTGCCCAGGGTGAAGTCGAGCCCGAGCCCCAGCGAGCCCACCGAAAACCCCGAGATGCCATCGCTGCCGTTGGTGACCGAACGCCATTGGTGGGCGACGCCGAAGACCATCATGCCAAAGGCCAGGGTGAGCATGGCGAAGTAGACTTCATCGAGCCGCACGCAGAAAAACCCGATGACGAGTGCCAGGATCAGCCCGGCCGCGAACGAAACCAGCAGGCAGGCGAGCAGGGGCCAGTGCAGCGACTGCAGCAGCATGGCAGTGGCGTAGGCGCCCATGCCAAAGAATGCCGCATGGCCGAAGCTCAGCATGCCGGTATAGCCGAATACCAAGTTGAAGCTGGCGGCAAACAGGCCGAGGATCAGGATCTGGGTGGCGATGAACAGATAGAAGAATGGTGCCAGAGAGGGCAGGGCGTACAGCAGCACCAGCGCAGCCGCCAGGAAGAACAGGCGCAGGGGAAGAGTCATGCGGATTTCCTTGCCCCCATCAACCCGTGGGGTTTGAACAGCAGCACCAGGGCCATGCCGATATAGGGCAGGACCAGATTGGCATCGGGCAGATAGCGCCCGCCCAGGCCGTGGATCAGGCCCAGGACGATGGCGCCCAGCAGGGCCCCGGGAAAGCTGCCCAGGCCGCCGATGACGACGACGATGAAGCTTTCTATGATGATCTTGTCGCCCATGCCGGGGTCGATCGCCCGCATGGGCGCGGCCACGGCCCCGCCCAGGGCTGCCAGCCAGGCGCCGAAGGCAAAGGCGCCGGTAATGACCAGCCGCGTGTTGATGCACAGGACCTGGGCCATTTCACGGTCGAGCGCCGCGGCGCGCATGATCTTGCCCAGCCGGGTGCGGTTGAACAGCAACCACAGCCCGAGCAGCGTGCACAACCCCACGATGAGCACGAATACGCTGTAACGTGGATAGGACAGGCCGCCGGGCAGGTCGATGGCCCCCCGAAGGGGCACCGGTGGATCGATGACGTGGATGCCGGTGCCCCAGATGAGGCGTACGGACTCGTTCAGGATGAGCAACAGAGCGAACGTGAGCAGCAGGCTGTCGGCGACTTCGCGCTGATAGACGAAGCGCAGCATGCTGCGGTCGATCAGGATGGCAACGCCGGCCACCACCAGCGGCGCCATGAGCAACGTGGCCCAGAACGGCAGCCCAAGCCCGGCCATGAGGGCGAAGCTCATGTAGGCACCCAGCATGTACAGCGCGCCGTGGGCGAAGTTGATGACGTTCAGCACCCCGAAGATGATATTCAGGCCTACTGCGATGATGAACAGCAGCAGGCCGATATCAAGGCTGTTGAGCAGGGCCAGCCCGAGTCCGGCCATCTCAGAGCTTGCACTCGGGGTCGACCGGTGGCGTCACGCTGGCGCCCTCGAAGTTGTGCAGCTGGGTGAGCGAGCGGATCTTGTCGGCCTCGTTCATGGCACCGGTCAGGCCCCAGGTGGGCCCGATGAGCGCCTGGTGATCGCCGGCCCGGAAGGTGAGATCACCCGTGGGCGCGGGTACCGTCAGGCCGGCCAGCGCAGCAATGATCTTGTCGGGCTCGACCGCGCCGGCCTTTTCGATGGCGTCCTTGAAGGAATACACGGCCATGTAGGCGCCTTCGGCGTTATAGCTGGGGGGCTGGTTCCAGGCCTTCTTGTAGGCCTCGACGAATTTCGTGTTGATCGGGTTGTCCCAGGAGCCGTACCAGTAGCGCGTACCCAGCCAGATGTCTGCCGGCATCTGATCGCCCAGGGCGGTGAGCACCTCGGTGGCGGCGCCCACGCTCATGAGCACCTTGAAGCCCTGCTTGAAGAAACCGCGATCGTTGGCCTGGCGCACGAAATTGACCAGGTCGCCGCCCCACAGCGAGATGAGGATGCCATCGGGCTTGCTTTCCATGACGCTGTTGATGAATGGCGTGAAATCTTCGGCACCGAACCTGGGAAACGCAAGCTGGTCTTCCATGAGCACCGCGTCGGGCTTCTTTTCCTTGAGGTATTTGCTGAAGAATTCCCAGGACTGGTGGCCGAAGGCGTAATCGGGGCCTATGGTGGTCCATTTGACGGCCCCGGTGCCCGCCGCGATATCGGCCGCACCCATCATGTTCTGGTTCACGTTGACGCTGAGGCGGAAGGTGTACTTGTTGCACAGCTTGCCGGTGACGTCGGGCGTGGCCGCGTGGGTGATCATGAAGGGCTTGCCCAGTTCGGGCAGCACCGGGACCAGGCCCTGGGCCACACCGGAGCTGTCGAGGCCCATCATCAGATCGACGTTGTCCTGGTACACCATTTTGCGGGCCACCTGGATGGCCGTGGCGGCCTTGCCCTGGCTGTCTTCGATCTGGATGGACAGCTGGCGCCCCAGTACCCCGCCCTGGGCGTTGATTTCGTCGATGGCCAGCGTTGCGCCCTGCTTGGCGAATTCGCCATAGGATGCCGCGCTGCCGGACATGAGGTAGATGCCGCCGATGCGGATGGGGTCTGCGGCCTGGGCGCTGCCAGCGGCAAATGCCGCTGCCATGGCCACGGCGAGCAGCGTGCTGCGTGTGGATGCTTTCATTGTGGTCTCCTGGGAAGGCAGATGTTACGGTCATCTGTCAATTTGTTTCTTCACCGAAGTCTACACCAATATGCAGGTTTTCTCAGGGGGGGTTGCACGTCTGGCTCGTCCGGCTTTCGCTCACGGAATGGGCTGGCCCGATGGGTCGCGTGGCAGGACGTTGCAATACGCTCACGGCGCTGCCGGTGCACTCGGAGGCGCTCGTGCCAACAGGCATAAAATAGGGTCTTCTCAAGGGGGTTCAGATGATTGCAGGTGTGGATCAGGACAGTGTGGCTTTTCTGAACGGGGCCTGGCTGCCGCTGGGTGAGGTCAGGATATCGGCGCTCGACAGAGGCTTCATCTTCGGCGACGGGGTCTACGATGTGGTACCCGCCTATGGCGGCCAGCCATTTCGCATGGCGCATCATCTGGCGCGCCTGCAGCGCAGCCTGGCCGCCGTGCGCATCGAGACCGGGCGCAGCACCCCGGCCTGGCAGGCATTGGTGCTCGAGCTGCTGGCACGCAACCCCGATATCGGCGATTGCACCGTCTATCTGCAGGTCACGCGCGGGGTGGCCCGGCGCGATCATGGCTTCCCGGCCGGTGTGGCGCCCACTGTGTTCGGCATGGTGTCTCCCCTGCGGCGGCCGACGCAAGACCAGCGGACCCGGGGCCTTGCGGTGATCAGCATCGTCGACGAACGCTGGCTGCATTGCGAGATCAAGTCGACCTCACTGCTGGGCAATGTGCTGGCCCGGCAGCAGGCCGTCGATGCAGGCGTGGATGAGGTCGTGCAGTTTCGCGATGGCTTTCTGACCGAAGGCGCGTCCTGCAACATCTGGGTCGTCAAGAACGGGGTGTTGCACGCGCCCCTGCGCAATCATCTGATCCTCGAGGGCGTGCGTTACGCTTTCCTGGTCGAGCTCGCAAAACAGGCCGGCATTCCTTTCGAGGCGCGCCCCATTGGCCGAGACGAAGTCGGCCTGGCCGATGAATTGCTGCTCTCCTCGGCCAGCAAAGAGGTGCTGCCGATCATCACCCTGGATGGCCGGCCCGTGGGGACTGGCCGCCCCGGCCCCGTATATGGGGCGCTGCGGGCTGGCTACGATGCCGCCATCGATGCGCTCGTCACGGTGGCCTGAAATCGGCCTAGAATGACACACCGCAGCAATTATTCTCGAGGAGGATTGCACGATGCAAGAAGTGGTGATCGTTCAGGCCTGTCGTACGGCCATTGGTGATTTCGGTGGCGCACTCAGGGATGTCCCGCCCTGCGAGCTGGGGGCTCTGGTCGTGCGCGAACTGCTCGCCCGGGCCCAGTTGCCGGCGACCGACGTGGGGCATGTCGTATTCGGCCACGTGATCAATACCGAGCCGCGCGACATGTATCTGTCGCGCGTGGCGGCGCTCGACGCCGGCATCGACAAGGCCACGCCGGCTTTCAACGTCAACCGGCTGTGTGGCTCGGGCCTGCAGGCCATCATCTCGGCCGCCCAGGGCCTGATGCTGGGCGATGCCGAAATCGCCATCGGTGCCGGGGCCGAAAGCATGAGCCGCGCCCCCTATGCCGCCTCGGGGCAGCGCTGGGGTTCGCGCATGGGGGATTCGCGCCTGGTGGACATGATGGTCGGCGCCCTGTCGGATCCTTTCGAAAAGTATCACATGGGGGTAACGGCCGAGAACGTGGCAAAGAAATACGGCATCAGCCGGGCCGATCAGGATGCGCTTGCGCTCGAGTCCCACAGGCGCGCAGCACACGCCATCGAGCAGGGTTATTTTGCCGGGCAGATCGTGCCCGTCGTGCAGAAGACGCGCAAGGGCGAGGTCGTGTTCGATCGCGACGAACACGTGCGCACGGACGTGACGGCTGAAGGCCTGGGCAAGCTCAGGCCCGTGTTTGCGAAAGAAGATGGCACGGTCACTGCCGGCAACGCCTCGGGCCTGAACGATGCCGCGGCCGGCGTGCTGCTCATGACGGCCGATGCCGCCCGGGCGCGCAGTCTGCAGCCCATGGCACGCCTGGTGGCCTATGGCCACGCCGGGGTCGATCCGCAATACATGGGCATGGGGCCCGTGCCGGCGACCCGCCAGGCGCTGCAGCGGGCAGGCCTGGACCTTTCCCGGATCGATGTCATCGAGGCCAACGAGGCATTCGCCGCCCAGGCCTGTGCCGTTGCGCGTGAACTCGGCTTTGATCCCGACAAGGTCAACCCCAACGGCAGTGGCATCAGCCTCGGTCATCCCATCGGTGCCACCGGCGCGCTGCTCACGGTCAAGGCACTCCACGAGTTGCAGCGCATCCAGGGCCGCTACGCGCTGGTCACCATGTGCATCGGCGGGGGCCAGGGGATCGCTGCGATTTTCGAGCGGGTCTGAGGCCCATGCGCCGCAGTGCGTACGGGGCATCGCAGGCCGTGTCGCTGATGCTCGATGAGCCGACCCTGTCCGAACTGGATGGGGTGCGCTACCTGCACCTGGGCACCGAGTGGGTGCAGGGTGCGATGCGCCTGAACCGGCCTTCCGAGCTGGTGCTGGCCTATACCCGGCAGATGATGGCCTGGCTGCTGTTCACGCGCGCTGGCCAGCGCGACACGCTGGCGATTCTGGGGCTGGGTGCCGGCGCCCTGCTGCGCTACTGCCTGCGCCACACGCGCAGTCGCGTCGTCACGGTCGAGCACAACGAACGGGTGCTGGCGTTCTGTCGCACCTATTTTCGCCTGCCCGAGCCAGAGCGCTCGCGGATCGATCTGGCCGATGCCCGGGACTGGGTCGCCGAACCGCAGCGTGCCGGGCACTATCGGGCCTTGATGGTCGATGTCTATGATGGCGACGCGCAAGGGCCAGCCTGCGACGATCCGGCGTTCTACCGCGGCTGCTGGCGGGTCCTGGACGATAATGGCGTGATGACGGTCAATCTGTTCAGCCGGCATCCCAGCTGGTCGCCCAATGTGCGTGGCATACGCGCGGCGTTCCGGGGCCAGGTGCTGCGCTTGCCCGAGATCGACGAAGGCAATGTCGTGTTGCTGGCCTTCAAGGGCCCGCTGCCGGATCTTCATCATCCCGACGTGCTCGCACGCGCCCAGTGGCTCGAAGCGCGCCTGGGCCTGCCCGCGCCGCAGTGGCTGCATGCCTTGCAGCAGCAGAGCGCTGTTGTTTGACAACGGCACCTGTTTCTTCCTAAAATTGCGGTCTTCTCACGGCAGGCGGTTAGCTCAGTTGGTTAGAGCGCTACGTTGACATCGTAGAGGTCGCTGGTTCGAATCCAGTACTGCCTACCAGAATATTGCCAACGGCTGCCCAGCCGTGCCAAGAAAGCCGCTCAATCTATTGATTCAGCGGCTTTTCTTTGCAAGGAGTTCCAAGTCTTGCCAAGCCCAGCCGAGGCGCGATGGGGGCACGGATGGGGGTATGCCCATCAGCGATGGGGTATGGCGCATCCCCCACGAATTCTGCGTTTTTCGTGTCCAGGTAATCCGACCACCACTGCATGAGCGCACAGCGCTCGTCCCAGTACTCGGCGTGGTTGTATGTCCGGCGAATCTTGTTCCTGTCTTTGTGTGCGAGCTGGCGCTCGAT
>NZ_JBAYPG010000019.1:0-66297 GCF_041677825.1 Castellaniella sp.
ATGCCTGACGACCACAGCAAGGTGGCCCCACTCCTTCCCATCCCGAACAGGACAGTGAAACGCCTTCGCGCCGATGATAGTGGATGGACATCCGTGAAAGTAGGTCATCGTCAGGCACCCCATACCGAGAGCCCCTGCAACATGCGTTGCAGGGGCTTTTGACGTTTGTGGCACGCTTGCAGCGCTTGCCATATTTGCAGCCGTGGAGTGCCGCTGCAGAATACAGATGTGGAATGCCGGTGATACCGGCGTTCATGAAGCCGGGGCTATTGTGCAATAACGCGTCAGGGGCGGGCAATGGTGTTCTGATCGACCAGGGCACCGATTTGTGCATTGCTCAGGCCAAGCACCTGGGCCAGCACTTCTTCTGTATGCTCGCCCAGTACGGGGGCGGCCGAGGCGGGTTGGCGCGGTATCGCAGCGAAATCAAGCGGCAGGCCAGGCATGAGATAGTTGCCCACGCCCGGCTGGTGGACATCGGCAAAAATGGGGTTTTCGTACAGGCTGGCAGGCCCGGTTTGCTGCAGGCGTTGCACCATGGAGTGATACGGGCCCCAGCAGACGCCATGGGTGTCGAATATCTGCTGAATGTCGGCCAATGGGCGTTTCAGGCACCAGGGCTCGAGCAGGCCGGCAATATCCTTTCTGGCCTTGAAACGATTGCCTTCGTCGTCGAGGTCCAGCCCAAGCTGCACGCCAAGGGCCTGCATGGCGTCTTCGAGCCCGGTGGCGCTGCACAGGCTGCGCCATTGTTTGAGGGTCAGGCCCACCACCATGATCCGATGGCCATCGGCCGTGCAGAAATCCTTGCCGAACGCACCAAACAGGTAATTGCCATAGCGCTGGCGTTCCGTACCCAGCTGGGCCTCGGCAATGAAGCCCAGATGCCCCATCATGGCCAAAGCTGCGTCTTCGAGCGCCAGTTTGACATGCTGGCCCCGCCCCGTACGTTGCCGGTGCCGCTCGGCCGCCAGGATGCCGATCACGGCCATATGTCCGGTGATCAGGTCCCAGGCGGGCAGTACGTGGTTACAGACGTCATCGCTGTCTTCGGGCCCGGTAATCGTGGGCAAGCCCAGTGTCGAGTTCACCGTGTAGTCGACAGCTGATTTTCCATGGCGATCACCCGTGACGGTCAACTGGATGAGGCTGGGCATGTCCGTGCTGAGCTTGTCGTAATCGAGCAGGCCACGCGCCGGGAAGTTGGTCAGCAGAATAGTGTCTTTTCTGGCCTGGATCAGGGCGCGGGCCAATTCCCTGCCCGCATCGGTGCGCAGATTGATGGCGACGGATTTCTTGGCCTTGTTCAGGCCATTCCAGAACAGGCTGCGGCCATTTTGAGCCAGTGGCCAGCGGGTGTTGTCCAGCCCGCCACTGAGCGGGTCGATGCGGATGACATCGGCCCCCATCTGTGCCAGTGTCATACCCCCCAGTGGGGCCGCCACGAAGGCAGACAGTTCAATGACGTGAAGATCGTCGAGCAAGTTGGGAAACATGGTGTCTTTCAGGCAGTAATGGGTTCAAGCAGTCGTGGATGAATGATGCGAGGCGGTGGTGCCGGCCGATGGCCCTGATTCTTCTGCAGCTTCTTTCAGCATGGCCTGATACAGGCTTCGGGACACGACTTTCAGGGCCAGCGTTTCTTCTGCCCCTTCGAAGATGGATAATACACGGGCATCGACGAAATGCCTGCTGACGGCTGTCTCTTCAGCATATCCAAGCCCACCGTGCAATTGCTGTGCCTCGCGCGTGACCCGTTCTGCGGCGCGACAGGCCAGCAGCTTGACCAGGCTGGCCAGCATGGGGTTGCCACCGGAAGACAGTTCGTGGCTGACGGCATAAGCCAGTTTGCGGCAGGCCGCATACAGGGCTGCCATGTCGCAGATTTTCACCTGGGTCAGTTGATGATCGGCCAGCGGCTTGCCGAACAGCTTGCGACCCCTGGCCTGGGCGATGGCTTCGGCCAGGGCCGCGTGCATGACGCCTGCCGCTCGGGCTGCCGTCTGCATGCGGCCACCGGTCATGCCGGCCATGGTGTAGTAGAACCCCCGGCCCCGGCCTTGTTCGGCGCCGATGAGCTGCTCGTCGGGGACGAGGTAGTCTTCGAAATGGAGGTCGAAGGAATGCATGCCACGATACCCTATGGTAGGAATCGCCCGGCCCGAGAGCTTGCCGCCGGCTGGCTGATGGTGCTCGAATTCATGGCCGGAGAAAGAAGGCTTGTCGACCAGAAACAGGCTCAGGCCCTGATAGCCGGGCCGGGGCTCGGTTCGTGCCACCACCATGATCAGGGTGGCCTTGCCGGCAAACGTGCACCAGGTCTTGGCACCATTGAGCAACCAGCCCTGCGGGGTATGGCGCGCCTTGAGCGTGAGCCCTGCCACATCGGAACCATGGTCTGGTTCGGTGATGGCAATGGCACACAGCGCTTCGCCACTGGCCATGCGCGGCAGCCAGTGGTTTTTCTGGGCCTGGGTCCCGCCTTCGAGCAGTGCCCGGGCGAGAATCTCCGGGCGGGTCAGCAGGCTGCCGGCAGCCCCCAGCGATGCATCCGACAGGGTTTCCGTGACTGCGAGCATCGTCGGCAGGTCGTTGGGCGAACCGTCGGCGCTACCGCCGTGATGCGCCGGAATGCTCAGGCCGAATGCGCCCATCGAGCACATGCCTGACAGGATTTCTTCGGGCACGGTGAGGTCGTTGCGATGGATCTCGGCCGCCCGTGGACGCACGACATCTTCGGCAAAGCGCTGGAAGGCCGCCTGGATCATGGCCACGTCGGGATGCATGTCGACCAGGCCGATGCCTGCGGGGTTTTCGATGGCCATGGCGCCGAGGCGTGCCTTTTTCGGTGCGGCGCAGAACTCGCGCCGCAGCGATTGAAGGGCGCTGCCGTAAGCCAGACGCCCGATGGGCTCGGGGTCCATGCCGGCGTCGGCATATACGCGCTCGAGACGTGCCAGAATGGATTGAATGGCGTCGAGCGTGTAGGCCATGGCCAGGCCTGCGTCCAGGCCATGGTCGGGGCGCAGGGTCTGGCACAGGTGGTGGGCGGCCTGCCATTCTGCGCAGGCCCAGGCCAGTTCGTAGCTGCTGGCCTGGCAGCCATCGAGCAGTGTATCCTTCAGCCGGTTGTTTTCGCTGCATCGGCGCGCAAGCGCCATGACGGCCGCGTCAAACAGAGCCCTGGTCTCGGCCAGGGCGCTCTGCACCCTGCGGTGTTGCGATGAAGGCGCTGATTCGTTTTCTGTATTCATGGTGTGCTGCCAGCCTGTGAAGTGTCCGGGTAAAGTACGATGGATGGGTTCATGATGCAGTATATAAGCCTGGACACAACTTTCCGATCCGATCATGCATAGACAAAAATTCTTGCCCTCAGCTCTTGGAAATGCTTCCGCTCATTATATGGAATCACTGTACGCCCAGTTCCGCGCAGACCCTGCGTCGGTCGATGCGTCGTGGCAGAGTGTATTCCGGTTCCTCGACGATCTGCTGCAAGACGGCGACCAGGCAGTCGGCGGGGTGGGGCAATCCGCGGCGCCGGCCCTCGCATCGTTCTTGCGTGCCGTCCTGTTGCGGCGCCATGGCCACTTGCAGGCCGACCTGAATCCGCTGTCTGCACCCGATCGGGGGCCGGCCGATGCGCTCGAGGCGTTTCTGGCACAGCAACTGAGGCTGGACACCGATCCAGGTACGCTGCAGGGCCAATATACCGGCAAGCTGGCTGTCGAGACCGCACATATGTCGGATCTGCATCGTATTCAATGGGTGGATGAACGCCTCTCGCAGCCGTGGCCTGAGTGTTCTACCGATGTTCTTCTCGATGCCTGGCGCAACGTGGTGGCGGGCAGTGAATTCGAGCGCTTTTTGATGACCCGGTTTCCCGGGAAAAAGAAATTCGGCCTCGAAGGCGCAGAAATCCTTCTGATTGCGCTCGATCAGGTGTTGTCACAGGCTGCGCGCATGGGTGTCGAAGAGGTGGTGCTGGGCAGCATGCACCGGGGGCGCCTCAATCTCATGGCCAATGTCCTCGGCAAGCCGCTGGTTGAATTGTTCGCCGAATTCATGGGCCTGCACCCGTTTCCCGACGCCGCGCACCTGCCGGCCGATGTGCCCTACCATCTGGGCCACGAGGCTATCGTGACAAAGGCCGGCAAATCCATCCGGATCCGGCTGCTGCCCAATCCATCCCATCTCGAAGCCGTCGATCCGGTGGCACTGGGCGTGGCCCGTGCGCGTCAGGCGCTGCGGCCAGATGGGCAGGCGGGCAAGGTGCTCGCCCTCATCATACACACCGATGCGGCGGTCATCGGGCAGGGCATCGTCAGTGAATGCCTGCAGTTCAGTGGTGTGGCCGGGTTCGGTACAGCCGGCACCATTCATCTGGTCGTGAACAATCAGCTGGGCTTCACCACCGAGCCGTCCGAAGGGCGCAGTTCGCGTCATTGTACGGATGTATGGAAGGCGGTCGACAGCCTGATCCTGCATGTCAATGGTGAATGCCCCGAGGCGGCCATCCGGGCCGCCAGCCTGGCGGTCGAGTATCGCCAGACCCATGCGTGCGACGCCGTTATTGATCTGGTGGCCTTTCGGCGGCACGGCCACAATGAGTTCGATGAGCCCCGGTTCACTCAACCCGTGCTGTATCAGGCAATCGATCACCATGAATCACTGGGCGCGCAACTGGAAAGCCGCCTGGCCGCAGCAGGCGCCTTCGATTCCGAGGTGGCCGGGGCCTTTGCGCGGCAAAACTGGGAACGGTTCGATGCGGCGTTTGAAGCAGCCAGCGCGCGCAAACGGCACGACGCGGATCAGCAGCACGACACGGATCAGCAGCACGACACGGATCAGCAGCACGCCGCAGGTCAGGAATACGACCCGGACCAACAACACAATACGGATCAGCAGCACGACGCCGGCGTCCGTTCGTATCCTGATGGTCCGTCTGCTGGCCCGGATACGGGTGTGCCTCGGGAAAAGCTGCTGGGCATGCTCGAGGTGCTGGCCCATGTGCCCGAGTGGCTGACGCTCGGCGACCGGCTGGCGCGGCAGATTCGTGCGCGCAGCCACATCGGCCAGGGGGTTGCCTGGGCGGTGGCCGAAGCGCTTGCTTTTGCAAGCCTGCTGGCCGAAGGCACGGATGTACGCCTCAGTGGCCAGGATGTCGTACGCGGTGCCTTTTCGCACCGTCATTTTATCCTCACGGATATCCATGACAACCGGAAATACTGTGCACTGAATCATCTTGGTGCAGGGCAGGGCGCGTTCGAGGTCATCAACAGCCCCCTGTCGGAATACGCGGTACTGGGCTTTGAATATGGCTACAGCCTGGCCGCCAGGCACGCGTTGACGCTGTGGGAGGCGCAGTTTGGCGACTTTGCCAACGGCGCGCAGATCATGATCGATCAATTCATCAGCAGCAGCGAAAGCAAGTGGCGCCAGTCTTCCGGGCTGGTAATGCTGTTGCCGCATGGGCTCGAAGGGCAGGGGCCCGAACATTCTTCGGCACGCATCGAGCGCTACCTTCAACTGTGCGCCGGGGGCAACCTGTGGCTGATCAACCCGAGCACGCCCGCCAACTATTTTCATGCCCTGCGCCAGCACGCGCTGACGGCTCAGCCCCGCCCGTTGATCGTGGTGGCGCCCAAGACCTTGTTGCGCCTGCCTGCGGCGGTCTCGCCACTGGACGCATTCTGTCCGGGCGGGCATTTTTCGCCGCTGCACGTCAGTGCTGCATCGGCGCAGGCCTCCAGGCTGCTCGTGTGCTCGGGCAAGATCGCTTACGAGCTGGAAGACTACCGCCAGGCGCAGGGCCATCCGGATGTGACGATTGTCCGCCTCGAGCAGCTGTACCCTGTGCCGTCGGCCGAGTTGCAGGCCTTGTTGCAGGCCAGCCCGTCGGCGGAACTGGTCTGGGTCCAGGAAGAGCCTGAAAACATGGGGGCCTGGTCATATTATGATCGCCGTCTCGAAGCGCTGGCCCGGCTGGCCGGCTGTGCCAACCCGCGGTTCAGGTTCTGCGGCCGGCCGGAAAGTGCTTCGCCAGCGGGCAGCTTCCACTCGAATCACGTGCAGGATCAGGCGCTGATCGTGGAGCAGGCCTTTGCCTGAACCCTGTTCATGCCGCAGCGGACCGCAGCAGCATCATGGTCTCGTGCGCGGGCAGCCCCATGACGCCGGTGTAGCTGCCTTCCAGGCGCGTGATGAAGGCAGCGGCGCGCCCCTGTATCGCATAGGCGCCTGCCTTGCCGAAGGGCTCGCCGCTGGCGATGTAGGCCGCGATGTCGGGTTCAGCCAGGGCCTCGACATCCACATCGCTGGCACTCAACGCCTCCCACAGCCGGCCGCGTGCCCATAAGGCAACCGCAGTGAGCACCTGGTGGCGTCGGCCCGAGAGAAGCCTCAGCATCCGGGCAGCGTCGGCTTCATCGGCGGGTTTGCCCAGCACCTGGCCGTCCACCGTTACCGTGGTGTCTGCGCACAGAATGGGACACTGGTGCCACTGGATGGGCCAGTCGGGCGGTATGGATGCCGGCCTGCCGCCCGCGTGCAGCCAGGCATGGGCGTGCAGCGCCTTGTTGCGCGCCGTGCGACAGACATATTCGACCGCGGGCTCGTGTGCCAAGCGTGGTTCGTCTTCCCCTTCGGGGGCCGGTACGTGCAGTACCCCGTGTGCAACCCCCAATTGGGTGAGTATTTCGTGGCGCCTGGGGCTGGCCGACGCGAGCAGCATGAAGCCCGCCATCAGGCGCCTGCCTCCGCACGTATCCATGCGCCTGCCCGCGCGCGTACCCACGCGTATCGCAGTTCGGCACTCGTCGGCGGCCGGCATGCATCTGTCCCCGCACGTACCCATGCGCCTGCCCGGGTCTCAGTGCACACGCAGGATCTTCATGCCGTTGGTGCCGCCGCTGTCGCTGTAGAAGTCACCCTTGGTGAGGATCACCCAGTCACCCTTCTGCAGCAGCCCCTGTTGGCGCAGAATGTCGATGGCGGCGTTGCTCACGTCGGCGGGTGGCAGCCGGGTGGCATCGAAGGGTATGGTATAGACACCGCGAAACAGCGCTGCGCGACGTTGGGTGCCCACATGGCGGGTATAGCAGTATATGGGCACGCCCGAGCGGATGCGCGACATGATCAGCGGCGTGTGGCCGCTTTCCGTGAGGGAAATGATGGCCTTGATACCGGGAAAATGGTTGGCGGCATACATGCTGGCCAGTGCAATGGTTTCATCGCAGCGCGCAAAGGTTTCGCCCAGCCGGTGATGTGACTGCGTGCTGGTGGGCTCCTGTTCGGCCCCCAGGCAGATGCGTGCCATGGCTTCCACGGCCTGCACGGGATAATCGCCCGAAGCCGATTCGGCCGAGAGCATGACGGCGTCGGTGTAGTCGAGCACCGCATTGGCGACGTCCGACACCTCGGCGCGCGTCGGGATGGGGCTGGCAATCATGGATTCCATCATCTGGGTGGCGGTGATCACCAGCTTGTTCAGCGTGCGGGCGTGGCGGATGATTCTTTTCTGCAGGCCCGCCAGCCGGGCATCGCCGATTTCCACGCCCAGATCGCCCCGGGCCACCATGACGCCGTCGCTGGCGCGGATCAGATCATCGAGTGCCGCGTCATCGGCCACGGCCTCGGCGCGCTCGATCTTGGCAATGATCCAGGCCGGGCTGCCCGCGGCTCGCACGAGCTCGCGCGCGCTGCTGATGTCGGCACCCGTGCGGGGAAACGAGACGGCCACGTAATCGAGCTCGAGCTCGGCGGCCAGTTCGATGTCCTTGTGGTCCTTGGGTGTCAGGCTGGGTGCGGAAATGCCCCCGCCGCGGCGGTTGATGCCCTTGTTGTCGGACAGTTCGCCACCCACCAGAACCGTGGTCTGAACCTGGTCGGCATCGACCGACTCAACCCGGAGAATCACCCGGCCATCATCCAGCAACAACTCGTCGCCGGGCGCGCAATCCTGCACCAATGGCGGATACTCGATGCCCACGATGCGATCCGTGCCGGCATCGAGCGGATGCAGGGTCGACAGGGTGAAGGGCTGCCCGGGCTGCAGTGTCACCCGCCCGTGTTCGAAGCGCGCAATCCGGATCTTGGGCCCTTGCAGATCCCCCATGATGGCCACGTGGCGGTTCAGGCGCTGGGCGATGGCGCGCACGCGCAGCACGCGTTCACGATGCTCGCTGGCCTGCCCATGCGAGAAATTCAGGCGCGCGACATCCAGGCCTGCCAGAATCATGGCTTCGATGCGTTCCGGGCTGGAGGTCGAAGGGCCCAGGGTGGCAACGATCTTGGTACGGCGACGCGGTGTCATGAGAATCTCCGGAATGTCGATTGCAATAGCCCAAAACGTCAACTGCGGTGGTACGGATGCCCGGTCAGTATGCTCCAGGCGCGATAGAGTTGCTCGGCGAGCAGTATGCGCACCATGGGGTGCGGCAAGGTGAGCGATGAGAGCCGCAGGGTCTGGTGGGCCGAGCGCTTCAGGCCGGCATCCAGACCGTCGGGCCCGCCGATCACAAAAGCGGCGTCTGTACCGCTGTCGCGCCATTGCTGTACCAGTTGGGCCAATTGCATGGTATCGAGCGCCTTGCCGTGTTCATCCAGTATGATGCGCAGCGCCCCATCCGGCAAGGCAGCTTCGATGCGCAGGGCCTCGGCGCGCATCAGCTGCCCGGGCGTCTTGCCCAGCGCGCGCGATTCGGGGCGGATTTCGTGCAATACCAGGGGGCAATCGCGCGGCATGCGGCGCGCGTAGTCATCCCAGGCCGCCTGCACCCAGCCCGGCATGCGCTGGCCCACGGCACAGACATGCAGTTTCATGGCCCCAGCAGTTTCACCCTGACCGGCTTGCCGCCCCAGATTTCCTCGAGGTTGTAATACAGGCGGGTTTCGGGCTGCATGCAGTGCACGACGATGTCGCCCAGGTCGATCAGCACCCACTCGCCCGTGTCTTCACCCTCGAAAGCGATGATGTCCAGCCCTTTTTTCTTTGCCTGTTCGGCCACGTGCTGGGCAATGGAGCGCGTCTGACGGCTCGAGGTGCCACTGGCGATGATGACGCGGTCGAACAGGCCCGTCAGGCCCGTTGTGTTGAAGACCTTGATATCCCTGGCCTTGGCATCTTCCAGGGCGTCGATGACCAGTCGTTGCTGTTTTTGCAGGTTCATGTGGTGATTTCTTGGGCGTGAGCCCCGTTCTGGTAGAGATGATGGGTGTGGATATAGGATAGTACCTGGGGATGCAGCATGTCGTGGACCGGCAGCCCGCGGGCCAATGCCGTGCGGATCTGTGTGGCTGAAACCGGGTCGGCCTCGAACGGGATGCGCAGCAATGGTTTTGCAGGGGCCGCCCGCAGCGCCTGGCGCAGTTCGGCGGGGGGCTCGGGAGCAAAGCCGGGCCGGCAGGCGACCGCCAGCTGGACGTGCTCCAGGATATCGCGCCACCTGTGCCATGTACAGAAATTGGCCAGCTGATCGGCGCCCAGAATCCATACATAGTCTGCGCCCGGATCGAGTGCGCGCACGGTATCTATCGTGTAGGTCTGGCCCGACCGGTCGAGCTCGATCGGATTGATGACCAGAGAGGAATCATCGCCACAGGCCAGTTCGAGCATGCGCAGCCGATGCCGTGCCGCGGTCTGCAACGGGCTGCGCTGCCACGGGGCTGCGGCTGGAATCAGCTGGACCAGGTCGAGCCCCAGATGCGCACGGGCCGCGCGCGCCAGCCGGATATGGGCCCGGTGCACCGGATCGAAGCTGCCGCCCAGCAAGCCGATCTTCAGGCGTCGAGCCATGCACGCGGCTTGAGGTAATCGGCCAGCCGGGCCTCGGCCGTACCCGGTTCGGGATGGCAGTCGTAGCGCCATTGCGCCTGCGGTGGCATGGAAAGAAGAATGGATTCGGTGCGCCCGCCGGATTGCAGGCCAAACAGCGTACCGCGATCATAAACCAGGTTGAATTCGACATAACGGCCCCGGCGCAAGGCCTGAAAGGCCCGTTCGCGCTCGCCATAGGCGCTGGCCTGGCGCGCCTGCACGATAGGCACGTAGGCGGGCACAAAACACTCGCCCACCGCGCGCGTGAGCGCGAAGCAGGTATCGAAATCAGGCGTGTTCAGGTCATCGAAGAACAGGCCGCCGACGCCGCGGGTTTCATTGCGGTGGCGCAAAAAGAAATACTCGTCGCACCACGTCTTGTAGCGGGCGTATTTGTCGGCGCCGAAAGGCGCGACGGCATCGCGGCAGACCCGGTGGAAATGGCGGATGTCGTCATCCACCGGATAATAAGGGGTCAGATCCAGCCCGCCGCCAAACCAGTACACGTCTTGCTCGCCGCTGTGCCCATGGGCCACGAACAGGCGTACATTCATGTGCGTGGTGGGGACATGGGGGTTGCGTGGATGCAGAACCATGGAAACACCCATGGCTTCCCAGGATCGCCCGGCCAGTTCGGGGCGTGCCGCACTGGCCGAAGGCGGCAATGCTGCGCCATTGACGTGGCTGAACAATACGCCAGCCCGCTCAAAAACGGCTCCGCCTTCACAGTAGCGCGCCACGCCCCCGCCGCCTTCGGGGCGTGTCCAGGGATCCCGGCCGAAGGCTGACCCTTCGAGTGCTTCGAGGGACTGCACGATGGCCTCCTGGAGGCCGGCAAAGAAATCGTGCATTTGCTGGATGGGTACCATCATGTCGTGCCTCGGGGTACGGTGGAGCCGGGCAGGGCGCGCCAGCCGATGTCCTGCCGGTACTGGCAGCCTTCGAAATGCGTTTCACCCACGGCCCTGTAGGCCAGCTGCCTGGCCTGGCGTACTGAATCGGCCAGCGCGGTGATGCACAGCACGCGCCCCCCGGCTGTGACCAGCTGGCCGTTCTGCAGGGCAGTGCCGGCGTGGAAGGTCATGCAGTCTTCGGTATCGGGGGCCAGGGCCGTGATCGGCTGGCCGTTTTGCGGGGCTTGCGGGTAGCCGGCCGAGGCCAGCACGACACCCAGCGCCGTGCGTCGATCCCAGTCGATTTCGGCCTGGTCGAGCGTGCCGTCGATGGCGTGCTCGATGATCCGGGTCAAATCACCTTTGACGCGCATCAGGATGGGCTGGGCTTCGGGGTCGCCCAGGCGGCAATTGAATTCGAGCACCTTGAGGCTGCGGCTGGCATCCGCGCCTGGCCCGATCATCAGCCCCGCATAGAGGAACCCTGTATACGGCACGCCGTCGCCGGCCATGCCGTGTACGGCCGGCAACATGATTTCGCGCATGATGCGGTTGTGCAGGGCTGGCGAAACGATGGGGGCGGGAGAGTACGCACCCATGCCGCCGGTATTCGGCCCCTTGTCGCCGTCGAGCAGCCGCTTGTGATCCTGGCTCGTGGCCAGGGGCAGGATGTTGCGCCCATCGCAGAGCACGATGAAGCTGGCTTCTTCGCCTTCGAGATACTCTTCTATGACGACGCGCGCGCCCGCGTTGCCGAAGGCGCTATCGGCGCCCAGCATGTGGTCGATGGCGTCCAGGGCTTCTGCGGTGGTTTCTGCGACCACCACCCCTTTGCCGGCGGCCAGGCCATCGGCCTTGATCACGGTGGGGGCACCCTGCTGCAGAACATGTGCGCGGGCCTGGTCGCGGTCGGTGAAACTCTGGTAGCGGGCAGTGGGCAGGCCGTGGCGCATCATGAAGGCCTTGGCGTAATCCTTCGAGCTTTCGAGCCGGGCTGCGGCCTGGGTGGGCCCGCAGATGCGCAGGCCCGCCTGGCGAAAGGCATCGACCAGCCCGTCGGCCAGCGGCGCCTCGGGCCCCACGACCGTGAAGCCGATTTTGTGTTCAAGAGCGAACGCGACCAGATCTGCGGTTTCGGTCAGGGGCAGGTTTTCGTATTCGGCGCTGCTGGCCGTGCCGCCATTGCCGGGGGCCACATAGACTTTCTGTACCCGTGGCGATTTGGCCAGGCACCATGCCAGGGCGTGTTCGCGTCCGCCGGACCCGATGACCAGCAGCTTCATTCGGCTTCGTCCATGATGGCGTTGGTGTAGACCTCCTGGACGTCGTCCAGGCCTTCGAGCAGATCGATGATTTTCTGCATGCGTTCTGCGTCTTCGCCTTCGAGCTCGACTTCGTTCAGCGCCTTCATGACCACGCCATCGAGTTCGGGTTCGAGCCCGGCCTCGGTGAACGCCTTTTTCAGCGTGGTGTATTGACCGGGTTCACAGGTGACTTCGATGACGCCTTCATCATCGGTCTGTACGTCATCGGCACCGTGTTCGAGCGCGACTTCCATGATGGCGTCTTCGGACGACCCTGGCGCAAACATGAACTGCCCGCAATGCTTGAACATGAACACCACGCTGCCGTCCTGGCCCAGGTTGCCGCCGTGTTTCGACAGCGTGTGGCGCACTTCGGATACGGTGCGCTGGCGGTTGTCGGTCAGGCAGTCGACCAGGACCGCCGCGCCGCCAACGCCATAGCCTTCGTAGCGGATCTCTTCGTAGTGGCTGTCGTCGCCGCCCCCGGCGCCGCGCTGGATGGCGCGCAGGATGTTGTCCTTGGGCATGTTGGCCGCGGTGGCCTTGTCCCAGGCAAGCCGCAGTGCGGGGTTGGCGCTGGGATCGGGGCCGGCGTCGCGCGCAGCCACGGTGATTTCACGGATGATTTTGGTCCAGAGCTTGCCGCGCTTGGCGTCCTGACGCCCCTTGCGGTGCTGGATATTTGCCCATTTACTGTGTCCGGCCATAATGATCGTTCTGCTTGAAGCTTGATAAACACATGATTTTACCCGTTAATGTCGATTCGGTCTGCCCGCATCGCCGGTGCCCGGCTCTTGTCCAGACTCGAGATCAGGATGGCGCCGATGATCAATGCGCCGCCCAGAAGCGCCCTGACGGATGGGTACTGGGCAAAGAACAGGGCTGCGAAGGCAATGGCATAGATGGGTTCGAGGGCGATGATGATGGCGGCGCTGCGCGCCTTGAGCCGGCTCAGGCTGGCAACCAGCAAAGCGTGCGAAAACGCGGTGCAGACGACCCCGAGTATGAAGAGCCAGAGCCAGTCGGATGCGCGCAGGCCGGTGAACTCTGCCAGGCACCAGGGCAGTGTCAGGGCCGCCACGATTGCATTTTCAATGCAGGCCAGGGCGTGTGCCGGCCACTGGCCGACCGCCTTGCGGTTGGCGAGCGTGAACAATGCAAACGACAGCCCCGAGCCGATCGCCCACAGCAGGCCCGTCGTGGCCTCGTCGCGGAAGTTGAAGGAAGGGGCGACCAGGCCCAGCCCCACGCTCACGATCGCCACGATCAGCCACTCGAATGCCCGCGTACGTTCGTGAAAAAACAGGCCCTCGAGCAGCGTGATGAAGGCGGGGAAACTGGCAAAACCCAGGGTGGCGATGGCGATGCCGCCGATCTTGACCGCCATGAAAAAGCCCACCCAGTGGATCGCCAGCAACAGGCCGGCCAGACCCACGGAGACGCTGACCGCCCTGCCGGGGCGGGCGATCCCGTGGCCGAGATGGCGCATGAACAGCAACAGGCTCAGGCTGGCAAACGCGGCGCGTCCGGCCGTGATCAACCAGGCACTGCCCTGGATCAGTTCGCCAAGGATCCCGGTGAGCCCAAACAGTACCGCAGCCACATGAACGGCAATGCGAGCTTCACCTGATTTCATGCTAGTCTGAACCTGTTGATTGAACCATTGCCCCTTGGGGGCCGGAGAACACACAGTGGAACACGCAAATGCCATACGCGTACACCAGCATGGTGGCCCTGAAGTCATGCAGATCGAACGCGTCGAAGTCCCGCCGGTCGGGCCCGATGAAGTCCGCATCCGGCACCGGGCCATCGGCCTGAATTTCGTCGATGTGTATTGTCGCACGGGGCTTTATCCCAATCCGGTGCCGCACGGTCTGGGTTTCGAAGCCGCCGGCATCATCGAGGCCGTGGGCGCCGAGGTCACGCACCTCAAGGTCGGTGATCGGGCCGCGTATGGCCAAAGCCCGCTGGGCGCGTACGCCGATCTGCGCAACGTGCCGGCCCACAACGTCGTGGCCATCCCCGATGCCGTCAGTTTCGAGCAGGCCGCAGCGCTGATGCTCAAGGGGCTGACCGTCCAGTATCTGTTCCGCCAGACCTACCGTCTCAAGGGGCATGAGACCATCCTGTTTCATGCGGCAGCCGGTGGTGTCGGGCTGATCGCCTGCCAGTGGGCCAGGGCGCTGGGCGTGCGCCTGATCGGCACCGCGTCCACGCCCGCCAAGGCGGCGCTGGCGCGCCAGCACGGGGCCTGGGAAGTCATCGACTACAGCCGCGAAAACGTGGCCGAACGGGTGCTCGAACTGACCGACGGCCAGAAAGTGCCTGTCGTCTACGATGGCGTGGGCAAGGCCACCTGGGAAACCTCGCTCGACTGCCTGCAGCCGCGCGGGCTGATGGTCAGCTTCGGCAACGCCTCGGGCCCGGTCGACGGGGTCAATCTGGGCATACTGGCCACCAAGGGGTCCCTGTATGTCACGCGGCCTACGCTGGGCACGCACGTGCCCACCGTGCAGGCCATGCAGGCGGCCGCTGCCGAAGTCTTCGACCTGGTGACTGCCGGCAAGCTCGATGTCATCATCGGCCAGCGTTTTCCACTGCACGAAGCCGCCCAGGCCCATGCCGCACTGGTAGCCCGGCAGACCACCGGGGCCACCGTGCTCACGCTCGACTGACGCAGACTGACGCGCCTGGGCTGAAGTACCGGCAAGTGCCGGTCCGCCCGGCTTGAAGCACGAGGCCACCAGGCTGCAGCACGGGCTGGCCAGGGCGGGGTGCCGGCCCGCCTGGCTAAAGCACGAATCCTGGGTGCGCTCAGCCCTGGCCGAGGTGGTATGCCTGTACCCGCTCCACTTCGGTGCGCGAGCCCAGGATCACGCCCACGCGCTGATGCAGGGATTCGGGCTGGATATCCATGATGCGCTGCGCGCCGTCGGTGGCGCAGCCGCCTGCCTGTTCGACCAGGTAGCTCATGGGGTTGGCTTCGTACATCAGGCGCAGCTTGCCCTTGCGGCCCGACGCCCGGGCATCCCTGGGATACATGAAGATCCCGCCCCGGCTCAGGATGCGGTGCACATCGGCCACCATGGATGCAACCCAGCGCATGTTGCAGTTCTTGCCCAGGGGGCCGTTTTCGCCCTGCAGGCATTCGTCGATATAGCGGCGCACGGGGGGTTCCCAGTGGCGCATGTTCGACATGTTGATGGCGAACTCGGCCGTTTCTTCGGGCAGGCGCATGGTGTCATGGGTCAGCAGCCATGAACCCATTTCGCGATCCAGCGTGAAGCCCATCACCCCGTTGCCCACCGTGAGCACCAGCATGCTTTGCGGGCCATAGACCGCGTACCCGGCGGCAACCTGGCGGCTGCCCGGCTGGAGGAAATCGCGTTCTTCGATTTCGCGCCCGCTGGCTTCGGGTGGGGCCTGGAGCACCGAGAAAATGGTACCGATGGAGACATTGACATCGATGTTCGATGACCCATCGAGGGGGTCGAACAGCAGCAGGTTCTGCCCCTTGGGATAATGGTGCGGGATCCGGTGGATGGACTGCATCTCTTCGGAGGCCATGGCAGCCAGATTGCCACCCCATTCGTTGGCCTCGAGCAGGATCTCGTTGGACAGCACGTCGAGTTTCTTCTGGATTTCGCCCTGCACATTCTCGCTCTCCAGGCTGCCCAGCACACCCCCCAGCGCGCCTTTGCTCACGGCGTGGCTGATGGCTTTGCAGGCTCGCGATACGGTTTCGATGAGCAGGCGCACGTCGGCGGATACGGCCTGGTGCAGGCGTTGCTGTTCGACCAGGTATTGCGTCAGAGTCTTGTGTTTCAAGGTGGTTCCTCGGTTTCTGGTAGGTGGGAGTCGGGCAGGCTCAGACGCTCAGTGCCCGGGATACGATCTCGTGTACGTTGCTGGACCGCCCCGGAGCCGCCAGAACGCGTTCAAGCGCCGCCTGCATGCCCTGCCGGGCCCCGGGCTCGAACTGCGCCCAGAGGTCGAAGGCGCGTGCGAGCCGGGCGGCGATCTCGGGGTTCATCGCATCCAGTGCCAGCACCTGTTGCACCCAGAAGTCATACCCTTCAGGGGTGTGCAGGCCGGACAGGTTTTCGAGACAGAAGCGGAATACGACGGCACGCGCGCGATTCGGGTTGCGCAATGAGAATTCAGGCCGCGCCATCAGTGCATGCAGATCGCACACCCGCGTGCCAGGGGCAGTCGCCTGTACCGCGAACCAGCGATCCAGCACCAGAGGGTCGTGCTGCCAGCGGCGGTGGAAATCGGCCAGTGCGTCCTGCGCGTGCTCTGGCGCATGATGCACCAGCCCGGCCAGCGCCCCGAAGCGTTCGGTCATGTTGTGCGCCTGGTGGTATTGCCGTTGCGCCAGTTCGACAGCCCCATCGGCTTGCGCACAGAGCAGGCTCTCGAGCGCCAGGTTGCGCAGCGCGCGTCGACCTGCAGATACGGGATCGGGCGAATAGGGCCGCGAACCGTCATCGGCCAGTTCGGCGTGGATTTGCCGCCATGTATCGGCAAAATGGGTGCCCAGCAACGCCCGTGTCTGGTTCCAGGCGCGGACCGTGGCGTGGGGGTCCATGGGGCTCGAGCGCATCAGCACGCTGCGCTGGGCCGGCATGGCCAGAAGCCGGGCCTTGTAGTCGGGCGATATGGAGGGGTCGTGCAGGCCGGCGCGCCAGACATCCAGCAGCCTGGCTTCATCCTGGCTGATTTTGTCCTGGCTGACCTGGTCCTCGTCGACTCTGTCCTGGTTGGCTTTGCCCTGGCTGGCTTTGTCCTGATCGACCCCGTCCTGGCTGGCTTGGCCGAGTTGATGGCCAATGCGGGCCAGGCGCGCCTGCAGATGATTCTGCATCAGTTCCTGGCAGGCGTCCCAGCGCGCGAAGGCATCGGCATCATATTGTGCCAGCAGGGCCAGATCCTCAGCAGTGCGCCGGGTTTCAAGAATCACCGGCGCCGAGAAATTGCGCAGCAGCGACAATCGCGGGGGCTCGTCCAGGTCGGTGAAGACCCAGCTTTGCCGGGTTTCGCACAGTTCGAGGATCAGCGTGTCATGGACCTGCCCCGCGTGATGTATCGGCAGGGCGGCCCCCGTGCTGCCGAGCAGCCCGATGGCAACCGGAACATGCAGCGGCGGTTTGGCCGCGACCGGGGTGCGCCGGGTTTCGAGGCCCACGGGATCGCAGCGCTGTTCGAGCGTCAGCACGGCCTGCCGGGCCTGTCTGTCGTATTGCAGATCCACCCGGATGCGCGGCGTGCCGGCCTGCTCGTACCAGCGGCGAAACACGGCGAAGTCGCGCCCGGGGTGCCGCGCCATGTACACCGATTCCATGGCGCTGACGAAATCATCGCAAGTGACCGCCTGGCCATCGTGCCGACGGAAATACTCGTCCATACCGGCCCGGAAACCGTCTTCGCCCAGCAAGGTGTGCTGCATGCGGATGACTTCTGCGCCTTTCTCGTAGATGGTGGCCGTATAGAAATTGGCGATCTGCTGGTAGGAATCGGGGCGGATGGGGTGCGCCATCGGGCCGGCGTCTTCCGGAAACTGTGCCAGGCGCAGGGTGTGCACGTCATCGATGCGCTTCACGGCGCGCGCGCTGGCGGCCTCGGTGGCCGGCAGGCCGCGTGCCAGCATGTCGGCCGCGAATTCCTGCTCGCGGAATACCGTCAGGCCTTCTTTGAGCGACAGCTGGAACCAGTCGCGGCAGGTGACCCGGTTGCCCGTCCAGTTGTGGAAGTATTCGTGGCCGATGACGGATTCGATGCCGCGGTATGCGGCATCGGTGGCCGTGTCCGGGTCGGCCAGTACGTAGGCGGCATTGAAAATGTTCAGCCCCTTGTTTTCCATCGCACCCATATTGAAGTCGCGCGCCGCGACCACCATGAAGCGGTCGAGATCCAGTTCGAGCCCGAAGCGCGTTTCATCCCAGTGCAGGGCGCGTGCCAGGCAATCCATGGCCCAATGGGTCTGTGCGCGAAAACCGCGGTCGCTGTACACCTGCAAGAGAATCGGACGACCACTGCGCGTGTTTTCGGTGCGCTCGAGACAATCGAAATCGCCCGCCACCAGCGCGAACAGGTAAGACGGTTTGGGATGGGGGTCTTGCCATGTGACTTGCCGCCGGCCATCGTCCAGCCTGGTTTCATCAACCAGATTGCCGTTGGACAGCAGGACTGGATACTGGTCGGGATCGGCGCGCAGTATCACTTCATATCGGCTCATCACATCCGGGCGGTCGGGAAACCAGGTGATGCGCCGGAAGCCTTCGGCCTCGCATTGCGTGAAGAGCTTGTCGTCGGACTGATACAGGCCCATCAGGCTGGTATTTTGCGCCGGATGGCACTGGCTGACGATGCGCACGACAAATTCACGTGCCGGGTCGGGTACGGCAAATTGCAGGGTGTCATTATCCAGCTGATAGTCGGTGTGGGCCAGCCGCTGGCCATCGACCTGCAATTCGAGCAGTTCGAGATCCTGGCCCTGGAGCACCACCCGATTGCATGCTTTTTCGAGTTTGCGCGGACAGAAATGCAATACGGCCGTGACACGGGTTGTGTCTGCGGCCAGATCGAATTCCAGTCGCACATCCGACAGGTCAAACGGGAAGGGGACATAATCGCTGCGATATGAAGTGTGGGCGTGATCGGTGTGCATGGTCGATAGCGGGAAAACAGGCGAGGGTTCGCATGCCCGATTGTAGCCCGTTGCCCCGCGCGCTCGGGCCGTGAACCGGCACGTACAAAGCAACAGGCCCCGGCTGTGCGGGGCCTGTTGCAGAACAGCAGCTGATGGTGGCCTGTTCAGGCCGTGGCGGGCTGCCCGGGCTGTTCGATCAGGAAGGTGTCGCGCGCAACGCCGCTGGCTTCGGCATCGGCCATCCAGCGGGGCGCCTTGCCCCGGCCTGTCCAGGTGGCGCCGGTGGCCGGGTCGCGGTACTTGGGTGGAATCACGCGCTTTGCCGCGGGGCGGGCAACGGCACTGCCGGCGGGCTTGACGGCAGCGCGAGTGGCAGCCTTGCGGTTGTAGACGGCTGCAATG
This sequence comes from Castellaniella sp., assembly GCF_041677825.1. GTDB lineage: Bacteria > Pseudomonadota > Gammaproteobacteria > Burkholderiales > Burkholderiaceae_B > Castellaniella. The sequence goes on from NZ_JBAYPG010000019.1 coordinate 19,066, forward strand.
TCTTCAAGCGAGATGTCATAATCGCGCATCGATTTCACGATGGATGCAATCATGGGCTTGCGTTCTTTTGCTTTGAGCTGTTGCATCTTTTTTTCGAGTTTGTCGATTTCTTTCTGGATCCGGTTTTTTTCTGCGCTGTAACTGGCTCGGGGCATTGCTGACTCCGGTGTAGGGGATTTTGATGAGTTTGAAGTGAATTCGGTCGAGTTTGAATCTCGTTGCGAGATATCGGTATTTTAAGCAGATTTTGCGCGTCGTGTAATCCGCTGCGTTCATATTCTTTTATAATTACCGCATGATGTGTTTTTGCTACGATACGTTTCCGTGGTGGCGCATTCAAGGCGCGGCATTCAATACGATTCGTTCTGCATGGTCGGGCAATGGAATATACAGGCAGTATGCGGGTGGCGGCCATACAAATGGTGTCCGGCACCCGGGTGGATGAAAATCTCATGCGGGCTGCCGCGCTGATCCGGCAGGCCGCCGACACAGGCGCCAGGCTGGTGGTTTTGCCAGAATACTTCTGCCTGCTGGGGCGCCAGCCCACAGACAAGCGCTCCATCGCCGAAACCGCGGGCCAGGGGCCCATACAGGATTTTCTCGCCGGGCAGGCGCGCCAGCACAAGATCTGGCTGGTGGGCGGCAGCGTACCATTGGTCAGCCCCGATCCAGGCCGCGTATACAACACCTGCCTGGTATTCGATCCCGATGGCAGGGTGCATGCCCGCTACGACAAGCTGCACCTGTTCGGCTTTCAGGGGGCTCATGAATCGTACGATGAATCGCTCACCATTCGGCCCGGGCCAGTCTGCAACCCGGCATTCGACCTGCCGTTGGGCCGTACCGGGCTGGGTATTTGCTACGACCTGCGGTTCCCGGAGTTCTTTCGGGCGCAAGGCGACGTGCAACTCATCCTGTTGCCGGCGGCGTTCACGCATACGACGGGCGCGGCGCACTGGGACATCCTGCTGCGTGCCCGGGCCATCGAGAACCAGTGCTACGTGCTGGCCAGCGCTCAGGGCGGCCAGCACGAAAACGGCCGCCAGACCTGGGGGCATACGATGCTGGTGGATCCCTGGGGCGCGATCGTCGACTGCCTGGCGACGGGCCCCGGGGTCGTGGCGGGGCAGGTCTCCGTCGAACGCATCCAGGCCGTGCGGCAATCATTGCCCGCCTTGCAGGATCAGGTCATCGGGCGCGCGACCTGATCCGGTGCGCGACGGCCTCTTTGCGGCCGTCCATCCACGGGCGTGAACCTGTATCATTCAACCAGGGCCGTCGCAGACGGCGGCCCCGAACTATTGCCACTGGACATGCTCGATGAAACTGACTGAACCCGGCCTCGAGGCCCTGCAGGCGGCCCGAAACCTGCTGCTGACCCCATGGGGGCTGGACGAATCCCATTTCTCACAGGCGCTGGCCGAAATCCACGCGCACAAGGTCGATTATGCCGACCTTTATTTTCAGTACAGCTGCTCCGAAGGCTGGAGCCTAGAAGAAGGCATCGTCAAGACCGGCAGCTTTTCCATCGATCAAGGCGTCGGTGTGCGCGCGATACAGGGCGAGAAAACCGCTTTTGCATACGCCGATACCCTGTCGGCCGAGGCGCTGCTGTCCTCGGCGCGGGCGGTGCGCAATATCGCCCGCCGGGGGGCGGGGCGCTGTCGTATCGAGCCCCCCCTGGCCCCTGCGCATGCGCTGTACTCGGCCATCGATCCGGTCCAGTCCCTGTCGGCGCCCGAAAAGGTGGCGCTGCTCGAGCGGCTCGAGCGCATGGCCCGTGCGGCCGATCCGCAGATCATCCAGGTCATGGCCGGCCTGGCCGCCGAACACGATGTGATCCTCGTGGTAGGCAGTGACGGCCGGCAGGTGGCCGACGTACGGCCGCTGGTACGGTTGTCGCTGACCATCATCATGGAACGCGCCGGGCGGCGTGAAATGGGCCACGCCGGCGGCGGCGGCCGCGTGGGCCTGGCCTGGTTCTCCGAAGAGGTCCTGCAGGGCTATGTACGCCAGGCGGTGCACGAGGCGCGCGTCAATCTCGAGGCCCGGCCGGCTCCCGCCGGCCAGATGCCGGTGGTGCTGGGCTCGGGCTGGCCGGGCATTCTGCTGCACGAAGCCGTGGGTCACGGGCTCGAGGGCGACTTCAACCGCAAGGGGTCCAGCCTGTTTTCCGGGCGCATCGGCGAGCGGGTGGCGTCGCGCGGCGTCACCGTGGTGGATGACGGCACCCTGCCGGATCGCAGGGGCTCGCTGAATGTCGATGATGAAGGCCATCCCAGCCAGTTCAACGTGCTGATCGAAGACGGCATCCTGAAAGGCTACATGCAGGACACGCTGAACGCCCGGCTCATGGGGCAGGCCACCACAGGCAATGCACGGCGCGAATCCTACGCCCACCTGCCCATGCCCCGCATGACCAACACCTACATGCTGGCCGGGCGTGATGATCCGCAAGAGATCATTGCCTCGGTCGAGAAGGGCCTGTATGCCGTCAATTTCGGCGGTGGCCAGGTCGACATCACCAGCGGCAAGTTCGTGTTTTCAGCGTCCGAGGCCTACCTGATCGAAAACGGCCGCATCACCAGCCCGGTCAAAGGGGCCACGCTCATCGGCAGCGGCCCGCAGGCCATGGGCCAGATTGCCATGGTCGGCGATGACCTGGCGCTGGATTCGGGCGTGGGCACGTGTGGCAAAGAAGGCCAGAGCGTACCCGTGGGGGTCGGCATGCCCACGCTGCGCATCGATGGCCTGACCGTCGGCGGCACCGCCTGACATGTCGCCTACTGTCAATTTCCGCAGTTTCCTGTTGCTGCTGATCGCGGTCTCCATCGCGTTTGCCAGCATCCTGTTGCCGTTCTATGCGGCCATTTTCTGGGGCGGGGTGCTGGCGGTGCTTTTCACCCCCCTGCAACGCTACATGCTGCGGGTCACTGGCGAGCGCGCCAGCCTGGCGGCACTGCTTTCACTGGTGTGCATCATCTGCATCGTCATCGTGCCCATGCTGTTCATTGCAGGGTCACTGGCCAATGAGGTCGCCAGCCTGTACAACCGCATCAACTCGGGCCAGCTCAATCTGGGCCGGCACTACGCGCAGATCATTTCAGCCCTGCCGGTATCGGTGCACGGCTGGCTGGATTCCTATGGCTTCGGCAACCTGCTCGATATCCGTGAAAAGCTGTCGGCAGGCGCACTCGAGGTCAGCCAGTGGCTGGCCCGCCAGGCCGTCAACATTGGCCAGAATACCTTCCAGTTCGTGATCGGGCTGGGGGTCATGCTGTACCTGCTGTACTTTCTGCTGCGCGATGGCGCCGATCTGGCCGCCCGCATCAAGCACGTGATTCCCCTGGAAGACACTTATCGCCATGAACTCCTGCTCAAATTTGCCACGGTGGTGCGCGCGACCGTCAAGGGCAACATCGTCATCGCCGCGGCGCAGGGCCTGCTGGGCGGGCTGATGTTCGCCTTCCTGGGCATCCAGGGGCCCCTGTTCTGGGGGGTGGTCATGGGCGTGCTGTCGCTGCTGCCAGCCGTAGGGGCGTCGCTTATCTGGGCCCCCGTCGCCATTTATTTCCTGGTGGTGGGCGATCTGTGGCAGGGCGTGGTCCTGATCCTCTTCGGCCTGCTGGTGATCGGCTTGCTCGACAATCTCCTGCGGCCCATTCTGGTGGGCAAGGACACCAAACTGCCCGATTATGTCGTGCTCATCTCGACCCTGGGCGGGCTGTCGGCCTTCGGCCTGAACGGCTTCGTCATCGGGCCGCTGTTTGCCGCGCTGTTCATGACATGCTGGGACATGTTTCCGGATGTGGTTGCCGTCTACCACGAAGGCCGGAAAAATTCGCAACAGGCCCCGCCGCCCGCTTGAGCACGGGCAGGGACGCGAGTCGAATTTCATGTACAATCCTTGGCTTTGGCGCTCCTGCCTGGACAGGCTTGGTCAGCGTCAGGCAGGCACGGGCCCGTGGCCCGGCGCAGGCCGGCTTAGCTCAGTTGGTAGAGCAGCTCATTCGTAATGAGAAGGTCGGGGGTTCGACTCCTCTAGCCGGCACCAGTTCCAGAAAGCCAGCCTCGCGCTGGCTTTTTCATTCATGCGGGTTTGCGGGTCGAGGTTGTGCGTAAACGCCGCCAGCAAGTGCGCCATGAGGGCAATGGCCTTCATGCTGTTCATCTCCGTCGCTTCGTTACCGTCGGGCAGAACGGGCTGGCAAGCTCTGCTGTCTCCACGCCACACCACAGGACAATGGCGTCATCGATCCGGATATGGTCGGCCAAGTCCTAGTAGCGCAGGCTGCTGTTCGGGTTGAGCATGGGGGTCTCTTTTGGTTGAGGTGAAATACGGTAACACGATAGGTCTTGCCAAATTTTGCCAAAGAATCCACACTGACGTAATGAGCACGATGAATATCTCCCTTCCTGAGAGCCTGAAGTCCTTCGTGGACGAACAGGTCAGCCAGCGCGGCTACGGCACCAGCAGCGAGTACGTGCGTGAGTTGATCCGTAAGGACCAAGACCGCCTGCAGTTGCGCAATCTGCTACTGGCTGGAGCAGCCTCGGCCCCGGCAGCGCCCGTCGATGCCAGCTATTTCGATGGGCTGCGGGATCGGGTACGCAAGACAGCGCCCCCAGCGTGAAGCACAAGCCCATCATCCCGCGTGAGCACGCCAACCGGGATGTCGACGAGGCCGTCGCCTATTACCTGAGCGAAGCGGGCGAAGCCGTGGCACTCGGCTTCATCAATGCCCTGGAGAAGGCCTACGGCCATATTTCTCGTTATCCGGCCACGGGCTCTGCGCGTTATGCTCATGAACTCAATCTGCCCGAGCTGCGCGTTTGGTCACTGACGCGCTACCCATACCTTGTGTTCTACGTCGAGCGTCCGGATCACATCGACGTCTGGCGCGTGCTGCACGGCCAGCGGGATATTCCGGCGTGGATGCAGACGTCCGACAGCGTGTGAGGGTTGGACCGGCTGCCGCACCACTCGCACATCGTGCAGATCGCCGGCGAGAGTTACCGACTGAAGGACAAACGAAAGGTCGGGCAGGTGAAGATCAGAATCAGCCGCACTGTAGATGGCTCTGCTCCCGCACGCGCCAGGCGGGAACACCTGGGCCTGACCCAGGCTGAGGTGGCAAAGCGCCTGAAGTGACCCCTAAACCTGTTACGATAAAAACGTACAGATGCAAGAAAAGGAACCATCATGGCACAAGAAAAATCCCCGGCCGGCCAGGCCAGCCCCGTACTCAGCCTCGAAGGCAAGCTCGCCCTGGTGACGGGCGCCGCCAGCGGCCTGGGCAAGCGCATCGCAGAACTCTTCGCACAGGCGGGCGCCGATATCGTGATTGCCGACCTCAATCAGGCCGCCGCCCAAGCCACGGCCGATGCCATTGCCCAGGCGTCAGGCGTGAAAACCATGGCCGTTGCCATGGACGTCACTGATGAAGGCGCAGTCGATGGCGGGTTTGCGCAGGTAGAAAAAGAGCTGGGCCCGGTCGACATCATGGTCAGCAACGCCGGCATACAGATCGTGGCACCGATACAAGACTTCAAGTTTTCAGACTGGAAGAAGCTCCTTGCGGTGCACCTGGACGGCGGTTTCCTGACATCGCGCGCGGCGGTGCGCCAGATGATCGCCTCGGGAAAGGGCGGCAGCGTCCTTTTCATGGGCTCGGTGCATTCCAAAGAAGCCTCGCGCCTGAAAAGCCCCTACGTGGCGGCCAAGCACGGGCTCGAAGGCCTGGCCAAGGTGATCGCCAAAGAAGGGGCCGCACACGGCATACGGGCCAACGTGATCTGCCCGGGCTTCGTGCGCACGCCGCTGGTCGAGAAGCAGATCCCCGAGCAGGCCAGGGAACTGGGCATCACCGAAGAAGAGGTCATCAAGAACGTCATGCTCAAGGACACGGTTGATGGCGAATTCACCACGGTCGATGACGTTGCCCAGGTCGCACTCACGTTTGCCGCGTTCCCCAGCAATGCGCTCAACGGCCAGTCTCTGGTCGTCAGTCACGGCTGGTTCATGCAATAAAGGTCGCCAGTCACAAGGTCGTCAGCCACGGCTGGCTCGTGCAGCAAAGGTCTTCGCTACGGCTGGTTCATGCAGTAAAAGGCCGTTACGTGCCGCTGGCTCATGCAATACAAGATCGCCCATTGAAGGAATCCTCATGCAGTATCGTGCCCTGGGCCGCTCCGGCCTGACCATCGCGCCCATGGTCCTGGGGGGCAATGCCCTCGGGTGGACCGCAGACGAAGCCACATCCTTCAGCCTGCTCGATGCCTTCGTCGATGCCGGCCTGAACGCGGTGGATACCGCCAACAGCTATTCCGCCTGGGTAGACGGCAACCAGGGCGGAGAATCCGAGACCATCATCGGGCACTGGCTGCAGCAGCAGCCGTCCCGGCGCGAGCGCATCGTGCTGATCACCAAAGTGGGCTCGAAATTCCCCGGCGAACCCGGCGGGCTGTCGGCGCGTTCCATCACCCAGGCGGTGGAAAACTCCTTGCGCCGGCTGCGCACCGACTACATCGACCTGTACCTGTCGCACTGGCACGATCCGGACACGCCCTACGCGGACACCCTGGCCACCTACCAGCGCCTGATCGACGCCGGCAAGGTGCGCGCCATCGGCGCCTCGAACCTCGATGCCGCACAACTGGCCGAAGCCCTGCAGGTGGCGAGCGATCGAGGCTTGCCCCGCTACGAAGTGCTGCAGCCCGAATACAACCTGTATGATCGCGAAAAATTCGAGGGGCCCCTGGCCGAACTGACCCGACGCGAAGGGCTGGGCGTGATCACGTACTACAGCCTGGCGTCCGGGTTCCTGTCGGGCAAGTACCGCGTACAGGCAGATCTCGCCCGCGGGCCGCGGGGCGTCAAGGCGGCAAACTACCTGAACGAGCGGGGGCTGCGCATCCTGGCCGCCCTCGACCAGGTGGCGGGCGATACGGGTGCTTCGCAGGCCGAGATCGCGCTGGCCTGGCTGATCGGCCAGGACGCGGTCACGGCGCCCATTGCCAGCGCCACGAGCCTTGCCCAGCTGCACAGCCTGGTGCGGGCCACCCAGATCGAACTGACGGCGGCGCAGCGTGCCGTGCTCGATCAGGCCAGCCAGTGACGCCAGAACGATGCCTGTGAGGCGGCGCGCATGAGGTCGCCCTGGTGGCCCTTGCCGCCCTTGCAGAAGCCGCACGCAAGACTCTGACACACACGCTCACCATTTGCAGGAAATTTTTTTCCCGAACGATTGCCCATCCCTTGTAGGAGCTGACCGATGCCGGACCCCAGGCCCGACATTTCTCGAGACCAACAAGGAATAGGGCCAAATGATGTTCAAGATACCTGCTGCGTGGATCGTCGTTGCAAGCGCTGTTTTCTTCCAGGCCAATGCCCTGGCCGCCACCGAGGCACCGCCCGGGATCTACCTGTCGACCGACTATCCGGCGCTGACCCTGCAGTCGGGCCAGAGCTCTTCAATTGCCCTGACCCTGCGCAACCAGGGGGTGCCGCCCGAGACCCTCGACCTGGAAGTGCAGGGCGTGCCGAAAGCGTGGAAAGCCAGCTTGCTGGGGGGCGGGCGGCCCGTTGAGTCGGCCATGCCGGCCAGCAACCAGGCACTCAGCCTCAAGCTGCAACTGGAGATCCCCCAGCAGAATCCGCAGTCGGCCTATACCCTGCACGTGCGCGCCGACAACCCGCGCTACCAGCTGGATCTGCCCATAGCGATCCGGTTGGCCGATCGCCTGCCGCCCCAGCTCTCGGTGCAGGCCGACCTGCCGCAGCTCACCGGATCGGCCCACAGTGCCTTCGACTATCAGCTGAAGATCAAGAACGACAGCGACGAGGACGTACTGGCCAGCCTCGGCGCCCAGGTACCGCAGTATTTCGATGCCTCATTTACGGAAGGCTATGGTACCCAGCAGGTGAGCGCCGTGCCCATCAAGGCGGGCGAGTCCAAGAGCGTCAAGCTGCACGTGCACCCTGCATCGGGCGCGGCGTCGGGGCGCTACGATGTGGCCGTACAGGTCGCGGCAGCGGGCGTCCAGGCCAGCCTGCCCCTGAAGCTCGATATCACCGGGCAGCCGCAACTGGCCCTGGCCGGGCGCGATGGCCTGCTGAGCACCGAGGCGCAGATCGACCAGGCCCGCACGATGAGCCTCACCCTGCGCAACAGTGGCAGTGCGGTGGCCCGGGATGTCGAACTCGCGGCCACGGCGCCCAACGGCTGGGTCACGCGCTTTGCACCGGACAAGGTGGCGGCCCTGGAGCCCGGCAAGAGCGCTGAAGTGCAACTGAGCCTGACGCCCGCGGCCCAGTCGCTGGCGGGGGACTACATGGTCAAGCTGCAGGCCCGGGCGGGCGGCCAGTCGGCCAGCAGTGACCTGCGCGTTTCGGTGACCACCTCGTCGCTGTGGGGCGTGAGCGGTGCCGTCCTGATTGCCATTGCGCTGCTCGTGCTGGTGGGCGCCGTGGCGCGCTATGGGCGTCGTTGAACGGCGGGCCACCATGAGCGATACTGTCATAGAGGCCAGGGGCCTGGGCAAGGACTATGGCTCGCGTCCGGTCGTGCAGGGTCTGGATTTCAGGGTGGCGGCCGGCGAGGTCTTCGGTCTGCTCGGGCCCAATGGGGCCGGCAAGACCACCACCATCCTGATGCTGCTTGGCCTGACCGAAGCCAGCCGCGGGCAGGTCAGGGTACTGGGCGAAGACCCCTGGCGCAACCCGCTGGCCGTCAAACGCCGGGTCGGCTACATGCCGGACGCCGTCGGTTTCGATGATCATCTGGACGCCACGGACAACTTGAGTTTCATCGCGCGCCTGCTGGACATCCCGGCCAACGAGCGCCCGGCGCGCATCGGCGCGGCACTGGATCGGGTCGGGCTTGCCGGCCAGCAGCGGCAACGGGTGGGCTCGTTTTCACACGGCATGCGCAGGCGCCTGGGGCTGGCCGAAGTCCTGCTCAAGCAACCCCGCGTGATCATTCTCGATGAGCCAACCTCCGGCCTGGACCCCCAATCCACCGAATCCTTCCTGGCCCTGGTCGAGGAATTGCGCAGCGAACACGTCAGCATTCTGCTGTCTTCGCATCTGCTGGACCAGATGCAGCGCATCTGTGATCGGGTGGCGCTCTTCAATGCAGGACACATCGTGCGCATGGGGGCGGTGCCCGACATTGCCCGCGAAGTCCTCGGGGGCTACAGTCACGAGATCCACCTCGAGGCCAGCGGCCCCGACATCAGCGCAGCGCTGGCGGCCCTCTCCGGAGTGCGCTCGGTCCAGATGCCCGTACCGGGCCACTACGTGCTGCAGGCCGAGGGTGACTTGCGCGCGCCGGCGGCGCAGGCAGCCGTGCTGGCCGGTGCGCATCTGGCCGGCCTGTTCGTCGAGATCCCCAGCCTGCAGCGCATCTATCACCAGACTTTCCAGGCTGAGGCAAGATCATGAAAAAACAGCGCATCGGTTCGCCCTGGCGCGGCATGAGCGTCATCTTCTCCAGGGAACTCGCCGATCATCTGACCAGCGCCCGGATGCGCCTGCTGCAATGGCTGGTCGTACTTACCGCAGTGGCCGCGCTGTATGGCGCCATCAGCAGCCTGCGTCAGACCACCGCTGTCGATCCTTTCGTGTTCCTGCGCCTGTTCACGGATGCCCGCGCACCCTTGCCGGCCTTTGCGGCGCTGCTGGGCTTTCTCATCCCGCTGGTGGCGATCGGCCTGGGGTTCGATGCCATCAACGGCGAATACAGCCGGCGCACGCTGAGCCGGATTCTGTCCCAGCCGCTGTACCGGGATGCCTTGCTGCTGGGCAAGTTTCTGGCCGGCCTGGCGGCCCTGGCCATCTGCCTGGTGTGCCTGTGGCTGCTGGTGATCGGCGCCGGATTGATTCTGCTGGGCGTACCCCCCAGCGGAGAAGAGATTCTGCGCTCGCTGGCCTTCCTGCTGGCCGCGCTGGCCTACGCCGGCGTCTGGCTGGCCGTGGCCATGCTCTGTTCGGTGGTGTTTCGTTCGGCTTCGACGTCGGCCCTGGTGGCCCTGGGCCTGTGGCTGTTCGCCGCGTTGCTCTGGCCCATGCTCGCACCGGCAATCGCGCAGGCCGTCGCCCCGCCTGAGCTGACCAACCGGCTGCTCGGCATGCCCGACCTGCATACGCTGGGCTGGCAGCGCGCGCTGCTGCATGCCTCGCCCACGACCCTGTTCAACGATGCCGCGCTCTCGCTGCTGAGCCCCGCGACCCGCAGCCTGGGGCCGGTGTTCCTGTTCCAGGTGCAGGGTGCGGTGCTGGGCAGCCCCCTGCCGCTGGCCGAGAGCCTGGCGCTCGTCTGGCCGCAGTTGACAGGCCTGATCGCGGCCGTCGTCCTGCTGTTCACCCTGGCCTACGTGCTGTTCCAGCGCCAGGAAGTGCGGGCATGAGGGGGTTGCGGGTTGCCGCAGTGACTGGACAGCCTTCTATTTATGTAGTAACGTACCTACATAGACGATTCGTGCAGGAGGTGCCACCATGACCATCACAACCCTATCCAGTCGAGAGCTTAACCAGGACGTTACCCGCGCAAAGAAAGCCGCCAAGAGCGGTCCCGTCTTCATCACAGATCGCGGCAAGCCTGCTCATGTGCTGTTGAGCATCGAGGAATACCAGCGGCTGACAAAGCAACGTCGCAACATTGCTGATTCTCTGGCTATGCCGGACATTGCGGACATTGAGTTTGAACCGCCGCGTGTGACCATCGGCACCCAGCCGGCTGACTTCTCATGAAGTTCGTTCTCGACACCAACGTGGTGTCCGAACTGCGAAAGGTTCGGGCTGGCAAAGCTGACCTGAACGTGGCGGCATGGGTTGAAAGCGTCGATGCCGCAGAGCTTTTTGTGTCCGCGATCACCATCATGGAGCTGGAGCTTGGCGTTCTGTCGATTGAGCGCAAAGACGCCACTCAAGGGGCCATGCTGCGCTCGTGGCTGGAGCAACATGTGCTGCCGGAGTTCTTTGGGCGGACATTGCCAATCGACACAGCCGTGGCACAACGCTGCGCCCGGCTGCACGTCCCCGACAAGCGGGGCGAGCGTGACGCGCTCATCGCGGCAACGGCCCTTGTGCATGGCATGACGGTAGTCACTCGCAAGGTGGCCGATTTCGAGCCTACAGGAGTGGCCGTCATCAATCCGTGGGAGGCGATGCAATGAAAGAGCAAATGCAAGCAATGGGATGGAGGCTTCCGCCCGAGTACGGGCATGCTCAGGTGCCCTATAGTGGAGCTGTCGACAGCCACCGAATGTAGTGTGACACAGGGGGATTCAGATGGCGTCGTGAGGGATGCTCACGGCTGATGCGCCTTCAGCCAATCGCGCAGCGCATCATTTGCCCGGGTTTGCCACCCTCGCCCGGTGGCGCGCAGGCCCTCCAGCACATCCGGATCAAATCGAATGGTGGTAGGTACCTTGCGCACTGCTGCAATGGAGCTCGCAGGACGGCCACGACGGCGGGCCTGGATTTCATCAGGAGTGTGTACGCGGGTATTTTCACCGTCTTTTGCTTGCCGGACAGACTCCAGCAGGTCGCGTTCAAATTGGCTCAGTTCGTTGGTCTTGGGCATGGTTTCACCCCACAAGTTTGCGCAGTTCCTTCAGGAACGCTTGAGAAAGGTTGTCGGTGGTCGATTTGGGATACACGATCAACAGGCTGATCGTGCCATCGGCCAGCGTCGTGTAGTCGATGACTCGCACCTCACCGCGCTTACCGCTGCCGGCGCGGCCCCATCGAACCTTGCGCAGTGGCGTGGCGCCAGGGATGAGGTCCCCGGCCTCCGGGTTCTGCGCGATCCAGTCGATGAACGACTCGCGCTCGTCATCGTCCTATAGTGAGGTCGCATAGCGCTGGCCTGACGCACAGGAAGCGGATGAGGCGTTGCATTGGGGTAAGACGGCCATAATCGTCGAAGCCCGATACTTGTCCAGAACGATGCAACGTAGATCCGACAGGCATAAGCGTGCAAGTGGGTGCGCAATACCCGGGGAGATTTGATCGTGTGCCGGGAGACTGGCTGCTGCCCACCTCACGGCTATGCTCTTCAATGAAATGACGATATGTGAAGGCAATAAGATCACGCACCAGCTCAAGAAGACCGGCAAACGGAAGTCCATCGAAGGGGGTGTCCAGGAGATTCACGATCAAGCAGCATTCCTCCTGAGAACACTAAACATCAGCTCGGCCAATCTCGTATCAGATGATGGCCTGCCAGCCCTTGTCGGCGTTGACATTAAGCAGCATGAGCCGCGTTTTGCCTTGCTCCCACTTGAGCACAGTCGATGCCGTGGCGTACAGGCGGTGGGCGAACACAGGCCGGCTGAACTTCAGTCTCTCGCGCAGACGCTTAATGTTGTAGGCGCTGAACTTCTGCACCGGCGGCGGGCAGATCACGTCGAACTCCCGCAGCGCAGTCAGGTCGTCGCGCAGGGATTCGATGATCGGGTTGTCCATCGACGTCAGGCCGCGACCGTGATGCCTGGCGCGAGCTTCCGCTGCGCAGGTTGTACGATAATTTCGACATGCTGATCCAGCGACACCAGCGCCTGCATCAGCCGCTCCAGCGAAATGTTCTGGAGCTTGTAGCGGCGAACCTGGGACACCTTGGGCTGGGTCATGCCGGTGATGTGGGCAGCTTCCGTCTGGCTCAGGCTGCGCTGGTCAATCAACTCATTTAGTTTGAACGCGAGCGCCGCCTTCGCCGACAGTTCCTCCGCGTCGTCGAAACCGAGGTCCAGCAGCACATTGTCGGTACCTTGAGGGGTGTCTTTGTGACTCATCATATTCTCCTGTTCGCCGCATAGCGGGCGAGCACTGCCTTCAACCGCTTCTCGATCAATTCCACGTCCGGCTGTGGCGTGGCGATATCCGGCGTGCCGCCCAACTGGACGACGAACAACGACACGCCCATGTCCTTCTGCACAGGAACGGGAAACCCCTTGAAGTCCTTCTTCGATGAGCCTTCACAGTACAGGAGCTTGCGTTTCTCTGTCATGATTATATCCGTTCGGGTATAGATGGCAAGCGCCTGAATTGTCGCGACGGCGTTGCGACAATCTGGCCGGCGGGTTCAGCACCAGGATGCTGCCGCGCCAGCGGTGCGGCGGGGCAAGACATGGAAGCTCGGAACCAGGTCAAACAAAAAATACCGCCACTGGCGGATTCGTGTCAAAAAAGCCATCCGTCGCCTGGCGTGATGCCAGATGACGGACGGCCGGGCCGGTGCGTCGGCCCTCGGGGTTGAACTTAACGCAGCAGGCTGAGCATGGTCTGTGGGACCTGATTGGCCTGGGCCAGTACGGCGGTGCCGGCTTGCTGCAGGATCTGCGCGCGGGTCATGTTGGACACTTCGACCGCGTAGTCGGCATCTTCGATGCGTGAGCGCGCTGCCGACAGGTTGGTGACCGTATTGTTGAGGTTGGCAATGGTCGATTCGAAGCGATTCTGGATGGCACCCAGATCGCTGCGCAGGTTGTCCACCCGCGACAGGGCGTTGTCGAGTGCGTCCAACGGGTTGGATGTCAGGAGGCTGACCGCAATTTCATTGCCATCATTGTCTGTCGCGGCTGTTACGGCTACGTCTCCCGTGTTGGCATCGGCGGCGCCCAGGGTTGCTTTCACATAGGTGGCGTCTGAACCAGTGCCTGTCTGGATCAGGTACTGTGTATTTCCGCCGTCATCCTGGTAGCTGACCAGCAACTGATTGCTGTTCAGGCCAGTATAGACACCATTGACCACGGTGGTGACATCATCGTTCTTGATGGATACTACATTTGTGCCATTATCGATTCGGGTGGCATCGATCACTTCGTAGTCGTTACTTGCCGGATTGGTAGTCCAGTTGACCTTGCCCGTGTAATCACCATTGGCATCGGTTTCGAGTTCAGCCTTGTAGTAGCGACCATCCGTACCCAGTACGGCATATTCACCGCTCGGGTCACCGTTGCCATCTTTAATGATGTAGAGGCCCGAAGTGCTATTGCCCGAGGTATCGGCGGCAATGGTGTATTCGAGGTTATAGAGGTCATCCTGAAGCGGCTGGAGCACATCGCCATGGGCTACAGTCAGTTCCTGGAGGGCGCCACTGGTATCCACATTCTGGGCGCTGATCTGGGTAGCTCCCCCGGTGGATACATCGATCTTGTATTCGACATCGTAGTCTGAAAAGGCGGTGGATCCTGCCGTGGCACTCCCCTTGAGGGTGAAGGTGGCTTCAACGGCATAGTAGTTGCCATCCATACCCTTGGCCGCGAATTGCTGTGTCAGGGTATTGCCTGCCTGGTGCGCCGCGTCGGCATTGTTGATGTCGTTACGGGCGAAGAGGCCAGCATCGAAGTCGATCGTTATATCAGCGGGCGTGCCTTGATTATAGGTATGGGTAACGGCGCTGGTCGAAGCGGGCTGACTGACGCTGAAACCAATGTCATTACTATCCACGACAGTCCCTGAAGCCGTGCCGTTTGCGGCGACAGTGATCTGGTAGTAGCCGTCGTCATTACCGCCAGTGACATGGGCATAGTATTGATCATTGCCAGCATCATAGACAATATCCTGTATAGCGGCCCCTGCTCCTGCCCCATTGAGATCAACCGAGCCGAAATCAATCTTTGCGGAGTATGTTGTTGCGCCAGCAGGCAAGGCGGCCTGCACATTGTTTGGATCCAATGTTGCGGTAGCGTTGCCCGACCCATCGACACTGATTTCGTAGTAGCCGTCTTCGCTCGAAGTATCTGAGTTCTTGACTTCGACGTAGAATTTGCCGGTGGAACCGTCATGTGAGATGTTGCCAATTTCTGCATTGCTGTCAAGGCCGGTCAGAACAATGCCCGTCACGTCGCCATTGAAAGGCTCCGCGGCCCCTATCAGTGTCACCTGGCTGCCAGCCCCGTTCGTGCCATTGGTAAAGCCAGCGCCCGTGGTCTTCGTGTCAATCGTTGCGTCTACTGATTGGTAAGAAATCGGGTTGTTGCTGAGATCGTTGCGATCGACGATGGAGCTGGTATCTGAACTGTCCCAGAACCATTGCCCGGTAGACGTGTTTTGGGTCACAATATAAAAATTACCATCGGACGCTTCGATGGCATTCTTGCTTGGATCTGCGGTCAACGCATAAACATCATAAGTGCCCCCCCCATTTTGAACTGCAGTGATACCCGACCCTGATGGAGGGTTGCTGGCACCTGCAAACGCGTTGGCCTGCACGGCCACGGTTTCTGTACTGCCGGTGATGGTGGTCGAGCCCTGGCCCGCGGTAGCGCTGGTGATGTTGGTGACCGTGCCCAGGCTTGAGCCGTTGATGTTGAATGTGCCCAGCCCCAGGGTGGATGCGTTGATTTGCTGCAGACCGATGTGGATGATTTCGTTGTCATTCATGCCGACCTGGATGGACATACTGTTATCTTTCGAAAGTACCTTGATGCCATTGAATTGCGTTTGATCGGATACTCGGTTGATTTCATCGAGGCGCTGCTGGATTTCAGATTGTATTGAATTCAAATCGGACTGCGAATTGGTGCCATTGGCAGCCTGAACTGACAGTTCGCGAATGCGCAGCAGGTTGTTGTTGATTTCGTTGAGCGAACCTTCGGTGGTCTGGGCGATGGAAATGCCATCGTTGGCGTTGCGCGCCGCCTGCGACAGGCCCTGGATGTTGGCGGTGAACCGGTTGGCGATGGCCTGCCCGGCGGCATCGTCTTTTGCGCTGTTGATGCGCAAGCCCGAGGACAGGCGCTCGATTGCCGTGCCCAGCGAATTCTGGGACTTGTTCAGATTGTTCTGGGACACCAGAGCAAGGTAGTTGGTATTGATGACAGCCATGAGAGACTCCTTTCAGGGTAAATCGGCGCGTCGGACGTTGATTCGGGAACACCCGGGATCGGGTTCGAGACTTGCCTGGAAACCGGTCTGGCTGGCCCTGGCGACGTTTCGTGTCCCTATATATCGGGTTACGGCCATCTCGCGGAAAAATTTAGCCGGGAGGCCTTCAAAATCACCAGAGTCAGGGTATATACTGAGTTCAGCTGTTCATATCCACAGTCTATCGAGGGGTGTCATGCAATTATTGGGCTCCGGGCACAGCCCGTTCGCGCGCAAGGTGCGCATCGTTCTGGCCGAAAAGAACATTCCATACGAGTGGGTGGCCGAAGACGTCTGGTCGGCCGACACAAAAATGTCGGCGGTCAACCCGCTGGGCAAAGAACCCTGCCTGGTCACCGACTACGGTGAAGCCATTTTCGACTCACGGGTGATCGTCGAATACCTGGATCAGGCATCCACGGCCAATCCGCTGATTCCGCCGCGGGGGCGGGCCCATCTCGAGGTCCGGCTCTGGGAAGCCATGGCCGATGGCCTGATGGACGCGGCCACCACCGCGCGCCTCGAGCAGACCTGGAAGGGGCGCCGGGCCACCGAGCGCTCGCAGGCCTGGATCGAGCGCCAGATGAAGAAGGTGCACGATACCCTGCAGGTCATGGAGCAGCGGCTGGCCGGTGGGTCGTGGTGCATCGCCGGGGGGCACCTGACCCTGGCCGATCTGGGGGTGGGCAGCGCGCTGTCCTACCTTGACTTCCGCTTTCCGCAGCTCGGCTGGCGCACATCGCACCCGGGCCTTGCGCGCCTGTACGATGCCCAGCTTCAGGTACGCGCCAGTTTTCAGTCTACTGCCCTGAGCGACCACTGAGTCTGATCCGCTTCGGGTGCCCGGGGGCATTGCGGCTTCAGCGGGCAGGGGCGCCTGGTTCGCCCCCAATTTGCCGTGCCGGGCGACACGACGGTGGTAGCCTTTTCAGTTGTGTGGGCCGCCGGGTTGCGTGGCCTGGCGGTATTGGGCCGGTGTCAGGTCGGCGTGGCGTGCAAAGAAATGGCTGAAGTATCCCGGGTCGTCGAACCCCAGCTGGTACGCAATGGTATTGATGTTGCGATCAGTGTATGCCAGCAGGCGCCGGGCTTCGAGCATGACGCGCTCTTGCACGATCTGCTGTGGTGTGAGCCCCGAAATGGCCTGGCAGGCCCGCTGCAGGGTGCGTTCGCTGACCGACAGGTGCGGCGCATAATCGCTGATGCGCCTGTGGGTGGCGTAGTGTCGTTCGACCAGGGCATGGAAATCCTGGTACAGGGCCCAGTGCTTCTGGTCTGACAGCGGGGCCAGCGCATTTTCGGCCGGCTGCTGGCGGGCCAGCTCGACGAAGATCTGCAGGATATGCGAAAAAAAAGCGGCCTGATAGTGGTCGCTTTTTTTGCGGTATTCGTGCCAGAGCGAATCAAACAGGCGCGCCATGACGGGGTCCGTTCTGCTGGCCGCAACCGGTATCAGGCGGGGCGGCTCGAGCACCCAGGCTTTCAGCTGCTGCAGGTGGGCCGCCACGTTCAGCATCAGGCCCTGGCTGAGCGTCAGGGCCATGCCACGGGCATCTGGCTCTACCCGGAATGCATGGATGGCGGGCGCTGGTACGACAATCACCGCCGGCGCCCCGACATCCAGATAGCGGCCTTCGAGAAGCGCATGAATGCTGCCTTCGCCGACCCAGATCAGATGGGCGAGATCCAGATGGCGGTGGGCCTGCATGGTGTCCTGCAGCCGAACGCGGAAGTCGGCCAGGGTTTCCATGTGCACGTAGTTGGGCTCGACCGCCATGTATTTCTGGCCGTAGAGCGCGTAGGTCGGTAGTGCGATGTCCATGACGGGAAAACACGAGCTTTTGTCGGAATTTTCCATTCATGTTAACCCAACAATCGTCGATACTAAACGGAAATTATTACAAGCGTGGTTTTTTGAATCGTTTTGCAGCATCTTGTGGCGCTTGATCGGGTGTTCGCATTCCTTTCATCGTAGCAAATCGTAACTGTAATGACAAATTATGTACAGGGGTAGGCAATCTACATGAAAAACATCAAGATCAGCACTCGCCTGTGGCTGGCGTTTGGTTTCATTCTGTTTCTTTCCGTGCTGCTCGTGGGCGTCGCATTGTGGAACATGCAGGTCATGCTGGGCCACCAAGACGACATCCGCCAGCGCCAAGAAATCCAGACTGTGCTCAACGAAATCGAAAGCCTGGTGAAGATCAAGGATCCCATGGTATATGGCTATGCCGTGGCGCCCAATGCTGAATCCGAGCGTTTTTTCAAGAACGGCGAAGCCGCCACCACCCAGCAGCTCGGGCAGGCGGTCCAACGGGCCGATGGCCTGATCAGCGAGCCCGACGCCCGGGTCCTGTACGACGATCTGGTGGTGCGTCGAAATCAGTACATCAAGACCGTCAACGACATGGTGATGCAGGCCAAGCACACGGGGCGCGACGAGCAGATTTTCGATGCGATCAACGGTCCCCTGGCCACCGTGCAGGCGCAGTTTCTCGACAGCGTGCAGGCGCTGGTGGGCCTGCAGAACGAACGGGTGCGTGAAGCAGTCGCGCAGTCTGCGGCCACCAACCGGCTCAGCGAGCAGATCCTGTGGCTGGTGGGCGCCCTGGTGCTGCTTTTTGGCAGTATCACGGGCTGGCGCATCAGCCGTGCGATTACCGTACCGCTGCATACCGCCGTCACGCTGGCCCAGCGTGTCGCCCAGCGCGACCTCAGCCAGGCCGTGCAGGTGCACGGGCGCGATGAAATCGGCCAGCTGATCCAGGCACTCGAAGACATGCAGGGCGGGCTGAGCCAGGTCATGCGCGAGGTCCGCGAAGACTCTGATTCGGTGGCCCTGGCTGCGTCGCAGATATCGGCCGGCAACCTCGACCTGTCCTCGCGCACCGAGCAACAGTCCAGTTCCCTGGCCGAAACCGCTGCCACCATGGAAGAAATCACCTCCACGGTGCGCCAGAATGCCGATAATGCGCAGCAAGCCAATTCCCTGGCGGGCGATGCCAGCCGCACCGCCCAGACGGGCGGCGAGGTCATCAGCGGCCTGGTGGCCACCATGGGCGAGATCAACGTCAAGTCACAGCAGGTCACCGAAATTGTCGGCGTCATTGACTCCATCGCTTTCCAGACCAACATTCTGGCGCTCAATGCTGCGGTCGAGGCCGCCCGGGCGGGCGAGCAGGGGCGCGGCTTTGCGGTGGTGGCCTCCGAAGTGCGGGCATTGGCTCAGCGCAGTGCCGAGTCGGCCAAAGAGATCAAGGCGCTCATCACCGCATCAGAGCAGGCGGCCCAGCACGGCAATGAACAGGCGCAGCGGGCCGAAGCCTCGATGCAAGAGGTGGTCGACAGCATCCGCCGCGTCACCGACATCGTCGGCGAGATCAGCGCGGCCAGCCAGGAACAGACCACGGCCATCGAACAGGTCAACTCTGCCGTGGCGCAAATGGATGACGTCACGCGCCAGAATGCCAGTCTGGTCGAAGAGTCCGCCGCGGCGGCCACCAGCCTGCAGGAACAGGCCGATACACTGGCCGGCGTCGTGGCCACATTCAGGTTGCGCGAATTGGCTGGGCAGGCGGGCAGGCACGCGGCTGGGGCAACGCACGTGCGCCGGCCCGACCACAATGACCCATCAGCCACAGTGCAGGGTACGCAAGGCGCCAGAATGCGCCCGGCCACTCACGCCGGGCCTGGCGCGGTGCGGGCCGCCCCCGGCGCCGCCAATGGGGCCACTGAGCGCAGGCGGCCTGCAGATGGGCTCTCGTCGGACATCAAGCTCGCCGCTGCCGGGGCTGGCCCCCAGAAAAAGGCACCGGCACCCTCCGAAGGCGGGCATGGCCCGCGGGCCGGCAATGGGGCAAGCCGCGCGGCCACCGACAAGGGGCGCGATGGCGTGGGCGAGTGGGCCGAGTTCTGATCTTCAGCCCGCAGTTCGCAGCCTTCAGCCCGCAGCCTGCAACCCGCGGGCTGCCGAAAAGTCAACATGGAGACGGTTGTCATGTATCAACACAACCCTGCAGTACTGAACGATGTCTACGAAATCAACCTGTCCTACCTGATGCTGGCCCAGAAGCTGCTGGGCGAAAATCTGGCGGCAGGCGCGTATCGGCTTGGTGTCGGTCAGGATACGGCAGAGTTGCTGCTTGGGCTTTCACCCGCACAAGTGGTGCGTCTGGCACAATCCAGCTCATTGGTCTGCGGCTTCAGGCTGAACGATGCGGCGTTGCTGCGGTCCCTGTGCCAGGGCACGCTCGATGGCATTCTGCAGCAGGCCCACGCCACCATTCTCCTGGCCGACCCCGCCGCCGAACTGGTCAAATGAGCAAGCCCGGCATCGCCCAGGAAGCCGCCGAAGTCCTGCTGGCCTCCGAGATGATCCAGTTGGGCGCCCGCCTGCAGGTGCTGCAAGCTGAAACCAGCCTCAGTTACGACCGGCTTTCGCGCCTGTACCGCGATGTCCGCGGGCGGTCCGCACCCAAGGGCATGCTGCCCTATTCACTCGATTGGTACATGAGCTGGCTGCCCAACATACACAGCAGCCTTTTCTACAATATTCACTGCTACCTGAAAGACAAGGCCGGGGTGGCGCCGATCCGGGCCATGGTCGAGGCCTACAAGCTGTATCTCGAGCAGGTGCAGGCCGGGTTCGTGCCCGACACCCGGTCAGGCGCCGAGCCACTGCTCAGTTTCACCCGGGCGTGGATGCTGCTGCGCTTTTTCGATAGCGATCAGCTGCAGCGCTCGCGTTGCACGCGCTGCAGCGGCCAGTTCATTGCCCACGCCCATGATCCGGATGCCGACTATGTCTGCAGCATCTGCAAGCCGCCGCCACGCGCAGGCAAGGGGCGTACGGCGGCGCCGCCGGCGCGCAGCCGGGCTGCACAGGCCCACGGACAGTGATGCCGGGCCGGGTTGCGGCAGGCGGGTTTCAGCGGGCAAGTGGCGGCAGGCAGGCTGCGAGGGGCAGGTCGCGACAGGCGGGTAGCGGTAGCTGGCACGGCGGCGGCATCTGGCCCCTATAGCTGGATCAAGGCCCGAAAATCCGCTCGAATCCAGCTTTTGGCTCCCGAAAAAGCAGCCATCATGACTGCATTCACATAAGGTCATGTCGTGTTTATTTTTATTGGGTACCTGGTGGTCGGGTTTGCCGTGATCGGCAGCTATGTGTTCATGGGCGGGCACCTGGGCGCCTTGTATCAGCCGTTCGAATTCCTGCTGATCGGTGGTTGCGCCGTCGGCGCTTATGTGGGCGCCAGCAATCTTGATTCCATCCGCCTGCTCGGCCGTGCCGTCCCCGGGGCCCTGCGCCGCGAGACCCACGACAAGGCGCTGTTCATGGACTTGCTGTCGGTGCTCTACAAGATCATGCAGCGCATGCGGCGCGACGGGCCCATGGCCATCGAGTCCGAAATCGAGGATCCGCACGCCAGCGCGCTGTTTGCCGATTTCCAGCAGATCCTGCGCAATCCGCGCCTGGTCGAATTTCTTACGGATTATCTGCGCATCATGATCAGCGGCAACATGAACGCCTTCGAAATCGAACAACTGATGGACGAAGAAATCGAGGCGGCCAAGAATGAACACAATATTCCCGTCAATGCCCTCAAGTCGGTTGCTGATGCGCTGCCTGCGTTCGGCATCGTGGCCGCCGTGCTGGGTGTGGTCAAGGCCCTGGCTGCGGTCGATCAGCCGCCCGCGGTGCTGGCCGACCTGATCTCCAAGGCCATGGTGGGTACCTTCCTGGGGATCCTGCTGTCGTATGGCTTCGTATCGCCACTGGCCTCGGCGCTCGAGCGTCAGGCGCAGGCACGGCTCAAGGCCTTCGAGTGCATCAAGATCACCTTGCTGGCGAGCATGAATGGCTATCCGCCCCCGCTGGCCATCGAGTTTGGGCGCAAGGTGCTGTTTTCATCCGTACGGCCGTCGTTTGATGAACTCGATGGCCATGTACGCGAGTTCCGGCGTCAGGCGAATTAGGATCGGCCATGGCCAGGCAGAATGAACCCGGGCGTATCGTCATTCGGCGCAAGCGCGTACATGACCACCCTGTCCATGGGGGCAGCTGGAAGATCGCCTATGCCGACTTCATGACGGCCATGATGGCGTTCTTTCTGGTGATGTGGCTGCTGTTGCTGGTGCCACGATCCGACCTGCATGAAATCGCCGAATATTTTCGCATGAGCCTGACCGAGGCCATGCAGGCCAGCGACCGCACCGGAACCACCCGCTCGGTGATTCCGGGGGGAGACCCCAGCCCGATTCCCGATCAGTTCAAACTGGATGACAGCAGCACCATCTCGCTCGATCGTCTCGATCAGCCCATGGCCTACGTGCCCGAACCCGATACCGGCGCACCCGACGATGAGGCCGACCAGCATCAGCTCGAAGACCTGAAGCGCCGGCTGGAAAGCCTGATTGCCCAGAACCCCGTACTGCAGCAATTCAGGCCTCAGCTCTTGCTCGACATGACCCCCGAAGGCCTGCGCATCCAGATTCTCGATCAGAACAACCGGCCCATGTTTGCGTTGGGCAGTGACACCGTGCAACCCTACATGCGCGACATCCTGCGCGAACTCGCGCTGCCGCTCAATACGCTGCCCAATGCCATCACGATCTCGGGCCATACCGATGCCATGCGCTATGCGCAGGGCGACCGCAGCTACAGCAACTGGGAACTCTCGGCAGACCGGGCCAACGCCGCGCGGCGCGAACTGATCGCCGGCGGGCTCGTCGAGCACAAGATCAAACGCATTCTGGGGCTGGGTGAAACCGTGAACCTGATCAAGGAAGATCCGCTGGCGGCCGTGAACAGGCGCATCAGCATCCTGGTGCTCAACCGGCAGACTGAGCGGCGCATCGATCGCCAGGATGCGATGGCGGCCCAGAATCTCGAATCGCTGCAGCTGCCAGACTTGAACCCATCCCGGCCAGCTGGCTATTCATCGGAGGCCCCATGAGCGAAGCGATGGACCTGAGCGAGTTTTTCGATACGTTCTTTGACGAAGCCGACGAGCTGCTCGAAGCCATGGAGCAGGACCTCCTGCATCTCGACCCGCTGGCGCCCGACATGGACGCCCTGGCCGCCATCTTTCGTGCCGCCCATTCCATCAAGGGCGGCGCCGCCACGTTTGGCTGTTTCGAAGAACTGGCCACCGTGACCCATACGCTGGAAAACATACTCGACCCCATCCGCCATGGGGAAATCGCCTTGCAGGCGGGCATGATCGACCTGTTTCTGGAGACCAAAGACGTGCTCAGTGCCCAAGTAGCTGCTTATCGAAATCAGACTCCGCCCGATGAGGCCGCTTACGCGCGTATCTGTGGCCAGTTGCAGGAACTCGCCCGCAGCGCGGGTGCAGCGGTGTCCGTCGATGTACCGGTGCGCGTGCGCATCGAGCGCCTGGCCGACAAGGATGTGGCTGGCATGGTGCATGAAATGGCGCTGATGGGTACGGTGCTGCACGAGCGGCGCGATGGCAGCGACTGGTCGGTCTGGCTGCAGACATCCGTGCCCGAGGATGACCTGGCCGCGGTGTGCTGTTTTGTGGTGGATGCCAGCCAGGTCCGTGTCACGCGCGAGCCCTTGCCGGCCGTCGGCGGGGCGCAGCCAGCGCTCCCGGCGTCTTCCGAAGCGGCGTCTTCCGATGTGCACGATGGCGGCACGGCAGTTGCGTCGGCGCCGGGCCCGGGCGCGCGCGACGCCACGCGCGACGGCCCGGCCAAAGAGCGCGGTACCATCCGGGTCGGTGTGGAAAAGGTCGACCAGATCATCAACCTGGTGGGCGAGCTGGTCATTACCCAGGCCATGCTGGCGCAAAGCACGCAGGGGCTCGATGCGATCGTGCACGATCGTCTGCTGGGCGGCATCGAGCAACTCGATCGCAACGCACGCCACCTGCAGGAAGCCGTCATGTCCATTCGCATGGTACCGATGGACTACGTATTCAGCCGCTTTCCTCGCGTGGTGCGCGAAAATGCCGGGCGCCTGGGCAAGAAGATCCGCCTGGAAACATACGGCCAGGCCACCGAGCTCGACAAGAGCCTGATCGAACGCATCATCGACCCGTTGACCCATCTGGTGCGCAACAGCCTCGATCACGGCATCGAGTCGCCCGCCGAACGTGAAGCCCAGGGCAAGCCCGCCGAGGGCGTGCTGACCCTGACGGCGCAGCACAGCGGCGGCCATGTGGTGATCGAAGTGCGCGACGATGGGGCCGGGCTGAATCGCGATCGCATCCTGGCCAAGGCCCGCGCCGCCGGCATGGCGGTCAGCGAGGCCACGCCGGACGAAGAACTCTGGCAACTGGTCTTTGCGCCGGGGTTCTCGACGGCCGAGCAGGTGACCGACATATCGGGCCGCGGCGTGGGCATGGACGTGGTACGACGCAACATCCAGGCCCTGGGTGGACACGTCCAGTTGTCGTCGCAGGCCGGGGCGGGGACCACGACCCGTATCGTGTTGCCGCTGACGCTGGCCATTCTCGACGGCATGTCGGTCAAGGTGGGGGCCGAGACCTTCATCTTGCCGCTCGGGCATGTGAATGAATCGCTGCAGGCCAGTGTCAGCCAGATCCGCGAACTCTCGGCAGGCGAGCAGGTGCTGCACGTACGCGGTGAATACCTGTCCATCGTACCCCTGCATCAAGTGTTTCAGGTGCCTGATGCCGAAACCGATCCCACCCGGGCGATTGCCGTCATCGTGCAGGCCGAGGAATTGCGCTTTGCCCTGCTGGTGGATCAGCTCGTCGGCCAGCACCAGGTGGTGGTCAAGAACCTGGAGGCCAACTACCGCAAAGTGGCGGGCATTTCAGCCGCCACGATTCTGGGCGACGGCAGTGTGGCCTTGATCGTCGACATTTTTGCCCTCATGCGTCAGGTGCGGCCCGTGGCTACAGCCGATCTGACGAATTGACCCACTTTTCAGCCCCCATGGAGTCCACATGAACTCAGTCCATACCACGTCCCGCGACGATTCGGCTCTGGATCATGAATTTCTGGTTTTTGCCCTGGCCCAGCAGGAATACGGCATCGACATTCTCAAGGTGCAGGAGATTCGCGGCTATGACGAGCACTCGGTGACACGGATCGCCAACGTGCCGTCGTTCATCAAAGGGGTGACCAACCTGCGTGGGGTCATCGTTCCGGTGGTCGATCTGCGCGTGCGCCTCAACCTCGAGCAGGTCAGATATGACGAGCATACGGTGGTCATCATTCTGAACATCCATTCGCGGGTGGTCGGGATCGTGGTCGACGCGGTCTCGGATGTACAGACCCTGAAACCGGCCCAGATCAGTGCGGCGCCGCAGTTCGGTTCGGCCTTTGCCGCCGAGTACCTGACCGGCATCGGCACGGCCGATGACCGCATGCTGATATTGATCGATATCGAGGCCTTGATGACCAGCCGTGACATGGCGCTGATCGATCACGAGATCGAGCATGCCGGCTGACATGCCAGCGGACAGCAATCAATTGTTTCCAGGCCAGCAGGCCGCATGGTCGCTCGCCAGTCTGGATGCGGGGCAGCTTGAACGGGCGCAGCAGCTGCTGCGCAGGCACTGCGGCATGGTCCTGGGGGCTCACAAGCGCATGATGGCCGAGCGGGTCTTGCGTGAGCGCATTGACCAGACGGGTGCCCGGGGTGTCGCGGCCTACCTGGATGGCCTCGAATCAGATGCCGGGCACCCGGAATGGGAACACTTCGTCAACGCCTTCATGATCAATCACACGGCGTTTTTCCGCGAAGATTATCATTTTCCCATTCTGGCCGAGTTCGTGCGCTCCCGGCCCCGGCCTGTCGATGTCTGGTGCGCCGCCGCATCCACAGGCGAAGAGGCCTATTCCATTGCCATGACCTTGCGCAGCGTGTGCCCGGGCTCGTTTTCGGTCTGGGCCACCGATATCGATACCGAAGCGCTGGCCCAGGCCCGCGCGGCAGTCTATCCGCTCGAACGCGTGCAGTCGATCCCGGTTGACGTACTGCGGACCTATTTTCTGCGCGGGCTGGGGGTCCAGCATGGTTTTGCGCGTGTGCGCCCCGAACTGGCGGCCTATGTCACCTTCCAGCCGTTCAATCTGGCCAGCGCCCATTGGTCGGTACACCAGCGCTTCGATGCAATCTTCTGCCGCAACACCATGATCTACTTCGATCGTGCCCTGCAGGAAAAGATCCTGCGCCGTTTCGTGCATTGGCTCAAGCCCGGCGGGCTCATTTTCGTCGGCCATTCCGAAAGCTACACCGACCTGCGCGACTGCGTCCGCCTGCAGGGCAAAGCGGTCTACACAAAGGCAGGCTGAGCGATGGCATCGACCGAACGCAGAAAAATCCGGGTGTTGTGCGTCGATGACTCTGCACTCGTACGCAGCCTGATGCGGCGCATCATCAGCCAGCAGCCCGACATGGAAGTCGTGGCCGCTGCGGCCCATCCGCTCGAAGCCCGCGAACTCATCAAGCAGCACAACCCGGATGTGCTGACCCTGGATGTCGAAATGCCGCACATGGATGGCCTCGATTTTCTCGAGCGCCTGATGCGCCTGCGGCCCATGCCGGTGGTGATGGTGTCCTCGCTCACCGAGCGGCATTCCGAGATCACCCTGCGGGCGCTCGAACTGGGCGCCGTGGATTTCGTCACCAAGCCCCGGCTCGGGCTGAAAGATGGCCTGCTCGAATACGCCGATACCATCGCCGACAAGATTCGCGCGGCGGCCCAGGCGCACATGCGTGTCGTGCGCCAGAAGCCGGTGGCTGCGCGGGCGCGCCTGGCCGAGCCACTTGCATCCACGGAAAAGATCGTGGCCATTGGCGCGTCCACGGGCGGGGTCGAAGCCATCCGCCAGGTGCTCGAACCGATGCCGGTCAACAGCCCGGCCATCCTGATCACCCAGCACATGCCGGCCGGCTTCACGCGCTCGTTCGTGCAGCGCCTGGATGCGGTGTGCGCCATCACGGTTCACGAAGCCGAAGACGGGCAGCGCATCCTGCCCGGGCATGCCTATCTGGCGCCTGGCGGGGTGGCGCATCTGCGGCTGGCGCGCTCGGGTGCCGATTATGTCGTGGCGCTCGACCACGGGCCGCCCGTGAACCGGCACCGGCCGTCGGTCGATGTGCTGTTTCGCTCGACTGCCGCGGTGGCGGGCCGCAATGCGATTGGCGTGATCCTCACCGGCATGGGCAAGGACGGTGCGCTGGGCCTGCTCGCCATGCGTGAGGCCGGTGCCCAGACGCTGGCCCAGGACGAGGCCAGCAGCGTGGTCTTCGGCATGCCACGCGAGGCCCTGCTGATCCACGCGGCCGAGGTTGCGGTGCCCCTGCAGGCCATGAGCGAAACAATCCTGAAGAAAGCGGGTGCCTACGGGCACCGAGTCTGAAATCTGCAACAGGCCTGGGCCTTGGAGAAATCACACAGTGCAAGTCGATAAATCCATGAAGTTTCTGGTGGTGGATGACTTCCCCACGATGCGTCGGATCATCAAGAATCTGCTGCGTGATCTGGGTTTCGATAATGTCGAAGAGGCGGAAGACGGCGCCATGGGGCTCGATAAACTGCGCCATGGGGGGTTTTCCTTTGTGCTGTCGGACTGGAACATGCCGAACATGGACGGCCTGTCCATGCTGCAGGCGATCCGGGCCGATGCGGCGCTGTCAAAAATGCCGGTGCTGATGGTCACCGCAGAAGCCCGCAAGGAAAACATTATCGCGGCCGCTCAGGCGGGGGCCAATGGCTATATCGTCAAGCCCTTCACGGCGGCCACCCTCGAAGAAAAACTGAACAAGATCTTCGAGAAGCTTTGACGAAGGAGAAGCAATGACTATCCAACTGCCGGGTGCGGCCAGCCAGGGTGAGGCACCCGTCGAACTGCTGCAGCGCATTGCGCAGCTGACCCGTACCCTGCGTGAAAGCATGCGCGAACTGGGGCTCGACCAGACCATCAAGGAAGCAGCCAGTGCCATTCCCGATGCGCGTGATCGCCTCGATTATGTGGCCAGCATGACCGAGCAGGCGGCCAACCGGGTCTTGAACGCCGCCGAGGAAATACAGCCGTGGCAGACCGAGATGCTGACCGGCGCCCAGGCCTTGAGTGCAGACTGGCAGGGCTGGTTCGATGCCCCGCTCGAACTCGAACAGGCCCGGGCGCTGGTCGACCGCACCCGTGGGTACCTGGATACGGTGTCTGCCAGAACGCAGGCCTCGCAGGACAGGCTGATGACCATCATTCTTGCGCAGGATTTCCAGGATCTGACCGGGCAGGTGATTTCACGCATGCTGCAGGTCATCGGCACCATCGAATCCGAACTCCTGCAGGTGCTGATCGATCACGTGCCCCAGGAAAAAGCCGAGGCGGGCCGTGGCAACCTGGTCAATGGGCCGGTTGTGGCCCCGAAAGCCGGCGCTGAAGTGGTCTCGGGCCAGGATCAGGTCGATGATCTGCTTGCCAGCCTCGGGTTCTGAGCAGACCCTTGAAAGCAATCCCTGAAAGCAGGCCCCTGAAATCGGCAGCGTGCGGTCATGGCAGAAGACAGCGATCTTGAGAAAACAGAACCGGCTTCGCCGCGTCGGCTCGAAAAAGCCCGCGAGGAAGGCCAGGTGGCGCGTTCTCGCGAACTGGGCACACTTCTCGCCCTGCTGGGCGGGATTGCCGGGCTCTGGTTTGGTGGCCAGCAGTTCTATACCGCGCTCACGGCCATTCTGCGGCGCGGCCTGGGCTTCGATGCCGTGATCCTGCAAAGCCGGGCGTCATTGCTCGAACCAGCCTCCCTCTCGGCGTGGCAGGCGCTGCAGGCCCTGTTGCCGATCTTTGGCGTACTGGTGCTGGCGGCGCTGTCCGCATCGATCGCCCTCGGTGGCGGAGTCTGGTCGCTGCAGGTCATGGCGCCCAAGCCAGAGCGGCTCAGTCCGCTCAAGGGGCTCAAGCGCATGCTGGGCATGCAGACCTGGGTCGAACTCGGCAAGACCCTGGCCAAGGCTGCCTTGCTGACGTTGGTGGGCATCCAGGTGATTTCCATGTTTCTGGATGACATGCTGGCGTTGTCGGGCATGGCGCCCAATCTTGCCGTGAGCCGCGCGATGGCCCTGGTGGCCACGTGCTGTGCGTGGATCGCTGCATCGCTGCTGCTGGTCGTGCTCATCGATGTGCCCTGGCAGCTCTGGCACCACGCAAAACAGCTGCGCATGTCGCGCGAGGATGTCCGCCAGGAGCACAAGGAGAGCGAGGGCGATCCGCAGCTCAAGAGCCAGATCCGCCAGCGCCAGCGTGCGATGGCCTTCAACCGCATGATGAGTGCCGTGCCCAAGGCGGATGTCATCGTCACCAACCCGACACACTATGCCGCGGCGCTGCAGTACACGGAAGGCAACGGGGCCGCGCCCCGGGTGGTCGCCAAGGGGCGCGGTGCGCTGGCTGCGCGCATTCGTGCGATAGGCCAGGCCCATGGCATCCCGCAGCTCCAGGCCCCGCCGCTGGCCCGGGCGCTGTACCATGCCGTGCCCCTGGATCAAGAGATTCCGGCGGCGCTGTATCAGGCGGTGGCGGAAGTATTGGCCTGGGTCTATCAGGTCAGGCGCTGGCGCCAGGGGCGGGGCCACCTGCCTGCGGCACCCGGGGCCCTGGCCGTGCCGCCCGGGCTGGATCCGCATGCGCGGCGTGCCGGGGGCACGCCATGATGTCGCTCATCCGGTCCATGAACACGCTGGGCCTGGGCAGTGCCCGGATGCTGGCCGGGCCCATTCTGATCCTCATGGTCCTGGCCATGATGATCCTGCCCTTGCCGGTCCTGGTGCTCGACCTGTTCTTCACGTTCAACATCTCGCTGGCCGTGATGATCCTGCTGATGGCCATGTTCACCCGCAAGGCGCTCGATTTTGCCGCGTTTCCATCCGTGCTGTTGTTCGCCACCCTGCTGCGCCTGTCGCTGAACGTGGCCTCGACGCGCATCATACTGCTCAATGGCCATAACGGGCCGTCGGCCGCCGGCCGGGTCATCGAAGCCTTTGGCCAGTTTCTGGTGGGCGGCAACTTTGCCGTGGGCGTCATCGTATTCATCATTCTGGTGATCATCAATTTCGTGGTGATCACCAAGGGGGCCGGCCGGATTGCCGAAGTCGGCGCGCGCTTCACCCTGGATGCCATGCCGGGCAAGCAGATGGCCATCGATGCCGACCTGAACGCCGGCCTGATCAATGAAGACGAAGCTCGCTCCAGACGCCGCGAGATCGCCCAGGAGGCCGAGTTCTACGGCGCCATGGACGGTGCCAGCAAGTTCGTGCGTGGAGACGCCGTGGCCGGCCTGCTGATCATGGTCGTCAATATCGTCGGTGGTCTGATCGTGGGTGTGGTGCAGCGCCATCTGTCCGTGGGCGATGCGGCGAGCATCTATACGCTGCTGACCATCGGCGATGGCCTGGTGGCCCAGATTCCGGCACTGGTGATCTCAACCGCCGCCGGGGTGGTGGTCTCGCGGGTGGCCACCGAGGAAGATGTGGGCGAGCAGGTCGTCAGCCAGCTGTTCTCGAATCCCAGCGTGATGTTCCTGACGGCGGGCATTCTGGCGCTGATGGGTCTGATTCCCAACATGCCGCATGTGGCGTTTCTGCTGCTGGCCCTGGTACTCGCCGGGGCGGGCTGGTCATTGCTGCAGCGGCAGCGGCGGGCGCTGCAGGCCGAAGCACAGGCCGGGCCCGCCGGTCAGCCGGTCGACGCCGCGGCCACCGAAGCCAACTGGGATGACGTACAGACCCTGGATACGCTCAGCCTCGAAGTGGGTTATCGCCTGATCCCCCTGGTCGATGTGCACCAGAGCGGTGAGCTGCTGCAGCGGATCCGCAGCCTGCGCAAGAAATTTGCCCAGGAGGTCGGATTTCTGCCACCGGTCGTGCATATCCGTGACAACCTCGAGATCCCGCCCAACGCGTACCGGATCCTGTTGCTCGGGGTCAGCGTTGCCGAGGGCGAGGCGCATGAGGGCCAATGGCTGGCCATCGACCCGGGAGGCTGTACCGAAACCCTGCCAGGCACACCGACCAAAGACCCGGCCTTCGGCCTGCCGGCCACCTGGATCGCAGCGCAGCATACCGAACAGGCGCAACTGGCCGGTTATACCGTGGTGGATGCCCCCACCGTGGTGGCCACCCACCTGAACCACCTCATGCGGGTGCATTCCGCCGATCTTCTGGGCCGCCAGGAAACCCAGGCCCTGCTGGAGCGGGTGGCGCGCGACTACCCCAAACTGACGGAAGAACTGGTGCCCAGGATCCTCAGTCTGGCCCAGGTGCAGGAACTGTTGCGCGGGCTGCTCAAAGAGGATGTCTCGATCCGCGACATGCGCAGCATCCTCGAGACGATGACCAGCCACACCGAGCCCGCTGGCACCCAGAACGGGTCTGCGCCGGAGCCCGATCTGGGCCGCCTGCTGGCCCGCTTGCGCATGGCGCTGGGGCGCAGCATCGTGCAGCAATGGTTCGGGGACGCGAAGGAACTGCGGGTCATCGGGCTGGACCATCGCCTCGAGCAGATTTTATTGCAGACCCTGGGCAACGAGGCCGGGCTCGAACCCGGCCTGGCCGAGAACCTGCTGCGCGAGGCGCAACGTGCCACGCAGGCCCAGGAAGCACAGGGCGATGCGCCGGTGCTGCTGGTCGTGCCAGCCTTGCGCGTCGCCCTGGCGCGCTTTCTGCGCCTGCAGTTACCCCAGATGGCGGTGCTGTCCACGGCTGAAGTCCCCGAAGACAGCCTGATCCGCGTGACCACCGTGATGGGCGATACGCAGACATCGGCAGCTTGAAGGCATTATTTGCATGTGAAGGCATTATTTGCATGTGAAGGCATTATTTGCCAAGGCCATTGGCCGTGCAGATGACCGAATGCCTGCGGTATACCGGTGCTGTCAGCGAATGCTTTCGGTGTGCCAGTGCGGTCAGCGTGAGCCGCCCCGGACCGGCCCCTCGGGTGCCAGACGGCCCCGGGCAGTGTACAGGCCCCCGTCGGGCTGGCCCTGCAGCGCCTGCAGGGCCTTCTGGTTGTGCCGGCTCAATGCCAGCAGGATTTCGCCATTGCGTACATTGATGCGACGGGCGTCGCGGACCAGCTGCCGCCACCGGGCGACGGCATCGCGCAGGGCGGCGTCGTGCTCGCACAGGACCTCGAGTGTTGCTTCGATGTCGTCGGAACCGGCTGCGAGCAGGGCTTCGGTGCGCTGCTGATCGAAGTCGGCCAGACGGTCGGCGAAATCCTTTTTGCGCAGGCTGAGTTGATTGAGCAGTGCTGGATCCGGTGCTTGCCCGAGTGCTTCGGTTTCGGATTCGAGGAATGCGATGAATTGTTTCAGCAACCGGGCCTGCCGGGTGATGGTCTGCTGCAACATGGCGGTGATGCTCATGGGCGCAGCAATTCGATGGCGGTTTGCAGCAGGCCATCGGCAATGCGCTCGGGACGGATCACCAGCGTGCCGTCGCTCAGGGCCTGGCGAATCTGATCGACCCGGGCCATGTCGACATCCATGGCCGGATGGTGCAGGGCGGCCAGTTGTCGTGAGGCGGCGCTGAGCGCCACACGGGTGTCGGTGGCCCGGGCAGTGACTGTGGCGCCCGCCGTACCGGTGTCACGCGATGTTGCCTTCGCCGATGCTGACGTGTTGCGGCTGGTGGCCTGATGGTCGGGCAGGGCAGGGATTTTCAAGGCGGGCTCCAGAAAAAGAGGTCTCTATATACTGATACGGGACAAATCCCGATTTCTTTAGTTTTTGGACGGATCACATGGGTACATGCACCCAGTGCCCGTCGATGACCGTGCCCATGACGATGTTTCCGTTCGGGGTACGTACGCGTATGGTGCTGCCCGGGTTGCCGGATTCGACGGCGTGCCCGGTACTGGTAACGGTGAACCCCGGCCCGCTGATACGGGTCTGGACGGCCTGGCCCCGTTCGATCGAATCAGGGGCGCGCAGCGCGCCCGACTCGATTGCCGCGCCCGGGCCGATGGGGCGCGTGGCGATCCAGTCGATGATCAGCGACGGATCGGTCATGTACGAGGGGTGGCGCAGCAGGTCGCCCTCGCGCGTGTCGAGATCGTCCAGCGACAGGGTCTCGCCCCGCCGGATGCGGCGGTTGGCGACAAAATAGGTGGCCGGCATGCTCAGATGGGCCTGCAGGTAGAGCGTCCAGATCACTGGGGCGCGGCAACGGGCGCGTACCGTGGTTCTGCTCTGCAGTTGCCCGGAGCCGATGAGGTCGAACGACAGGTCGGTGCAGGCTGGCGCCTGGGCAGTGCGCGGTGCGTCGACGCGGATTTCGACGGGCTGCGGATAATGGCTCGCCTGGTCTTCAAGCAGGGCCTGCGCGGCCTGGATCAGTGGCTCGACCGGCTGCATGGCCTGTGACTCGGCCGGCTGCACAGTTTGTGGCTCGGTCGGCTGCACGGCCTGTGCCGGATCGGCGGCGAACGCGGCGAGTGTCGGCACCAGCAGGCACGCCAGGCTGCCTGCCGCCAGATGGCTGGCCAGCGGGCCGCGAATCGCGGTGCGGTGCCTGGTGCGAGTAACGCATGATGGTGTGGCGCAAATCCCCATTGCGGCATCTTATGGATGATCGATCATTGGAGAAGGCGTGAACAGAACCCGAAAGCGCAGCTTCTTCAGACCATCTGTGTCCGTGTTGCGCCCCTATGATGCAGCCATGAGACAAGTATTACGGGGCAGACGCCATGATGGACCGCATCGTTGCCGAACTGGATTTTCACAAGGCCGCCCTCGCGCTGCGTGAACAGCGTCAGGCGGTTCTGGCGTCGAACATCGCCAATGCCGACACGCCGCATTACAAAGCGCGTGATCTGGATTTCGCAGCCACTCTCGAGCGGGTGACGGCCGATGCGGGCCTGGCCGGGCCTGGCCGGGTCACGCTGCAGCTGACGTCCGCGCGGCACATCCCGGGTCAGGCGCAACGCCCGGTGGGTGTGGATGATCCCCTGTTCCGTATTCCCTTTCAGCCCAGTCTCGATGGCAACACTGTAGAAATGGACGTCGAGCGGGTCGAATTCGCTGACAACACCCTGCGTTCCCAGACCGAGCTGCAGGTGCTCAGCCAGCGTCTGAAGACCCTGCTGGGTGCGATCCAGTCCTGACTTTCTTGATTCCAAGGGTGGCCTCCCATGTCTTCTTTCAGTATTTTCCAGATCGCCGGATCGGCCCTGACAGCCCAGTCCCAGCGCATGAATGTGGCCGCCAGCAACATCGCCAATGCCGACAGCGTGGTGCAGCCCGACGGCCAGCCGTACCGGGCGCGCCTGCCCGTGTTCCAGGTGCAGCCGCAGGCCGGCTCGGTGGGCGTGGGCGGCGTGCGCGTGGCGCAGGTGCTCGAAAGCACCGCGCCCGCGCGCATGCAGTACGAGCCCGGCAATCCGCTGGCCGATGCCGACGGTTATGTGGCCATGCCCAACGTCGACCCGGTGGCCGAAATGGTCAACATGATTTCGGCAGCGCGCTCGTACCAGGCCAACGTCGAGGTCATCAACACCAGCAAGGCCCTGATGGCACGTACCCTGTCCCTGGGTCAATAAAGAGGGCGCGCAGACATGGCCACCACAGATCCGATCGCAGCAGCACAATCGTCCGGGCCATCGGCCGTGGCGCAGGCGGCGCAGGTGCGCAACGAGCGCCTGGCCGATGACATCCAGGACCGCTTCCTGACCATGCTGATCACCCAGCTGCAGAACCAGGACCCGCTCAACCCCATGGACAACGCCGAAATCACGTCACAGATGGCCCAGTTATCTACGGTCAACGGTATCCAGCAACTGAACCAGACCTTGCTGGCACTGTCGGGGCAGATCGACATGTCCCAGTCGCTGCAGGCGGCCGGCTTGATCGGCAAGGATGTGTTGATACCCGGCGAGAAAATCCTGCTGGGTTCGGCAAGTGATGGCGGCGACAAGGTGGCGGCACCGTTCGGCATGGACCTGCTGACGCCCTCGGCCAAAACCGAGGTCGCCATCCTCGATGCCTCGGGCCAGGTGGTGCGGCGCATGGATCTGGGGCCGCTGTCCGCGGGGGTGCACCCCCTGACATGGGACGGCACCGATGACACCGGTGCGCCGGTGCCGGATGGTTCGTACCGGCTCGAAGTCCAGGCCAGGGATGAAGAAGGGGCGCTGCTGGCGTCCCAGGCGCTCACGCACGGCCATGTCGACAGCGTGGCCTACGGGGTCGAGGGTCTGCAACTGGACCTCGGGCTGGCAGGCAGCGCCAGCCTGTTCGACGTGCGTCAGATCATGTAGGGCCAGCCGTTCATGCAGCCACGCCTGTGCCTGTCGCCGGGCCCATTATTTCATCGTGCAGTACACAAGATTCATTCTTACCAGGAAAAACAGCCATGAGTTTCGGACAAAGTCTCAGCGGCCTGAACGCCGCAGCAAAGAATCTCGATGTCATTGGCAACAACATCGCCAACTCCGCCACCGTCGGTTACAAATCAGGCAGCATCACCTTTTCGGATATGTACTCCAGCTCCATGATCGGCCTGGGGGTCAACGTGAGCGGCATCAGCCAGGATTTCAGGTCGGGCACGCTCAGCTCGACCGGCAATCAGCTCGACATGGCCATCGATGGCGACAAGGGCCTGTTCGTGCTGCAGAACAACGAAGGCGCACTGATGTACTCGCGCAATGGTCAGTTCTTTCCCGACAGCCTGAACCGCGTGGTCAATGCCCAGGGCCAGCAGCTCATGGGCTACGCGCCAGGGGGCACGAACCTGGTGGGGCTGCAGATCCCCGAGGTCAATCTGGCGCCGCAGGCCAGTACCACCCTGGACAATCGGGTGAACCTGGATGCATCCGTGCCGGCCATACCAGCGGCCGTGGCATTCGACGCCGATGATTCGAGCACCTATTCGAATGTGGTGCCGGTCACGGTCTATGATTCGCTGGGCAACAAGCACCGCCTCATGCAGTATTACACCAAGCGGGAGGCCGCCGGCGGCATGGCCCAGTGGGAAGTCAACTTCACCCTCGATGGCCAGGCGCCCGATGGCGGCACCGGCATGCTGCTGTCCTTCGATTCCGCCGGCGCGCTGAACCCTGCAACGCCTTCCACGGCCACGATCAGTTTTGTGGGCCTCGAAGTCAACGGGGCGCCGGTCGATGATCTGGCCATTCTCGTCGATTATGGCGAATCCACCCAGTACAGCAGTGGCTTCACCCAGGGTTTCCGGGTGGATGGCTATGCGTCGGGCGAATTCTCCAGCATCTCCATCGCCACCAACGGCGAGATGACGGCGCATTACACCAACGGCCAGAAATCCGTGATCGGCAACGTCGTGCTGGCAGATTTCAACAACGTGCTGGGCCTGCAGTCGGTCGGGGGCAACGCCTGGGTCGAATCGGGTGCCTCGGGCCAGCCGATCTTCGGCATTCCCGGCAGCAATGGCCTGGGCGCCATCATGGGGCAGATGGTCGAAGAGTCCAACGTGGATATCAGCAAATCCCTGGTCGACATGATCATGGCGCAACGGACCTACCAGGCCAATGCCCAGTCGATCAAGACACAGGATCAGATGATGCAGACCCTGATCACCATGCGCTAGGGGTGATGATCCGCCATGGACAGGATCCTCTATGTTGCATCGGGTGGTGCGGCTCGCATACTCGAACAGCAATCGGCCATTGCCAATAATCTGGCCAATGTGGCCACCCCGGGGTTTCGTGCCGCGCTCGATGCGTATCGCGCAGTGCCGCTGCAACCGCACGCGGGCGAACTGCCCACGCGGGTCAGTACGGTGCTGGCCAGCCACGGGGCCGATCTGGCGCAGGGGGCCCTGGCCGAAACAGGGGGTGCGCTGGATGTCGCGCTGGCCGGCGAGGGCTGGTTTGCGGTGCGCACGCCCGAGGGCGAGGCCTATACCCGGGCGGGCGGCTTCACGGTGAACGCCGAAGGTCTGCTGGTCACGGCCACTGGCGCGCCTGTGCTGTCGGTCGATGGGCAGCCGATCGAGATGCCCGAACGCGGCACCC
This sequence comes from Castellaniella sp., assembly GCF_041677825.1. Taxonomy (GTDB): domain Bacteria; phylum Pseudomonadota; class Gammaproteobacteria; order Burkholderiales; family Burkholderiaceae_B; genus Castellaniella. The sequence continues at coordinate 55,931 of NZ_JBAYPG010000019.1, forward strand.
CGACCATTGCCGAAGATGGCCAGATCAGTGTGCTCGGGGCCGGTGACAAACCGGCCGATCTGCAGCTGGTGGGTCAGCTCAAGCTGGTCAATCCGCCGGCCGGGCAACTCCAGCGCAGGCCTGACGGGCTGTTCGAACTGCCGGGGGGCCAGGCGGCGCCGGCCGACGACGGTCTGCGCATCCTGCCCGGGTTCATCGAAAAGAGCAACGTGGACCCGGCCGGGGCCCTGGTGGCCCTGATTGCCAATGCGCGGGCCTTCGAGCAACACATGAAGTTCATTCAGAGCGCTGATGAAAATGATCAGCGCAGCAATGCCATCCTGTCGGCCGCCAATTGATGCGGCGCACAGGGGCGCGGGCGCCGGATGGTCCCGACGGACATGGCCATGAATGCCCGGCGTGGCCAGATGTGCCCGGCATGGCCGGATAGGCCCGGCAGGGCCGGATAAGCCCGACATGGCCAGGCAGGCCCGGTCGGGCGGGTACAACAAAGGAATCGAGATGCTGCCATCACTATGGATTGCCAAGACCGGCCTGCAGGCGCAGGACACGAACATGAGCGTCATTTCCAACAATCTCGCCAACGTCAATACGACGGGCTTCAAGCGCAGCCGGGCGGTATTCCAGGATCTCATGTACCAGACCATCCGCCAGCCGGGTGCCACCCAGGGGCCGGCCAACCAGTTGCCCTCGGGGCTGCAGTTGGGCACCGGCGTGCGCACGGCGGCCAGTGAGCGCATCCATACCCAGGGCAACTTGAAGGAAACCGGCAATTCGATGGACGTGGCCATCCAGGGCAATGGGTTTCTGCAGATCGAACTGCCCGATGGCACCGAAGCCTACACGCGCGACGGCAGCCTGCAGCGCGACCAGGATGGCCGTCTGGTGACCGCGGGGGGCTACCCGCTGCAGCCCGAGATCAATATCCCGGACAACGCCATGAGCATTACCATCGGTCCGGACGGCACGGTGTCCATCACGCAGCCCGGTGCGGCAGGCACGAATGTGGAAGTGGGCCAGATTCAGCTGGCCTCGTTCATCAACCCGACCGGCCTGCAGAGCCTGGGGGAAAACCTGTACCTGGAAACCGATGCCTCGGGCGCGGCCAACGTACTGCAACCAGGTACCGAGGGCGTGGGGCTGCTGCTGCAGAAATTCGTTGAAACCTCCAATGTGAATGTCGCCGAGGAACTGGTCAACATGATCACCACGCAAAGAGCCTACGAAATGAACAGCAAGGCCGTGCAGACCACCGATCAGATGCTGGCGCGGCTGACGCAGCTCTGATCGATGCCGGTGACAGGCGCCATGTCAGCCCGCCAGACCGCCAGCATGGCCACGGCCCCCGGGGCGGCAGCGTGCCGGGCGCGGATGCTGCCCCTGGCACGCCAGGCAAGGGTGCTGCTGTTGCCCCTGACGCACCGGGTGCGGATGCTGCTGTTGCCTCCGGCAGGCCGGGGGCGGGCATGGGCGCCGCCCCGGGCACGCCGGGCGCGGATGCTGCTGTTGCTGCCCCTGGCGCTCCTGGCCGGGTGTGCGCTGGTGCCGCCAGAACCGGTGGTCACCGGGCCCCTGACGGCCATGCCGCCGCCCGCCCCGGCCTCGCAGGCCGTTGCCAACGGCTCGATCTACCAGCCGTCGGTCTATGGCCACTATCCCCTGTTCGAAGACCGCAGGCCGCGCAACGTGGGCGACATCGTCACGGTGATCATTCAGGAAAAGACCAATGCCACCAAAAGTGTCGACACCAGCACCAATCGCTCCGGCAATGCGGGCATGGGGATTGCGCTGGCGCCTGATTTCCTGCCGCCGGCACTGGGCCCCCGGCAGGATTTCGACGCTTCGGGCAGCAATGAAAGCAAGGGCAAGGGCTCGAGCAGCGCCAATAATCTGTTCAATGGCAATCTGACGACTACGGTGATCGGCGTGCTGGCCAATGGCAATCTGCAGATCGCTGGCGAAAAGCAGATCGCGATCAACCGCGGCAGCGAGTACATCCGTTTTTCGGGAGTGGTGGATCCCCGCTCGATCACGGGAGCAGGCAGCGTATCGTCCACCCAGGTGGCTGATGCGCGCATCGAGTACCGCAGCAAGGGGGTGATGGACGAGGTGCAGCAAATGGGCTGGCTGCAGCGATTCTTCCTGAATGTAGCCCCATTCTGACAGCGGGCAGCCCGGGCCAGGACGGCCCGGATCGGCCCATGGCGAGATTTTCATGAACTGGAACCTGAGCAAGACTTTTTCGCGACACCGCATCATGGGCCTGTACCGCATGATGTGCAGCGTGACGCATCTGTGCCGCATGGGATGCATGTACGGCATGGCCCGCATCTACGGCCTGCGTCATGGCCTGTACCATGGTCTGCGCGACAGCCTGCGCCGCGCAGGCGGGCTGCTGGCCTGCCTGATCCTGTCCAGCCTGTTCATGCAGCCGGTGGCACACGCCGAGCGCATCAAGGATCTGGCCACCTTTCAGGGGGTGCGCGAAAACCCGCTGCTGGGGTATGGCCTGGTGGTGGGGCTGGATGGCACCGGCGATCAGGTGCGCCAGAGCCCGTTCACCCAGCAGAGTCTGACCAACATGCTCTCGCAATTGGGCATCACGGTGCCCCAGGGCACGAACATGCAAGTCAAGAACGTCGCAGCCGTCATGGTGACTGCGCGCCTGCCCGCCTTCACGCAGCCGGGGCAGGTGGTGGATGTGGTGGTGTCTTCGCTGGGCAACGCCAAGAGCCTGCGTGGGGGCACCCTGTTGATGACCCCTCTGAAAGGGGTCAATGGGCAAGTCTACGCGCTGGCGCAAGGCAATCTGCTGGTGGGGGGCGCTGGCGCATCGCAAGGTGGGTCCAGTGTCCAGGTCAACCAGCTGAACGCCGGCGTGATCCCCGCAGGCGCCATTGTCGAGCGCGACGTACCGACGACCTACGTGCATGACGGCATCGTGCGCCTCGATCTGAACAGCAGCGACTTCGGCACCGCGCAAAACCTGACCCAGGCGCTGAACCAGACATTCGGCGCACATACCGCGCAGGCACTGGACGGACGCACGATCGAACTGCGGGCGCCTCTCGATGCCAGCGCACAGCTTGCCTTTCTGTCACAGGTTGAAAACCTGCAGGTCAGGCTGCCGCCTGCGCGTGCCCGTGTGGTCATCAATGCGCGTACGGGCTCGGTGGTGATGAACCGCACGGTCACCATCGAAGAGGCGGCGGTCTCGCACGGCAATCTCTCGGTGGTCATCAGCCAGCGCGATGAGGTCAGTCAGCCGGATACGCCGTTTACCCGTGGCGAAACGGTGGTGACCCGCAATACCGACATACAGGTGCAGGCCGAAGATGGCACGATCAGGCACCTGTCCACCAGTACGAATCTGGTCGAGGTGGTGCGCGCCCTGAACCTTCTGGGTGCGTCACCCCAGGACTTGCTGGCCATCCTGCAGAACCTGAAGAGCGCCGGGGCTCTGAAAGCCGATCTGGAGGTGATCTGATGCGCTGTCTCTTCGCGCTCATCGAGTGGCCTGAAATTGAGTGGCCTGTCTTTCGAAACCCCATCCTGATTGCACGAGGTCCTGTATGAGTTTTGCAACACAGACACCCTTGCCTCGATTCGGCACCACGCCCTCGGTGTTCGATTATTCCAGCCTGGATACCCTGCGCCTCGAAGTGCAGGACGGGCAGCAGCCGTCTGCCGAAAACTACAAGGCCGTGGCCCGGCAGTTCGAATCCTTGCTGATCCAGACCTTGCTGCGCCAGGCGCGCCAATCGGCCCAGGGCCTGTCCGGTGTGCCACAGGCGTCCAGTACGCGTCTCGCGCAAGGCCTGGCCGATGACCAGCTGGCTCTGGCCGTGGCCGAGACCGGGCTGGGGCTGGCGGACGCCCTGATTGCGCAGATGAATCTGGGGCGCGGCCTGCCCGACGAAAATCCCGCCGCCCTGGACCTGTCGGCCGGTGTTTCGGGCCTGGGTCCGGATCGGCAGTGGGTGGCCGATTCGATCGGTGAACTGCTGCAGAAAATGTCCCGCGGCGAGGTGGTTTCCGCAGATGGCGCGACCACTGCGGCTGACGCAGCCGCTTCGGCTGGTATGGCCACGGCCGCCGGTGTGGCTGCTTCCCCTGGCGCAGCAGGTTCCCCCAGTGTGGCCGCTTCGGCGGGAGCGCTCGCACAAGCCGGGGTTGGCGGTACCGTTGGCGCAAGGCGCCAGGATTCTTCGGCGCCGGGGCCTGTGCAGGCCTTCATCAGCCGGATGTGGGGCGCGGCCCGGCAAGCAGGTCAGGATAGCGGCCTGCCGGCCGAGTTGATTCTCGCGCAGGCTGCGCTTGAATCCGGCTGGGGGCAGCGGGAAATCCGGCTCGCCGATGGGCGTACCAGCCATAATCTGTTCGGCATCAAGGCGGGCGCGAACTGGGCCGGGCCGACCACCGAGATCATGACCACCGAGTACATCGACGGGGCGCCACGCAAGATGATCCAGGCCTTCCGTGCCTATGATTCCTATGAAGATGCGCTGACCGACTACGCCCGCCTGATCACCCGCAGTCCGCGCTACCAGTCGGTGCTCGAGGCCCGTGATGCGGCGGATGCGGCGCGCCGCATCCAGGCTGCCGGATATGCGACCGACCCGGCCTATGCCGACAAGCTGGTGGCCGTGATGGCCAATTTCCAGGGTCTGCCGGATGTGGGTTGAAGTGCTGGCATCCGACGGCCGGTGGCCGGTAAAAGCAGCCTGGGCGCGGGCCAGGGTTTTCCGGACATTGACTAAAGTTTTTTGCAATTGTGCCGTTTATATATATAACAGGGTGGCAAAACCCACCCGTGTGGGATTTTGCAGGCGGAGCGCATCATGAATCTGGCAAACATAGGTCAATCGGGGCTGCTGGCAGCCCAGAATCGTCTGCAAACCACGGGTCACAACATTACCAACGCGGCCACCCCCGGCTATAGCCGGCAGCAGGTTCTGGTCGAAACCGCGGGCGCCTCGGCCAGTTCGGCAGGCTGGATAGGCCGTGGGGTGCGCGCCGTCACCGTGCAGCGCGCGTATGATGCATTCCTGTCCAGCCAGCTGATGCAGGCCCGCACCCGGGGGGCGGCGCTCGCTGCCTACGGCGACCAGGTTGCGCAGATCAACAACCTGGTGGCTGATCGATCCACGGGTATTTCGCCCGCGCTGCAGCAGTTTTTCGATGGCCTGCAGGCGGTCGCATCGGCACCGGCCGATATCGCCGCACGCCAGGAACTCCTCGGGCGGGCCGACAGTCTCGTCAGCCAGTTGCGCCAGGCCAACGATTTCCTGAACGAGCAGCGGGTCAACCTGAACGAACAGGTCAGCACCACGGTGCAGCAGGCCAACAGCCTGCTCGACCGCATTCAGATGCTGAACCAGAAGATTACCGCCGCCGGGGCGAGCGCCACCGGCATGCCGCCCAATGATCTTTTCGATCAGCGCGATGAATTGCTGGCCGGGCTGGGCGAGCTCATCAACGTCAGGGTCATCGAGCAAGACGGGCAGGTCAGCCTGGATGCCGGCAATGGCCAGCTGCTGCTGGCCGGTGATGCCGTGTTCCATCTGCGCGCCACCCCGGCGCCGGCCAGCGCGGCGCGCCTGACGGTCAGTGTAGAGATCCCCGACGGTCATGGCGGCCTGGTCCCCCTGGCGCTCGACGAAACCGCCATTACGGGGGGGCGGCTCGGTGGCCTGCTCGAATTCAGGCGCGATGTGCTCGACAAGACCCAGGATGATCTCGGCCGGCTGGCCGTGGGCCTGGCACAATCTGTCAATCGGCAACATGCGCAGGGCTACGACCTGTCCGGGCAGCCGGGGGCTGACATATTTTCCATAGGGGCGCCGCAGGCGCGGGCATTCGGCGGCAATTCGACCAACCTGGTGCCCGCCGTGGTACACGAAGACGCAGCGGGGCTGACCGGCAGCAACTACGAAGTGCGCTTCGATGGCGCCCAGTACACGGTAACGCGCCAGTCCGACGGCATCCAGGTGGCGCTGATCGCGCCCGGCGACGGCCCGGTGTCGTTCGATGGCCTGCAGATCGATGTCACCGGGCTGCCAGCCCAGGCGGGCGACGGCTGGCTGATCGAGCCGGTGCGTGACGCCGTGGTCGGCCTGCATCTGGTCCTGCAGGATCCCGCGCAGTTCGCAGCGGCCGGCCTGGGGGCCGATCAACTGCCGGCTGGCACGGCCAACGGTGACAATGCCCTGAAAATGGCACAACTGCAGCTGGCCAAGGTGATCGGCGGCAGCGGCCAGGCCGGCCCGGGGCAGGGTTCGATGAGCCTGAACGAAGCCTATGCGCGGCTGGTCAACACGGTGGCCGTCAAGACGCAGGCCAACCAGACGGCGATCAAGGCCCAGGATGCCCTGTACCAGCAAAGCCATGCAGCACAACAGGCGGTCTCCGGCGTCAATCTCGACGAAGAGTTCATTCTCCTGCAGCGCTTCCAGGAGCAATATCGGGCTTCTGCGCGCCTGATCGATGCGGCATCGTCCATGTTTGACACCCTGCTGGGCCTGCGGGCCTGACAGCCTCTCTGGAGCACACATCATGCGTATCAGTTCAGAACTGGTTTTCCGCACCGGCCTGCAGACCATACAGCAGCAGCAGGCTGATTTCCTGCACCTGTACCAGACCATAGGCACCGGCCAGAAAATGGTCACGCCTGCAGATGATCCACTGGCGGCCTCCCAGGCCATCAACCTGTCCCAGTCCCAGTCCCTGAACCAGCGTTATGCGGCCAATCGGTCCGTGGCCCGCCAGGCGCTCGAATTCGAAGAATCCGCACTGGGTGCCCTGACCCTGTCGATGCAGGATCTCCAGACCCGTCTGGTCGAGGCCGGCAATGGCACGCTGTCCGATGCCGATCGGCGTAGCCTGGCGGGCGTGCTGGCCAACCTGCGCGACACCATGCTGGGGATTGCCAACAAGGCCGACGGCAGCGGCCAGTATCTTTTTTCGGGGTCGCGCGGCGATGTGCCGGCCTATAGCCCCGATGGCCTCTACGCGGGCGATGAGCTGCCGCGCCTGATACAGGCCGACCAGACCCGGCAGATCGATTCGGCCGATAACGGGCGCGCGGTGTTCGAGCGTGCGCAGCCCGGTACCCGGGCCTACCTGACCGCGGCGGCAGCGGGCAATGCCGGCACCGCAGTGCTTGCCCAGCCGGCCATCCAGGACATCCAGCAAGGCAATATTGCAGCAGAATATGCGTTCACCCTGGTATTTGATGGCGATCAAGATTATCACGTGGACATCCGTGATGGCCAGGGCGCCCTGGTGCAGACGCTGGCCGGGCAATGGCAGCCGCCAGCGGCTTCACTCGACCTGGGCATGGGCACCCATGTACAAATATCGGGCCAGCCGCAAGCGGGCGACCAGTTCGAAATCCGTCCGCTGCGCGATGAAAATCTCAATCTTTTCCAGACCCTCGATACGCTGGTCCAGGCGCTGGGCGAACCCATCCAGAACAGTGCCGCAGCACAGGCGCAGTTGCGCAATCAGCTGAACACGGCCATGCAAAAGGTCAGCAGCCTCTACGACAACGTCCTTACGGTACGCGCCTCCACGGGCATGCGGCTGAACGAACTCGAAGCGCTCGATGACACGGGCGCGCAGCGCGACCTGGGCTACCGCAAGGCGCTCAGCGATCTCGAAGACCTCGACTATTATCAGGCCAGCATTCAATTGAACCTGCGCAAGGCTGCGCTCATGGGGGCCACGGATGCCTTCCAGGCCATCCAGGACCTGAGCCTCTTCAACCTGAATCAACGGCGCTGAACCCCGTGGTCGATACCGACGCAAGGCGTGTGCAGGCCCCCTCTGGCCGGCAGGCTCGCCGGGTGCTGGCGCACATGCGGTGCCAGGCCTGCCTTGTACTGGCGCACATGGGGTACCAGGCCCGCCGTGTGCTGGTGCGTATTGGGTGTCAGATCGACCGGGTGCGTGTGGCTCGCCGGGGCCGCCATACGCTGGGCTCCATGGGTTGGCAGATCGGGCGGGCGCTGGTGCTGGTGGCCTGTTTGCAGGGCCTGGCAGCCTGCTCGGTAACAGGCCATTCGTTCGACTCATCAGGCCTGAACCGCCTGGTACCAGGCCAGACCACGCTGGCACAGGCCAGCGAGGCCATGAATTCGGCGCCCGTGCAGCAGTGGCCGCAACCCGATGGCGGCCTGCTGGCACGCTGGGCCTATGCTCGCAGCCTGAGTACCGATGCCATTTATCTGCGCCAGGCCATCCTGCTGCGATTCGGGCCCGATGGCCGGTTCCAGGCGATCGAAGATACGGTCAACATCCCGCTGGTGCCCTCCATGCAGACGCTGGCGCAGCGTGCCCGCACGGCACAGGACGACGCCCGGCGTGCCCGCGCCGCGCAGGATCAAGCCTGGGGTGCCGCATTGCCCCCGCAGTCTGTGCAAGAGGGTGCCCGTCGTGTGGCGCCGCCTTCGCCGCCTGCGTATGGCACTTGGCCCGTTGCCGGCCCGCAAATAGAGCTCGAAGAGATCATCATAGGCCAGCCAGGCGGCCGAGCACGCGGGCCATCGCCTCATAGCCCTGATTGAACAGGTTCTGCATGAAGCCGCTGCTGCGTGGCAGCACGATGGCCAGAATGGTGATCCCCGTGGTCAGGGTAATGGGAAAGCCCACGGCAAAGACCGAAAGCTGCTGTGCCGTGCGATTCAGGATCCCCAGCGAAAGGTTGATGGTCAGCAGCACGATGATCAGCGGCAGCGCCAGCAGCATGCCCGACACCCACAGCTGGCTGCTCCAGTCGAGCAGTTCGCCCCAGCCATTCGGATCGAGTGCATGGCCCAGTGGCAGCGTCGAATAGCTGTGCAGCAGGCTGCCCAGCATGACCAGATGGCCGTTGACCGTAAAGAACAGCAGCAGGGCCACCAGGTTGATCAGGCGCGATGTGACTGCTGTGTTGGCGCCTGAGCCCGGATCAAAAAACGACGCAAACGCCAGGCCCATCTGCAGGCCCACGAATTCGCCGGCCATGATGAAAGCCATGAAGACCAGCCGCATGCACAGCCCGAGTGCCATGCCGATCAGGATTTCACTGGCCGCCATCTTCAGGCTGGCGTATGAGCCCGGGATGACCGCTGGCACGGGCGCCAGCACCGGGGCCAGCACGACGGCGCACACCAGCGCCAGGCCGGCCTTGACCCGCATGGGGATGGGCTGGTCACCCAGGCCCGGCGCCAGGGCGATCAGGCCGGCGATCCTGAACAAGGGCCACAGCAGCCTGAGCATGCCGTCATAGATGTCCTGCAGTGGCATTTCGATCATGGGCTGATCTCCACGCGGCGTGGGGCTCTTCGGGCATCTGCCAGGTACAGGCCAGGCGTGCTGGATGCCAGGTATGTCGTTTTCACCCCGGGTGCGCCTGCTCAAGCGACCAGATTGGGTATGCTCTGGATCAGATTGCGGATGTAGTCGACCATCGTATCGATCATCCATGGGCCCAGCAGAACCAGCGTGGTGCCGATTGCCAGCAGCTTGGGGATGAAGGACAGGGTCATTTCATTGATCTGGGTAGCCGCCTGCAGGATGCTGATCAGCAGGCCCACCAGCAAGGTGACGAGCAGCAGGGGGCCGGCCATGCTGAGCGCCATGCGCAGCGCCTGGAAGGCCAGGGTCATCACGGTTTCGGCGGTCATCGGGGGTCTCTCATCGAGGGTGTCCCTCATTGGTAGAAACTGCGCGCCAGCGAACCCAGCAGCAGGTGCCAGCCATCGGCCAGCACGAAGAGCATGAGCTTGAAGGGCAGCGAAATGGTGACCGGTGGCACCATCATCATCCCCAGCGCCATCAGCAGGCTGGCTACGACCAGGTCGATGATGAGAAAAGGAATGAAGATGGTGAAACCGATCTGGAATGCCGTCTTGAGCTCGCTTGTCACGAACGCCGGCACCAGGATGCGCAACGGCACGGCCTGCGGGTTGTCCAGTGGGTCGTCGTGGGCGATGTCGACGAACAGGCTCAGGTCGGTTTCCCGGGTCTGGCCCAGCATGAAGGTCCGCAATGGCTGGCTGCCGCGCTCAAGGGCCTCCTGCAGCGTGATTTCGTCGCGGGCCAGCGGCTGATAGGCCTGCGCGTAGATCTGGTCGAACACGGGGGCCATGGTATACAGCGTCAGGAACAGTGCAAGCCCCACCAGGATGGTATTGGGTGGCGAGACCCCGGTGCCCAGGGCATTGCGCAAGAGCCCCAGGACGATGATGATGCGTGTGAACCCGGTCATCATGAGCAAGGCGGCCGGCAGAAAGGACAGCATGCTGAGCGCCACCAGCGTCTGTATGCTGATGGACCAGGTCTGGCCGCCGTCGGTCGTCGGGCTTGCCGTAAGAGCCGGAAGG
>NZ_JBAYPG010000020.1:0-64143 GCF_041677825.1 Castellaniella sp.
CATCACACTACCGCAGAGTTGATGACAACGCGTCGTTGATCAACCTCGCTGGAATGCCCTGGTCACGATCACCGGAATCGGTGGTCACGATGCCGGAATGGCTGGTCACGATACCGGAATCAGAGAAAACCACCTGTCCGGCCCAGGGTGGTCACGATCACCGGAATCAGCGGTCACGATCATCGGAATACGCATCCAGCATCAAATGCCCCTCCTCCACCCGGCGCTCCGTCTGCTGAGCCAATCGGCGAAACACCTCCCCAAGGTACGGCCGCAATTGCTCGTATAACGTCTTCCTGCGGCACTTCGGGATAAACACCACATGGTATTTGCATTCCCACTGAGGTTATTCTTGGGTGCGTATTCCGAAGGTCACAGATTCAAATCCTGTCCCCGCAATCAGACAAGGGCGCTGTCGTACAGCCTCAGCCCTTCGGGTTACGAGACCGCAGTATCGCGCCATCAGCCACCATGCCTGCGCGAAGGCCGTCTGGCAAGGTGACTTTCGTCGAATCGCTGTTGCGTAACCACACAAGAATTGCACTTCCGCGCGCAACGAGCCCCTCGTGCCATATCGCATAGTTCATGTGGAAACTGCTCCTGCCAAACCAAGTGGTTCTCGCCGTGACAAGAATCGCCGTGTTGAACCCCAGGGGACGCTGATAGGTGCAGTGCGTTTCCTTGACAACAGGCCCTGGGACCATGGGGCCTGCCAGAGGAAACCCAAGATTTTCCAGATAGGCGTTGCGAACATCTTCGAACCAGAGGAAGTGAGCCCTGTGATTGACATGCCCAAAGCCATCCAGATCACTCCAGCGCACGTGTGCTTCCAGCCCATAATTCCAGTTGGCCTCCACACCGTATATGGAAGCCAGATCAGGAGTCAATTTCATGATCATCATTTTTTGTGCGCATCGAGAACTGGCCTGCCCTCGTGATCCACTGGAATGGCTGCCTGACGAAGCACCTCGGTAGTGTGCTCACCGAGCCTGGGCGGCATGCGCATCGGTACCTGGACTCGATCGAAACGCACAGGCGCATCCATCATCTTGAGGGGGTGCCGGGAACCATCCACGACCGTTCTGAAAAACCCGGCAGCACGCAGATGGACATCCTCTTCCATATCACTCAGGGCGTTGACGGGTGCCACCGGAATATCCATTTTCCCGAATTCTTCCAGCCAATGTTCTGTAGCATGCTGACTGATCGTGCAGCCCAGAAGACGGTATAACTCATCAATGTTGCGTGTCCGGGCATCGATGTCCGCAAAGCGTGCATCGTTCAGGAGTTCCGGCATGCCGCATCGTGAAAAAAAAGCGTGCCAATGCGCATCAGTATATGGCACGACGCAGATATATCCGTTCGAAGTGCGATGCGGCTTGCGCCAACGCGTAAGCAGACGAGCGTATCCGAGGCTGGCAACAGGCGGCTCGAAATAATGACCCGAAAGATGTTCCAGCAACATGAAACTGGACATGGCTTCAAACATGGGGATCTCCACAAAGCCCCCCCTGCCGGTGTGCGACCTTCTGAACAGTGCCATGGAAATGGCCATGGCCGCAAAAACACCACATGTCTTGTCGGCCAGCACGCCAGGAAAAAAACTGGCCTCCCCATCGCGCATCTCGTTGAGTCCGGCCATGCCACACAACCCCTGAATGATGTCGTCATAGGCGGGCCGTCCCGCGTACGGACCGGACTCACCAAATCCGTGCAGACCGGCATACACCAGACGCGGATTCTCGCCTAGAAGCGAATCGGGTTCCAAACCGAGCCCTGCGAGCTTTCCTGGGCGCATATTGTGCATGAACACATCCGCACCCTCGATCAGGGCCAGCAGCGCCGCCTGTCCACCCGGTGTCTTCAGGTCGAGGACTACACTGCGCTTATTGCGGTTGGCGCCGATAAACCCAGCAGCCATGCCAGGTTCAGCGGCAGGGCCGGTACGACGCGTCGAATCGCCGCCTGGCGATTCGACCTTGATGACATCTGCACCATAATCTGCCAATAGCTGGCTGGCATATGGACCGAACAAAACCGTTGTGAGGTCGATGACCCGCACGCCGGCCAAGGGCAGCCCGGGGGTGTATTTCATTTTTTTGGCCATGTTCCACCTTTCCTCTCATAACACCTCGAACAGCCCGGCCGCGCCCATGCCACCTCCCACGCACATCGTCACCACAACGTATTTGACACCCCGCCGCTTGCCCTCGATCAACGCATGGCCCACCATACGCGCACCCGACATCCCGTACGGGTGACCAATCGAGATCGCACCACCATTGACATTGAAAAGATCCGGATCAATACCCAAACGATCCCGGCAATACAACGCCTGCACGGCAAAAGCTTCGTTGAGTTCCCACAGACCGATGTCATTGATCCTCAAGCCATGCTTCTGCAGCAGCCGGGGCACAGCAAACACCGGCCCGATACCCATTTCTTCAGGGGCGCAACCCGCTACAGCCATGCCACGATACAGCCCCAACGGTTCCAGGCCTTCACGAACAGCCAGCGCTCTTTCAACCAGGATGCTGGCCGAAGCCCCATCGGACAGCTGTGATGCATTGCCCGCCGTGATCGCCACACCAGCCCCGGCAAAGAGGTGGCCACGCTTCAGTACGGGCTTCAGCTGCCGCAAACCTTCGAGGGTCGTTCCCGGGCGGTTTCCTTCATCTGTTTCAAGCCGCATTTCAAAGAAGCGATCAGCACTGCCATCGTTGGCAACCTCGCGTCGAATCGATGCCAGAGGCACGATTTCCGTATTGAAGCGCCCGGCTGCCTGCGCCGCTGCAGTCCGCTGCTGGGACTGGAACGCATACTCGTCCTGCGCATCACGCGTGATTCGATAGCGTTGCGCCACGATCTCGGCCGTTTCCAGCATGGGCAGATACAGCCCAGGAACGCGGTCGGACAGCCATGGGTCCTCCATGCGGTATGTATTCATTTCAGGTGTTTGAACCAGTGAGATCGACTCGAGGCCCCCGCCCACCGCAACATCCATGCCATCATGAACGATCTGCTTCGCGGCAGTAGCAATAGCCATCAGCCCGGACGCACATTGCCGATCCACTGTCATGCCTGAAATTTCCACCGGAAGCCCTGCTCGCAACGCAACCTGACGACCAATGTTCATGTGTGTCGCCCCCTGAGTCAGCGCCGCACCCATCACCACATCCTCGATTCGAGACGGATCGAGGCCACTGCGTGAGACAGCGCTGGCCACCGCATGGCCACCCAGGGCATGCGGTTGGGTATCGTTGAAAGCCCCGCGATAGGCCTTGCCGATCGGTGTGCGGGCAGTTGCCACGATCACTGCTTCTCTCATGTCTGTGAACCCTCATGCGCGAACCGCTGTGCAAGCTGCGCCATCCCGCGAATCCAGCGATCGGTGTCATCCGCCTTCCGACGGTAGTAGCCATGCACGACTTCATGCGGCAAAATCAGAAAGCGTCCTTCATCCAGACCCTGAATGGTCGCCAGCGCCACTGCTTCTGGCGTCAGAACCCCATCACCGCGCTCTGGCCCGACAGGTATAGCGGCAAGCAATGCCGTATCTACACCTTGCGGACACACCAGTGCCACACGGATACCCTGTGAGCCGTGGCTGATCGCAATATTCTCAGCAAACCCGACGGCAGCGTGCTTGGTGGTGCCGTACACGGCACTGCCGATCTGGTTGAGCAAACCCGCAGCAGAAGCCATCTGTACAAAGGTTCCACCGCCGCGCGCAATCATTCGGGGGATCAGATAACGCGCTGCACGGACATGTGCCATCACGTTGACTTCCCAGGCCCGCATCCAGACGTCGTCCGATGCATGAGCCGCATTGCTGGATGGCGCATCAAAGCCCAGCGCAACGCCAGCATTGGATATGAATGTACTGATCGGACCGATATCGGACTCGATCTGCGTCAGCGCTTCGGTAAAGGCTGCGCCATCGCTGACATCCACCACGATCGCCGCGCCTGCCAGTCGCTCGGCCAAGGCCGACGCCTTGCTGCCGTCAACATCCAGCACCACGACCCGAGAGGCCCCATCGGCAGCAAAGGCTTCACACAAGGCGCGACCAATACCCTGGGCACCTCCTGTGACCACAGTCAGCCCGAATCGATCCCTCATGCTGAAACCTGGTCATCCGCAAAGGTATTGATCAGGCTTTCGCCGGAGTGCCTCAACGCGCCTCCCCATTTGTTCAGCCACCAGCCGTACTGTTCCGGCCACTCGGAGAAGGCGCCCGTCAGACCGAAATGCTCTGCGGCGTGCAATGCCCAGAATGGGTTGAAGAGCATCTGACGCCCCAAAAACACAAGATCAGCGCTGCCACTCTGCAACACGTGCTCCGCCAGTTCGGGCGTACGGATCATGCCGACCGCTCCAGTTGCGATACCAGTCTCGCGCCGGATCTCTTCGGCAAAAGGCACCTGGTAACCAGGCCCTCGGCTCAGGTTGGCATTTGTGGACCCCGCGCTGAGATTTCCACCGGTTGAACAATCGATCAAATCCACGCCCAGCGCTTTCAGTGCTTTGGCAAATACCACGCTGTCTTCGATTTCCCACCCGCCATCGATCCAGTCGGTTGCCGAAATGCGGACGAACAACGGCATCGAATCCGGAATGATCGATCGAACCGCCCGAGCGACCTCGAGAGGAAATCGCATGCGGTTGTCCCGGCTGCCACCGTAGACATCATTGCGAAAATTGGCAAGAGGTGTCAGGAAAGTCTGCAATAGATAGCCATGAGCCATATGAAGCTCAATGACATCAAAGCCGGCAAGAACAGCGCGCCGCGCTGCAGCAACAAATGCGTCGCACGTACCGGCGATCCCTGCGTCGTCGAGCGGCACAGGGCTGTTCCAATCGTCTGCCAGAGCCACGTCGGACGGCCCTACGCTCTGCCAGACTTCCTCACCCATTTCGATGTCGCGTGACGTCAGGGGGCCATTTCCACGGAAAGCGCGCTGCTGGCACGATTTGCGGCCCCCGTGGTTGAGCTGGATTGCGGCCTTGGCACCCTGGGCCTTCAAGAGCCGAGCGATCTGCGCCATGCCATCGATCTGCCCATCTTCCCAGAGTCCGGGGTCACCATGGGTGATTCGACCTTTCCGGGTGACCGAAGTCTGCTCGACAAATACCAGACCCGCCCCACCCATGGCGAATTTTCCATAATGAACCAGGTGAAAAGGAACCACATAGCCATTCTCTGCGGAATACATGGCCATGGGCGACACCACGATCCGGTTGCGTAGCTGCACGCCACGAAAACGTACTTTCTCGAACAGTTTGACCATATCAGACCCCCTTGAATTCGGGCGTTCGACGCATGGCATTGGCACGGATACCTTCCTGAAAGTCGGCCGTCTCACGCAGCCAGCTCTGTTCTTCGATTTCAATCGCCAATTGAGCTGCCACACGGTCCTGCAGGCCACCGCGCAACGTGAGTCGAGTTGAAACCAGTGCCAACGGGGCAGCCTCGGCAAGTTCGCCGGCCAGTTCAAGCGCAGCCTCGCGCAACCGCTCTGCATCGGCCAGCCGATCCACGAGACCCAGCGCCATCGCTTCTTCACCGCTGATCCGTTTTCCGGTCAGCAGCAGCATCGCCGCCTTCTGGCGACCAAGGAGTTCGGGCAGCGTCAGAGTCAGGCCGAAACCAGGGTGGAAACCAAGCCGCGTAAAATTGGCCGTCAAACGGGCGTCAGGGGCAGCAATCCGGAAATCCGCGGACACTGCCAGCCCCAGACCACCACCAATCACATGTCCCTGCAGAGCGGCAATGATCGGCTTTCTGGTGCCGAATATCCGCACCCCATGGTTGTACAGCGCCTGGGTGTCGGCCCGCCGTCCTTCTGGCGTGTCTGGCTGATCTCCGACAAGGTCCGCTCCTGCACAGAACGAACGCCCGTTCGAACAGAGAAGATTGACGCGTACGGAAGGATCCTCATCGGCGGCCTCGAAGGCATCGGCGATGTCACCGATGAGTTGCCGGTTGAAGTAATTATGGGGTGGGCGATCGATCTCGACGATCTGCACATGCCCTCTGCGAGTCAAATTGATATCAGCCAACTGCTTCCTCCTTAACGTAAGCCCAGACCGCGGGCGATAATGCCGCGCAACACCTCATTGGCCCCCCCCTGGACAGTCAGTTTGGGTGCAATACGGGTACAGTATTGCAGGATGTCCTCAAAGCGCCGATATGCCGCTGAACCCTGGCTGGCCCTTGCGACCGCCAGGCGAACCCTTTGCGGCAGGTCCTGTTCCCAGGCCGTGCCAAGATCCTTGACGATAGCAGCCTCTACAGCGGGTTCGCGTCCTGCCTCCAGCATACCGGCCACCGAAACCGACATGCGTCGCAGTGAATGCAATTCGGCAACAAGCCGACCAACCGATTCAGACACCTGCGGAACAGGTTCGGCACGATCCAGATCGATCAACGCACGCAGAACAGTCAATGTCTCCAGGAACCGCTCTGGTCCGGAACGCTCATATGCCAGTTCTGTGGTCGCCTGCTTCCATGCACCGTCCACCTCACCGATGAGCTGGTCTTCTGGGACAAAAACCTCGTCGAACACCACCTCATTGAAATCGTGAATCCCACTCATCTGACGGATGGGATTGCACTGTATTCCAGATGCCCGCATATCCACCAGAAAGCTGGTCAGACCATGACGATGGTTTTCGGGGAGAGACGGGCTTGTCCTGAACAGGCCGATCATGTAATCAGCACGGTGGGCATTTGTCGTCCAGATCTTCGTGCCCTGGATTTTCCAGCCACCATCTGTACGCACCGCTTTGCACTTGGCAGCAAAAAGATCTGATCCACTATCCGGCTCGGACATCCCGATGCAGAAACTGGCTTCCCCCGCAATGATCTTTGGCAGTACCTCGGCCTTGATCCGCTCGGATGCGTACTTGATCAGGGTTGGGCCCGATTGCCGATCCGCTGTGAAATAGAATGTGTTGGGCGCATGATGGGCCTGCATTTCCTCATTGACAACATACCGTTCGAGAAAACTGCGCTCCTGCCCACCATAGGCTTTTGGCCAGCACATCCCGATCCAACCGCGAGCGGCCACCTTGCGCGCAAACTTGCGGCAGACATCCCAGTCTTCAGTTGGAAAATCCGGATCGAACGTACCAGCTGACATTTCTTCGTGGAGAAACGCCCGCACTTCGCCACGAAGCGCCTGAACAGCCGGTGGCAGGCGTATGGGCTGGAACTCCAGGGTCGTCGTCATGTCATCCTCCCGATCTAACGTTTTGCCAGCAAAGCCCACAGCGCGCGCCCATCACCATGCCGCAGCATCGCACCCAACTCTTCGGACCATTGGACCTCATTGCCATAGTCATCCCGCCATGCCAGCGCACGCAAGGTCAGGCGGTGCAGGACGTGTTCGTCCGTCACCCCGAGCGCGCCGTGCAACTGATGAGCAATGCGCGCCCCGATCTGCGCTGCACTGGAGGTTCTGATTCTGGCCGACATGATCTCGAGACGTATTTCGGGATCATCGAAACCGCGCCCCTGCCCCAGGAGTGTGTCCACGGCATCGACGGCCGATGCGGCCACGCTCAGTGACACCGAGACCTCGCCGGCGAGTTGTGCCAGCGCATGTTGAACCACCTGGAATCGGGACAGTGTCTTGCCGAATGCCGGACGTTCACGCACGTAGGCCGTGGTGAGATCAAGCATGGTCTCAAGTGCACCTGCGATCTGGATGGAGCGCGCCAGCGACCCCAGCAGCAGGCTGGTGTCCTTGGTGAAGGCGGCTGGGGCCGGTGCAGCCACCACTGGTTTTATCTGGTGGAATTCAACGCCGTCGAGCGGTTCGAACGCCAACGAATCGCGCACCGAAAGCTCAGCATCCTGAATATCCGCCAGGACGACCCAAAGCGTATTGCCACGCTGTGCCAGCAACGCAACCCTTGAGCAGTCGCGAGCAAACGGCAGGTGAACGATTCGGCCTGTCAGCCGCCCGTCTGAATCCAGCACGATATGGTCATGAAAACCGGACGGGCCAAAGGCCAACTTGCCGGATTGCAATGGAATCCCGGCCTGAGCCAGCAACCATCCGGCCAGGATGGTCTCGGCCAACGGCACTGCCAATGCCACATTGCCCGCTGCCCTGAGCATCCCCAGACTGGCCCGCAACCCGGCGCCTGATCCACCCAGATCTTCAGGCACTGCCGCTGCATCCAGACCGATTTCCTCGATGCCACTCCAGACCGTAGCGTAGAAGTCTGGATCTCTGGACAGTACGGCCAGCTGCAGGTCGGCCGTCTCGCGAAACAATCGGCTGGCTGCATCCAGAATGAGTGTATCCATGTCATTGTCCAGCGTACCTGGGCGCTTCGGGTCTTCATCCATGTGCCAGAACCCCCGACGCCAGAAGGGCCTCGACACGCTGCTCGTCAAAGCCCAGGAACTCCTCGAGTACTTCGAGGTTGTGCTGCCCCAGGCGTGCCGAAACCTCGTAGTCGGGTACAGCAGCACCGCGCAGGTTCAGGGGGCTGCGATGTACGAGAATAGGCCCGTACTCAGGATGTTCAACCTCGCACAGCATGCCACGGGCATGCAGATGAGCGTCCTGGGTCACCTCGAGAAGATCGCGAACTGGTGCGCAGGGCACACGATGGATACGGCACGCAGCCACTATCTGCTCACGCGTCAAAGCGGACGTCCAGTCTTCGACGAGGCGATCGACTTCGTCGATATTGGCGACTCTCGCCCGCACATTCTGAAAACCGTCAGCATCGGCGAGTTCCGGCCTGCCCATGGCCTGGGTCAACCCGACCCAATGGGTCTCATTGACCGAAATGATTGCCACAAAGCCATCGGCTGCCGCATACACGTTATAAGGTGCCTCGGCCAAGCCGCCATGCCGATTCCCTGTTCGTGGTGCAGCAGCGTGTCGATTGAATACCTCGGCAAGGTTGGACGCCATGGCGGGATAGACGGCCTCGACCATTGCGATCTCGACCAATCGCCCACGACCTGTTTTCTCGCGTTCATACAGCGCCGCCAGGACCCCCGACAACAGATGCATGCCGCTCAGGAAATCAGTGAGCGCCGGGCCTGTCTTGACGGGCGGCCCCTCTGCAAAGCCGGTCACGCTCATGATGCCCGAAATGGCCTGGATGGTCAGATCCATGGCCAGATTGTCACGATCCGGGCCTGTCAGGCCATAGCCTGTGGCCGAGCCATAGATCAGACGAGGATTGATTTCTGACAGCACATCAAAGCCCACACCCAGACGATCCAGGGTACCTGGCGCATAATTTTCAATGAGAATGTCCGCCTTCTTGACAAGGCCCTTCAGAATTTCGACCCCCTCAGGGGCCTTCAGATTCAGGCTCATATTGCGCTTGTTGGCATTGAGCATCGCAAATGGCACGGCATTTCCTCTGGAAATCAGCGCTCTGTGCCGAACGGGTTCACCCCGAGGAGGCTCGACCTTGATCACGGTGGCGCCAGCCTGCGCCAACAAAAACCCGGCATAGGGTGCCTGATAGACCTGCCCCAGATCAAGTACGACGACGCCCGTCAGCGGGAAATCTTCTTGATGTTTCACAGCGTGCATCCCCGTGAACTACGACTTGAAGCCATACAGGCGATCTGGATTGTCGACCAGTATCTTCTGACGCACCGCAGGCTCAGGGACGCAGTCAAAAAGCAATTGCAGCAGATCCTGCATTCGAGGAGTCGTTTCAGCAGTGTGGCCGACATGAGGCCAGTCACTGCCCCAGACCACCTGATCAGGTGCTGCTTCGACAATCGCCTTCATGAACCCGCGCGTATCGTCATACGGCCGTCCGATGCGGGTATTGCGATCCGCCCCCGAAATCTTTGTCCAATAGCGGCCGCTTCGGAGGCGATCGAGGAAGGCCTGATAATGCGGGTGATGGGGCCCCTTGTCAGCCATGGTTCGACACATGTGATCCACGACGAAGGTCAGACCGGTTTTCTCAAGTTCAGGTGCCGCCTCTTCAAGATCGGAACACTCGATCCAGATCTGCGCATGCCAACCTCTCTCCAGCAGGCGCGGCGCCAATATCTTCAGGTCGTCAAAACTGGTGCCCTTTGTGGATACTGGCTTGCCGTCCTGACGGATCATCGTGACGCGGACCGCCCTGAATCCATTTTCTGTCAGTTCATCGAGACGCCTGTCGGACACATCCGGCCTGAGTATCGCAGTTGCACGCAGGCGATCGGGGTAGCGGCGCAGTGCGTCAAAGGTGACCGCATTGTCCTCTCCAGAGCCTACCGCGTGCACGATTACACCCCGTGAGACACCGATGCGGTCCCAGTGGGCAAACGCATCCTCGATCGTGAACGGTCGTGTGGGGCTGAAGCGACCCTCGTCTCCCGGCGGAAACTGTTCAAAAGGGCCATACAGGTGAAAATGGCAATCTGTACTGCCTTCTGGAAGGCGCAGAGGAACGATGTTCTCTTTCATGTTCATTTTGTCAGACTCCAAGGTATGCTTCCTGAATATCGGCCGAGTTGAGCAGTTCGCTGGCGCTGCCCTGAGCGGTGATCCGGCCCACACGCAACACATACCCTCGATCGGCAATGCCCAGGGCAGCACGCATGTTCTGTTCCACCAGCAGCGAGGCAATGCCATGGGCCTTCAATTTCCTGATCGTCCCCAGCACGGCCTTGCTGAGCATCGGCGACAGGCCCAGTGACGGCTCATCGAACAACACCAGTCGTGGACAGGCCATCAGCCCGCGCCCGATGGCGAGCATTTGCTGCTCTCCACCAGAGAGCCCGCCAGCCAATTGCCCATACCGCTCCGCAAGACGGGGAAACAGATCGAGCACGTCATTGATCGAAAAGCGCGCACCACCACCGTCGAAATCAATCAAACGCAGATTGGCCTCGACGGTCAGGCCCGGAAAAATTTCGCGACCTTCCGGTACATGACTCAGCCCCATGCGACAGATGGTCCAGGGGCGCTGGCCGACAATCGGACGCCCCGAAAAAACTACCGTTCCACGATTGGGCTGCAACACGCCTGAAACGGTGTTCAACAAAGTGGTTTTCCCCGCGCCATTGGCACCGAGTATCGCCACGATCTCACCGCTATCGATTGAAAGTTCGACGTCACGCAATGCCTGCACCCGACCATAGCTTGTACACAGGTCCTTGACCTCAAGCAGCATCGTCGACTCCTTCATCGTCGCCCCCCAGATAAGCCGATACCACCTCGGGGTGGCGCAAGGCGCGCTCAGGAGCATCATTTACCACACCACGGCCATCGACCATGACAAGCACCTCATCGCACAGCGCGCTGATTGCCGCCATGTCGTGCTCTACTATGACCACTGTGCGTCCCTTGACGATGCTGCGCACAAGCTTGACGAACTCGCCTGTTTCGCTGTTGTTCATTCCAGCCACGGGTTCATCGAGAAAGATGATCCGGGGTTCATTCATCAGCATGATGGCTACAGCCAGTTTGCGCTGAGTACCGTAAGCCAGCGAACTCGCCTTTTCATGACGGACGGAAGCCAGCCCGCAAATTTCCAGAACCTCTTCACAGCGCTGCACGAATGAGGCGATGTCCGCGCGATAGAGCGGGCTGCGCAGGATGCGGTCCCACACGGCATGACGCATGGCACCATAGCTGGCCATGCGCAGGTTTTCCTCGACGGTGGATGCTCCGAACGTGGCGGTTCGCTGGAAGGTCCGGCCAACACCCCGGCGGGCAACCTGGGCAGCCGACAACCGGGTGACATCCATTCCAAGTACGTCGACGCAGCCGCCCGAAGGCGTGACGATGCCACACAGAACATCCAGCATTGTGGATTTGCCGGCACCATTGGGGCCGATCAGCCCATAAATCGACCCTTCCGGCACTTTCAGATCCACCCCCTTCAACGCGGTGACTCCACCATAATGCTTGCGGACATTCTCCGCATTCACTGCCAGGGCCGTCATGCTTCTACCCGGGACTTGCGTGCCGGTCGCAACATACCAATGGCCTGATGCAGGCCCCCTGGAACCACAATCATGACAAAAATGACCAGCAATGAAAAAACCAGCATTTTCACGTTGGCGTCGAAATCCATCATCTGTGGCAGCACAGTGAAGATCACCGCCCCCAGGACCGGACCATACAGCAGAGCTGTACCTCCGATCAGGACAGCCAGCATGGCTTCGACCGTGCGCATGACCGAAAGCACCTCGGGTGTGACGATCTGTGTATAGGGCAGGACCAGGGCCCCGCCCAGGGCCGCCACCGGCGCACTGAGCACCAGAATTTTCAGTTTCTCGAGCGGCACTGAAATACCCAACGACTGCGCCAGATGTGGACTTTGCCGAATGCTTTCAAGCGCATGCCCAAAACGCGATGTACGTACATGCGCCAGAAAGATCAGGACCACGAGCAGCGTAATGGACGCCACAAGAAAATATACCCGGGGGTCAGTCAGATTGAAGGGCCCAACCGCCAGACGTGAGAAGCCGAACAGGCCCAATGGGCCACCGGTGATGTCAAGATTCAGTGCCACCACCATCGCCACGCCCGTAAGCCCCCAGGTTACAATTGAAAAATAGGCACCGGTCAACCCTCTGGTGAGCCAACCAATTGCGAACGCCAATACCGCTGCAGCGGCCATGCCCATGGCCACCCCAACCTCGAACGGCAACCCCCAGCGGCTCATGGCGATAGCCGGAACATACGCCCCTACGCCAAAAAAAACGCATTGCCCCAATGGCACTTCTCCGACACCGCCAAGGATCATGTTCACGGAAAGTGCGAACAGCGCAAAGCCACAGGTGTAACCAGCCAGGCTGAGGAGGAAGGCGTTGTCGGTGCCAAGCGCAACAATAGCGATCAGCACCCCAGCGAGCCCGACCAATGCCAAATTGCGGTAATGTCCGCTGCCCGATGCTTGAGTTTGAAATCCACGCGTCATGAGATCAATGCCTGTTCAGATCTTTTTGCCCCATGAGGCCCTCTGGGCGCAACAGCAGGACAAAGATCACTAGAATCCATCCCAGAGCAGGCGTCCAGGAAACCGAGACATATGTTTCAAAGAATGCATTGGCGAGGCCAATGATGAGTGCCCCGACCAGCGCGCCTGAAATGCTGCCTAACCCCCCCAGGATGACCACAGTGAAGGCCACGATCACGTAGGCGTCACCCATCGTAGGTGAGGCCGAAATGATCGGAGCCAGCAGCCCGCCCGCCAGGCCCGCTGCCGACACACCGAGAAGGAAGGACAACATGCGGATCATGGGCACATTGATGCCCGAGTAATAGGCGCCCCTGGGATTCTGCGACACGGCGAGCAGTTGCTGCCCCCTGACCGAGCGCTTGAGCCACCACCCAAAGATGCCGAGCACAAGCAACGTGATCACCACGATGAACAGGCGCTGGGCAGAAAGGAACAGCCCGAAAGCGGACAGTGATATCTGCGAGAACATGGAACGGACCGGCAACGGGTCAGGCCCGACCAACAGGACCAGACCCGCCACCACCGCTTGCGACAGCGCAAAAGTGACGATGATCGACCCATGTTCAGGCCGATCATAGAGCGCCGTACGTACGACCAGCACCTCGATCAGGACGCCGATGATAGCCACGACCACCACAGCAAGCGGCAGCACCACCAGATATGGCAACCCGAAACTCTGCAGTTGCACCGAGACATAGGCACCCAGGGCAAAGAATGCGCCATGTGCAAAGTTCACGATATGCAAGGTGCCGAAGATCAGGGTGAGCCCAACGGCTACTAGCGCATACCCTGACCCCAGAACCAGGCCATTCATGACGGTTTGGAAGAGGAGTTCCATGTGCCATCGACCCCAACAGCCTTGCTTACTGGACTTCGAATACTTCTCGCAGTGTCACACCGTCACCCTTGACTTCCTGTATGTAGAAATACGGTGCGATGGCCCGCCCTTTTTCATCAAAGCGCAAATTGCCGCGTGGAGTGGACCAGGTTTCCGAACGCATCGTGTCAGAAATTTTCTGGTAATCGGTGCTGGTACCGGCTTTGTCCATGGCCTCGGCCAGAATATGGACCGCTTCGTAGACCACCATGGTGACCTTGTTGGGTTCACCCCCGGTTTCCTTGCGGGCCTTTTCTATGAAATCAAGCATTTCACCTTCGGAACCATCAGTGATGAATATGTCGCCACTGATCACTCCTTCCATTGCGCCTTCCGACGCTGTGATTGAGGGGCCGAACACGGTACCGGCAGACTGGACTTCCATGGGAAACCCGCCCATTTGACGCACCTGTTTCCAGATCTGCGCGGTTCGTGCAGGCGCCGCATCGACCACGTACAGCATTTCAGGTGCCGCAGCCTTCAGCCGTGAAAGAATGGACGTGAAGTCTGTGGTGTGCACGTCATACGTGGCCACCTCGACCATTTCGATATCCGAATCTTTCAGCTTGCCCTGCAGATTTTCCAGCAATGCCTTGCTGAACTCGGTATTTTCACCCATGTACGCAATGGTCTTCGGTTTCATGCCGTGGATCAGATAATCATGAAAGACATTGGCATTCGTCGACGACGTGTTGTTGATCTGGAACAACCAGGGCGACCCCTGGTTGGTGATCGCATCAGCCTGAGCCCCTGGATTGATGTGCAGAACCTTGTTTTTCGTGATGGCACTTTCCGCAAGCGTGACCGAGCTGTTCATGCCCGCGATGATTGCATCGACATGCGCCTGATTGATCATTTTCTGCACACCCGCCACACCATCCTGAGGTGTTCCCTTTTCATCCTCGTAGATCAGCTCAAGCTGGCGGCCACCCAGTATTCCGCCCGCTTCGTTGATTTCTCGTGCGGCCCAATCGGCTGCAGCCTTCCCATCCTTGCCATAGACCGCTGTGGCACCGGTCAGGGGTATGACCAGCCCGATCTTCACGGGTTCCTGCGCCATGACCGAGCCCATGCCCAGCATCGATACACCCACGACCAGACTTGCGATCAATCTTTTCTTCATGATGTCCCTCCTGTTGTAGCGTTCCAATGATTTGGTGCGGCCAGCAGTCAGCGACAATTGCCGCGACAGCCAACCCGCCCGGCCGATAGCCTCCTCCCGGCCTGAACATTCTTCCATTCCAGTGGAACGGCCAACAGGCATCCCACTCGTCAAACCATAAACTGCATCCCCAGCAAGCGTCAATCATTTTCTCATATGAGATATTATTTACATGTATGTGAATTATATAAGCTCGGGAAAACCCGGAGTTCGGCGCTCCAGATAACTTGCGACCCCCTCCTTGAAATCGACGGCCCCCAGAGCGTGCTCCGTTTCAAGACGGGCGAGGATCATCGCCTGCTGGATATCCTGCTGCCAGACGGCAGACAGTTGGGCCTTGATGACGGCCATTGACCTGGGCGAACAATGCGTAGCAAGATCCTGGGCGTATGCCTGAACGTGGTGCATGAAACCATCACGCGCCAATGCGCGCACCAACCCCAGCGACTCGGCTTCTCGTCCGGTCAGCACACGCCCCGACAGCAAAAGGTCAGCCGCATTCATCGATCCGATCAGACGCGTCAGCAGCCACGCCGAACCGTGCTCGGCAATCAGGCCGCGGCGCACAAATGACGTCGTGATCTTCGCATCTTCAACCATGAAGCGCAGGTCACAGAACAGCGTCAGACACATCCCGACTCCGGCGGCCGCACCATTGATCGCTGCAATCAGGGGTTTACGCAAAGCCAGCATATAAAGAAAGCGCGGTTCAGCGCACATGCCCGGATACCCGCCACCTTGCGCCCGCTCCGGGGCAGACAGTGCCTTTGGATCTGCACCCGGACAAAAGGTTGCACCTGCGCCGGTCAGTACCACCACACGCACGGCCGGGTTCACATCCGCAGCCTGCAGCGCAGCGCGCAATGCCTGCTCCATTGCCGGATTCCAGGCATTGCGCGCGGTCGGGTTGTTGATCGAAAGCGTCAGGACGTACCCACTCAATTCGGAAAGTATGGCATGTGTCACGAGACCCCCTTGGCTGTTCATACAGAATTGATAAAATGGCCCCAACACATGTTACACGCACATGGTTCATGATTTCACACTTGTGTAGTGAGGCCTGATGACAAAACCAAATCCAGCGATCAAGACTGCACGTCGAATTTTTGAGGTTCTCGAGTACTTCGAAGAAATTCGCAGACCTGTTTCCCTGAAGGAAATATCCACAAAATTCAGCTATCCAGGCTCCAGCGCTTCGGCACTATTGAAAAGCATGGTGACGCTGGGCTACCTGTTCTACCACAGTGATACCCGCACATACATGCCGACGATGCGGATCGCCCGCATGGGTCGGTGGCTGGAAACCAAGCTGTTTGGTGAAACCTCGATCATGTCGCTGGTGGAATATGTGCATGCGCGGACCGACGAGGTGACCTCCATCAGCACCCAATCTGATCTTTTGGCGCAATACCTGCACACGATTCAGTCGTCACAGCGTCTGCGCTTCGAAGTCCCGCCGGGCGACGTACGTCCACTTGCCATATCGGGCATCGGGCGAACTCTGCTGAGCCTGCACACCGATGACGAAATTGACCGGCTTGTGCGCCGGATCAATGCGACTCTCGCACCCGAGCACCATGCCAACCTCGAAACGCTGCTGCCAGTGATCCACAGGATCCGCAGAGATGGCTACTACATTTCCCGGCATGTCATTACACCCGAGGCCGGCATCATTGCCATGCCTCTGCCCAGACGCAACTACGGCCGCAATCTGGTCTTGGGCGTCGGGGGGCCAGTTTCACGACTCGACAGCAAAGAAGCACAGATCGTCGAGATCATGCGCGAAGGCATCAGGAAATTCCTCGAAAATGACGAGCAGACAGATACCGGCTGATGAATGCGCAGACTACAGCAACCGACTCAATGGAAATCACTCAAGAAGGCCTATCAATGACACAATCCACAATTCAGGTTGTCGTTCTGGACAACCCGCCTGTCAATGCGCTGTCGAGAACACTGAGGCGGCATATCCGGGATGCCATCGATGCTGCCAATGCAGATCCGGACGTTCTGGGAGTTGTCCTGTCGGGCAACGCACGAGCCTTTTCGGGTGGCGCTGATATTGCTGAATTCGGCAGTAGGGATATGCAGTCAGAGCCAGATCTGAATGCGCTCATTGCCAAAATCGAATCAAACCCCAAGCCCGTGGTCGCGGCACTGACTGGATTGTGCCTGGGTGGCGGCCTCGAACTCGCTCTGGGTTGTGCAGCACGCACTGCTCATCCAGACGCTCAGCTGGCCTTTCCTGAAGTGAAGCTGGGTCTGCTACCGGGCGCGGGTGGAACCCAACGCCTGCCTCGGGCCATCGGTGCCGCACTTTCAGCCCGCATGATCACGTCAGGCAGTTTCCACAAGGCACGCGAATTCCAGGGTACGGCACTGCTGCAATCCCTTGACGACGACCCGCTGGAGGCCGCAAAACTTCTCGCTCTGCAATTGGCGCAAGGCCAGATCAGCGTACCCAGACTACGCGATCTGCCTCTGTCCACCACAGAGACGGCAGACGCCTGCGCCATACTCGACAACCCAGAACTGCGCAATGCGCCCAAGGCGGCTCTCGAGGCGATCGCAATCGGCGCACGGCTGGGTTTCGAGCGCGGACTGGACGCCGAAGCACACCTTTTTCGAGAACTTCATGACAGTGCCGAATCGATTGCATTGCGCTACGCATTCTTTGCCGAGAGAAAGGCCGGCAAACTGGAGGGCGAAAAACCAGAAAGCTCAGCCATCAAGTCAGTCGGCATCGTTGGCTCGGGCACGATGGGCCGTGGCATTGCTATCTCTACCCTGAAGTCCGGCCTGCCCGTTACCCTGATCGATACTGGCACTCCAGCGCTGGACGCTGCCCGCACCATGATTGCACGGGCCCTGACCAGAGATGTTGAAAAGGGCCGCATCCTGCAGAATGCAGCCGATCAGGCCCTGGGCATGCTGCGCACCGAACTCGACCTTGCTGCACTTGGAAATGTGGATCTGGTCATTGAAGCGGTCTACGAAGACATGAGTACAAAAAAGCAGATCTTTGCCCGTCTGGATCAAGTCTGCAGACCGGACTGCCTGCTTGCCAGCAACACGTCGATGCTGGACATCAACGAAATCGCCTCTGCAACGCGCAATCCCGCTCGCGTACTTGGCCTGCACTTCTTTTCACCAGCCCATGTCATGAAGCTCGTGGAAGTCGTGGAAGGCGCACGTACATCGCGCAAAACGCTGGCCACTGCCCTGGCATTTGCACGCAAGATCGGAAAGGTGGCTGTCATCGCAGGCGTCACCCACGGCTTCATCGGAAACCGCATGCTCGAAGCCTATCTGGACCGGGCATTCATCATGGTTGAAGAAGGCGTCAGCCCCTATCGGATCGATCAGGCACTCGAAGCGTGGGGCATGGCCATGGGCCCGTTCCACATGCTCGACCTCGCTGGCAATGACGTATCCTATCAGGTGCGCAGCACGCGTCGAAAGATCTTTCCAGGCACAGATATCGCGCCATTGGAACAACTCCTGTACGAGGCAGAACGGTTCGGCCAGAAAACAGGCAAGGGCTGGTACGACTACAGCGAACAGCACCCAAAAGGCACGGCATCGAGAGCGGTGGAATCGATGCTCGCTCAGCACAGGGCGGATCGGAAACGGGCGATACGCGATTATGACGATCACGAAATCGTATCGACGCTCATTGGCGCACTCGCGACAGAAGGCCGGCACATCGTTGCCGAGGGCTTCGCCCGCTCCGAAGAAGATGTCGACGTCGTCTACCTGTATGGCTACGGGTTTCCGCGCCATCGGGGCGGGCCCATGCATCATGCCCGTATGAACGGGCTGCTGGAGGCCGCCATCCCGTCCCTGTCACGCAAGCCATCCTGTCCCTGAACGCTCAGATCCGGATCTGGAGACCACCATGCGATCGCGACCCATCCGGCAGGTGCGGTCAGCAAAGCATCCAGCCCAACCTGTTCAACCTGCCCATTCATTACTTTCGGGGCACACATCCGCGCAACGGGATCTGGCATGATGGCAAGCAGCCAAGCATGACCAGCCATCATGTGCAATGCCCCGGAAGAATTCTCAAACGAACAGGCTCATGGGCGCTTCGATGGCCTGCCTGAAGGCCTGCAACCAGCGTGCAGCCAGCGCGCCGTCCACGGCCCGATGGTCCACCGACAACGTGACCGTCATCATGGATGCGGCCTGCAAAGCGCCGTCCGATCCGATCACCGGCCGGCGCTCACAGCAACCGACTGCCAGTATGGCTGCCTGCGGCGGATTGATGATGGCGGAAAACTCAGGTACGCCAAACATGCCCAGATTGCTGACTGTGAAATGGCCACCTTGATATTCATGGGGTACCAGCCGACCCGCACGCGCCCGCCTGGACAACTCGGACAGTTCCGCGCTGAGGCGGGCCATCGGTTTGTGTCCGGCGTCTCGCAATACAGGCGTGATCAGGCCATCGTCCGTGGCCACTGCCACTGAAATATCAATCCCCGAGTGATGGATCAACGCGTCTTCGGTCCAGCTGACATTCATCTCGGGCACCGTCAGGAATGCGACCGCTGCCGCCTTCACGACCAGATCATTGACCGAAATCCGGCAGGAACCGGCCTGATTGGCCTGCTCACGGACCGACAGCAGGGCGTCTGCACGGCAGTCGAGACGCAGATAGAAATGTGGAACGGTGGTTTTGCTCTCGAGCAGCCGGCGCGCAATCGTTCGGCGCATTGCGCTGTGGGCGATCGCCACGTCGGCCGTGGGTGCAACCGTGGCCGTTGTAGTGGCCGTGGCCGCATTTGCCAACGGGGCCGTGGTTGCGGCAGTGGCCGTATTTGCCAGCGGGGCCGGGGCTGCGGCAGTGGCCGTACCTGCCAGCGAGGCCGTGGTCGCGGCAGTGGCCGTACCCGCCGCGATGGGCGCAGCGGCTGCCGTACGTGAATGCTGCGCTGGCTCAAGCCCGACAGAGGCGGGCCGCAGGCCTGCAGCGCGTGCCGCGGCTTCCACATCGCGTCGGACCACACGCCCTCCGGGGCCCGAGCCGGCCAGCCCGGCCAGCGCCATGCCCGAGCGTGCCGCCAGATTGCGCGCCAGCGGGCTGGCCAGAATCCGTGCGGGTGCAGCAGCATCCAGATCGGGGGCTACGGCTACCGAGTCCAGATCGCTGGCCGTGGTCTTCATGTCTGTGCTGTGCCCGTCCGGGCACCGCGAGGCCGCCTCATCGACCTGGGGCCGGGCCGCGCCCAGCAGGGCGTCCACATCGACACTGGCCTCGCCTTCTTCCAGCAGCACGGCCACTGGTGTCGACACGGCAACCTCTTGCCCGGCAGGCACCAGCACGGGCCCCAGAACCCCATCCTGCTCGGCCTCCCACTCCACGACAGCCTTGTCGGTCTCGATATCCGCCAGGCAATCACCCGCCTGGACGCGATCCCCCTCGGCTTTGGACCAGGCCACGATGGTGGCCGATTCCAGATTGGCGGAAATTTCAGGCATGCGCAACAGAATGGCCATCTCAACGCACTCCGGCCGATGCAATCACGATATCCTCGGGGATGGGTCGGCCCTGCGCCGCCACGACCCTCTTCAAGCCCGTCACGACCTCTTCGGTGCGCGCACACGCAGCACGCTCGAGTACCCTGGAAATGCTGGGCGAGGCCTCGCCCCCCATGACGCGTTCGACGGGCTGATCGAGCCAGTCGAAACAGCGGCGCTGGATTTCATCGGCCAGCCAGCCGCCATATGACGTGCCCATGGCACCCTGCTCGACGATCAACACATTGTTCGTCTTGCGGATGCTGGCCTCGATGGTATCCCAGTCGAGGCTGGCGCGGTCCAGCCAGCGCAAGTCGATCACTTCGGCGTCGATACCCGATTGCTGCACCGCCTCGAGGGCGTGATTCACCATGGAAAGATAGCCAAGGATGGTCAGATCCCTGCCCTGCCGCCGGATGGCCGCCTTGCCAAAGGGTGTGCAATAATCAAAGTCATCGACTGGTGCCGGACCTGAACTGGCATACAGATCCACGTGCTCGATGACCAGCACCGGATCTTCCAGTTGCAGGGCTGCATTCATCAGGCCGACATAATCAAACGGCGTGGCTGGCGCCACGATGCGCCAGCCCGGGCTGGTGGCAAACACGCCGGCAGGATCCATGGAGTGCTGCGACCCGTACCCCGTGCCCATGGCGACCTTGGTGCGCAAGACGAGCGGGATCTGGATCTCGCCACCGAACATGTGCCGCGCCTTGCCGATCTGGTTGAACACCTGATCGGCCGCAACCCAGAGAAAGTCGGGGTACATGAATTCGACCACGGGCCTGTAGCGACCATCCATGGCGACCCCGCCCGCGAGCCCGGCAAAGGCATTTTCGCTGATGGGCGTACCCAGAACGCGCCCGGGAAAGCGCTCGCGCAACCCCCGTGTCGCCCCGTTCGTGCCGCCCTTGAGGCGATGCACGTCTTCACCCAATATCACGATGCGGGGATCGGCCTCCATCCTGCGGGCCATGGTATCGGCCACGATGTCGATGAATCGGGCCGTTTCAAGCCTGCCACTGAACGTATCCTGCTCTTCCGTACGCAGGCCTCCGAGCTCGAAGCCATCGCCGCGCAGACCGACATCGCGAAAACCGGGATCAGGCCAAAGCGCCGGCATGATGCGGCGCTGCCCGGCCTTGCCGTGCGGATCGTCTTCGATGAGGGCCGCGACGGCCTGGCGCATCGCATCCTGTGCCCGCCCGCGCAGCGTTGCCACATCTTCTTCGCCCAGCATGCCCATGCCCACCATGCGCCGCGCCAGGGCATCGAGCGCATCGCGGGCGCGCCACTGCGCCTCTTCCTCCTTGCTGCGATAGCCAAATGCACTGCCCGGATAGCCGCCATTCTGGTGCAGATACCGGTAGACGTCCGCCTCGATCAGCGTCGGCCCCTGACCCGAGCGCATATGCGCCAGCGCCTGCTGCATGGCGATGTGCACCGCAAAGGCATCCATGCCATCCACTTTCCAGCTGGGAATGTTGAACGCCTGCCCACGCGACGACAGACGCGGCTCGGCGGTGGCTTCCTCTACGTGCGTGGACACTGCGTAGCGATTGTTCTCGATGAAAAAGCAGATGGGCAATTTCCAGGCTGCGGCAAGGTTCATCGTTTCCAGCACGGAACCGATGTTCACTGCGCCATCACCGAAAAATGTCACGGACACATCGTCGGTGCCGGCCTGGCGCTGCGCCCAGGCGGCCCCCGCGGCCAAAGGTACGCCACCCCCCACGATGGCATTGGTGCCCGTGACCCCGGCTTCGTCCCAGCGCAAATGCATGGAGCCGCCGCGGCCACGACAAAAGCCCTGCGCCAATCCTAGAATTTCCGCCAGGGTGCGCTGCAGAAGCGCAAGCACGGGCTGCGTGAGAGGCTGACGGGGATCCATGCCATCGGGCATCAGACAGGCCAGGGATTTTCCGAGAAAATGGTGATGTCCGCGATGCGAACCATTGACCCTGTCGCTTGCCCGCAGGGTTGCCAGCGCACCGACGGCGCCCCCTTCCTGCCCAATGCTGGAATGTGCCGGACCATGCACCAGCCCTTCGAGTGCCAGTTCGACGACTGTTTCTTCGAACGCACGAATCAGGTGCATGTGCCCCAGCAGCGTACCCAGCAGCTGGGGATCTGCGCCGCGCCAGTCTTCATCGGTCACCCGGATATCCACCCAGGGCGCAGGGGAGGTCAGCGAAATGCATTCAGGCATGAAAAAGCCCCTTTGACAAACGATTGAATTTTAACAAGCGGTTAAATGTATCCATTGGCCGTCCAGCCGCCGCGAAGGCGTGCGAATTGGCCAGGCCGATGCCGGTGGCTGCACCGGTCATGCAGACGACCTTGCCCCGCAAGCCGGCAAATGACAGCGTGCAGGCCGTTTCAGTAAAAGCAGGCTGTGATGAATTGATGACTGGCTCCTTGCGCCTGCAGGCGCGCCATCCTGTCTGATAAGAAACCTTGTTTGTCAGACAAGCTGAGTATAATTCTAAACAGGCCCGGGTCGACCTGACAACAAGGACATCAACCCGGAACACCGCCCTGATCAGCAACCAGGCGGTGGTTTTCAGTTGCGGGACCATTTTCGTCCGATTCACGCCCCGGGAGAACAGGATGATCCGATTCGATGGCAAGACAGCCCTGATCACGGGCGCAACAGGCGGGATCGGTCGCGAAGTGACCCGTCTGATGGGCCACGCCGGGGCGCACCTGGCACTCTGCGGCAAGGATTCCAGCAGACTTTCGGCCTTGCAACACGAACTGGAAACACTGGGACACCCCCATGGGCCGCTTCGGCAAGGCTTGGGAAGTGGCCGTTGCCGTGGCATTTCTGCCGTGGCATTTCTGTGTTCCGACCTGGCCTCCTACATGACTGGCGAAACGCGGCATGTCAGCGGTGGTCTCCATATCGTCTGACAGAACATTTGCCTGATGCGGGACGGGGCACCTGACCCGCTGTTCCCGACGGCACAACCGGGCAGTCAATGGAATGAAACACACCGCACTGAGCACGCGGATCGTCCAGTGGCTGAAGCAGGAAATCACCTACATCATTGAACTGCTGGTCGCCGTCTGGCGGACTGATCATCCGCCCGCCGTGCCGCACGCCTCGCCTCTGGAGGGCGGAAATCGATGCAAGCGGAGGAAAAGTCCGCCACCCCGGACTCAATAACCGGCCAATTTTGGCAGGTACAGCGACAGCGCAGGTATGTAGGTAATCAGGAACAATGCGATGATCTCGACCACAATGAATGGCAGAATCGCCTTGGTGATCTTTTCTACCGTTGTTTTCGCTATTGAAGACACTATGAACAGATTGGTTCCCACTGGTGGTGTAATCAGGCCAATGAGAATGTTCACCGAGACGATCACGCCAAATTGCAGTGGGTCGACACCATAGCTCAAGGCGATCGGATGCAGGATGGGTGCGAGCAGGAAAATAGCTGGAAAAGTATCCAGAAAGGTTCCGACAATCAACAGGAATATATTCACGAGCAACAGAAAGACATACTTATTGTCAGACAGGCTCTTGAGCACATCGGCAATGTCATTGGGCAGATTGGATACACTCAGGATCCAGCTGAGCACATTGGATGTGGCCAGTATCATTATCACCACGCTGCTGATCAGCGTCGCATTGAACAGTATCTGCGGCAGCTGGCGCACATCGAATGTTCTCTGGATGACGCTGAAGATGATTGCAAACGCGACTGACACTGCAGCGGCCTCGGTGGCCGTGAAATAGCCGGCGAGAATGCCGCCCACTATGATCACGGGCAACAGCGATGCAAAGAAACCGACCCGCAATGTCCGGATAATATACGACAGCGTGAAGTCTGCTTCGCTGCGCGGATAATTGTTCTTTCTGGAAATCATGTAGGTCGCGATACTGATGAATATCGTCATGATGATTCCCGGGATGATTCCCGCAACGAACAGACCGCCAATGGACACACCCGTGGTCACCGAGTAGATGATCATGGTCAGACTGGGCGGAATAATGGGCCCAACGACAGCAGACGCCGCGACCACCGCTGCCGCAAATTCGGTCTTGTAGCCACGATCACGCATGGTAGGGATCATGATGGATCCGATGGCCGAGGCATCTGCCGTGGCAGAGCCCGTCAACCCGCTGAAAATCATGGAAGCACCCACTGTCGTCTGTGCTGCGCCACCGCGCATCCTGCCGACGAAGAGATCCGCAATATCGATGAGCCGGTGCGTGAGCCGGCCCGATACCATGATGTCTCCTGCCAGTATGAAGAGTGGAATGGCCAGGATGGTGAACGAATCAATCCCCGTATACATGCGCTGAACGACAATGGACAGTGGATAATCCCCAGCGACAAATATCCCTGCAAGGGCAGCCAGGCCGATTGCGAAGGCAATCGGCATCCCGATGAAGAGGAAAGTGAAGAAAACTGCAGCAATGGACAGATAAGTCATCTGTGATTTCCGGTTCTGGTGTCTGGTTAGCGCACGCGCGGGGCAAAGAGGCCTTCTTTTTTCAGTTCGGCCAGTACGTCGGAGAATGCGTCGGCCAGCACCTGAATGTCAGTACGCGCCATAGGCAGTGAGAGTGCCGCTCCACACCGCATCGACAATTGGACACCACGGTTGAGAAGCCCCAGAAAGCACAGCAGGCGCAGATTCTCATCCGCCGTATTTGCGCCCCGCGAATCCACCAGGCTCAGGGTCGTCCAATGAATCTGGAACAGCGACCCATACCCCGCTACCTGTGCCGGTGCGCCATGCACTCTGATCTGCTCACGCAGCGCGTTCATGGCAAAATTGCCCAGAGCGTTCAGATCGCTTATCGCTTTGCCACTGAGTTGCCTCATGGTCTCCAGGCCGGCAGCAATCGAAACCGGATTCGCACTGAACGTCCCCATGCCCGCCACAGCGCCACCACGTGCTGGCCGGGCAGTCAGGGTCTGCATGATTTCCAGACGCCCGCCCACGGCACCCACCGGAAAGCCGCCACCGATGATCTTGCCCATGGTGGTCAGGTCGGGCTCGAACGACAGCACGGACTGAAAACCACCTTCAGCAAGACGCAATGTAACGACTTCGTCGCATATGATCAGTACGCCATGCTTGCGAGCCTCGGTCTGGATGGCCGCGAGAAACGCCCGATCGGCCGGTATCATGCCACTGGAACACAACAATGGCTCAACAATCACCGCGGCCAGGTCCTGGCCGTGAGTGGCGAACAGTTCCTTGACCGCTTCCACATCGTTGTACTTGAACACCGTCACGTCATCGGCCGCAGCCTGAGGCAAACCGGCAAACTCAGCCTGCGGGCGCGAGACCTGGCGTGGGTCACCCAATTCCGGTATCAAACTGGTACCCTGCGCCACCGGATCATACCAGCCGTGATACCCCCCTTCGACCTTGGCGATGCGGTTGCGCCCAGTGTAGGCACGCGCGATGCGCAAGGCCATCATCACAGCTTCGGTGCCCGAATTCAGGAACACGACTTGATCGACAGAAGGTATGCGTGCGGCAAGCAATTCAGCGAATTCGATCTCCAGTTCACCTGGACTCGAATGGACCGAACCAGACTGCATCTGCGTACCGACTACCTTGACGATCCGTGGATCGGCATGGCCCAGGATCTGGGATGTGTAATTATTATTGAAATCGATGCGCCGATTGCCATCGATATCAAAGGTGTGCTTGCCTACCGACTGGCGCACGAAAAAAGGATAAGGAGGAAAACGCAGAAGCGTACGCGAAGCCCCGGCCGGAATCGATTGCTGAGCTCTTCGAGCGTGCCGCCCCGACTCGGAATTCAGTCGAATGTATTCCCTGTAGATGGCGGTCTCTTCGATCTGCTGCATGAAAACCCCTGAGCATGGAAATGAAAAATAGACTATTGAAGCCGGGCAGGCCGATCAGGCAAAAATCGTGCTGGTCAAGATTGCCGATCCAGGACGACATTTGAATGCCGATGCAGCACAAGATTGGCAATCACCCGAGCGAGCACAATGATCATGCAGATGGCAGCAAACGGGATGGCAAAGAACGGCACCGAAATAGGCATGCCTGTCGCTGCAGCCTTCGACATGCCAAACATTGGCAGCATCTTGATGCCCTGGATGGCAATCACGACCAACAGCAGGAGCATGGCCAGATTGTTGACCAGCATGATGAATTTCCGTTTCGCCCCTGAAAAGCGGTCAATGATGAAAGACAGCCCGATGTGCTGATTGTCGGACAGCGCATATACTGCACCGAGCATCATGCTCCAGACCAGGAGCAGGCGGGAGATCTCATCGGCCCAGATGAATGCCACATGAAAATATCGGGCCACCACCTGCAGGTTCACGATAAGGGCCATCAAGCCCATTTGCAAAATAATGACAATACGGATGAAGATCCGCATTCTGGAGTCAATGTATTCCAGAACATCATTCAATATCTTGGCTGTCTTGCACATGTTGGTGATCACGATCAAAGTGGGTTGAAACCTGTTGGCATGAGGTATCCGAGCCTTTTGACAGACAGGTGCCTGTCGATATCCAGGGCCACACAGGCCTGCAGGCGCTCAATTGTCAATGAAAAACACCAGGTCATGTGAGGTGTCGGAAAAAAATGCACAGCGCCACCCCGGGCAGCACTCATCGGAACGGCACTGGACTGCATCATTTCACGCATGCCGGCCTCGATGAAACCACGCGTACTGTTGTCCAGTGGCGCGTGCGGCAACAACACATCCGACTGCGCATATTCCCCATTGCCATTGACGACTTTCTTGTTCATGCGTTTATTGGACGGCCCGTACAGGCTGACAGGACAAGGCCCCAACCCACAGGAACAGAATGCAAGATTCCATACAGGTTGGGGCCCCTGGAGCACACCGGATCAGACGGCAGCCTAGTTCTTGGCTGTGGCCTCTTTCATGATCTGCGTTTCAATCTGCTTGACCTGATCCAGCGCCTCATTGACCATTTCTTCGCCGATCCGGCCCTTGAGCCACTCAAGAATGACTGGCTGGGATGCCTCTTTGAACCGGGCCAGCTCATCTGCGCCCAGAGTATTGATTTCCATCCCCTTCTTTTCAAGCAGGCCCAGCGTACTCACCCGGTTGCCGTAGATCCGCTCGCCGAACTCAACGGCCGACCCCAACAGGGATGCGGTGTAGAAGATATCCTTGTCTTCGTCGGACAGTTTGTTGTACCAGTCATCATTGACATAAAAGAAGTTGAAGGCCAGGGTGTGCTGATCGAGCGACATGTACTTGGTAACTTCGTAGAACTTGGCGTCATAGACCAGGCCCGGGGGGTTTTCCGCGCCATCAACCACCTTTTGCTGCAACGCGCTGTAGAGTTCTCCCCACGAGGTCGTGGTTGGCAGTGCGCCCAATGACTGAATGAACTTCACCATCAGCGGGTTGTCCTGCACCCGTATCTTCAGGCCCTCGATGTCCTTGATATTCGTGATCGGACGCTGGCTGTTGATGAAGCTGCGAAATCCGTAGGTCTGCGACGCCAGAACGCGAATCCCTGATTTCTTCGTGAAACCTTCACTGATCTTTTCGAAGAATGGACTTTCGAAGAATTTCCGTACAACCACTTCATTGGAAAACAGATACGGAATGCTCAGAACCAGCATGGGATCGTAGATGGCCGCAATGGTTTCGTCACCATGCACAATCTTCAATGCACCCGACGACACGGCCTGAATCAGCTCGGTGGATGATCCCAATTGACTCGAATGGTGTATGTCGATCTTGTAACGACCATTGGACTCTGATTCGACATACTGCTTGAACACTTCCCAGCCCATCGTGTTCGGTGCATCCGCGACCTCCATCGTGGCCACTTTGAGAACGGTTGCCGAACTCTGGGCGAGAGCCGATCCGGTAAAACAGGTCAGGCTGAGTGCCGACACCAGATAAAAAGCCGACTTCATTTTTTTGAAGCTCATGAGTTGTCTCCCTTGCAAAGGTTCCGATCAAGATATTTTTGAATGACGGTTCAGGTCAATGACCTGACGACGTCTTCAGTGATTTCCAGTGTCAGATCGATGTCTTCCCTGGTGTGGGCAAACGAAATGCTGCCCTGCTTGCTGGGGATCGGGAACTGGAGAATACCCTTTTCCACCAATGCCTTCCTGTACCTGAGATCCTTGTCATTATCGTTGTGCAGCACGATGTCCTGCCAGCTTTGTGGAGCGTGATCCATGAAGTAGACACAAAATGCCGAACCCTGCCGAACCAATGTGGTCGGATAGGGCTGCCGCCCAAAGATGGTCTTCAGGCCGTCTTCGATATATTGCCCCAAAGACTCCAGGTGACCGTAGATTTCATCACCGCGCTCGGCCAGCTTGCGAATCACGGCGATACTGGCAGCCACTGGAATCGGATGTGCGTTGTAGGTACCGGCAATCAGCACCTTCCTTGCCGGATCCGGGTGATTGAAGTGCTGCATGATTTCGCGCTTCCCCCCGATCACGGCCAATGGGTATCCATTCGCCACAGCCTTGCCGAAGGTGGACAGATCGGGTTTCACCCCGCAAAGGCCCTGATAACCGGCCAGGGCATGCCGAAACCCGGTCTTGACCTCATCGAAAATGAGCACCGTTCCGTGCTCGTCGCAGAGGGCACGCAATTTCTGCAGGTAACCCTCTTGGGGTTTCACAATACCGATGTTCTGCAGGATGGGCTCAAGAATGACAGCCGCGATATCCTTGCGCGCCAGAACCTTTTCAACGGCCTCGATATCGTTGAACTCGACCACATGCGTCAATTCTTGCTGGGATTCTGGAATACCTGCCGTGATCGGATTCTTGGAATATTCGGTGCCCCTGACATGATTGCGAACTTCATCGTTGACATCCATGACATTGTAGGCGACGGCATCCGACCAGCCGTTGTATCCTCCCTGCATCACCAGGATACGTTCCCGCCCTGTCGCCGCACGCGCCAGCCGAATTGCATAGGCATCGGCCTCGGAGCCGGTATTGGTGATCTGGACTTGTTCCATGGACGGTACCGACTCGACCAGAAGGCGCGCAATTTCACCTTCCCATGGGGTCGTACCCGCCCCCATCAGGGACTGACGGTCCATGATTGCACTGACCACCGCCTTTTCGACATCCGGGTCATTATGCCCCAGAAGATAGGGCCCGAAGGCGGCATGGTAGTCGATGTAGCGGCGCCCCTGATCGTCCCACATATAGGCACCTTCGGCGCGGACGAACCTTCTCATCGGGGAAATAACCCGGTTCAGGGACATCGCGCCACCAGGTATGTACCTCGAATAATCCAAAATATCATTTGCAGCCGCATTCATGCTTATTTTCCTGAATTGGTCAAACACCGAAAATCGTGCCGTCCGCATCCCGCGCACCAGAAACCCTTGCGCAGACTTGATCCAGAATGGCCAGTCTGATCACATTCCAGTATCCGGAAATTTTCTGCCAGGAGCCATCGCCAACTTATCGTAGCAGTTTCGGCAGCTTGTCGGACAAGTGGTATGTTCAAGTAATCCATGGGCTTTGTCAATCTCCTATACAATTAGGGGTTTACACTGATCGCCCATGTTCCCTGCCACTTCGCTGCACCTTTCGCAAGGCGATAAAAAGCGCCTGTTGCTGGCCTTGTCCATCGTGCTGGTGGGCGTGTTCGCCTTCATACAGGTCTATTCGATCCAATCCATCCTGCCCGAGATCCGGGCGGATCTGAACGCCACAGTCGTCGAGGCCGGGCAGGCGGTCGGCATCACCATCCTGGCGATCGCCCTGGTCGCCCCGTTCATGGGCATCGTGTCGGATGCGCTGGGGCGCAAGTGGTTCATTACAGGCTCGGTGTTCTTCCTTGCGGTGCCCACCGCACTGATGATGCTGGTGGAAGACGTCCACAGCCTGCTGCTGCTTCGATTCCTGCAGGGCCTGGCGGTGCCCGGCGTCTCGGTGGTGATCACGGCATACATCGGTGAAGAATTCAGCGGCGCGCGCATGGTGCGCACCATGACGCTCTATGTGTGCGGCTGCATCATGGGCGGCTTTCTGGGGCGTTTCATGATCGGGCACCTGACAGAATACATGTCATGGCGCGAAGCCTATGGCGTCATGGCCCTTTTCAACCTTGTGGGGGGCGTGATCATCTGGCGCGGGCTGCCCGCGTCGCGCTGCTTCAAGGCGAATCCGAATGTACACGCCAGCCTGGTCACGCTGCGCCGGCTGCTCCATAGCCGCGATCTGCGGGTGGCCAGCCTGGTGGGTGCCACGCTGCTGTTCTCGCAGATCGCACTGTTCACGTACATCAATCTGCACCTGGCCAGCGCACCGTACCACTACAGCCCGGGAAACCTGGCCAACCTGTTCACGGTCTACTTGCTGGGCATGATGGTCATGCCCGTCATGGGCTACATCATCCCGCGCATTGGCATACGCAACGCCATCCTGCTGTCCCTGGGGCTGAGCATGGGGGCCGTGGCGCTGACACTGGTGCAGCCTGCGTGGCTGATCATCGTTGCATTGGCCCTGGCGGCCTGCGGCACGTTCATTGCCCAATCCGCCGTGATGAGCTTCGTGGCCCAACGGATGACGGAAGGCCGCTCGCTGGCCAATGGCCTGTACTACACGGTGTATTACTGTGGCGGTTTTCTGGGCGCATGGGCCTGCGGGCTGGCATACGCCTGGCACGCCTGGCCTGCAACCGTCGCCACGCTGCTGCTCACCCAGCTGGCCGGCTGGCTCGTGGCCTGGTGGTATATTCCAGGCCCTGCGCGGCCCTGAACCGGGCGGAAAAAAGGGCTGTCTGCACAGCCCTCAGGTGGGGCCTGGCCCCACACGCCCGTGGCGTACCCCGGGCATCATTTCTTCTTCTTGCTGCTCGTGTCGGGCGGAAACGGAAAGCCCGGAAACAGGCTGCGGGTCTGGTCCTGGATCTGCTCCTGCATTTTCATGAATACGCCCCGGCTCTGTTCGAGGTAGCTGTTCATCATGTTCTGCAGCGCAGGGGTCTGCATGTTCACCAGCTGTGCCCAGGCTTCCGGGCCGAAATGCTGCTGATACAGCCCCTGGGACTGCTCGGCCATGCGCTCCTGGATTTCGATCATGATCTGGATGTTTCTTTCAAGAAAGGACCCCATCACGCCCTGCATGGAATGCCCGTAGAAACGGATGATCTGCGCCAGCACCTGCGCCGAGAACATGGGCATGCCGCCGGACTCTTCTTCGAGAATGATCTGCAGCAGGATGCTGCGCGTGATGTCGTCACCCGCCTTGGCATCCACCACGGTGAATTCGACGTTATCGAGCACCAGCTGCTTGATGTCGACCAGCGTGATGTACGAACTCGTCTGCGTATCGTACAGACGCCGGTTCGGGTACTTCTTGATCAGCCGACCGGCCGAGGTTGTGGTTTTCTGCTGCGCCATCATTACCCCATGTGCAAACCGCCATTGATGGAAAAATCGGCCCCGGTGGAGAACCCCGAATCATCCGAGGCCAGCCAGGCGACGATGGAGCCGATTTCTTCAGGTGTACCCAGACGCCTGACCGGGATGGTCGCCACGATCTTCTCGAGCACGTCGGGCCGAATGGCACGCACCATTTCAGTGCCAATATAACCCGGCGACACGGTATTCACCGTAACGCCCTTGCCCGCGACTTCCTGGGCCAGGGCCATGGTGAATCCATGGATGCCCGCCTTGGCCGTGGAATAGTTCGTCTGGCCGAACTGCCCTTTCTGGCCATTGACCGAGCTGATGTTGATGATACGGCCCCATTGACGCTCGACCATGTCATCGATCACCTGCTTGGTGACGTTGAACAGGCTGTTCAGGTTCGTGTCCATGACCGCGCGCCAATCATCGAGGGTCATCTTGCGAAATACCCCGTCACGCGTGATCCCGGCATTGTTGACGAGCACATCGATGGGGCCGTGCGCCTCGCGCACCCTGGCAAAAGCCTCGACGGTCGAATCCCAGTCTGCCACATTGCCTACCGACGCACTGAAATCGAACCCTTGCGCAGCCTGCTCGGCCAGCCATTTCTCGAAATCCCGGCTGGGTCCGCAGCCCGCCACCACCCTGAACCCCTCTGTCGCCAGGCGCTGACAGATCGAGGTGCCGATCCCACCCATACCACCAGTGACGTAAGCCAGTTTTCCGCTCATGATGATCTCCTTTCAGACAGCCTTGACTTTGACATAGCGCCCGGGAGCGGGCTCGATGACGGGAAAACTCTTGTTGCCCAGCGTCTTGCGCGCCGCCCGCAATGGGCCGGAATGGGCTTCGAGCCATTGCAGCCAGTCGGGCCACCAGCTGCCCCCGGCATGCGTACTGCCTTCCAGCCAGCCCTCGGGATCGGGTGGCAGATGCTGTGGACCAGCCGACCAGTACCCGCGCTTGCCGCGTTCGGGCGGGTTGACCACACCGGCAATATGGCCCGACTCGCCCAGCACGAAGCGCAATGGCCCCGCGAGCAACTGCGTGGATGCATAGGCCGACGCCCAGGGCACGATGTGATCATCGCGCGATGCGTAGATGTAGGCTGGCATGTCGAGCGCCTGCAGGTCCATCGCCACCCCGCAGCTCTCCAACTGCCCGGTGACCAGGCGGTTCTCGAGATACATGTTGCGGAAATACCAGGCAAAGAACGGACCCGGCAGGTTGGTGCCATCTGCATTCCAGGACAGCAGGTCGAACGCCCGTGGGGATTCGCCCTTGAGATAATTGGCTTCGACGTAGTTCCAGACCAGTTCGGACGGCCGCAGGAAAGAAAACGTCGTGGAGAGTTCCGCGGCCGTCATCAGGCCACCCTGCCCCAGCTGGCGCTCGCGTGCCCGGGCATGGAGTTCATCGACGAAGACATCGAGAATACCCGCATTGCCGAAGTCGAGCAGCGTGGTGAGCAAAGTGAGCGACGCGACAGGGTCGCCACCCCGGGCCCTGGCCACGGCCAGGGCGCTG
This sequence comes from Castellaniella sp., assembly GCF_041677825.1. GTDB lineage: Bacteria > Pseudomonadota > Gammaproteobacteria > Burkholderiales > Burkholderiaceae_B > Castellaniella. The sequence goes on from NZ_JBAYPG010000020.1 coordinate 33,443, forward strand.
GCCAGCATGGTGCCACCCACGCAGAACCCCAGTACGTTGATCTTGCGCTGGCGGGTGATCTTCGACACCACCTGCATGGCCTGCAGCACCCCCTGCTCGAGGTAATCGTCCCAGGTCCGGGTATCGGTACCATCGACGTCGTCTGGACGCGGGTTGCGCCAGGACACCATGAAGATGTCGAAGCCGGCCTGCAGCGCATGCGCGACGACGGAATTGGCGGGTTGCAGATCGAGTATGTAGTATTTGTTGATGCACGGCGGCACCATCAGCAACGGGATGCGATGCGTTCTTTCCACCTGGGGGCTGTATTGAATGACCTGCATCAGGGCGTTTTCGTACACCACCCCCCCCGGCGTGATCGCCAGATTGACACCGGGCTGAAAGGCGTGTTCGTCTGTCTGGGTGATGCGCCCACGCTGCAGGTCGTGCATGAGGTTCGCCAGCCCCCGCTGCAGGGACTCGCCTCGAGTGTCGATCAGGCGCTTCTGCGCATCGGGGTTGGTGGCCAGAAAGTTGGAGGGCGACGCGGCCTCGACCCACTGCATGATGGCAAACTGCAGGCGTTCGCGCGCGGCATCGTCGAGCCGCGCGGCCTCGGCCATTTCTTTCAGGGCTTCGGCCGTGATGAGATAGGCATGCGCCGTGAACAGCGCCTGCGGGCTGGCGGCCCAGGCTGCGGATGAAAAACGCCGATCAGCTGGCGGTTTGAGCGTGCCCCGCCGCGCGTCGCGAAGGAGATCCTGCCAGGCCCGCATGAAGTTCTGCTGGATGGCGGCCCCTTGCCCGGTCATCAGGCCCATGGCCGCCTGCCAAGGAAAAAAGACGGGATTGACCACGGACCCCCCTATGCCGAAATACACCCTGCAGCCCAATTGCCGAGGCTGCGTTTCATTGTGCCACGTCGCGCGCAGCCGTCAATCGGGGTAATTCGCCAGCAGGTACGACTTGACGCGGACACGTTACAAGCATACACGAGACCCGCAGAGCCGCGGCACAGGCCCGCCGGGAGACATCACGGATCGAGCCAGGCCACGGTGGCCTGGCGACCTGTGCACGCCTGCCTACGGTAGGAAAAAAAGCGCTCCGGCAGACCATGCGTGCAGGCGGCGCTGATCTCGATGCCGGCGACGCCCGCGCGCCGCAGGCGACTGCGTGCGAGGCCAGGCAGATCGGCCAGCCAGCGATCCGTTCCGGTACAGGCGACGAAGTGCCGTGCGTCCTGCGCGGCAAGTGAAAGAAACCGTGCCCGAACCTCAGGGCCCACCTCGAAGGCATCAGGCCCGATCCCGGGCCCGATCCAGGCGCGCCACCGGCGAGCCTGTGGTTGCCGCGCGCGCATCTCCCGCAGCAGGTTCTCGAGCACACCGGCAAGCAGACCGCGCCATCCTGCATGTGCCACCCCGAGCACGCCCGCATCCAGATCGGCCAGCACGACTGGAAGACAATCGGCGGTCAGGATCGCCAATGGGTGCCGTGGCTGCACGGTGACAGCCGCATCGGCACAGGGCGGCAAGGCAAGAGCCGGCCGGGCCGATGCCCCGGATTGCGCAACGCCGCGATCGGCATCATGAACCGTCGTGCCATGCACCTGATCCAGCCACAGCGGTTCGGCCGGCAGACACTGCCGCAACCGGCGCCGGTTTTCGAGCACGGCACTCTCGGTATCGGACACATGCAACCCCAGATTGAGGCTGTCGAATGGGGTGGCACTGGCGCCGCCACCGCGCCAGGTGGTGAAGTACCGTACGCCGGGCCAGGGGGCGCCTGTTTCGGCCTGCAGGCCCGCAGCCAGTTCAATCGAGGCCACGCACCCCCTCCTGCCATTCGATGGCGCGACAGACCTGCTGATAGTCTGTCGGGGGCAAACGACAGAAGGCCCGCTCATCGCCATGGCCAGGATCGACGAACGTCAATGCGCGGGCATGCAGCATTTGCCGCCGCGCCCCGGCAAGGCATTGCCCGCCATACAGCACATCCCCCAGCAGCGGGTGTCCCAGGCTGGCCAGATGCACACGAATCTGGTGCGTACGCCCCGTTTCCAGGCGACACTGCACCTGGCTGACGGCCTGGCCTTGCACCCTACCCTGCGCAAGCGCGCGATAGGCCGTGAGAGCGGGGCGCGGGGCCACCGGGCGCAGTACGCTCATGCGCACCGGAACACGGGGATCCCGACCGATCGCGGCGTCTACACGCCCTGTACCAGGCAAATAGCCATGCACCAGGGCACAGTACTCGCGATGTACCGACCGCGCCTGCAGTTGGCGCACCAGATGAGTCTGGGCTGTTGCGTTGCGCGCCACGACCATCAGGCCGGACGTATCCTTGTCGAGCCGGTGCACGATACCGGCACGCGCCACCTGGCCCAATTCCGGATAGCGGAACAACAGACCATTGAGCAAAGTGCCGTGCCAGTTTCCAGCCCCAGGATGGGTGACCAGCCCTGGCGGCTTGTCAATGACAAGCCAGTCGGGCGACTCGGCCACGACCTCGAAAGCGATGTCTTCAGGCACGTAGGCCTGGTCTTCAGGGGCAGGCCGGGGCCGCACCAGAATGTAATCACCTGGCCCCACCCGGGTACGAATCTGCCCGGGCCGGCCATTCACCAGAACGCACCCGGCCTCGATCCAGGCCTGCAGGCGGCTGCGCGAATGCTCGGGAATCAGCCGGGCCAGCACCTTGTCGAGCCGCTCTGGAACAACCCCCGCCGGCAATACGAAAGGCAGCGATTCTTCCTCGCGGGGACCTTCAGGATCAGGTTTCGTGTGCGTCATTGCGACAAATCATATAATCTGCCGACAATGCTAACACCTTGACCAAGGATATCCTGTGGCCTTTCAAGCACTGGTTTCGCACCGACCCCTTTACCGTCTGTCCCGCGTTGCGCTGGTCGGCCTGGCCACCGTGGTGCTGGCGGCGTGCAGTTCGACCACGAGCAACGTCGACCCCACCGCCGGCTGGGGTGCCGAACGTCTGTACAGCCAGGCTCGTACCGAGATGGCCGGGGCCAACTGGTCCGAAGCCCGCGAGAATCTCGAGGCCCTCGAAGCCCGCTACCCGTTCGGCGTCTACGCACAGCAGGCCCTGATCGATCAGGCCTGGGTCAACTGGAAAGACGAGGAACCCGAACAGGCCAGGGCGGCGATCGATCGCTTCATGCAGCAATACCCCAACCATCCGGGTACGGACTACATGCTGTATCTCAAGGGCCTGATCACCTTCACGCCGCCCAGTGCGATACTGTCCAGCTGGACCCAGCAGGATCCCAGCGAACGCGACCCCAAGGGCCTGCGCGAATCCTACGACGCATTCAACGAACTCCTGCGGCGCTATCCCGACAGCCGCTATGCACCCGATGCGCGCAAGCGGGTGGCCTGGCTGGTCAATACCATTGCAGCCAACGAAGTTCACGTCGCAACATATTATTACAAGCGTGGTGCATACGTGGCGGCAGCCAATCGGGCACAAAGCGTGATCACCGATTTCGAGGGCGCGCCAGTCGTCGAAAAAGCCCTGTACCTGATGATGCTCAGCTACGACAGGCTCGAGTTGCCCGAACTGCGCGATGACGCCAAGCGGGTACTGGATCACAACTTCCCCGACAGCAAGTATTACGCGCAGGGGCTCGATGAACCCGTGAGCTACTGGAATCCGATCAACTGGTTCTGAAGCCCGGGCAACAGGGCTCCAAGCGCCTGGCCCGACGGGCCCATCAGCCGACCGGCCGGCCCCAGCGCCTGGCCCGCCGGCCCCGTCACTTCACGCGACGCGATGGCCACGGCACCCAGCCCGGCGGTGCCGTCACTCGGCCAGCGCAGGCGGGTCGCCGAGAAACGCCAGGGCCAGCCCGGCATCCCGGGTGCGTGCAAACGGCGGCAGCCCCTGCCACAGCAGCCGGCCATACGGTTTGTCGACCAGGCGGCCGTCACCCACCACCAGAACCCCCCAATCCGTCTCTGAGCGGATCAAGCGCCCGGCCCCCTGCTTCAGCAGCATCGCCGCCTGGGGCAACTGGTGCTCCATGAACGGATTGCCCCCCTGCGCTCGGCAGACCCGCAGGCGTGCCTCGAGCACAGGGTCGTCGGGTGGTGCAAATGGCAGTTTGTCAATCGCGACCAGCGTGAGCGCTTCCCCGGGCAGGTCGATGCCCTCCCAGAAGCTTACGCTGCCCACCAGAACCGCATTCCCTGCCGCCCTGAACCGCTCGAGCAGCACGGCGCGCGACGACTCGCCCTGGCGCATCACCAGCCTGCCATCAACGCCATCCAGCAGGCAATCGGCGACTTCGGCCACGGCCCGCAAGGTCGTGCACAAGACCAGCACACCACCCCGGCTGACACGCATCAATGGCAGCAAGGCATGGGCAAATGCCGTGGAGAACCCGGCCGAGCCAGGCGCCGGCAAAGCACGCGGCACATACAGCAAGCCTCTGGCGGCGTAGTCGAACGGCGACAGCCAACTGGCCACATGTGCGTCGGCCAGCCCCAGCTGGCGCTGGAAATGCTGAAAGTCACCGCGCACTGAAAGCGTGGCCGAGGTAAGTACCCAGGCCTGGCCGTCGCGCCGAAAGCCCGAGAAAATCCTGGCCACCGACAGGGGCGCGCGTTGCAGGCGCACCGAGTGGGTGCTGCACTCGACCCAGCGCACCGCCGCGTGATCGGCGGCCTCTGGCATGCCGCGTGCCGGCGTGGCCCAGCGCTGCAGGCGGTCATGCACACCCTCGAGCATACGCAACGCAGCAGCCAGATCGGGATGCCGTTCCTCTTGCGCCGCCAGTGCCTCGAGGAGCGGGTCCATGGCAGTACAGAGCTGCTGGAAGGCCTCATCGAAGCCCTGAGCCTGCGGAAGCTGCTCGAAAGTGACCCGGGCACCGGGCAGCGCCGTCACCGGCGCACAGGCCAGGCGAAAGGCCCGCGCAGCGGCCTCGAGGGCCCCGCACAGGTCACTCCAGCGTACGGCCTCGCGCGCATGGGCCAGCCCCGCTGCCTCAGCCTGGCGCAGGCCATCGAGTACCTGGTGGACGGATACGCTTTCACCCAGAAAGTGGGTTGCGGTTGCCGGCAGTTGATGGGCCTCATCGAATACCACCAGGTGGGTCTCGGGCAGCAGGTTGGCCACGCCTTCTTCGCGCAGTGCCAGATCAGACATGAAAAGTGCATGATTGACCACCACCACGTCGGCATCCTGTGCCCGACGGCGCGCCTTGTATACGAAACAATCGCGCACGAACGGGCAATCCTGGCCGAGACAGTTCTCGCGGGTCGACGTCACCCGATTCCAGAGATCGGCCGTTTCTGGCACTGCCGGCAATTCGGCCTTGTCACCTGATTCGGACGTTCGGGCAAACTGCCGGATCGTGCGCAGCTGCGGAATTTCTTCGCGTGACTTCAGCGCGCCCGGATCCTGCTCGAGACGATCCAGATGATAATGACATACGTAGTTGCTGCGCCCCTTGAGCAATGCCACATCCACCGACAGCGCCAGCGCGTGCCGCAAGCGCGGAATATCACGGTGAAACAGCTGATCCTGCAGGGTCCGGGTGCCTGTCGAAATGAGTGTCTTGCGCCCCGAGAGAAAGGCCGGCACCAGGTAGGCCCAGGTCTTGCCAGTACCCGTGCCCGCTTCGGCAATCAGTACCTCGCCCTCTTGCAGGGCCTGCCAGATGGCTTGCGCGAGTTCTTGCTGCGCCGTGCGTGGCTGGTAGGCAGGCAGCGCCCGTGCCAGCGAGCCGTCAGGCCCGAACACAGCCTCCAGGGGGTCGTTGGCCATCTGAATCAGGATCCATACACCGAAACTTGCGATGCGGGCATCATACGCCAAGCGATTGAGGTCTTTCGTCCGACTGTGGCAAAATGCGCCGCTGGTACTCATTCCCGATGACAGAAATCCATTGACAGCCCCTGCACCGACCACCGATACCCCCCAGGCCATCATTCTGCAGCTTGCCACAGAGCTGGGCGTACGCCCAGCGCAGGTTCAGGCCACCATGCAACTGCTCGATTCGGGTGCCACCGTGCCCTTCATCGCACGCTACCGAAAGGAAGCCACCGGGGGGCTGGATGACACGGTACTGCGCGCGTTCGAGACCCGCCTGGCCTACCTGCGCGAGCTCGAAGACCGCAGAACGGTCATCCTGCACAGCCTCATCGCCCAGGGCCTCATGACTGAAGCCCTGCAGGCCCACATTCTGGCGGCAGACAGCAAGCAGCGGCTGGAAGACCTGTATGCCCCCTACCGCCCCAAACGCCGCACCCGCGGACAGATCGCCATCGAGGCCGGCCTGCTGCCCCTTGCCGATGAACTTCTTGCGGATATCCGCGCCGATCCCCAGCGTCTGGCGAGCGGGTATCTGAACGCAGACCTGGGATATGGCGACGAGAAAAGCGTGCTGAACGGTGCGCGCGATATCCTGGCCGAACGGTTTGCCGAAAATGCAGATCTGATCCAGGGCCTGCGCAGCACGCTCGAGCGCCACGGGGTGCTGAACTCGAAAGTGATCGAAGGCAAGGAACGCGAAGGCGCGAAGTTCCGCGACTGGTTCGAATTCACCGAAAGCCTGCAGCGCATCCCGTCCCACCGCATGCTGGCCCTGCTGCGCGGCCGCCAGCAAGGCATACTCGAGCTGCGCATCAGCCTGGCGCCAGGGCTCGAAGCGCAACACCCTCACCCCTGCGTGCGCCTGATTGCCGACACCATGACACCGGGCACCCGTTTCGACAGCCGGGATGATGCCCGTCAACACTGGCTGGGCGAAGTCTGTCGCTGGGCATGGCGGGTGCGGTTATTGCCCCGTCTCGAAACCGAACGCCTGGGCGTGCTGCGTGAGCAGGCGGAAGCCGAAGCCATCCGGGTGTTCGCAGCGAATCTCGAAGATCTGCTTCTGGCCGCACCAGCCGGGCCGCACAACATCCTGGGGCTGGACCCCGGCATACGCACCGGCGTCAAGGTGGCCGCCATCGACACCACGGGCAAATTGCTGGACAGCGCCACGATCCATCCATTCGAACCCCGCAGGGATGTCGACGGGAGCCTGCGCGTACTGGCTGAACTCGTCACGCGCCACAAGATCACGCTGGTGGCCATAGGCAATGGCACGGCCTCGCGCGAGACCCGAGAACTGGTCAGGCAACTGCAGGCCCGGCATCCATCGCACCCGTTCAAGGCCGTCGCCGTCTCGGAGGCCGGGGCTTCGGTGTATTCGGCCTCGGCGCAGGCCGCAGAAGAATTTCCCGATCTGGACGTGAGCCTGCGAGGCGCGGTGTCCATCGCCCGCCGCCTGCAGGATCCATTGGCCGAACTCGTGAAGATCGAGCCCAAGGCCATCGGTGTGGGCCAATACCAGCACGATGTGAACCAGCACGCGCTGGCGCGCTCGCTGTCGGCTGTGGTCGAAGATTGCGTCAATGCGATCGGGGTGGATGTGAACACGGCATCGCCCCCGCTGCTGGCCCGGGTATCCGGCCTGAACACCGGTCTCGCACGCCAGATCGTCGACTACCGCGAACGCCATGGCGCATTCCGCAACCGCCAGGCCTTGCGCAAAGTCCCCCGTCTGGGCGAGCGGACCTTCGAACAGGCGGCTGGCTTTCTGCGCATCCGCGACTCGGACAACCCCCTGGATGCCTCTGCGGTGCACCCTGAAGCCTACCCCGTGGTCGAACGGATCCTGCAGCGCCTGGGCCGCCCGCTGAATGCCATCATGGGGCAGGCCGACGTGCTCAAGGGCCTGTCACCCGCCGATTTTGCCGACGAACGGTTTGGCGTGCCCACCATCAGCGATATTTTCGAAGAGCTGAGAAAACCGGGGCGCGATCCACGGCCCGGGTTCGAAACGGCCCACTTCGATGACGGCGTCCATGAGATTCAGGACCTGGTGCCCGGAATGCAACTGCAGGGCGTCGTCAGCAACGTAGCCAATTTCGGGGTATTCGTGGATATCGGCGTGCACCAGGATGGCCTGGTGCACGTTTCGGCGTTGGCCGACCATTACGTCAAGGACCCGCGTGACGTGGTGCGGGTGGGCCAGACGGTGGATGTCCGCGTCATGGAAGTCGACGTGCCCCGCAAGCGCATCAGCCTGAGCATGCGCAAGGACAACACCGAAGGCGTCGTCCGGCGCCCCGATGCAGCCCGTGACAAGACGCCGTCTTCGGCTGCCGGTGCGCCACCCTCATCGCGTGCCCGCAGCCGTCATGCAGGGCAGGCACGCCCTGCCAGCGCCCCGGAGGGGGCCATGGCCCAGGCCTTTGCCCAGGTACGCGCCAAGGGCCGCCGCCCCTGAACACCCGCAGCACCGCCGTGTGCCCCCTCCCCTGCAGATCAGAGCACACCCTGCCCGCGCAACGCCTGGGCCTGGTCGGCCGACATGCCGAGCCAGTCGCGCAGGACTTCTTCGGTGTGGGCCCCCAATGCCGGTGGCGGCAGACGATAATCGACCGGCGTATCGGACAGGCGCATGGGACTCGCCACCAGCGGCACCCGGCCCGCGCCAGCGTGCGTCATCTCGATCTGCAGGCCACGCGCCCGGACCTGGGCATCGGCAAAGACATCGTGCAGACCGTTGATGGGCCCGCAAGGCACCGCCCGGGCCTCGAGTGACGCGATCCACTGCGCGGTGCCACGGGTACGGGTGATCTCGCGCAGAATGGGGATGAGCACCTGCCGGTGCGTGACCCTCGCCTGGTTCGATGCAAAACGGGGATCGCGGGCCAGTTCCGGTTGCCCGGCTTCGATGCAGAAGCGCTCGAACTGGCCGTCATTGCCGATGGCCAGAATCATGTGGCCGTCGGCCGTCGGGAAATCCTGGTAGGGCACGATGCTGGGATGCGCATTGCCCAGCCGCTGGGGATCCCGGCCGGTCGCCAGATAGTTCATTGCCTGGTTCGCCAGGCAGGCCACCTGGACATCGAGCAGGGCCACATCCAGGTGCTGGCCGCGCCCGGTCTTTTCGCGGGCCGCGAGCGCCGCCTGTATGGCATTGGCGGCGTACAGGCCGGTCAGGATGTCGACCAGCGCCACCCCCACCTTCATGGGCCCCCCACCTGCTTCATCGTCAGGCCGTCCGGTGATGCTCATCAGCCCCCCCAGGCCCTGGATCAGAAAGTCATAGCCGGCACGCTCTGCATACGGCCCCGTCTGCCCAAACCCGGTGATGGAGCAATAGACCAGGCGCGGATTGATGGCCGCAAGTGCGTCGTAATCGAGGCCATAGCGCGCCAGCCCGCCGACTTTGAAGTTCTCGACCAGCACGTCGCTTTCTGTTGCAAGCTGGCGCAGCAGGGCCTGACCGCCCGCGCTGGCCATGTCGATCGTGATGGAACGCTTGTTGCGATTGGTGCACAGGTAGTAGGCCGCAACATCGGAATCCTGCCCCGCTTCATCAGGCATCCAGGGCGGCCCCCAATGGCGCGTGTCATCACCCGCCCCCGGGCGTTCGACCTTGATCACGTCGGCGCCCAGATCGCCCAGTATCTGGGTGGCCCAGGGGCCTGCCAGGACGCGGGACAGGTCCAGCACCCGGATGTGGGACAGGGCCCCCTGCACGCCCGGGCCCTGGCTGGATTTCGAGACTGTTTCCTGGGTTGCGGACATGTCCCACTCTCAGTTGGCAAATGCAGCGATGCCCGTGATCGCGCGCCCGAGGATCAGTGCATGAACGTCATGCGTGCCCTCGTAGGTGTTGACGACCTCGAGATTGACGAGATGGCGGGCGATGCAGAATTCATCGGAAATACCGTTGCCCCCCAGCATGTCGCGCGCAGTACGCGCAATATCGAGGGCCTTGCCGCATGAGTTGCGCTTGACGATGGAGGTGATTTCGACGGGTGCCTGCCCTTCGTCTTTCAGACGCCCCACGCGCAGCACGGATTGCAGCCCCAGCGTGATCTCGGTGAGCATGTCCGCAAGTTTTTTCTGGATGAGCTGATTGGCAGCCAGCGGGCGCCCGAACTGCTGGCGATCGAGCACGTACTGGCGGGCGGTTTCATAGCAGGCCTCGGCGGCACCGAGCGCCCCCCAGGCAATGCCGAAGCGCGCCGAATTCAGGCAGGTGAAGGGCCCCTTCAGGCCGCGCACATCCGGAAATGCGTTTTCTTCGGGGACAAATACCTCGTCCATGACGATTTCACCGGTGATCGAGGCGCGCAGCCCCACCTTGCCATGTATGGCCGGCGCGGACAGACCCTGCGCGCCTTTCTCGAGGATGAACCCGCGGATCTTGCCTGCATCGTCTTTGGCCCAGACCACGAACACGTCGGCGATCGGGCTGTTGGTGATCCAGGTCTTGGCCCCTGACAGGCTGTACCCCCCCGGCACCGCACGCGCGCGGGTTTCCATGGAACCCGGATCGGACCCATGGTTGGGCTCGGTCAGGCCAAAGCAGCCAATCCATTCGCCACTGGCCAGGCGCGGAAGATACTTGCGTTTCTGGTCTTCGGTGCCGAATTCATGGATGGGCACCATGACCAGCGAGCTCTGCACGCTCATCATGGAGCGATAGCCCGAGTCGATGCGTTCGACTTCGCGGGCAATCAGGCCATAACAGACATAGTTGAGGCCGGCGCCGCCATATTCTTCCGGAATCGTGGCCCCCAGAAGCCCCAGTTCGCCCAGTTCGCGAAAAATGGCGGGGTCCGTGTTCTCGTGGCGGAATGCGTCCTGGACACGCGAGAGGAGCTTGTCCTGACAGTACGCACGCGCCGCGTCACGCACCATGCGCTCGGTGTCATCGAGTTGCTGATCGAGCAGCAGCGGATCAAGCCACTGGAATTGGGGGCGGGATTGGGACATGGGGGCTCCTGTGCAAAAGACGGGTGAATGATCGAACAGGAACATGCTAGCTGCACATGCCTGTCTCGGGCAAACGATATAATTTCCATTATTTGTGCAATTTCCTCACTCCAAAGATGCGCAATCGATTCCCAAGTACTCGCGCCCTGCAGGCGTTCGAGGCGGCATCGCGGCATGAAAGCTTCACCCGGGCGGCGCATGAACTGTCGCTCACGCAAGGTGCCATCTGCCGGCAGATTGCCGGCCTCGAGCAACATGTGGGCGTGGCGCTGTTCGAGCGCGTGCGCCGCGGGGTGCGCCTGACCGACGCAGGCGAACGGTATGCGCGCATGGTGCACGCCCATCTGCAGGCCATGGAGCGCGATACCCTGGCCATCATGGCCCATCAGGCCGGCGGGGTGCTCGACCTGGCCGTGGTGCCCACATTCGCCACCCGCTGGCTGCTGCCCCGGCTCGCCAGCCTGCAGGCCGCGGCCCCCGGGCTGCAGGTGAACATGGTCACGCGCACGACACCGTTCATGTTCGACGATACCGAATTCGACGCTGCGCTGTATTCCGGCAACCCGCGCTGGGCTGGTACAGAAGCGTATTTCCTGATGTACGAGAACCCGGTGCCGGTATGCAGCCCCAGGCTCGCGGCCACCCCACTGGCGCCGGATGCCATCGCCCGCATGCCGCTGCTGCAGCAAAGCACCCGCCCGACCGCCTGGCGGGAATGGTTCAGATCCGCCGGGACCATGGTACCCGACGACATGGTGGGCATGCGTCTGGAACTGTTTTCGATGCTGGCCCAGGCCGCCCGGGATGGCCTGGGTGTTGCCCTGATACCGGCCTTTCTGATCCGGCCGGAACTGGACAGCGGCCAGTTGATCGTCCTGAACCCGCACAGCAGCCCCGACGCACGGGCCTTTCACCTGATCGTGCCAGAACGGAAAGTATCCCAGCCATCGGTCGTGAAGTTCAGACAATGGCTGGTGGATGCCGTATCGGGCTGACACGGCCTGCGTACCCGTACCTCGATACTCGCCGGGCAGGCCCTTGGCCCGTGCGCCGCTTGCCCAGGGCAGACCCGGCCTTGCGGCTCACGCCACCCTGCCCTCAGCCCGCGCGCAGCTTGCTCAGGGTGGTGGTGGGCGTGATGGCCTCGGGATCCAGCAGGCAGTGAATGATGGCCGGCAAGCCGCTGTCGATGGCACGCTGCAGTGCCGGCGCAAACTGTTCGGTGGTCTCGACGCGCTCGCCGTGGCCGCCAAATGCACGGGCATAGGCTGCAAAATCCGGATTGTGCAGCGTCGTCGCCGATACCCGGCCCGGGTACGTGCGCTCCTGGTGCATGCGGATGGTGCCGTACATGCCGTTGTCGATCAGGATCACGATGATGGGCAGGCCATACTGGACCGCCGTGGAAAATTCTTGCCCGTGCATCATGAAGCAGCCGTCGCCGGCAAAGCAGATGACGCGCCGGTTCGGATACATGCGCTGGGCCGCCACCGCAGCCGGCAAGCCATACCCCATGGAGCCCGATGTGGGCGCCAATTGCGTGCCGAATGCGCGGAAGTGATAGAAGCGATGCACCCATGTTGCAAAATTGCCGGCGCCGTTGGCCATGATGGTGTCGGCTGGCAGGACTGCGTTCAGATGCGCCATCACCTCGCCCATCTGCAGCGCACCGGGATGATGGATGGCAGCGGGATCGCCCCAGGCCTGGCGCGCGGCATGCAGTTCGGTACAGCGCGCCACCCGGGCCGACACGTCCGTGGCCGGCGCCATGCCCGCGATGGCCGCGACCCAGGCGGCCGACGTGCAGGCCACTGCGAGATCGGCCTGATAGACCCGGTTGAGTTCACTGGTGTCTGGGTGCACATGCACGAAGGTCTGGTCAGGATTGGGGATGCCGAACAAGGTGTAATTCTGGCTGGGCACTTCGGACAGGCGCCCCCCCAGCGCCAGGATCAGGTCGGACTCGCGGATGGCAGCCAGCAGGTGAGGGTCACACCCAAGGCCCAGGTCGCCCACGAAGCAGGGGTGGTCCACCGGACACAGCATCTGGCGCCTGAACTGGACGGCGATGGGAATGCCATGGGCGCGCGCAAATTCGCCGAATGCAGCGACCGAGCCGGCATCCCAGGTACTGCCGCCCAGCAGGGCCATGGGCCGCCGGGCCTGTGCGAGCAGGGCCTCGAACTGCTGCACCTGCCCGGGCGCAGGCCAGGCCTGCGGCAGTTGACCCGGACGCGCATCGGCCACCTCGATGTGTTCGACCAGCATGTCTTCGGGCAGGGCCAGCACGACCGGGCCGGGTCGACCCGAGGCCGCCACCTTGAAGGCGCGCGCCAGATATTCGGGGATGCGTTCGGCCTGATCGATTTCGGCCACCCACTTGGCCTGCGTGCCGAACACGGCCTTGTAGTCCATTTCCTGGAAGGCCTCGCGATCACGGGCCGAACGATCGATCTGGCCCACCAGCATGATCATGGGGGTGGAGTCCTGCGACGCCACATGGATGCCGGGCACTGCATTGGACGCCCCCGGTGCACGGGTCACCATGCAGACGCCCGGGCGCCCGGTGAGCTTGCCATAGGCTTCGGCCATGTAGGCGACCCCGCCCTCCTGGCGGCACACGGTGACTTCGATGCCGGCATCGAACAGGCCATCGAGCACGGCCAGGTAGCTTTCGCCGGGCACGCAGAACACATGATCGACCCCGTGTGCACGCAACTGGTCGACCAGTACATGCCCGGCAAGGCGCGCGGCAGAAGAGGGAATGGCAGTCATGGAAATCCTCAGTAATGAAAACGAAAACGGCAGGGAACCCTGTGGCCTTGAAGGTCGCAACGATTCCATGATTTGAACACTTTTATACCGCTTTCGACTACTCGCTTCACCTACTGGCACAAGTCCTGCATTTCGGCGATGATTGTGCACCGCAGACTGGTTGCCAAAAGCACCATTTCGGCAGGGGCACGGCCCCGATCCATTCAACGACAACCCATAACAGGGGGAGACACATGAAGCTACTGAAATTCGCCGCACTATCCACCGCCCTGCTGCTGGCCGCCGGCAGCGCCCAGGCTGGCAGCACCTTCGATGCCGTCAAGGAACGCGGCTTCGTGCAATGCGGCGTGAACTCGGGCCTGCCCGGGTTTGCCCTGGCCGACAGCAAAGGCGTCTGGAAAGGCATCGATATCGACATGTGCCGCAGCATCGCCGCGATGATGTTCGGTGATGCCGAGAAGTTCAAGGCCACCCCGCTCACGTCGCAGCAGCGTTTCACAGCCCTGCAGTCGGGCGAAGTCGACGTGCTGACCCGAAATTCCACCGCCACCATGATCCGTGACACCACACTGGGCCTGATGAGCACCGGCATCAACTACTACGACAGCCAGGGCGTGCTGGTCAACAAGAGCCTGGGCGTCAAGAGCGCCACCGAACTCGATGGGGCGGCGGTCTGCGTGCTGCAGGGCACCACCACCGAGCTGAATCTGGCCGACTGGTTCCGTGCCCACAAGCTTGAATTCAAGCCCGTGGTGATCGAAACCTCCGAAGGCGGGTTCCGCACCTTCGAGGCGGGGCGCTGTGACGTGGTCACCAGCGACAAATCCCAGCTGGCCAGCCTCAGGGCTTCATCGGCCACCCCGGACGACTACATCATCCTGCCCGAGAATTTCTCCAAGGAGCCGCTCGGCCCCATGGTGCGCCAGGGCGACGACGAGTGGTTCATGGTGGCACGCTGGGCGCTGAATGCCTGGATAGAGGCCGAGGAATACGGCATCACATCCGAGAATGTCGATGAGATGCTGAAGAGCAACAATCCCAATGTGCAACGCATCCTCGGGGTCTCCGGCGACATGGCAAAAGGTCTGGGCCTGGATGCCAAGTGGGCCTACAATATTGTCAAGCAGATCGGCAACTACGGCCAGTCATTCGAGCGCAACATCGGGCAGGGTTCACCGCTCAAGCTCGAGCGGGGCCTCAATGCCCTGTGGACGAACGGTGGCCTGATGTACGGCTGGCCATTGCGCTGATTTTCCCGGCCTGAAACAAACCGCCCCGGCAGCGGGGCGTCCGGGGGGCCTGCCCCCGGTTCCTGCTACCCCCAACAAAGAATTTTTCCAATTCAACTGACCCAGACCTCGCAGGTTTCACCCATGTCCGATTCACACCTGATGTCCACCTACGCACGCCAGCCGCTGTCGTTCACCCACGGAACCGGTGTGTGGCTCACTGCCGAAGACGGCCGGCGCTACCTGGACCTCACTGCCGGCATCGGGGTCAATGCCATGGGTCACTGCCACCCGCACCTCGTCGAAGCCCTGAACCGCCAGGCCGGCAAATTGTGGCACCTGTCCAACCTGTACGAAATCCCCGATCAGGAAAGGCTGGCAGACCGCCTGTGCGCTGCCACCTTTGCAGACCGTGTGTTCTTCACCAACAGTGGGGCCGAGGCCAACGAAACCGCCCTCAAGCTGGCACGACGCCATTTCGACCTCGCCGGCCAGCCCGAGCGCTGGCGCACCATCGTGTTCGAGGGCGCCTTCCATGGTCGCACGCTCACCACGATCATCGCCGGAGACGGCGAAAAATACCGCGAAGGCTACGCGCCCCATGCGCCAGGCTTCGATCGTGCCGAATTCAATGACATCGACTCGGTCCGTGCACTCATCGGCCCCGAAACTGCGGCCATTCTCATCGAGCCGGTACAGGGTGAAGGCGGCGTGCGCAGCGCCGATCCGGCCTTCATGCAGGCCCTGCGGGCCCTGGCCGACGAGCACGGCCTGCTGCTCATGGTCGATGAGGTCCAGTCAGGCAATGGCCGCACCGGCAAGCTGTATGCGCACGAATGGTCGGGCATCCAACCCGATGTGCTCACCACGGCCAAGGGCCTGGGCGGCGGTTTCCCACTCTCGGCCTGCATG
Organism: Castellaniella sp.; assembly: GCF_041677825.1. Classification (GTDB taxonomy): domain Bacteria; phylum Pseudomonadota; class Gammaproteobacteria; order Burkholderiales; family Burkholderiaceae_B; genus Castellaniella. The sequence goes on from NZ_JBAYPG010000020.1 coordinate 49,144, forward strand.
GCCACCGAGCGGGTTGCCAGTGCCTTCGGGCCGGGCAACCACGGCACCACCTTCGGTGGCAATCCACTGGCCATGGCGGTTGGCAACGCGGTATTCGACATCCTGACAGCCCCCGGCTTCATGGACCAGGTCTGTGCGGTCGCCGATCATTTTCGCGCAGGCCTTGTCGACCTGGCCCGGCGCTACCCCACGCACATCGGCGAGCCCCTGCGCGGCCTTGGCCTGATGATCGGCCTGCCCGCACATACGCCCAACACCCGCATCGTCCAGGCTTGCCAGGACCACGGCCTGCTGGTCCTGACCGCCCGCGACAACATCATCCGGCTGTTGCCCGCACTGATCATCACCCCTGCCGAGGCCGATCTGGCACTCGAAAAGATGGCGCAGGCACTGGATACTCTGGCAGCATAAACCCAACGATCGGAGACATTCATGAAATCACGCACTTTGCTCGCCACCTTCGCGCTGACCTTGCCCATGGCCATGCTCGGGTACTCCCCGGTTCAGGCACGCGACCTGACCGTCGTCAATTTCGGGGGTGCCAATGGCGATGCCCAGGAAGCCGCATACATCAAGCCTTTCGAGCAGAACACAGGCAAGAAAATCATCCCGGTGGCCTATAACGGTGAGCAGGCCAAGGTCAAGGCCATGGTCGATTCGGGCAATGTGGTCTGGGATGTCGTCGAGGTCGAGACCGGCGATCTGGGCCGCGGCTGCGATGAAGGTCTTTACGAAGACATCGACTGGCCCTCGGTCATCGATGCCAGCGACATCGTCGACGGCGCCCTGATGTACTGCGGCGTTGGCACCTTCGTGTGGTCCACCGTGCTGGCCTACAACACCGACCTTCTCAAGACGGTACCCACCGGCTGGGCCGACTTCTGGGATGTCGAGAAATTTCCCGGCAAACGCGGCCTGCGCAAGGGCGCGCACTACAATCTCGAGTTCGCCCTGATCGCCGACGGCGTCCCGGTCGACAAGGTGTACGAAACACTGTCCACGCCGGAAGGGGTGGACCGGGCCTTTGCCAAACTCGATGAACTCAAGCCGCACATCCAGTGGTGGGAAGCGGGGTCACAACCGCCGCAGCTCCTGACGGCCGGCGACCTGGTCATGTCGGCCGTCTACAACGGGCGTATCGATGCGGCGCAACGCGAGGGTCGCCCATTGGCCATTGTCTGGGATGGCAGCGTCTATGACTTCGACTACTGGGTCATTCCCACGGGCTCGCCCAACAAGGAAGAAGCCATCGAATTCGTCAAGTACGCCAGTTCGCCCAAGGCACAGGCCGCATACAGCGAACACATCGCCTACGGCCCGGTGAGCAAGAAAGCCATCGAAATGCTGGGCGACGACGTACTCGCCAGCGTGCCCAACTCGCCGCAAAATGCAAAGAACGCCTTGTTCAACGACCTCGAGTTCTGGACCGACCACGGCGAAGGGCTCGAACAGCGGTTTTCGGCCTGGGCCGCCCGCTAGATTCCGACCAACCCCTGAGCTGAACGCCAGATTCCAGCCCGTCTGCAGCAAGCCCCCGGTAGCCACCGTCCGGGGGCATTCTGCCGCCATCACGTCCCATGAAAACAGCCACGCCCCCTGCCCACGCCGCCGGAACCGACACCAGCGCCATGACGGCACCGCGATACACGGGGATCGCCACCTTCATGCGCACCCCATTGGCCAGCAGCCCGGGCAACGTGGACATCGGCCTGGTGGGTGTCCCCTATGACGGCGGCGTCACCAACCGCGCCGGCGCCCGCCATGGGCCACGCGAACTTCGCAATGCGTCCAGCATGACGCGCACCATCCACCATGTCACACGCATCAATCCCTACGCGCTGTGCCGGGTGGCCGATCTGGGTGATGTCCCGTTGCCGCACGTATACGATCATACGGCCGTATATGAAGATATCTGCAGTTTCTACCAGGCCCTTGCACAGGCGGGGGTACGCCCCCTGAGCGCCGGGGGTGATCACTCGATCACCTTTCCGATTCTGGCGGGGCTGCACGCGGGCTCGCCCCGGGGGACCCGCCCGCCGGGCATCATCCATATCGATGCCCATACGGACACCTGGGGCCCGTTCATGGGTTCGAAATTCCATCATGGCGGGCCGTTTCACCAGGCCACCGAAGCCGGTGTGATGGACCCTCGGCGCACCATACAGATCGGCATACGCGGCGCCCAGAACACGCCGGCTGGCTGGGATTACTCGCGCGCACACGGCATGCGCGTCATGTTCATCGAAGAATTCGACGAACTCGGCGTTCAGGCCGTGATTGCCGAGATCCGCCGTGTCGTCGGTGAGGGCCCCGTCTATCTCTCGTTCGACATCGATGCGCTCGATCCAGCCTACGCGCCCGGTACGGGCACACCAGAGGTCGGCGGCATCAGCACCCTTCAGGCCCAGACGCTGCTGCGCGGCCTGCGCGGGCTGGATTTCATCGGTGGCGACCTGGTCGAAGTCGCCCCGCCGTTCGACCCCAGCGGCAATACGGCCCTGGTCGGGGCCACCCTGATGTACGAAATACTCTGCCTGCTGGCCGAGCGCTGCGCAGCAGCGCCATGATGCGCCGTATCTGCGCGGGTCAGATCTGTGCCAGAGCAGTGCACACATCCGGCAGATCATCCTGATCGACCCGTGCCAGGCATTGCCCGTCTGCCACCAGACTCACCCTGCCATCGGCATCCGCTGGCAGGGTGGCCAGGTCTTGCTGGATCAGTGCCTGTACCCCTGCGTGCAGGGCCTTGGGGTCGTCGAAAGCTTCCGTGAGCATCAATTCGCGCCCATCGACGCCAAACAGACGCTGCCGAAATCGACCATCCGCATCGCGAAAAGACACCAGGCGAGGCCGCCTGCCCTTGCCGGCCGCAGCTTCTTTTGGTGCCCCGTGGCCTGGCACAGCCTTGCCATGCACGCCATGATCGGGGGAGATCGACACCGTGGCTGAACGCAAACCCACCGCGGCCCTCAGGCGCTTCATGAACGGCAGCACCTGAGCGCGGGCCTTGCCGGCACCGGCCTGCAGGATGTCTTCGATCTGCTTCGGATGCGCCATGAGCTCGGCATAACGCGCCCGCATCGGACCGATCTGGGCTTCGATCCGATCGGCCAGCATGGCCTTGGCATCCCCCCAGGCCAGGCCGGCTTCGAGTTCTGCCCTGAAATGGGCGATCTGCGTCGGGCTGGCAAATGCCTGGAACAGGGTGAACAGGTGCGAGCCTTCGGCCTGCTTGGGTTCCCCAGGTTCGCGCGAATCCGTCACGATCTGCGCCACCGCCTTCTCGAGCGCCTGACGCCCCCCTTCGAACAAGGGAATGGTGTTGTCGTAGCTCTTTGACATCTTGCGCCCGTCCAGCCCGGGCAGCGTCGCCACGGACTCGTCGATCTGCACTTCGGGCAGTGTGAACAGGCCCTCTTCACCACCATACAGATGGTTGAAACGCTGGGCGATGTCGCGCGCCATCTCAAGGTGCTGGATCTGATCGCGCCCCACGGGCACCCTGTGGGCGTTGAAGATGAGGATGTCGGCCGCCATCAGGATGGGGTATGAGAACAGGCCCATGTTGATGCCATCATCAGGATCGAGACCACGTGCGACATTTGCATCGACCGAGGCCTTGTAGGCATGGGCGCGATTCATCAGCCCCTTGGCCGCGACACACGTGAGCATCCAGCACAGTTCGGGGATCTCGGGGATGTCCGATTGCCTGTAGAACGTCACGCGCTCGGTGTCCAGGCCCGCCGCAATCCATGTTGCGGCAATTTCCACCCGCGAGCGCGCCACCCGGGCGGGGTCATCGCACTTGACCAGCGCGTGATAGTCTGCCAGGAAGAAAAAGGCATCGACCTCGGCATGGGTGCTGGCCTCGATGGCCGGCCGGATGGCTCCGGCATAGTTGCCCAGGTGCGGCGTTCCGCTGGTGGTGATACCGGTCAGAACCCGGACTTTCTGTGTCGTCATGTCAGTACTCGGAAGAGGATGTGGGCCCGACAAGGGCCAACGCGCCCAGGTTCACAAGGTCACCAATGCCCGGCGAGTGTCCTCGAGATACTCGCGCGACTGCATTTCGATCAGGCGCGACACGGTACGCGGAAACTCGTTGGACTGCGGGCCATCGACATACAGTTCGTCGGCCGGGCACTGGGCCGAGAGAACCAGCTTGACCCGATGATCGTACAGGACATCCACCAGCCAGGTGAAGCGCCGGGCTTCGGATGCCTGGCGTGGCCCCATGCACGGTACATCCGAGACGATGACCGTCTGGAAGCGGTCGGCCAGTTCGAGATAATCGTTCTGCGAGCGCGGTGTGCCACACAGACTTGCGAAATCGAACCAGACGACGGTGCCGGCGAGCGCCAGGGCCCGGATTTCGCGGCCTGCAATCTGGAGTACCGGGGCCTGCCCGGCCGTGTCCGCCAGCCGATCGAAGATGGCGCGCAACTCATCGTGCGTGGCCGCCACGATGGGTGTGATGTAGGTCCGCACCTCGGCCAGGGCCAGACGCCGATAGTCGACCCCGGCATCGACATTGAGAATGTCCATGTTGTCCTGGATCAGCGCAATGGCCGGCAGGATCCGGTCCCGGTGCAGGCCGTTTGGATACAAGGTGGAGGGCTCATAGTTCGAAGTCATGACGAAGGATACGCCATGCTCGAACAGAGCCGCCAGAAGCCGGTACAGGATCATGGCGTCAGCCACATCCGACACATGGAATTCATCGAAGCAGATCAGTCTGTAGCGGCTGGCGATTTTCCGTGCGACATGATCGAGCGGATCTGCCTGACCACTGAATTCACGGATCTCGTGGTGGGTGCTGCGCATGAATTCATGGAGGTGCAACCGGATCTTGCGCTTGATGGGCACCGTGAGATAGAACGCATCCATGAGGAAACTCTTCCCGCGCCCCACCCCACCCCAGAGGTAGACCCCCCGAGGGACATCGGGGTGGAGAAACAGTTTTTTCAGGCGATTCGAGCGCTGCTGCTTGAAAAGGAGCCAGTCATCGTAGTAGCGCTGCAGGCGGCGAACCGCCGCCTGCTGGGCCTCATCGGCAACAAAGCCCCGCTCGCGCAGGGCCTGCGCGTAATACGCACTGACATCCATCAGCAACTACAGGTTGAGGGTACGCTTGTCAACCGCCAGTGCGGCTTCCTTGACCGCTTCGGACAAGGTGGGGTGTGCGTGGCATATGCGCGCAATGTCTTCGGCTGCACCACGGAACTCCATGATGGCCACTGCTTCGGCAATCAGTTCGGAGGCCATGGGGCCCACGATATGCACCCCCAGCACCTCATCCGTACGCGCATCGGCCAGAATCTTGACGAAGCCGGTGACATCGCCCAGCGCGCGTGCACGGCCGTTGGCCATGAACGGGAAACTGCCGGCCCGGTACTCGCGCCCTTCGGCCTTGAGCGCCTGTTCGGTCTTGCCGACCCAGGCAATTTCGGGTGCGGTGTAGATCACCCAGGGAATGGTGTCGAAGTTCACATGGCCGTGCTGGCCCGCAATGGTTTCCGCCACTGCCACGCCCTCTTCTTCGGCCTTGTGCGCCAACATGGGGCCGCGCACCACATCCCCCACCGCCCAGACATTGGGCAGGTTGCTGCGGCAGTCATCGTCGACCACGATGAACCCCCGATCATCGAGCTTGAGCCCCACCGTCCCGGCACCAAGGCCCTCGGTATTGGGCACCCGGCCGATCGATACGATCAGGCGCTCGACCGAGAGCGTTTGCGCCTTGTCGGCCGCGTCGACGTATGAAATTTCGATATTCTTGCCCTGCGACTGGATCTCGCCGATGCGCACCCCGGTATGGATGGCCAGCCCCTGCCTGGTGAGCGCCTTCTGGGCCTCTTTGGCGACATCGCGGTCCACCGCAGCAAGGAAATCCGGCATGGCTTCGAGCAAGGTGACCTCGGCCCCCAGGCGACGCCATACGCTGCCCAGTTCGAGGCCGATGACCCCCGCCCCGATGACGCCGAGCGTTTTGGGAACGGCCCCCAGGCGCAGCGCGCCATCGTTGGAGAGGACCCTGTCTTCGTCGAACGGCAAGCCGGGCAGCGCCCTGGCACTGGATCCGGTCGCAACGATGACATGACGGCCTTCGAGATCTTCTTCGCCGGGGCCAGCCACCTTGACGACCCAGCCAAAATCGGTTTTGGCCACCAGGGAACCCTGGCCATGAAAAAAAGCGACCTTGTTCTTCTTGAACAGGAACTGGATGCCCTCGTTGTTCTGCTTGACGACGGTATCCTTGCGGCCGATGAGCGTACCGAGGTCGAGCCCGACCTTCTGGACGGTCACGCCATGGTCGGTCAGATGCAGGCGTGCCTGCTCGTAGAGTTCGGACGACTGCAGCAGCGCCTTGGAAGGAATGCAGCCGACGTTGGTGCACGTGCCCCCTGGCGCAGGCTTGCCGGCCGCGTTGGACCAGGCATCGACACAGGCCACCGACAGGCCGAGCTGTGCGGCTCGAATGGCCGCGATATATCCACCGGGGCCCGCCCCGATGACAACCACATCAAATTGTTTTGCCATGATGATTACCTGTCAGACATTCAGCAGCAGACGTTGCGGATCTTCGAGAGCGTCCTTGATGGCGACCAGCGCCAGTACCGCCTCACGCCCATCGATGATGCGATGGTCGTAGGACAGTGCCAGGTAGTTCATGGGCCGGATCACGATCTGGCCGTTCTCGACCACCGGCCGCTCTTTGGTTGCATGAATGCCGAGTATGGCGGATTGCGGCGGGTTGATGATCGGTGTGGACAGCATGGAACCGAACACCCCCCCGTTGGATATGGAGAACGTGCCACCGGTGAGTTCATCCAGCGTGAGCTTGCCGTCCTGGGCGCGCCGGCCAAAATCGGCAATCTGCTTTTCGATCTCGGCAATACCGAGCTGATCGGCATTGCGCAAGATGGGTACCACCAGGCCACGCGGACTGCCCACAGCAATCCCGATGTCGAAATAGCCGTGGTAGATGATGTCCTTGCCATCCACCGACGCATTGACCACCGGATAGCGCTTGAGCGCGGCCACGGCCGCCTTCACGAAGAACGACGTGAAGCCCAGCTTGACACCGTGCTCTTTCTCGAACGCCTCTTTGTATTTCTTGCGCAGGTCGATGATGGCCTGCATGTTGACTTCGTTGAACGTCGTCAGGATGGCGTTCTCAGCCTGTGACTGAAGCAGGCGTTCGGCCACGCGGGCCCGCAGGCGGCTCATGGGGACCCGCTGCTCGGGACGCCCATCGAGGCTGACCGGCATTTCGGTGGCCGGGGCCGCAACCTGGCTGGTGACCTGGGCCGATGCCGCCATGGCATCGGCCTTGGTGACCCGCCCGCCGCGCCCGGTACCCGTTACGCTGGCGGCCTCGATCCCTTTTTCTGAAAGAATCTTGCTGGCCGCCGGCGAGGCCACGGCCGACGTACCGGCAGCCACCTTTGGTGGCTCGGCAGCTGCCGCTGCGGGCACTGACGCCACGGGCGCTGCTGCGGCCTCGGGCGCTGCCGGCGCAGAAGCGGCCGCCTGCGCCTCGGTGTCGATGCGGGCGAGAACCTCTTCGGACACGACCGTACTGCCGTCGCCCTTGACGATTTCGGTGATGACCCCGGACACGGGTGCAGGCACTTCCAGAACGATTTTGTCGGTTTCGATTTCGATCAGGATCTCGTCTTCCTGCACCGCTTCACCAGGCTGCTTTTTCCATTGGAGCAAGGTGGCCTCCGAGATGGACTCGGACAATTGCGGGACGTGAACTTCTGTAATGGCCATGATGGGATTTCCGTATGAGTCTAGGGGATTTGCTTATTTGATCAGTGAGAAGCTCTTGAGCCGCGCAGCAAACGCCTGTTCGAGGAGCGCCTTTTGCTGCTCTTGATGCTTGGCCAGATAACCGACTGCCGGCGAAGCCGAAGCCGACCGACCCGCATATCCCAACCTTTGACCTTCGGTCATGTTCTCGTACAGATGATGTTGTATGTAAAACCACGGCCCCTGATTCTGAGGTTCATCCTGCACCCACACCAGCTCTCTCGCATTCGGATATTTCTGCAGTTCGGTCTGGAACGCCTTGTGGGCAAATGGATACAGCTGCTCGATGCGCAGGATGGCGACATCGGAACGCCCCTGCTCTTCGCGCGCATGAAGCAGGTCGTAGTACACCTTGCCCGAGCAGATCAGCACCCGCTTGATATCCTCAGGAACAAGCCCTGTGTCCACCTCTCCGATGACGGTCTGGAAGGAGCCTGTCGCCAGATCTGCCAGCGGTGAAGTCGCGCTCTTGTTGCGCAGCAATGACTTGGGCGTCATGATGATGAGCGGTTTGCGAAATGGACGAATCATCTGACGCCGCAGCACATGGAAAATCTGTGCGCCATTGGTGGGCTGCACGACCTGGATATTGTTGTCGGCACACAGTTGCAGGAAACGTTCGATGCGGGCCGACGAGTGCTCGGGCCCCTGCCCCTCGTAGCCGTGCGGCAACATCAGCACCAGGCCGCAATGACGGCCCCACTTGGCTTCGCCCGAGGTAATGAACTGATCGATCACCACCTGGGCGCCGTTGGCGAAATCACCAAACTGGGCTTCCCAGATGGTCAGCACGTTGGGTTCGGCCGTGGCATAGCCATATTCGAAACCCAGCACTGCGAGTTCGGACAGGACCGAATCGATGACATCGAATGGCGCCTGCCCTTCGCAGACATTCTGCAACGGGATGTAGGCCCCTGCATCCCAGCGTTCGCGATTCTGATCATGCAGCACCGAATGGCGGTGCGTGAAGGTGCCGCGACCCGAATCCTGCCCAGCAAGCCGGATGGCATACCCGTTGCTGAGCAGGGTGGCGTAGGCCAGATGCTCGCCCATGCCCCAATCGATGGGGTGCTCGCCCCGCGCCATGGCGAGGCGATCGGCCAGCAGTTTCTTGACCAGCGGATGCACCGTGAACCCATCGGGTACCTGGGTCAGGCGTTCACCGATGCGGGTGAGTTCGGCCTGGGGCACCCCGGTATCGGCGTGGTCTGTCCATTTGGCGCCCAGAAACGGCGTCCAGTCTGTCGCGTACTTGTTCTTGTAATCGGTCAGTACGGGTTCGACCGTACGCTGGCCGTCTTCCATCAGCTGGCGGTAGTTCTTGACCATCTGGTCGGGTTCGTCTTCGGAGAGCACCCCCTGGGCCACCAGCCGGTCGGCGTAGACCTTGCGCGTGCCGGGATGCTTGCCGATGCTCTTGTACATGAGCGGCTGGGTGAGCGACGGGGTATCCTGCTCGTTGTGCCCCAGCTTGCGGAAGCAGACGATGTCGACCACGACGTCGTGCCTGAACTGCTGCCGGAAGTCGAGTGCCAGGCGGGTGATGAAGACCACGGCCTCGGGGTCATCGCCATTGACATGGAAAATGGGCGCCTCGATCATCTTGGCCACGTCGGTGCAGTACAGCGTGGACCGGGCATCACGCGGATCGGACGTGGTGAAGCCGATCTGATTGTTGATGACGATATGCAGCGTGCCACCCGTGCCATAGCCCCGCGTCTGCGCCATGTTGAGGGTTTCCATGACCACGCCCTGCCCCGCGAAGGCCGCGTCGCCATGAACCAGGACGGGCAGGACCTGATCGCCCGCCGCATCCTTGCGGCGGTCCTGGCGCGCCCGCACGCTGCCTTCCACCACGGGGTTGACGATTTCCAGATGGGACGGATTGAAGGCCAGCGAGAGATGCACGGGCCCGCCACGCGTGGAGAGGTCGCTGGAAAAGCCATTGTGATATTTCACGTCGCCATCGGTGAGCGTGTCGTTGTGCTTGCCCTCGAATTCGGCGAACAGGTCTCCGGGCATCTTGCCCATGATGTTGACCAGCAGGTTGAGACGCCCCCGATGGGCCATGCCGACGATGATTTCCTGTACGCCGCTGCCGCCGGCGTGATTGACGACCTCATCCATGGCGGCAATGAAGCTTTCGCCCCCTTCAAGGGAAAAACGCTTCTGGCCGACATACTTGGTGTGCAGAAAGCGCTCGAGGCCTTCGGCCTCGGTGACCTGCTGCAGAATGTTGCGCTTCTGTTCGGCCGTGAATTCGGGCAGGCTGCGCGTGGATTCGAGACGTTCCTGGATCCAGCGCTTGACGGCCGGATCGCCGATGTACATGAACTCGGCGCCGACATTGTGGCAGTAGGTATCACGCAAGGCCTTGACGATGTCGCGCAGCGTCATGGTGTCGGCCTTGGTGAAATAGGTGTTGGTGGCCGAATAGACCTGGTCCAGGTCCGCTTCGGTCAGGCCGTAGAACGCCGGATCGAGCTCGGGAATTTCAGGCCGATCGCGCCGCTTGAGTGGATCGAGTTGCGCGATGCGCACACCGAGCGACCGGTAGGCTGCAATGATGGACTGCACATAGACCTGCTTGCCGGCGATCGCCAGGGCGTTCTCTGTGACCACCGCCGGGCGGATCTGGAATGCGTTGTCGCGGGCGCGCTGCATGAACGAGGCCACGATGGGGGCATGGGCCTGATCATGAGTGGATTCACGGCCATCAACGGCCGGTTGATGCTGAAGCTGGTCGAAGTACGAACGCCACTGTTCGGCAACCGAACCGGGGTCATTCAGATAGGCTTCGTAGAGGTCTTCGACATACGGTGCGTTGGCACCGAACAAATAGGAGTTGGACAGAAGTTCTTGCTGAGAGGACATTGTATGCTTCACCTGTACGGGTGCTTCACCCGAAACGATGCAGATTGATCAACCTTCCGCGACACGGCCTGACCGTAAAGCGGATAGCGGGGGCAGAAGGCCTGGGTACGACGCCTTGCACATGCCGTATTAAGGTTAAAGTATACCCGTCCTGCCGGGCAGATTTAAACTGAAGACCCGGAAACACGCCACTTTCCATCCGTTTGCGTTGGCAGCACGCACACCCTCGTATGGCCCCAAGGAGCTTTCATCATGGATCATGAAAACGAACGCGCAAAAATGGCCCTGGATTATCATGCCTATCCTACTGCGGGGAAAATCTCCGTCGTGCCCACCAAACCCCTGGCCAACCAGGACGACCTCAGCCTGGCCTATTCGCCCGGGGTCGCAACGGCCTGCATGGCCATCCACGCAGAAGGTGAAGCCGCTGCCGCCCGCTACACGTCGCGGGCCAATCTGGTGGGCGTGATTTCCAACGGCACCGCGGTACTCGGCCTGGGCAACATCGGGCCGCTGGCATCCAAGCCGGTCATGGAGGGCAAGGGCTGCCTGTTCAAGAAATTTGCCGGAATCGACGTCTTCGACATCGAACTGAATGAAACGGATCCCGACAAACTGGTCGACATCATCGCTGCACTCGAGCCCACCCTGGGTGGCATCAACCTCGAAGACATCAAGGCGCCCGAATGCTTCTACATCGAAAGGAAGCTGCGCGAGCGCATGGCAATCCCCGTATTCCATGATGACCAGCACGGCACCGCAATCATTTCGTCGGCCGCGCTGGTGAACGCACTCAAGATCGTGGGCAAGGACATCGGCCAGATCAGGATCGTCAGTTCCGGCGCGGGCGCTGCGGCCATTGCCTGCCTCGACCTGATGGTCAGACTGGGGGTGGCCCGCGAACACATCACGGTGGTCGATTCACGCGGGGTCATCTACCCGGGGCGCGACGCGCAAATGGAACCCAACAAGGCCCGCTATGCGCGGACCACCGACGCGCGTACATTGGCTGACGCCTGCCGGGGCGCCGACGTATTCCTGGGCTGCTCGGCGCCCGGCGTCCTGACGCAGGACATGGTGCGCAGCATGGCCGCTCGGCCGCTGATCCTGGCTCTGGCCAACCCGGAACCCGAAATCCGCCCCGAACTCGCCAAGGCAGCCCGCCCCGACTGCATCATTGCCACCGGCCGCTCCGACTACCCCAACCAGGTCAACAATGTCGTCTGCTTTCCGTTCATTTTCCGTGGCGCGCTCGATTGCGGCGCAACAGTCATCAATGAAGAGATGAAACTGGCCTGCGTCAAGGCCATCGCCGAACTGGCCGAATCCGAGACCGATGCCGAAGTGGCCGGCGCCTATGCCGACCAGGACCTCAGTTTCGGGCCCGACTACATCATCCCCAAGCCTTTCGACCCGCGCCTGATCATCAAGGTTGCGCCTGCCATTGCCCAGGCGGCGGCCGACTCGGGGGTCGCACGACGGCCTGTCGACGACATGGATGCCTATCGTCAGTCCCTCATGAGCATCGTGTACCACTCGGGCCAGCTCATGCGCCCGTTGTTCAGGCAAGCCAAATCGGCGCCCAAACGCGTGCTCTTTGCCGACGGCGAAGACGAGCGTGTGCTGCGCGCAACACAAACGGTCCTCGACGAGCAGTTCGCCCGGCCCATACTCGTGGGCCGCCCTGCCGTCATCGAAATGCGCATCAAGAAATTCGGCCTGCGGCTGGTACCCGGGCAGAACATCGAAATCGTTGATCCCGAAGACGACGCCCGCTTCAATGAAACCTGGACGGCCTACTACCGGAATCGCGGGCGCCTGGGCATCACCCCGGATATCGCCAAGGCCATGGTGCGCAAGCACAACACGCTCATCGGGGTCATGCTGCTGCAGCGTGGTGACGCCGACGCCATGATCTGTGGCGTGGCCAGCCGCTTCGACAACCAGTTGCGCTATGTCGAGGAAATCATCGGCCTGCGACCCGGTGCCAAGACCTACGCGGCCATGAACGTGCTCATGCTGCCCACGCAGACGCTGTTCGTCTGCGATACGCACGTGAATGAAGACCCCAGTGCCGAACAGATCGCCGACATGACCATACTTGCGGCTGAAGAGGTGCGCCGCTTCGGCATCGTGCCCAAGGTGGCCCTGCTCTCGCATTCCAATTTCGGCAGCAGGCCCAGCGCCTCTTCCCTGAAGATGGCCGAGGCCCGGCGCCTGGTCGCCGAACGTGCGCCCGAGCTCGAAGTGGATGGCGAAATGCACGCTGATTCTGCGCTGTCCGAAGCCATACGCCGCAAGGCCTACCCCGACAGCACCCTGTCGGGCCCGGCCAACCTGTTGATCACGCCCAATCTGGACGCTGGCAACATTACCTACAATATGCTCAAGATGACCGGCAGCCACGGGGTGGCCATGGGCCCGGTACTGCTCGGTGCAGCCCGTCCCGTGCACATCCTGACGACCAGTGCCACCGTACGCCGGATCGTGAACATGGCAGCCCTGGCGGTGGTGGATGCGCAGCAGGAAACGAGGCAGGCGGGCTGACAGCACGCGGGCACAGCAACCTTCCAGAGTCTCTATGGACCACACGCAGCACCAACCCGTCATTTCGGCCCCTGCATGCGGCATTGTCATCGAGGACATGGCCGCTACGCGAGGCTGGCTGATGCAGGCCCTGATGCAGGCCTTTCCGGGTATCCATGTGCACGGCGCGGCCACCCTGGTGCAGGCGCGTCACTGCATGGCACAGAAACGCCGGCAATATCCCGACGCCCAGGGGCTTGCGCTGATCGATTTGCGCCTGCCTGACGGTTCGGGGCTGGACATCATCGATGAATGTCTCACACTGGAGATCATTCCCGTCGTAACCACCATCTATGACGACGACGACTCGGTTTTCGAAGCATTGCGTGCAGGGGCCCAGGGCTATCTGCTCAAGGATCACGACATGGCTCAGATGGCTCGGTATCTGCGCCGCATCGGCCAGGGCGAGCCGCCCCTGTCGCCCGCCATTGCCCGACGCATCCTCAAGACGCTGCATCAGGCACCCCCTGCCCAATCACAGGACCCGTCGACCCAGTCGATGCTCAGCCCCCGGGAAACAGAAATCCTCGGCCTCATCGGGCGCGGCATGCGTGTCAACGACGTCGCCCAGCACCTGCAGCTGACCCCGCAGACGGTGGCCAGCTACATCAAGAACCTGTACCGCAAGCTGAACATTTCTTCCCGCGCGCAGGCCGCCCTGCAAGCGCACCGGCTGGGGCTCATCAAGCCGCCCAAATGATCGCCAACAAAGCGCGAACGCACCACGGCCGACCTTGCGCGCCGGCCGATGCAGGTACCCTCAACGAAGCGGAACATGCAGCACAATGGTAGTGCCGCCTGCGCCACTGGTGTAGCGGACGGCACCACCAAGACTCTCGACCCGCTGACGCACGCTCTGCAGGCCCATGCCCTCGCCAGGCACGGCATCCGCATCGAAACCGCAGCCATTGTCGATCACCTCGATATCCAGGCAGCCGTCACCCGGATGAAAATGGACGTCCACACGCGTAGCCCGGGCATGCCGGATGACATTGCTGATGATCTCCCGCAACGCCGACATCACGTTCCTGTAGACCGGGTAATCCAGTTGGGCACCCGATGCAGGCGTTTCACCGCGAGCATGCCATGCCAGGTGGATGCCCGCGGCCTCCAGGCGCTCGCTCAATTCATGGCGCAGATCGCTTTCCACGATATCCAGCGGATGTTGCCGGCCGCTGAGACCGCGCAATATGATGCGCATTTCAGCAATCGCCTGACCCATGCTGTCACGTGCAGCGGCGAGATCTGTCTGGTGCATGCCCGTCAGCAGCAAGGCCCCTACATCATCATGCAGGTCGCAGGCAATGCGATTGCGCTCTTCCCGGCTGCCCAGTTCGTAGGCATGGCGGCTTTCTTCCGCATGATGCAGCATGTCCACCAGCTGCATGACCAGATCGCGATCCGTCGAATCGAACAAGCGCCGCCCGCGCCCCGGATAACGCATGACCAGTGCCGGCGAATGGGCCATGGCAGGCAGGCGCAGGCTCAGGCCATCCTCCTCGATGCGGGCTACCGCACATGGCGTGCCCCACTGGATTTCGAGCGGATCAAAAAGCGAACGCAACAAGGCCTGCCAGCGTTCGGCACGCAGATCTTCAGTGGGCGCAGAACTGTGCCACGGTGAGGTCTGCCTCCTGGAAGCGACCCACAATCGCACGCCACTCATCGAGACTGCGCCGCTGCTTGTCTGTTCTCTGTCTGTCCATCGCCCGGACCTCCCGC
>NZ_JBAYPG010000021.1:0-63492 GCF_041677825.1 Castellaniella sp.
ATCGAGGTCATGCGCCACGGGCGCGATGGCGGCGCGCCGGTGCTGATTTCCACGCTGACCGGCACCGTCTACATCAAGAACACGCCCGTCGGCAACTGGAGCGGCACGGAGACTGCGCAATGATCCTGTTCAATCGACATCGGGCCCGCCCGTCATCGAGGGTGTGACAGTGTCCAGCACATTTCCCAGGCTTTTGCTGCAGCAGGCCAGACAGCGTCCGGATGTCGTTGCCATCCGCGAAAAACGCTATGGCATCTGGCAGACAATGAACTGGCACGAGCTATCCGAATTCATGTCCCACATGGCCTGTGGGCTGCATGAGGCCGGGCTGCGGCGTGGTGAGCACGTGGCGGTGATCGGCAGCAACCGGATCCGTCTCTACGGCGCCCTGTTGGCCATTCAGGCGCTGGGTGCCATCCCGGTGCCCATGTACGAAGACAGCGTGGCCGCCGAATACGCCTTTCCCATCAACAATGCCGGCATGCGCTTTGCCCTGGTCGAAGACCAGGAGCAGGTCGACAAATTGCTGCAGATCCGCGAGCAATGTCCCACACTGCAGGCCATCTACTATGACGAGCCGCGAGGCCTGCGCAATTACAGCGAGCCGGGCCTGGCCTCATCCGATGTGCTGCTCGAGGCCGGCCAGGCGTTTCTGGCGGGGCACCCAGGGTTCATCGAGGGCGAGATCGAGGCCACCCAGCCCGGCGATGTGGCGTCGATGTTCTTCACATCGGGCACCACGGGCACGCCCAAAGGGGTCGTGCACACTTATTTCAGCCTGATCAGCAGTGCGCAGGCCGGTGCCGACTTCGATGGCCTGACATCCGGGGAAGAGGTGCTGGCCTATCTGCCGCCGGCCTGGATCGGCCAGATCATCTTCAGCTACGCGCAGTGGCTGTTGTGTGGCTATGTGGTCAGCTGCCCCGAGGCTGCCAGCACGGTGGATATCGATCTCAAGGAGATCGGCCCGACCTATTTCTTTGCGCCGCCGCGGGTGTTCGAGGCCCGCCTGACCAGCATTCTGATCCGCATGGAAGACGCCGGCTGGGTGAAGCGCACGCTGTTTGCCGCCTGCATGCGCCTGGCCCGTCGCGTGGGGCCCAGGCGCATGAATGGGCAGTCGGTCAACCCGCTGGAACGGCTGATGTACGGCCTGGGCGACCTGCTGGTCTACGGGCCCCTGCGCAACAGCCTGGGCTTCAGCCGGATCCGGATCGCCTATACGGCGGGCGAGGCGATCGGCCCCGATCTGTTCACGTTCTACCGCTCGATCGGGATCAACCTGAAGCAGTTGTATGGCATGACTGAAGCGGCCGTGTTCGTGTGCCTTCAGCCGGATCATGACGTGGATGTCGAAAGCGTGGGCGTGCCAGTCAAGGGGGTCGAGCTCAAGGTGGCGGACAATGGCGAAATCCTGGTGCGCTCTCCGGGCATGTTCAAGGAATACTACAAAGAGCCGGCCGCCACGGCCGAGGTGCTGGGCGAGGATGGCTGGTACCACACCAGTGACGCCGGCTATCTCGATGACGCCGGGCGGCTGCACATCATCGACCGGGTCAAGGACGTGGGCCGCCTCTCGGGGGGAGCCAACGACGGCGCCATGTTCGCCCCCAAGTACATCGAGAACATGCTCAAGTTCTATCCGCAGATCAAGGAGGCGGTGGCCTATGGGCACGGCCGTGAACGGGTCTGCGTCATGCTCAACATCGATTACGAGGCGGTGGGCAACTGGGCCGAGCGCCGTGGCCTGCCCTACACCGGCTATACCGACCTGGCCCAGAAGGTCGAGGTCTATGAGCTCATGCAGGATTGCGTCGAAAAGGTCAATCAGCAGCTGAGCCGGGATGCCCGGCTGTCGGGTTCGCAGATCCACCGCTTCCTCGTGCTGCACAAGGAGCTCGATGCCGACGATGGCGAGCTCACGCGCACCAACAAGGTGCGGCGCAAGCACATCGAGGAAAAATACCGCCCGCTGGTCGATGCGCTCTATGGCGGCCTGGAGCAACAGGACATCGAGACCACCATTCATTTCGAAGATGGGCGCAGCACCCGGATCCGTGCCACATTGAGCATCCGGGATGCGCGCACCGTCGATCCGGCGTCATCAGACGCCAATGGAGCCCGCCATGTCTAGGCCGATCGGGGATGTCATTCTGGATGTCAGCCACATCAGTCTGAGCTTTGGTGGCGTCAAGGCGCTGACGGACATCTCGTTCGATGTGCGCAAGCATGAGATCCGTTCCATCATCGGACCCAACGGGGCGGGCAAGAGCTCGCTGCTCAATTGCATCAACGGCATTTACGCGCCCCAGCAGGGCTCCATTCTGTTTCGCGGCCAGGAATTCACGCGTCGCAGCAGCCGGCAGATCGCGGCCATGGGCATTGCGCGCACATTCCAGAACCTTGCGCTGTTCAAGGGGATGAGCGTCATCGACAACATCATGACAGGGCGCAACCTGAAAGTCCGTTCGAATCTTTTCCAGCAGGCAGTCTGGCTCGGGCCCGCCAGCCGCGAAGAAGTGCGGCACCGCCGTTTCGTCGAGGAAATCATCGATTTTCTCGAGATCCAGTCGTATCGCAAGACGCCGGTGGGCCAGCTGCCCTACGGGCTGCAGAAGCGGGTGGACCTGGGGCGTGCCCTGGCAATGGAGCCGCAGATGGTGTTGCTCGATGAGCCCATGGCCGGCATGAGCATCGAAGAAAAGCATGACATGAGCCGCTTCATTCTGGACGTGAACGACGAGTTCGGCACCACCATGGTGCTGATCGAGCACGACATGAGCATCGTCATGGACATTTCAGATCGGGTCGTGGTGCTCGATTATGGCAAGAAAATCGGTGACGGGGCGCCCGCAGAGGTGCGCAGCAACCAGGAGGTCATCGATGCCTATCTCGGGTCATCGCAATGAGCCTCCATTCATCCTCCCGCGCGCCGCGCGCCTTGCTGGCCTGCGCCTGATGGAACGACACACATGGCATTCTTCATAGAAATACTGATCGGTGGTCTGATGGCCGGCATGCTGTATGCACTGGTCGGGCTGGGGTTCGTGCTGATTTTCAAGGCATCGGGCGTCTTCAACTTTGCCCAGGGGGCCATGGTGCTGCTGGCGGCCCTGGCCATGGCGCGCTTTGCCGAATGGATCCCCCAGTTCCTCGGCCTGCAGAGCAAGGTGCTGGCCAACGTACTGGCCTTTGGCCTGGCCATGGCCATGATGTTCGTGCTGGCCTGGCTGATCGAGCGGCTGGTGCTGCGCTATCTGGTCAATCAGGATGGCGCGACCCTGCTGCTGGCCACGCTGGGCATCGCGTCTTTCCTCGAAGGCATGGGGCAGTCCATCTTCGGCAGCAGCGTCTACAAGATCCGTATCGGGATGCCCAAGGATCCGCTGTTCCTGTTCAACTCGACCTTCGAGGGCGGGATCATGGTCAACCAGGAAGACCTGATCGCAGCGGTCATCGCCGCCGTACTGGTCACGCTGCTGGCCCTGTTCTTCCAGAAAACGACGTCGGGCCGGGCCCTGCGCGCCGTTGCCGACGACCACATGGCGGCGCAGTCGGTGGGCATTCCGCTCAATCGCATGTGGGTCATCGTGTGGTGTGTGGCGGGCGTCGTGGCCACGGTCACCGGCATGATCTGGGGCAGCAAGCTGGGGGTGCAGTTCTCGCTGGGCACCATCGCGCTGCGGGCCCTGCCGGTGGTCATCCTGGGCGGGCTGACGTCGATTCCGGGGGCCATTGTCGGCGGGCTGATCATCGGGGTCGGCGAGAAGATGTCCGAGGTCTATCTGGGGCCCATCATAGGCAGCGGGATCGAAATCTGGTTCGCCTACGTGCTGGCGCTGGTGTTCCTGCTGTTCAGGCCGCAGGGGCTGTTCGGCGAGAAGATCATCGACCGGATATGACACCCTTCAGGCCGTTGCGGCAGCAATCCGGCGTCGTTCGCGCGCATTACATCGGTTGAGTGTAGCCATATGTTCTACAGAGAAAACGGGCAGTACAAGAGCAGCTACCAGGCAGATCAGCAGATCTTCCCGGTCACCCAGGATCGCGTGGTCATCCTCGTCCTTGTGGTGCTGGCTTTCGCGGCCGTGCCCATGCTGGCCAGCGACTACCTGCTGCGCGCCATCATCATCCCGTTCCTGATCATGTCGATGGCGGCCATCGGCATCAACATCCTGGTGGGCTATTGCGGCCAGATTTCGCTGGGTTCGGGGGCCTTCATGGCCGTGGGTGCCTATGGCACCTACAACGTCATGGTGCATTTTCCGGGCATTCCGCTGCTGCTGGCGCTGATACTGGGGGGGCTGTGCGCGACCTTCTTCGGCATCCTCTTCGGCCTGCCCAGCTTGCGGGTCAAGGGGCTGTATCTGGCCGTGACCACGCTGGCGGCCCAGTTCTTCAGCGACTGGATTTTCCTCAGGGTGGCCTGGCTGACCAATTATTCGACGACCGGGGGTGTGTCGGTCTCGGGGCTTGAGGTCTTTGGCCTGCCCCTGAGCAGCACCTGGGCCAAGTATTGGTTTGCCCTGGCCATGGTCTGCCTGATCGCCCTGCTGTCGAAGAATCTGGTGCGCGGCGCGCTGGGCCGCGAATGGATGGCCATACGCGACATGGATGTGGCGGCTGTGGTGATCGGCATCCGTCCGACCTACGCCAAACTGAGCGCGTTTGCGGTCAGTTCGTTCATCATCGGCGTGAGCGGGGCACTTTGGGGGTTCATCCACCTGAGTGCCTGGGAGCCCGCGGCCTTTTCAGTCGACATGTCGATTCGTCTGCTGTTCATGGTGATCATCGGCGGCATGGGTTCGATCATGGGCGGGTTCTTCGGTGCGGCCTTCGTGATCGTGCTGCCGATTGCCCTGACCCAGCTCATGCCGCTGTTGCTGGATCCATTCGGCATCCGGATGTCCACCGCAGGCCTGGCGCATACCGAACTCATGGTCTTCGGCGGGCTGACGGTGTGGTTTCTGATCGTCGAGCCGCATGGTCTGGCACGGCTGTGGTCCATCGGCAGGCAGAAGTTGAGAATCTGGCCCTTTCCGCATTGAATCGCGGGGGGCGCAGTGGCGCAGTGCAGTTGGCAGTGCAAGGAGTTCAACCCGCAGGCGGGCCCGGACAGGCGACTGATCCGGGGCGCACTGACAGGATGATCGCATTTACATACGGGAGACAATGATGAAGTTCAACAAGTTCTTGATGGGCGTCCTGATTGGCGTGGTCGGCAGTACGATGATCACGACAAGCGCCATGGCACAGGACGAGGCGCAGTATTTTCCGCTGCTGACGTTTCGCACCGGACCCTATGCACCCAGTGGCACGCCCTGGGCCAACGGGTTCGTGGATTATTTCAAGCTGGTCAATGCCAAGGGCGGCATCAACGGCGTCAAGGTGCTCTGGGAAGAGTGCGAGACCGGCTACGCCACTGACCGTGGCGTGGAATGCTACGAGCGCATGAAGGATGCCAACGGGGGGGCGACCGTATTCCAGACGATGTCGACGGGCATTACCTTCGCGTTGACCGAGAAGGGCCCTGAAGACCGGATCCCCATTCTCACGCCGGGCTATGGTCTGAGCGAGAGCGCCGATGGCGAGGTCTTCAAGTGGAGTTTCCCATTGGCCGGGACGCACTGGGCTTCTGCGGATGCCCAGTTGCAGTATGTGGCCAGCCGTGAAGGCGGGCTCGACAAGCTCAAGGGCAAGAAGATCACGCTGCTCTACCACGACAGCCCATACGGCAAGGAAGCGATTCCGGTCCTGCGCAAGCGGGCTGAAATGCATGGCTTCAATCTGGATACGATCGCGGTCACCCATCCGGGTGTGGATCAGAAATCCGCCTGGCTGCAGATCCGCCAGAACCGCCCCGACTATGTCCTGCTCTGGGGCTGGGGCATCATGAACAGCACCGCGCTCAAAGAGGCTCAGGCCACGGGCTTTCCGGCCACCAAGATCGTGGGCGTCTGGCCCTCGGGCTCCGAATCGGACGTGAAGGGTGTCGATGGGGCCGAAGGCTACAGCGCCGTGCTGCTGCTGCCGGGCCCGGGTGCCGACTCGAAGATCGCCAAAGAGGTGCGCAGCACGCTGCATGCCAATGGCCAGGGCAGCGGCCCCGAGGAAGAAGTGGGTGAGGCCCTGTACATGCGTGGGCTGATGAATGCCATGTTCGCGGTCGAGGGCGTGCGGCGGGCCCAGGAGCAGTACGGCAAGGGCCAGGTGATGACCAGCGAGCAGGCACGCTGGGGCTATGAAAACATGGATCTGGACGAAGCCAGGCTGGTCGAACTGGGTCTCGATGACATCATGCGCCCGGTCCAGACCAGCTGCGCCGATCACATGGGGCCCTCGGCGGCCCGGGCCTATACCTGGAATGGCGAAACGTGGGAGCTGAGTTCAGACTGGCTGCAGGCCGATCTGGATGTCCTGCAGCCCATGGTCAAGGCTTCGGCCGACAAGTATGCAGCCGAAAAGAAGCTGACGCGTCGCACGCAGGCCGATTGCCAGCCGTAACGGGCTGTCGGGCTGGCCGCCCGGCCCTCGTGGCCGGGCGGCCGATGCAGACCGCTGACCGTCTGCAGCCCGGCCCTTCATGAACAACGATGGAACGTCGTCAATGACTGATACTGATGTCATCCTCGATGTCAATGGCATCGAGGTGATCTACAACCGGGTCATCCTGGTGCTCAAGGGCGTCTCGCTGCGCGTGTCCGAAGGGCGCATCGTGGCCCTGCTGGGCGGCAATGGCGCGGGCAAGACCACGGTGCTGCGCGCCATATCGAACCTGCTGGGGGCCGAACGCGGCGAGGTCACGAAAGGCTCCATCACCCTGCGCGGCGAGCACATCGAACGGCTGACGCCCGCCGATCTGGTCAAGCGCGGGGTCATACAGGTCATGGAAGGGCGCCATTGCTTTGCGCACCTGACCATAGAGGAAAACCTGCTGACCGGGGCCTACACCCTGAAACGCAAGGCGGATACCATGCACAACCTGGACAAGGTCTATGCCTATTTCCCGCGTCTCAAGGAACGGCGCCATTCGCAGGCAGCGTACACCTCGGGTGGGGAGCAGCAGATGTGCGCCATCGGGCGCGCCCTGATGTCCGATCCGCGGCTGGTGCTGCTCGATGAGCCTTCCATGGGCCTGGCGCCCCAGATCGTTGAAGAGGTCTTCAATATCGTGCATGATCTGAACCAGCGCGAACAGGTCACTTTCCTGCTGGCCGAGCAGAACACCAACATGGCCCTCAAGTACGCCGACTACGGCTACATCATGGAAAACGGGCGCATCGTGCTCGATGGGCTGGCGTCCGATCTGCGCAACAATGAAGATGTGAAGGAATTCTATCTTGGGGTCGGTGACGCCGAGCGCACCAGCCTCAGGGATGTCAAAAGCTACAAACGGCGCAAGCGCTGGTTGGCGTGAAACGATGATGAGCAGCCCATACTACGACGAGCGCGAGACGCGCACCGCGCAAGAACGCGAAATGGCCCTCATGGCAGCACTGCAGCGGCAGATTGCCCATGCGCAGGCCAGGTCCCCCATGTTCTCGGCCATTCTGGCGGGCGTGGACGCCGCGCAGGTGCGCGACCGCCAGGCGCTCGAGCAACTGCCGGTGACGCGCAAGCATGATCTGCGCGAACTTCAGGGCAGCCACCGGCAGGGCAATGGCGCAAGCGGCTTGTTCGGCGGCTTCAGTGCCCTGGTCTACGGGCCCGACCTGCCGCGTGTGTTCGCCAGCCCGGGGCCCATCTACGAGCTTCAGGGCAAGGGCCGGGATTACTGGCGCATGGGGCGCGCCCTGTACGCGGCCGGCTTTCGGCGTGGCGAGCTCGTGCACAATGCGTTCAGCTATCACTTCGTCCCGGCGGGCGCCATGATGGAAGCCGCAGCGCATGCGCTGGGGTGTACCGTGTTTGCCGCGGGCACGGGGCAAACCGAACAGCAGGTGCGCGCCATCGCCGATCTGTGTCCGGCGGGCTATGTGGGTACGCCCAGCTTTCTCAGGCTGATCGTCGAGCGGGCCCAGGCGCTTGGGGTGCGCATTCCGAGCCTGGCCAAGGCGCTTCTGTCGGCCGAGGCGTTTCCACCCAGCCTGCGAGACTGGCTGATCACGCAGGGTATCCAGGGCTTTCAGTGCTATGGCACGGCCGATGTCGGCCTGATCGCGTATGAGACATCGGCGCGCGAGGGCCTGGTGCTGGATGAAGACCTGATCGTCGAGATTGTCCACCCGGGCACGGGCACCCCGGTGCCGGATGGCGAGATGGGTGAACTGGTGGTCACCAACCTGAACCCGGATTACCCGCTGATCCGCTTCGGCACGGGTGATCTGTCGGCCGTACTGCCGGGCCAATGCGCCACAGGGCGCACCAACAAGCGCATCCGGGGCTGGCTCGGGCGCACCGATCAGGCGACCAAGATCCGGGGCATGTTTGTCTATCCCAGTCAGGTGGCAGAGATCGTCGGGCGCTTTCCCGAGATCCACAAGGCCAGGCTGGTCGTCGACGGCCGCATGAGCAGCGATGAGATGATTCTGCAGGTCGAGGTGGGGGCTGACCCGGATGGCTTGCAGGGCCGGATTGCCGACGCGATGCGTGAAGTCACCAAGCTGCGCGGCGAGGTGCATTTCACGGCGCCGGGCGGCCTGCCCGAAGACGGGCGGCTGATCGAGGATCGACGCTCGTACGACTGATGTGCGGCCCAGCCTCAATGTGGCGCCGCATCCCCGGACGCGGGGCTGGCAAGGCGCCGCAGCGCGTCCCCCGTGACGCGCACGATGCGCCAGTCTGGCAGGACTTCGGCGCCATGGTGGCGATAGAAGTCGATTGCATTCTGGTTCCAGTCGAGCACCACCCATTCGAAGCGCCCGCAACCGAGCTCCAGTGCCTGGGCGGCGAGGTGCCGAAGCACCCAGCCGCCCAGGCCCCGGCCACGATGCCCGGGCGTGATATACACGTCTTCCAGATACAGCCCGCGCCGATCGAGGAAGCTGGAATAATTGTGGAACCACATGACATAGGCCACCAGTTGCCCAGGCTGGTCGTCCGGCGTGATGACCAGGCAGTGCGCGGCAGGCTCGGGGCCGAAGAAGCTGCGCGCGAGGCTTGCGGGCGTGGCCCGGAAGGTGTCGAGCAGTTGTTCGAATGTGGCCATTTCGTGCATCAGGCGGTGCACCGCAGGCAGATCGGCCGGGGTGGCGCGGCGCAGGGTGTAGCCGGACACGCCACCGTGCGGGCGCGTGGCTGCGGGGGTGTCGGGTGCCGCGTTCTCTGGCATGGCGGTTTTTGGTGCAGTGGTCTCTGGCACGGCGGTTTTGGCGCAGTGGTCTCTGGTGGCGGAGGGCTCAGGCATGGGTGCGGCGCAATGCGCGCGTTTCGCGGTATGCTGATCCAGTTGCTGAAAATTCAAGGGAGTGTAGCGCATGAACCCAAGCACGCTTTCGGCGGGGGCCGTGGCCCTGCTGGCCGCCACGGGTCTGGCGGCGCAGGTGGTGGTGGCCCAGCCCGTGCAGGCACAGGCCAGCGGCAAGGTGGTGCGGGTCGATGTAGCCAAGGGCAAGATCGCCATCCAGCACGGTGCAATCGCCGCACTCGAGCTGCCGGCCATGACGCTGGTCTATCAGATCGACCCCGCCCTGCTGGCCGGGGTGTCGGCGGGCGATACGGTCAAGTTCACGGCCGAGCGCAACGACAAGCAGTACCGCATCGTGCAACTGGGCAAGTGAACCCGCGGGCCATGCATGGCCGCCTCATGGATGGCCGCCTCATGGCGGCTGCCGCAGCCGCCCAGCCGCTGTCATCCAGCTGCAGCCACCCAGCCACAACGGCGCCAGCGCAGCCCACGGCTGTGGCGGGCTACAGCACGTAGCGGGCCAGGTCCTGGCTGGCAGCGGCTTCCGACAGCTTGTCGTTCACGTAGGCGGCATCGATGCGTACCGTGTCGGATCCCGGGTTGGCCGCTTCGAACGACAGGTCTTCGAGCAGTTTTTCCATCACCGTATACAGGCGGCGCGCGCCGATGTTCTCGGTGCGCTCGTTCACCTGCCAGGCCAGTTCGGCCAGGCGGTGAATACCTTCATCGGTGAATTCGAGTGTGACGTCTTCGGTGCCCAGAAGGGCGACATATTGCTTGACCAGCGAGGCGTCGGTTTCGTTCAGGATGCGCACGAAGTCTTCGGTGGTGAGCGAATCGAGCTCGACCCGGATGGGGAAGCGGCCCTGCAGTTCGGGGATCAGGTCTGACGGGCGCGACAGGTGGAAGGCCCCCGAGGCGATGAACAGGATATGGTCGGTCTTGACCATGCCGTACTTGGTGCTGACCGTGGTGCCTTCGACCAGCGGCAGCAGGTCGCGCTGCACGCCCTGGCGCGAGACATCGGCACCGCCCTGCTCCTGACGCGCGGCGATCTTGTCGATTTCATCCAGAAAGACGATGCCGTGCTGCTCGACCAGGGTGACCGCGTGGCCACGCAGATCGTCTTCATTGATGCGCCGGGCGGCTTCTTCATCCACCAGCAGGCGGAAGGCCTCGCGCACCGACAGTTTGCGCGATTTGGTCTTGCCCTGGGCCAGACCGGCGAACATGCCGCGCAACTGCTCGGTCATTTCTTCCATGCCGGGTGGCGCCATGATTTCCATGCGGGCGGGCGCCTGGGCGATGTCGATCTCGATCTGGGTGTCGTCCAGCTGGCCTTCGCGCAGGCGCTTGCGAAAGATCTGCCGGGTATTGGTTTCTTCGCGCTCGGGTTCGCCGCGGGCGTTGCGCGGCGGTGGCAGCAGGGCATCGAGGATGCGGTCTTCGGCCGCGTCTTCGGCCTGGGTGCGCACACGCCGGGTCTCGGTTTCGCGGATCTGCTTGGCGGCGACTTCGACCAGATCGCGCACGATGGTGTCCACGTCGCGCCCCACGTAACCCACTTCGGTGAATTTGGTGGCTTCGATCTTGATGAACGGGGCATTGGCAAGCCGCGCCAGGCGGCGGGCGATTTCAGTCTTGCCCACCCCCGTGGGGCCGATCATGAGGATGTTCTTCGGCACGATCTCATGGCGCAGCGGCTCGGCGACCTGCTGGCGGCGCCAGCGGTTGCGCAGGGCCACCGCAACCGAGCGCTTGGCGCGCTCCTGGCCGACGATGTGCTTGTCGAGCTCGGAGACGATCTCGCGGGGGGTCATGGGGGTATTGACGTCTGACATGAGGGTTTACAGCGTTTCGATGATGTGATTCTGGTTGGTGTAGATGCAGAGTTCGCCGGCGATTTCGAGCGAGCGGGCGACCACCTCGGCCGGCTCGAGATCGGTGGCCTGCAGCAGGGCGCGGGCGGCCGATTGCGCGTAGGCGCCACCGGAGCCGATGGCGGCGATGCCATGTTCGGGCTCGAGCACGTCGCCATTGCCAGTGAGGATGAGGGTGTGTTCGGCATCGGCCACGATCAGCATGGCCTCGAGGCGGCGCAGGACGCGGTCGGTGCGCCAGTCGCGCGTGAGCTCGACCGCGGCCCGCATGAGGTGGCCCTGGTGCTTTTCGAGCTTGGCCTCGAAGCGTTCCTGGAGGGTGAAGGCGTCGGCCGTGGCGCCTGCAAAGCCCGCCAGTACGCGGTCGTGGTACAGGCGGCGAATCTTGCGGGCCGTGGCCTTGATGACGATGTTGCCCAGGGTAACCTGGCCATCGCCACCCAGGGCCACCTGCTGACCGCGACGGACACAAAGAATGGTGGTGGCGTGAAAGGATTCCATGGTGCTCTCTTGGCTGGGGTAGAGCTACATGGGGGCGAATGTGGTTATTTCAAGGCCTGCGGGCGGCACTGTGCCCGCGTGCCCGGCCTGGAGCCGGCAGGGCATCGGGGGTCATGGCCCTATCGCGCATCGGTTGTTCTTTTCTGCGCTGAACGGCGAGGCCTGCTGCACACCGGGTCAGTCACCGTACAGTTTCTGGCGCATTTCGCGCCGTTCCTGGGCTTCGAGCGAGAGCGTGGCGGTGGGGCGCGCGAGCAGACGGGCCAGACCGATGGGTTCGCCGGTTTCTTCGCACCAGCCGTATTCACCCGTATCGATGCGCGCGATGGATTGCTGCACCTTCTTGAGCAGCTTGCGCTCGCGGTCGCGGGTGCGCAGTTCGAGTGCGTGCTCTTCTTCGATGGTGGCCCGGTCGGCCGGGTCGGGGACGTACTGCGTTTCGCGCAGGTTTTCGGTGGTGGCGCCGGCATTGGTGAGGATTTCGTGCTCGAGTTCGCGCAGGCGTTCGCGGAAGAATGCCAGCTGGGCGTCGTTCATGTAGTCCTTCTCGGGCATTGCCAACAGTTCCTTTTCGGTCAGCAGCCGGACCGGAGTGTGTGCACTGGATTTGCTAGCCATGTCGTGATCCTTTGTCATTGTGTCTGGGTGTCTGGCTGCCTGCGCATCGGATTGCGGGGCGGTGCCGAGGCAGCGTTCAGGCCAGACATTGTTCCAGCCCCTGTGTGAAGATGTCCCTGGGCAGTGTACGGCCGATGAAGACCATGCGGGTATTCGGTGTTTCACGGGTTGTCCAGGGCTTGCCCGGTTCGGCGCCGAACATCATGTGCACCCCCTGGAACAGCATGCGCCGCTGGATGCCCTTGATGTACAGGATGCCTTTGTAGCGCAGCAGGTCGGTGCCGTAGATCTGGACCACGCCGCTCAGGAAATCCTCGAGCCGTTCCGGGTCGAAGGGCCGTTCGGAGCGAAACACGAATGCACCGATGTCGTCGTGGTGCGCGTGATGGTGGCCATGGTGGTCGTGGTGGCAGCCCGGGCCGCACTCGTGACCCTCTTCGTCGATTTCGTGATCGTGGCCGTGTTCGTGGTCATGATGGGCGTCATGATCGTGGGCCTGTTCGGCCAGGAATTCGGGGTCGATGTCGAGGATGGCATCCAGGTTGAAGCCGCTGACATCGAGCAGCACGTTCAGGTCGGTTTCGCCGAAGTGCGCGGGCGCGATGGTGGCGCGCGGATTGATGTGCATCAGGCGCTTGCGCAATGCCTGATAATCGGCCTCGTTGACCAGATCCTTTTTGGAGACCAGGATGCGGTCGGCAAAGCCCACCTGGCGCTGGGCTTCTTCCTGGCGATCGAGCGTGGCCATGCCATGGCAGGCATCGACCACGGTGATCACGGCATCGAGCCGGAATGTTTCGGCGATCTCGTCATCCATGAAGAAGGTCTGGCAGACCGGGCCCGGATTGGCCATGCCGGTGGTTTCAATGATGACCCGGTCAAACGCCAGCTCGCCCCGGGCGCGGCGTTCGGCCAGATCGCCCAGCGTGCGCACCAGATCGCCGCGCACCGTACAGCACACGCAGCCGTTGCTCAGTTCGATGATCTGTTCTTCACTGTCCTGCACGAGCAGATCGTTGTCGATGTTCTCTTCACCGAACTCGTTTTCGATCACCGCAATGCGCTGCCCGTGGAATTCGGACAGAATGCGGCGCAGCAAGGTGGTTTTGCCCGCCCCGAGGAAACCGGTCAGAACCGTGACGGGGATCATGGGCTCCGATAAGGCAGAATTCATTTTTGTCAAGTGGCAAGGGTGAACACGCCATTACATCATGATAGTAAGGATTGGGCAAACTTGTGCTTGGTCCAGGTCCGTTCGGGCCCGGCACATACGCCCGTCGGGCGAACCGGCCGGTATGCGCACAGCCCCTGGGCTGGCGCTCTGATGGTCCGCTGCGGCTTGCCGGGAACGGGTTTCAGACGCCGGGCCGTGTCGCGCAAGTACCACAAAGCGCCCGTACTTCAGGGAGTTCGGACTCGTCGTCTGCCAGGGCAAAGCCGGCACGCGCAATGCAGCGGGCCAGTTGCGCGCCCAATGCCGGGTCATTCAGTTCGGCCACCCGCCCGCAGCGGGTACACACCAGCAGCAGGTCGTGGCGCTCGCCACCCGCGTCTGTACAGGCGCTCCAGGCGTTGATGGCATCGAGACGATGGATGAGGCCCTGAGCGGTCAGGAAATCGAGGGCACGGTAGACCGTGGGCGGGGCCGCACCCGGCTGTGAATCCTGCAGCAAGGCAAGCAGTTCGTAGGCCTTGAGGCTGCCCGGATGGTGCAGCAGGGCTTCGAGCACCTGGCGGCGCAATGGGGTCAAGCGCGTTCCACGCTGTGCACAGAGCTGCTCGGCGTGGGACAGTTGGCGGGCGATGGCACGTTTGCCCAGGGTATCGGCAGATTGGGACATGATGGTTATGTTATAACATAACATTCTGCTTCTTTCTTCACGATTCAGGTGCACCCGCATGGCATTTCTGGTTTCTACCCGTCGGATACGGAGTTCGGCACTGCTGGCCTCGGCAGCCAGCCGCATGGCCGCTGCCGGCGGGGTGGTGGTGGTGCTGTGGTGGCTGACCTTCTGGGCGCTGCAATGAGGCTCGGCCAGCACGCAGTGGCCACGCCGCCGGCCTCGCCGGCCAGCGATGCCGCGGGTATGGGTGCCTCGATCGCAGAGGCTCAGCCAGCCATAGGCGCGCAGCCAGCCAAAGACGCATTGCCAGTCAAAGAGGCATTGCCGGTCAAGAAGGCGCTGCCAGCCACAGGCGCGCTACCAGTCACGGCCGCATTGCCAGCGATTACGTTGAAGCGGGTCTGGCTGGCCCGCCAGGGGCGGGTGATCGTGCGCGATCTGGACGGCGTGTTCAACCAGGGGTCCCTGACGGCCATCGTGGGGCCCAATGGGGCCGGCAAGTCCACGCTGGTCGATGCACTCGCCGGGCGTCTGGCCCCCGTACGGGGGCAGATCCTGCTGCATGAGGGCGTGCGCGGCCAGCTGGCCTGCCTGCCGCAGCGTGGCACGCTGGATCGCACGGTGCCGATGCGCACGTTCGATCTGGTGGCGCTGGGCGCCTGGCGTCACCTGGGGCCCTGGCGTGGCCTGTCGCAGGCTGATCATGAGGCCGTCGAAGCCGCATTGCAGGCCGTGGGGCTGGCGGGCCTGGGGCGCCAGCCCATCGCTACCCTGTCGGGCGGCCAACTGCAGCGCGCCCTGTTTGCGCGGCTCATCGTGCGCGATGCCCGGGTCATCGTGCTCGACGAGCCCTTTGCCGCAGTGGATCGGGCCACGACCGAGGATCTGCTGGCGCTGCTGCAGCAATGGCACGCGCAAGGGCGCACCTTGATCGTGGTGCTGCATGATCTGGATATGGTGCGCGCCCATTTTCCACACAGCCTGCTGCTTGCGCGCCAGCAGGTGGCCTGGGGGCCGACGTCCGAGGTGCTCACCCCGGCGCATCTGCATCTGGCGCGCCATCTGTGTGCAGGAGAGGCGGCATGAGTACGCTGTGGCACGTACTGGTGCAGCCTTTCTTCGATTTTGGCTTCATGCGTCGCGCCCTGGTCGGTTCCTGGGCGCTTTCGCTGGCCGCGGGTCCGCTGGGCGTGGTGCTGGTGCTGCGACGCCTGAGCCTGATGGGCGATGCCATGGCGCACGCCATCTTGCCGGGGGTGGCCGTGGGTTTCCTGACAGCCGGCTTTTCCCTGGCGGCCATGACCCTCGGTGGCCTCATCACCGGGGTGGTCGTGGCGGTGCTGGCGGGGCTGGTGTCGCGCATCACACCGCTGCGTGAAGATGCCAGTTTCGCAGCCTTCTATCTCGTTTCCCTGGGGCTCGGGGTTCTCCTGGTCTCGCTCAAGGGCACCAGTGCCGATCTCATGCACGTCTTGTTCGGCACTGTTCTGGGCCTGGGCGATGCCGCCCTGTTGCTGGTCACGGCTGTCAGCAGCCTGACCCTGCTGGCCCTGGCTGCCCTGTACCGCGTGCTGGTGCTCGAATGCCTGGATCCGGACTTTCTGCGGGCCGAAGGCGGGCGTGCCGGGGCCTGGGCGCACATGGCATTCCTGCTGCTGCTGGTACTCAACCTCGTGGCTGGCTTTCAGGTGCTCGGCACCTTGATGGTGGTGGGGATCATGATGCTGCCGGCCACGGCTGCGCGCTTCTGGGTGCACTCGGTGGGGGGCCAGATGGTGCTCGCCGCCATCCTGGGGGCACTGGCGTCCTGGGCGGGGCTGGTGCTGTCATACCACTTCGATGTGGCCGCCTCCCCGGCCATCATTCTGCTCGCCGGGCTGGTGTATTTTCTGTCGGTGGCCGCCGGTCCGCGCGGTGGCCTGTGGCAGGCCTGGCGGCGTCAGCGCCGCCGGGTGGCGTGGGTGGCCACGGGGCTGGGTACCAGCCTGGCGCCTGTGCTGCTGCTGTCGGGGCTGGCGGCTGCACCCATGCCGGTGCGTGCGGCCGCGGGCCCGGTGCCCGTGGTCGCCACTTTCTCGATTCTGGGCGACATGGTGCGCGAAGTCGGTGGCAAATGGGTGGATGTGCACGTGATCGTGGGCCCGCTGGCCGAGGTACATGACCATGAACCCACCCCGGGTGATCTACAGGCGCTGGGTCGTGCACAGGTGCTGGTGAGCAACGGCCTGAACCTCGAAGGCTGGTTGCCGGCCCTGCGCGCAGCGTCGGGTTTTGCCGGGCTGGAGGTGGTTGCGACCCAGGGGGTGACGCCACGTCTCATGCCGGGACAGGCGCTACCGGATCCGCATGCCTGGCAGGATCCCGCGCTGGGCGCGCACTATCTCGGCCAGATTGCGGCGGGTCTGGCGCAGGCGGATCCAGCCCATGCCGCACAGTATCAGGCGCGCGCCGAGCGGCTGTCCGCCCGATTGCTTGCAGCCGATGCGCGCTGGCGCGGGCAATTGGCCCAGGTGCCGCCCGAAGACCGTGTGCTGGCCACCGCGCATGATGCATTCGGCTATCTGGCCCAGGCCTGGGGCCTGCGCATTCTGCCCTTGCGCGATGCAGGCGGCCATGCCGAACCCTCGGCGCGCGTCATGGCCGCCTGGATCCGTACGCTGCGGTCCCAGCCCGTGCGGGCCCTGTTTCTCGAGCAAGGCAGCCCCTCGCAGGCGCTCGAGCAGGTGTCCCGCGAAACCGGTGTGCCCCTGGCCGGACCGCTTTTTGCCGACACGCTGGACAGGCCAGGCCAGCCAGCCGGTACGTATCTGGGCATGCTCGAGCACAATGCAGGGCAACTGCTGCGGGTGCTGGGCGCTGGGGCGGATGCCGCGTCGCAGATCTGACACATGGCTGCATTGTGCGGCCGCTGAACGAACGCTACAGTGGCCATGGTGGCGGCGCGGTGCCCTGTACCTGCATCCTGGCCAGCGGCGCGGCGCCCGTGCCGGGTCTGATCGCGCTGCAGCAGCGTGTGCAGTCGCGCCGCCGTTCCAGAACATACTGATAGACGCCTCCAATGACTGCAACGCTCTGGGCCCCGTGGCCAACGTCCGTATGGTTCGGGATGGCAGCCTGCCTGCTGCTGGGCGCGTTGCTGGGGGCGGCGCTGCCGCTGTGGTCTGCCCGGCTGCTGCAGGCGCTGGCCTGGCCACCGGAGGCGGACCCGGCACCGGCCCTCATTGCCCCCCTGTGGCCCGTGGCACCCTTGCAACGCAAGCGGGCTCGCGGCCTCTGGTGGGCCGGCAGCCTGTTGCTGACCCTGGGATGCGCCTTGCGGTTCGGGGCCAACTGGGCCGCGCTTGCCGCGGTCATTTTCTTGCTGGCCTTGTGGATGCTGGCCTGGGTCGACGCGCGCACCGGCCTGTTGCCGGACGGCCTGACCCAGCCTCTGCTCTGGCTTGGCCTGCTGGTCAACCTCGATGGTACGTTTGCGCCCCTGACCGAGGCCCTGCTCGGGGCCGTGGCCGGCTATGGCATTCCATGGCTGATTGCACATGGCTATGCGCTGCTGCGCCGGCGTGAGGGCATGGGCCAGGGTGACTTCAAAATGCTCGCGGCGCTTGGTGCCTGGCTGGGCTGGCAGGCTCTGCCCATGGTGCTCCTGCTGGCTTCGCTCTGCGGGCTGGTGATGGCGGCCTGGCTGGCCTGGCGCAGGCGCCTGCAGGCGGATCAGGCGCTGGTCTTTGGCCCCTGGCTGGCCCTGGCCGGGGCCTGTGTGCTGCTGGCCGGATACTAGGGTTTATCCTTACTGTTAAATTTGATTTGTATCAAGTATATTGCTCCGTTGTACAAGCCGGAGCAGAATCCGAAAATCCATGTCAAAAGCATTGGTTTGCATGATGTCCAGGTCATCAGAGGTTGAATTCCTGGTCATCCGGAAAAATGCCGCTTCAAGAGCGGTGGCGGGAACCCCCGTCGGCAGCCGATGCAGGCTGCAGGGCATAGTGGGGTTCAGGCAATCAAAGACATGCCGGGAACGGCCCCTGGTGGGCGATTCCCCGGGCATATCCCAAACACGATTCTCCAGTGCGCCCGAAGGCAGGTGATCGGGTACATGGAGAAAATCCAATATCGGAACGACAGGCAAAGATCGCGCTGGCCTGCGGGGGGCCTGCTGTCCTGGCCGTTTGGTCCTGGCGGCCCATGATCATCGCCAACCGAATGCGTCTGGACCATCTCGTCTCGATCTGTCTGCCGATGCGGCACTGTCGTGAATCATGGAGGGTCATGAGCAAAAAATACATGAATTGCATTCCATTATCTTGATCAATCATCTGTATGAGGGAACACATGAAAATGAGCTTGGTTGGGCTGTGTGCAGCGGCCTTGCTGGTGTCCAACGCATCGGCAGAAACCATCAATGTGAAGGCCTGGGGGATTACCTGGGAGCAGGGGCTGCAGGAGATTGCTGACGCCTTTACGAAAGAAACTGGAATCAAGGTCAACCCGATTCCGCAGACTTCGTCCACGGAAGGTTTGGTACAGATATCGCAGAATCGCGCCAATCCCAACGTCGATGTATGGTTCACGACCTCATCGGTTGCAGCCAGAGCGCAGAATGACACGGAACTGTTCGCAAAAATAGATCTCGATGCGCTGACCAACAAGGACGACATAATAAGTTCAGGTATCAGCGAGAACTGGGTCGGTGCGTACTATTACCCGCTGAATGTGGTCTACCGCGGAGACGCCGTTGATGCACCGATCACGAAGTGGGAAGATCTCTGGAATGAAGGCTACAAGAACAATATTGCGGCTCCGGCGTTCGAAATGTATCAGGGGCGCCTGCTGGTATTGGCGTCTGTATTGAATGGTGGCGATATCACAAACATCGATCCCGGCTTTGACGCGCTCAAGCGCCTTGCGCCGAATGTTTCGGTCTGGTTCCCGTCGGATTCCGATGCGAGAAAGGCGATTGCCACAGGCGAGGTGGATATTCTGGTAGCGACGCCGGTCTTCAAGGAAGCCCTGGCCGAAGACGTCGACAATCTGCAAATGGTCATTCCTGCGCCGACGCCAATCACCTACGACGTCATGATGCTGGTGAACACGCCGAAGAAGGATTCCGCAACGAAGTTCATCGACTACGTGTTGAACAAGGATGCTCAGGAAAAGCTCGCTGCAGGCCATTTCTCGGTACCTGTCAACCGGAAGGCGCAGGCACCCGAAGAAATATCGGGCTTGATGCCGGCCGAGGATCAGTTGATTTCCATCGACGAAGTCATCCTGAACGAACATGCCGATGAATGGTCGCGGCGCTTCCATAGCGAAATAGCCAAATAATGGGTCTGGTCGGGATATGTCGAAGGACATATCCCGATTCAGTATGGCCGACAGACGGAGAAAGACAATGAATGACAGACAAACGAGAGCTGCGTGAAATGAAGAGCAACATCACAGACTACATCGACGAACGCGAGATCGTGGAGTTTGCCAAGGAACTGGCGCGGATACCCAGTTTCAAGGAAGAGGAAACACCCATCGCCCGGTTTCTGGAGAGCTGGTTCAGGGAACGGGGCTATGAAGTCGAGCTCCAGGAAGTGGAGCCAGGACGATATCAAACCATTGCGCGCCTGAAAGGAACCGGCAATGGCCGCAGCCTCATGCTCAACGGTCATATCGACATCAATTCGCTCACCACTGGGTGGGACAGGAACCCCTGGGAGCCCTGGGAAGATGATGGCAAACTCTATGGGCACGGGCTGCAGAACATGAAAGGCGGGCTGGCCACCATGATCATGGCCGCCGAAGCCTTTCGCAAGGCCGGCAGGAAACTCTCCGGGGATATCGTCGTTGCCTGTGTTGCGGGCGAGACGCAAGGGGGCGTCGGTACGTCCTATTTGATGGAAAGCGGGCTAAGGACGGACGCGGCCATCCTGACGGAGCCTTTCGGGCCGGGGAACATCTGTACGATGCATGCGGGAATCATCCACCTGGGCATCACGGTCAAGGGGTATTCAGGGCACATCAGCCGGATGGAAAACACCATCCATGCGATCAACAAGATGGCGGGTCTCGTCAAGCGCCTTGAAACGCTGAAATTTTCCATTGAAGCCAATCCGCAGCTGCCCAAACTGCCACTGCACAATGTGGGTTCAATCATTGGCGGGCGCGGCGAAAGCTACAGCCTGGCCGAAGCGCCCTATGTGCCGGACATATGCACCATAGTCCTGGATGTGCACTTTTTGCCCGGCCAGACTGCGGACGCCATCATCGACGACATCGAACGGCATCTGGCGCCGCTGAAAGAGGCGGATCCGGAGCTGGACTATGCCATCACCCTGCCACCGCCCGAGATCATCAAGGGCAGAAGAACCATCGTGATGGAATCGGTGGATGTCCCAGTCGACTCCGACATCGTCCGGATCGTGGCTGAAAACTACGAGGTGGTTGCCGGCAAGAAACCCAATAACGTGGGCGCCGTACTGCCCCTCTCCTATTCGGCATGCGACAGCTCCTCGTTGTGGGCTGCCGGCATACCCAGCATCAATTACGGACCAACGACCGGAATCAATCTGAGCGGGCCCGAAGGCGCCTATGTCGCCATCGATGAGATGGTCGAGGTGGCCAAGGTGATTGCGTTGAGCGCCGAAGAGTTTTGCAAATAGGTCCTATGGATAACGGAACCGCCATGTTGGAAAAACATATTGATACAGTGGTCGTTGGGGCCGGTCAGGCCGGTTTGTCTGCGAGTGAGCATCTGACGCGGTATGGCTGCCCGCACGTGATTCTCGAACAGCACAGCATCGGTGAAAGCTGGCGCAATGATCGATGGGATTCGCTCGTTTCAAACGGACCGGCATGGCACGATCGCCTGCCCACCCTCGAAATCCCGGGCGTCGGCGCACAGGATTTCGCGACCGCAAAACAGCTGGTGGCCTATCTTGAGCTGTATGCGAAGAACATCGCCGCACCCGTGCGTACGGGGATACAGGTCCGGCGGGTGCAGCGGCTGGTCGGCAAAAGAGGTTTCAGTGTTGAAACCAGCGAGGGGACAATCACCTGCAGGAACATCATCGCCGCCTCAGGCACGATGAGGACGCCACGGCAGTCTACCTTGATACCGAAATCGAAGGATATCCTGCAACTCCATTCGTGCGAGTACAGGAATCCCGACCAGTTGAATCCGGGGGCGACCCTGGTCGTCGGCTCGGGCTCGTCGGGTACCCAGATCGCTGTTGAACTGATGGTCAGTGGCCGAACGGTGTACTTGTCGCTGGGCCAGAACATGCGCCCGCCGCGCTCGTATCGGGGCATGGATTTCGCCTGGTGGTCATCCGTTCTGGGGATGTGGGATGCGACCCCCATCGAAGGCCAGACGCATACCACGATTGCAGTCAGTGGCGCCCATATCAGCCAGACGATCGATTATCGAAAGTTGAATGCCATGGGCATGCGGCTCGTAGGGCAAACGAGTGGCTTCGAGAATGGCAATGTGGTATTTCGCAATACCCTGAAGGGCTCGATAGACTACAGCAACCTGAAGTACCTCGAAAGCCTGAAACTGGCGGATGAATACATCATGCGCAATGGGCTCGATCTGCCTGATGATCCAGATGCCTGGTATGTGCCGCCCATCACCAACGACGAGATGTATCCGATACGACGCCTGAACCTCAAGGACGACAATATCAGGAACATCATCTGGTCGCATGGCTTCCAGCTCAAGTATGACTGGATCGATGTCGATGAGGCCCTGAAAGATGATGGCTCGCCCATCCATACGTACGGCATCTCACCCCAGGCGGGTTTGTACTTCCTGGGCCTGCCCTGGCAGATCAACCGCTCTTCAAGTTTCCTGTGGGGCGAATGGAATGACGCTGCATTCATTGCCAAGACCATATGGTACAGGGGTAATTACTGGAAATACAGCAATCCTGAAAAAGGCTGAGATCCCCGTGGATCTTGCCGGGATCGCTGGTGGCAACGTCGTCGTCCCCCAAGGGGGCGGCGATTGACTATAAGGGGTATAGAGTGACATTTTCCATTGCTGGATTCTGCAAAAGAACCAAAGCCTTTGGCGTGGCAATCAGTTCGTCTTCCATCGCGGTGGCCAGCCGGTGTGCATGGGTGAGCCCTCTGGGCGCCGTGGTCACACAGAACATCACTGATCCGAACCTGGGCGTACTTGGCCAGCGCTTGCTGAGGCACGGAAAAATACCCGGCAGCATCATCGAAGAGTTGATCAGGAACACCAATCGCCCGGAATACAGGCAAATAGGCGTCATGGATCTGCATGGCGGCAAGGCTGTCCATACCGGTGAGCAGGCTTTCGATGGCAAAGCAGGCAAAATCGGAGAGGATTGCCTTGCGCTCGGGAACTTGCTGAGTTCCACCGAGGTGATCGACGCCATGCTGGACACCTTCGCCGAGCGTGCCGATGAATGCCTCGAGGAGCGTCTGGTATCCGCCCTGCAGGCGGGCTGTGCGCGGGGGGGAGAAATCCATGACGAGCATTCGGCGGGCCTGGTGGTCTCCAGGGACATGAGCTGGCCGGTCACCAACCTGCGGGTCGATTGGAGCGAGCGGCCCATCGATGAACTCCGGGACATCTGGAACCGTTTCCAGAAGGAACAGGAACAATACGTGCAATGGGCGCTTGATCCAACCAGTGGGCCCCAGTAGGGGTGCCGCCGATTGAATGTGTTGTCAATGAATCCGCATGCCAACGGAATGGACGGAGAAAATGAGCAAAGAGAGCGCCTTTGAAAGGGAAATCATCGGGATTCGTCGTGATTTGCACATGAATCCCGAACTGGGGTTCAGTGAGTTTCGCACGGCCTTGCTGGTGCTGAATCACCTGAAATCCCTGGGGATCGAAACCCGGTTCGGCAAGGATGTGATGGATTCCAGATACATCTATGGATTACCGGATCAGGACGTGCTGGATCAAAGATTCGATGCGGCCCTGAAGGAATTTCCCGAATCGAAAGACGTGCTCGAGAGGATGAAAGGCGGCCATACCGGGGTCGTGGGCTACCTGGATACCGGGCGCAAGGGTCCGGTGATTGCCTTGCGCGTCGATATGGATGCCCTGCCCATTCTGGAGTCCGCCGATGCCGCGCACTGCCCGGCAGCGCAAGGCTATCGTTCAGGGAATGACGGCGTCATGCACGCCTGCGGTCACGATGCCCACGTTGCCATTGGCCTGGGCGTTGCAAAACTGCTCACGCAGGCGCAGCACGAACTCAATGGAAAAATCCTGCTCATATTCCAGCCTGCCGAGGAAGGCTGTCGCGGCGCGCTGCCCATGATGAAAGCCGGTGTCGTGGACGAAGCAGATTACTTTCTTGCCGTGCACATTGGCCTGGGCGCCGAGACCAGCATGTTCTATCCGTCGGTCAATGGTTTTCTGGCCAGCAGCAAGTGGGACATCGAGCTGAGAGGGCGGGCCGCGCACGCGGGTGTGTCGCCCGAAAAGGGCCGGAATGCCATATTGGCCGCCGCACAGATCATCAACGCATTGCATGCCTTGCCCAGACACAGCCAGGGGACGAGCCGGATCAATGTCGGCAAGATATCCGGTGGGTCGGGCAGAAACATCATTGCCGACCGCGTCCGAATGGAAATCGAATTCAGGGGGAGCACCAACGAGGTGCTCGAGTACCTGACCGAAAACGGCCGGAAAATCATAGAGGGTTATGCAGGCGCATCGGGCATCGCAGCTGAAATCGTGAGCGTTGGCAATGCACTGGCCGTGGAGTCGAACGTAGAATTGGCCAACCGGATCCGGGCTATCCTGGACAAAACGCCCTTGCGCGAGAATGTCAGCGCCGCCACCTGGAGTGCCTCGGGAAGCGAAGATGCCACCTTCTTCATGGACAGGGTGAACGAATTGGGGGGGAAATCCGTGTACACCCTGATAGGCAGTGGGGTTGTCGGCGGCCACCACAATGAGAAATTCGATATTTCAGAGCAAAGCATTCTGGTCGGAATACGCAGCCTGTTTCAGGCGATCAGGGGCATTTCAGTCACTGAGTGCGAATAATGGAGTCATGTTGAAATCCGCACATGCCTGCGGATTTCAATGCATCAGATCATGGTGGATGTCAAATGACACGGGATTTCAATGGCGGTGAGCCGGATTGCATTCTGAGGCTTTCCGGTATCACAAAATCATTTGGTTCGACTGAGGTCATCAAATCGCTGGATTTGAAGATCGACAGGGGGGCGTTCATCACCTTGCTGGGTCCATCCGGCTCAGGCAAGACAACTCTGCTCCGTATGATAGGGGGGTTCACCGCACCGGATAGCGGGCAGATCATCATCAATGGGAAGCAATACGAGAATCTGCCCCCGGAAAAGAGGCCGACCTCCATGATGTTCCAGAGCTATGCCCTGTTTCCGAATCTGACGGTGTTCGAGAACGTGGCATTCGGCCTGCGGGTCAGGAAATTCCCGAGAAGGGAAATTGACGCCAAGGTCCATGAAATGCTGGAGTTGGTCGACATCACGAATCTCAAGGGCAGATACCCCAAGCAGCTGTCGGGTGGCCAGAGACAGCGCGTGGCACTGGCGCGTTCGCTGGTCATCGAGCCTGATATTCTGCTGCTCGACGAGCCGTTCTCTGCGCTCGATGAAAGCCTGCGCAGTACCATGCAACTCGAAATGCGGGACATTCAGAAGAGAACGGGCGTCACCACCATTGCCGTGACTCACGATCAGGATGAAGCCATGATCCTGTCCGACCACATTGCGCTCATGGGCAATGGGCGAATCGTTCAATATGGCATACCGACCAGTCTTTATGATTTTCCAGTCGATCTGTATGCGGCCGGTTTCATGAAGGTGGAAAACATCCTGAATGGCAGGATAGACCGCGTTTCGGGTACGGGGGCCGTGTTCACGATGGCTGCCTCCAGCCTGTCGATTCCATCCAGCGAAGACGACGCGCCGGGGCGCTCCGTTGCCATAGGCATCCGCAGCGAGGAAATCCGGATCGAGGGTTGCAGTCAGCCAGAGACCGCAAGCCTTGGTGAGAATCAGTTGATCGGCCGGGTGGCGGAATTCTACCTGAAAGGGGAGAATGTCCTGCTCAGGGTTCAGACTGAAATCGGATTTCTGGAAACAAGAACCAAACGCAAACATTACAACGAATTCAGGGACCATCCTGTGCTTGTGACGATTCCGTCCGAAAGTGTGATCAGATTGAAATGAATTCCAGGAAAATTGCGCTTCTGGCCCCGAGCTGTGTACTGATGGGCTTGCTGACTCTGGCGTATGTCATTTTATTTGTGAGCAGTACCTCGACGATGGCGCCGGGCACCCTCAGTTTTGGTGCGCCATATGATTTTTCGAATTATGCCAGGTTTGCAGATGACGCCATACTCAAGGGAGTGGTCGTTTACACCATTGTGTATTCCATATTCGTTACGGCAGCGGTGCTTTTGCTGGCCTTTCCATTCTGCTACGCAATCGTGCGGATCCGGCGAAAATGGCTCAGATCATTGTTCCTGTTCGTTCTGGTGGTGACATTTTTCTCGGGCACCATTACCAGGGCCTATTCCTGGCTCATTGTGCTGGGAAAGCGGGGGCCATTCAACGACCTGATGCTCCAGCTTGGATTGATCGACCAGCCTTTGAGCCTCATCTACAACACGACCGGCGTGACCATCGCATTGCTGCATTATCTTTTTCCGTACGGTGCGTTCGTGCTGATCGGCACCTTGAAGAATCTGCCGGAAATCTATGAGGAGGCAGCCCAGGATCTTGGTGCAGGGCGCCTGTATACATTCATCCGGGTCATCATCCCACAAAGCCTGGGCGGGCTCGGTTCGGCGTGGATACTTGTCTACAGCCTGTCATTGTCGACTTTCGTCATGCCCCTTCTGCTGGGCGGCGGCAAGGTCGTTCTGCTGTCCAATGCGGTCTATCGGGAGGTCGAGTTGAATTATGACATTCCGTATGCGGCTGCGGTCGCAATCATATTCGTGCTCGCGTCCATACTGACGATTTCACTTGCATACCTGCTGGGCAAAGTGGTGCCCAGGGTATTGGCAAACAGGGCATTGGCAAGCAGGGCATGAGACATATGTTATTCAACCATAGAATCCGGTGGCGCAATACCGAGGCGTTCGCCATCTTGCTGGTGGTGGTTCTGCTTCTGCCGTTGCTGATCATCACCCTGTATTCATTTTCGCCGAATCGATACTGGTCATGGGACTTGAATTTCTCGCTGCGCTGGTACAAGGTGCTGCTGGACAATTCAATTCTCATGAATTCCATCAAGAACACCCTGTGGCTCACGGTGTTCACCATTCCGATCTGTCTGGTTTCTTCGCTGGCGACGGCGCATATCATTGCCCGAAGGCTCATTCCAAAGGCAGAGCTGTTCGAGGTGATTCTCAGCTCGACACTGATGCTGCCGGGGGTTGTGACAGGCATCGCGCTGCTTTCGATGTTCGGCTATCTGAACGTGAACGATGGCCTGGTTCGGATGACCATTGCGATGTCGATCTTCTGCCTGCCGATGGCCGTCAATGCCCTGTTGGCCAACTATAACGGCCTGAATCCCGAGCTTGAAGAAGCCGCAGAGGATCTGGGGGCTGTCGGTTTCCGGAAATACCGCAAAGTCGTCCTGCCGCAGCTCAAACCGGGTGTCATTGCGGCGCTGGTCTTCATTCTTGTGGAGACAGTGGACAACTTCACGATCAACGTATTTCTTGCAGATCCCGACAGCATGACGCTGCCTATTGCGACCTATCAAAGGATGCGTACCTTTGATGACCCGGTTGTTGCGGTCATCGCCGTGCTGATGGGGGGGCTGTCCATCATGCTGGTCGGGGTTCTGGGCAAGCTCGTGGGCCTGGAGCGCGCCCTGACACAGGAAGGGACCGCGCATTGATCAGGAGTGCGGCGCCCAGTCATGGGCTGCGCCCGCCGCGCCACGGCCACATCCGGAGGTCCCGCCAGGGAAGCCCCCTGAGAAGCCCGTCTGGCGCGCTCAGGGGCCTGGCCTGGGAGACCTGCCTGGCGCGTTCAAAAGTTCTGCCTGGGGCATCATCTGGCGTGCTCAGGCGTCCGTTTTCCGCTGGGCGCGCGGATGCGCCTGGTCATACGTCGCCGCCAGGTGCTGGAAATCGAGCCGGGTGTAGATCTGCGTGGTCGAAATATTGGCGTGACCCAGCAGTTCCTGCACGGCGCGCAAATCATGGGATGATTGCAACAGGTGGCTGGCAAAGCTGTGCCGCAGGCTGTGTGGGTGCACGTGCACCGGCAGCCCCGTGCGCCGAGCCAGGGCCTGCAATTGCAACTGCACGACGCGCGGGCTGATACGGGCGCCGCGTACGCCCAGAAACAGGGCGGCCCTGGCATCCACGCCGGATTGCGGGGCCAGCAGGCTGGCGCGTACGGGAAGCCAGGCCTGCAGGGCCGCGAGCGCCTGATGCCCGAGGGGGACGATGCGGGTCTTGTTGCCCTTGCCGCGTACGATGGCCTGGGCCTCTTCGAGCTCGATCCAGCTCTGTGAACGGTATTCCGGGCCTTGCCGGGCCCGCCAGTCCAGACTGACCAGTTCGGCCAGGCGCAGGCCCGCTGAATACAGCACTTCGAACATCGCCATGTCGCGTTTTTCGACGGGGGATTCAGCGGGTGGCAGTTGCGCACGGTCGAGCAGGGCCTGGGCCTGATCGACCGACAGGGCCTTGGGCAGGTTGCGTGGCGCTTTTGGGGCGCGTATGCCCACGGCCGGGTTGCCGCTCAGGTGACCTGCGCGCACGCACCAGGTGTAATAGCTGCGCCATGCGGCCAGTGCCCGGGCCAGGCTGCGGGGTTCGTGGCCCTGGCCGTGCAGGCGTCGGAGTGCCTGGCGCAGATCGAGCGCATCGAGGGTCTTGAGCGCCTGGCCGGCGCAACAGCGCTGCAGCAACTGCAGATCATGGCGATAAGCGTCTATGGTGTGGCTGGAGTAGCGTTGCTCATGCGCCAGATGAGCCAACCAGACTTCGGTGGCGTCAGGCGATGGCATCGGGCTGATCCGGTGCGAGCCGGCTCAGGGCAGCGCCCGCCAGTTGCGCGATCTGTTCGAGAAAGTCGGTGCCCATGTCGGTAGTGAAGCGCCGCTCATCGTTGGAACCCAGTACCAGCAGGCCGATGGATTGCTGTGCATCCGGGGTGCGCAGGGGCAGCAGGGCCAGCGAGGCAGGTGCCTCACCCAGCCATGCGGCCGCATCCTGAGCTGTCACCGGGCCACAGTACGGCTTGTGCAGCGATGCGGCGTAGCTGCGGGTTTCCTGGGCGACGTCCTGCATATATTCGCCCTCGGGCAGGCCAGCCAGACCCCATAGCCGCAGGGCGATGCTGTCGAGTTCGAATTGCCGTGACAGGGTGCTGAGGATCAGATCGGGGATACGCTGCGCATCGGGTTCGGCCAGCATATGGCTGCACCAGTCGGTGACCCCCTGGTGGATGCGCTGGTTGCCGTCGGCATGGCGCAGCAACTGGTCGAGGTGTGCCTCACGCGTCTGCAGGCGTGCACGCAGGGCCAGAATCTGGCGTTCGGCCAGTGAAATGACACCCGGGCTGTGCGGGTGCGGGACTTCGAGCGTGGCGAACACGTCGGCATGCTCGCTGAGGAAATCTGGATTCCGGCTGAGAAATTCGGCGATCTCTCGAGCGCGGGAGGTGTCCGGTGTCATGGTCGGGCGTCTGGGGCAGTGAATCAAGAATGACTCTATCTTAACGTCTGGCAGGGTGCCCGGCCATGGGGGGCGCCTGCAGCCTGCGGGTGCCGGGCCGGGCATCGCGGGCAGGGATGGTCGGCGGAGAGGCGGGGTCGGCGCGACCAGCATCAGCCAGAGCCCGCCAGTGGTCCCGGATCAAAGTGGCCCGGGATCAATAAAAGCCGGGTTCGCCGGGCGGGCGCGTCTTGAAGCGGCGATGCACCCAATAGTACTGGGCTGGATCACGTCGGACCTCGGCCTCGATGAGCGCGTTCAGGCGGGCCGTGGCGGCCTCGGGATCGGCCGCGCCCGGGAAATCCTCGAGCGGTGGGCCGATGTCGACCCGGTATTGGCCTGTGTCGGGGTCCAGCCGGCTGATGATGGGCACGACCACCGCATCCCAGGTCGCCGCGATCTGGGCGGCCGACAGCAGGGTGGCTGCCGGCACGCCGAAAAAGGGCACGAAAGCACTGCCCTGGCGGCCGAAGTCCATGTCGGGCAGGTAATACACGGGCGTACCGCGCCGCAGGTGGCGGATCAGACCGCGCACGCCATCCTGCCGGCGCACCAGATGCACCTGGTTGAAGCGCCCCCGGCCGCGGCGCACGACCTCGTCCACGTCCGGGTTGCTCTGGCGGCTGTACAGGGTGGCGGATTCTTTCAGGAACAGCGTCAGGCGCGTGGCGGCGGCATCCAGGGCAATGAAGTGCGGGGCGAACATGAGGACGCGCCGGCCCTGGTCGAGCAGGGTCTGCAGGTGCGCTTCGCCGTGCAGGCTGATGGTGGCGCAGATGCGCTCGGGCGTGCCGTACCAGCACAGGCCGCGGTCCACGAAGGACTGTGCGAGCAACCGGTAGTGCCGAGCCGCCAGCGCGCGACGCGCAGCCGGGTCGAGATCCGGAAAGCACTTCTGCAGGTTGACGTCGACCACGTGGGCCCGTGAGCGCAGCAGCCGGGGCACCAGCCAGCCCAGGATGCGACCCCAGCGCAGACGGCTGCGCGTGGAGCAGTGGGCAAAGTGGCCCAGGATGTGGCCGAGCAGCCGTTGCCGCACCGTG
Source organism: Castellaniella sp. (assembly GCF_041677825.1). GTDB lineage: Bacteria > Pseudomonadota > Gammaproteobacteria > Burkholderiales > Burkholderiaceae_B > Castellaniella. The sequence continues at coordinate 29,950 of NZ_JBAYPG010000021.1, forward strand.
TCGCCACGCCAGGGCGCGCCGCCGGCCGGCGGTGCACAGGCATCGCCCGGCCGCGCAGGCGAGTGTGCCGCGGCTTCTTCGCGCGCAGCCCTGGGCCGCGGAGGCACCGGTTCAGTGCTCATGATGTGTTGGCCGGGCCTGGGGCGCGGCACAGGCCGGCGCAGCAGGTGCGGGGCGGGCGTCAGTCACGGGCGCAGGGCGGGGTTCCATTTGGGCAGGCGGCAGCACCCTGTCCTCGGGTGGCATGCCGGGGGCTTGCATTTCATCGGGGTGTGGCGGGGCTTCGTCGGGTTGTTTGTAGCGGTTGTAGCCCCACAGGTATTGTTCGGGAAAGCGGCGGATCAGGGTCTCCATGGCCTGGTTGATGGCGATGGCCGTGGCCCCGACCGTATCGGGCAGTGGTTCGGGCAGGCGCAGGTAGTGGATGCGCCAGCCTCGTCCGCGGGGCAAACGCTCGCCCGCGGTCAGGATCACGGCCACTTTGGTCTGCAGTGCAAGCCGGGCGGCGAGCGTCATGGTCAGCGCGTATTCGCCGAAGAATGGCAGCCAGATCCCTTCGCCTTCGCCGGGGACCTGGTCGGGCAGCATGCCCACGGCTTCGCCCCGGCGCAGGGCGCGCACGAATTCGCGTACGCCCTGGCGATTGGCCGGTACGGCGTGCAGGTTGTGCATGTCGCGCGAGGACTCGACCAGCGGTTGCAGGATGGCCTGGCGCGCCGGGCGGAACATGACCGTGATGGGCCCGTAGCGGGTCAGGTGGCGTGCAGTGATTTCAAAACAGCCCAGGTGCGGGGTCAGATACAGCACCCCCCGGCCTTCGGCGAGCGCCGCCTGCACGATGGCCTCCTGGTCGCTGACGACCCTGGCCAGGCACTCTTCGGTACGCCACCACACCTTGGGGATCTCGGCCATCATGGCGCCGGTTTCGGCGGCTGCCCTGCGCACGAAGGCGGGGTCGCCGTAACCCGCCCAGCGTGTATGCCGGCGCAGGCGGCGCTGGTAGCGGCTGGGGTAGTGGTAGGCGGCCAGACCGATCAGGCGGCCGGCCGCCTGCAGCCACGAAAGCGGCAACCAGGCCATGAGACGGGCAAAAAACAGCAACATGGGCGCAGCGAATCAGTGAAAAAGACCCTGACGGTGGAAGTTCTTCATGCGGAAAACCCTTATTTTCGCTTAAAATGCCCGGGATCGCTGAGTTAACCGACAACTTGCGGAGCGATCACCCGCATTCACCCGCGGGCTCCATCCGCTAAAGCGTCGCGCCCCGACCGCAGAGGTGCAACGCATTTTCGTTCAACCTCGCACCGGCTGGCGGCTGGCGGCTGGTGCCAGCCAGGAAAGCACTGTGGCACAACACGATTTTCTCTTCACCTCAGAATCCGTTTCCGAAGGCCACCCGGACAAGGTCGCCGATCAGATTTCCGATGCCATCCTCGATGCCTTGCTCGCCCAGGACCCACACTCGCGCGTGGCCGCCGAGACCCTGTGCAATACCGGCCTGGTGCTGCTGGCGGGTGAAATCACCAGCCAGGCGACCATCGATTACATCCAGATCGCCCGCGACACCATCCGCCGCATCGGCTACGACAACACCGATTACGGTATCGACTACAAGGGCTGCGCGGTTCTGGTGGCCTATGACAAGCAGTCGCCCGACATCGCCCAGGGGGTCGATCGCACACCCGAAGAAATCCTCAACCAGGGGGCGGGTGACCAGGGGCTGATGTTCGGCTATGCCTGCGACGAAACCCCGGATCTCATGCCGGCGCCCATCTGGTATGCACATCGCATCATGCAGCGGCAGTCCGAACTGCGCAAGGACGGCCGGTTGCCCTGGCTGCGGCCCGATGCCAAGTCGCAGGTCACGTTTCGCTACATCGACGGCAAGCCGGCCGAAGTGGATACGGTGGTGGTGTCCACGCAGCATCACCCCGACATCGCCCAGGCCGACATCCACGAGGCCGTGATCGAGCACATCATCCGCCCCGTGTTTGCGCCGGGTCTGCTCACCGAACGCACCCGCTTTCTGGTGAATCCCACCGGAAAATTCGTCATCGGCGGGCCGCAGGGCGACTGCGGCCTGACGGGCCGCAAGATCATTGTGGATACGTACGGCGGCGCCTGCCCGCACGGGGGCGGTGCATTCTCGGGCAAGGATCCATCCAAGGTCGACCGCTCGGCCGCCTACGCGGCGCGCTATGTGGCCAAGAACATCGTTGCCGCGGGTCTGGCGCGCCAGTGCCAGGTGCAGGTCAGCTACGCCATCGGGGTGGCCGAGCCCATCAACATCACGGTCTACACCGAGGGCACGGGGGTGATCCCCGACGAACAGATCGCACGCCTGGTGCGCGAGCACTTCGATCTGCGGCCCAAGGGCATCATCGACATGCTCGACCTGCTGCGGCCGATTTATTCCAAGTCAGCCGCGTATGGGCACTTCGGTCGTTCCGAGCCCGAATTCACCTGGGAAGCCACCGACAAGGTGCAGGTACTCAAGGCGGCTGCCTGAATGGGCATCACGTTGCCTGCCGCTTGATATCCAGTGGCCCGGGCGGTGGTGCATGTGCTCAACGCGCTGTACGCGACGGCCCGGCGGGGCTGATCGGCTATAATACCCACCTTTCCCCGAGGGGCGCTGCAACGGCCCGATCACCTGCGTCATGCAGGCACGGCGGCCGTCAGGCTCGGGGGCATTCTTCATCGAACGGCGCCCAGCCCTGCACGGGCAGGGGTGGGCATGTGTCCGGCCTTCGTCCGTGCAGCATCATCAGGATCACCATGACGACTGCACACGACTACATCATTGCCGATATCGCCCTGGCCGAATGGGGCCGGCGCGAGATCGCCATTGCCGAAACCGAAATGCCCGGCCTGATGGCCATACGCGAAGAATACGCCGCGTCCCGGCCGCTCAGGGGTGCACGCATTGCCGGCAGCCTGCACATGACCATCCAGACCGCGGTGCTCATCGAAACGCTCGAAGCACTGGGTGCCGAAGTGCGCTGGGCCTCGTGCAACATCTTTTCCACCCAGGATCATGCCGCGGCGGCCATTGCCGCCGGGGGCACCCCCGTGTTTGCCGTGAAGGGCGAATCGCTGGAAGACTACTGGCAGTACACCCATCGCATCTTCGACTGGCCCGGTGAGCCGGCCAACATGATCCTCGATGACGGGGGCGATGCCACCCTGCTGCTGCATCTGGGCGCGCGCGCCGAAACCGACGCCAGCGTCATCGCGCAGCCCGAAAACGAAGAAGAGCGCGTGCTGTATGCCGCGATCCGTGAGCGCCTGGCCCAGGACCCCCATTGGTATTCCAGCCGCCTCGAGCACATTCGCGGGGTGACCGAAGAAACCACGACGGGGGTGCACCGCCTGTATCAGATGTCCCAGCGCGGCGAGCTCAGGATCCCGGCGATCAACGTGAACGATTCGGTCACCAAGTCCAAGTTCGACAACCTGTATGGCTGTCGCGAATCACTGGTCGATGGCATCAAGCGGGCCACGGACGTGATGGTGGCCGGCAAGGTGGCCATCGTCTGTGGCTTCGGCGATGTCGGCAAGGGGTGTGCCCAGGCGCTGGCGGCCTTGCGCGCGCAGGTGTGGGTCACCGAGATCGACCCCATCTGTGCCCTTCAGGCCTCGATGGAAGGGTATCGGGTGGTGTGCCTGGATGACCCCGAGGTGGTCGAGCAGGCCGACATTTTCGTGACGGCCACCGGCAATTACCACGTGATCGACCGCGACCATCTCTACCGCATGAAGGATCAGGCCATCGTCTGCAATATCGGCCACTTCGACAGCGAAATCAATGTGGCCTCGGTCGAAGACCTTGCCTGGGAAGAAATCAAGCCCCAGGTGGACCACATCATTTTTCCGGATGGCAAGCGGGTGATCCTGCTGGCACGCGGGCGCCTGGTCAACCTGGGCTGCGCAACCGGGCACCCCTCGTTCGTGATGTCGGCGTCCTTCACCAACCAGACGATCGCGCAGATCGAACTGTTCACGCGCGGCGATCATTACCGCACGGGCCAGGTGTATGTGCTGCCCAAGCATCTGGATGAGAAAGTGGCCCGCCTGCACCTCGGGAAACTGGGCGTGCGCCTGACCGACCTCTCGCAGCAGCAGGCCGACTACATCGGCGTGCCCGTGGCCGGGCCATTCAAGCCCGATCATTATCGTTATTGATTCTTTCGGAGAAACCTCATGCTCTTTCTGCTCTGGTTGCTCAATGCCATTGCCCTGCTGATCGTGGCCTGGGTGCTCCCGGGCATCGTGGTCTCTTCGTTCGGCTCGGCGCTGATCGCCGCGCTGGTGCTGGGGCTGCTCAATGCCGTGGTCAAGCCCCTGCTGGTGCTGCTGACCCTGCCGCTCACCGTGGTGACGCTGGGGCTGTTCCTGCTGGTGATCAATGCGCTGGTGTTCTGGTTCGCGGGCTCCATCCTGCGTGGCTTTCAGGTGGATGGCTTCTGGTGGGCGCTGCTGGGCGCGGCCATCTACAGCCTGGTGTCCACCGCGCTCGCCAATCTGCTGATCATGTCATGAGTACGCCGACGATCAGCTTCGAGTATTTCCCGCCGCGCGACATCGCCGCGCAAGAGCGTCTGGTGCGCTCGGCCAAGCAACTGGCCGCGCTGGGCCCTGCCTGGGTGAGCGTCACCTTCGGTGCCGGCGGGTCCACCCGCAGCGGTACCGTCGAGACCGTGAAGATGCTGCAGAACCTGGGGGGCGATGTCGCCCCGCACCTGTCGTGCATGGGGGCCACCCGGGCCGATCTCCGGGTGCTGCTGGATGATTACGCGGCGCGTGGCGTGCAGCGGCTCGTGGCCCTGCGGGGTGACCTGCCGTCAGGCATGGGGGGGGATACCGGTGAGCTGCACTATGCGGCAGACCTGGTGCGCTTCATTCGGGCGCACTACGGTGACCGCTTTCACATCGAGGTGGCCGCGTACCCCGAGATGCATCCGCAGGCCGACAGCGCCCGGCAGGATCTGCAGCATTTTGTCGACAAGGTGCGCGCGGGCGCCGACGGGGCGATCACGCAGTACTTCTTCAATGCCGATGCGTATTTCGACTTCGTCGACCGGGTGCGGGCCCGCGGGCTCGATATCCCCATCACCCCGGGCATCATGCCGGTCACCAACTATACGCAACTGGCGCGCTTTTCAACCATGTGCGGCGCAGAAATCCCGCGCTGGATGCGCCTGCGGCTGCAGGACTTCGGTGATGACAGGGCCTCGATCCGGGCCTTTGGCATCGACCTGGTGTCCGGCCTGGTGGCCCGCCTGCTCGAGCACGGTGCCCCGGGGGTCCATTTCTATACGCTGAACCACGCCGAGGCCGTCAGCCGCATCTGCGCCAACCTCGGGCTGGCACAGGCGGCCTGAGAACCCGCGGCCTGGCGCTGGATCAGGGCTCGGGCACCGCGAGGGCCCAGCCCTTGTCGGTCAGGATGGCGTCCAGGCGGATGTCGTGCGGCTGGGGCTGGTGCGGTTCGCCGCTCAGGTCGCCACTGGCCCAGGCAATGCCTACGCTGATGAAGGGGTGGCCGCCGGCCTTCAGGGCCGCCAGGGTGCGGTCGTAATAGCCGCCGCCGTAGCCGATGCGGTCACCCTGGCGGGTGTAGCCCAGGGTGGGCACCAGGATCACATCCGGCGCCGGTGCGGGCGGGCCTTCGGGTTCGAGTATGCCGTAGGGGCCCGGCAGCATCGGGGTGTCTGGCGTCCAGAGGCGGAACGCCAGGGGCTGCGCCGGGCCCGTCACCACCGGCAGGGACACGCTCAGTTCGTCGTCCATGGCCCACTGGCGCAGCAGGCCCTGCAGGTCGGGCTCTTCGGGCAGGGCCCAGAAGGCGGCAATATGCCGGGGATCGGGCCTGCCCTGTTCACGCAGGGCGCTGCGCCGCGTGGCCAGCCAGGTGAAGAGGCGCCCGCGCATCAGCAGGGCGCCGCGGCTGCGTTCGGTGTCGGGCAGCGCGCTGCGCAGCTGGCGCAGTCGCTTGCGCAGGCCTTCTGGGGTATTCTGTGCGTTCTGATTCATGGGGGTCGGTGGAGCAGATGAAGATGGTGAAGGACATTCTAAAGCAGTGGGGTTGCAGGCCGCAGCGCTGGCTCGTGTTGGGGGTCTCGATGGGGCTGGTGGCCTGCGCCGGGGCCCAGGACCCGAGCCCGGCCGTCGAAGGCAAGGCGGCTGCGGGCGCCCCGCGGCTGGTGGCCCAGCTGGCCGATGCATCCGACCAGGTGATGCTGCCGCCCAAGGTCGTACCCCAGCCTGCGCCCCAGGTGCCACCGGCGGCCCGCAAGGCCGTGGTCGATGCCTACGAGGCCATGAACAAGGGGCGCTGGGCCGATGTCACGCGCCTCGCTCCCCTGGCGTCGGCCGACCCCGTGCTGGGCATGTATCCAGAATACTGGCTGTTGCGCAGGCGCCTGCAGGATCGCACCCTGCCGGTGCCCGAGGCCGATGTCCGGCTGTTTCTCGATCAGGTCGACAATCCGTACCTGGCCGAGCGCATCCGGGCCGACTGGATTCTCGCCAGCGTGCGCGCAAGCGATTTCGCCGCTGCCTTGCAGATTCCACCCGTGTCCGACCCCTCTGCATCGGTGCGCTGTGCGTTGTTGCTGGCCCGGCACCAGACCGGGCAGCTGATCCAGGCCGCCGAGGTTCTCGATGCGGTGCAGCCCACGGCCGATTGCCGCGATCTGGTCGATCAGCTGGCCGCCGACCAGCTTCTCGATCGGCCCCAGCTCAACAGCCTGTTGCACGCCCTGCTCGAAGCCGGCAAGCAGGCGCCGGCCGATCGCATGGCGGCGGTGATCTTCGACACGCCCGAGATGGTGCAGTATGCCGCGCTCATCAAGAATCCGCTGCAGTGGCTGAAAAAACACCCCAGGCCACGCCGGGATGTCGATGTCGAACTGGCCACCATCGCCCTGTCACGGCTGGCACGCGGTGGCGAGCGCGAAAAATCTGCGCGCTACATCGAAGACCACTGGGCCAGCCAGTTGCCGGCGCAGAATCTCGAATGGGTCTGGGGGCAGTTCGGCCTGGTGGCGGCACTCAATGTCGAGCCCGATGCGGCGCGTTGGTATCGGCGCTCCGGGCACGCTCCGAAGACCGATTACAACCACGCCTGGGAAGTCCGTGCCGAACTGCGCCAGGCGCCCATCGACTGGGCCCGGGTTGCGGCCGCGATCGACAAGATGAGCGCTCGCCAGGCCGCCGAGCCCGTCTGGCGCTACTGGAAGGGCCGGGCATTGGCAGCCACCGGGCAGACGGATCAGGCGCGTGGGCTGTATGAGGCCATTACCGGTGATCAGGGCTTCTACGGTTTGCTCGCCATCGAAGAACTGGGCCGCACGCCCCACCTGCCGCCCCAGCCCGAAGCCCTGGATCCGGCCTGGGTGGCGCAGGCACGCAACCACCCCGGCCTGCAGCGGGCAGTGGCCCTGTTCGATCAGGGCTGGCGCCGCGAGGCCGTGCCCGAGTGGAATTTCGCGCTGCGCGGCATGAGCGATGCGCAGTTGCGCGGTGCAGCCGAGTTCGCGCGCGAAGAGCACATCTATGATCGCGTGGTCAATACCTCGCTGCTCACCCGGCAGGTGTCCGATTTCAGCCAGCGCTTCATTGCGCCCTTCGAAGGGCAGGTGGCCGCGAAGGCGCACGAGATCGATCTGGACCCTGCCTGGGTGTACGGGCTGATCCGCCAGGAATCCCGCTTCATCACCGATGCACGCTCACGGGTGGGGGCGTCGGGCCTGATGCAACTCATGCCGGCCACCGCCCGCTGGGTGGCCAAGAAGATCGGCCTGAAGAACTTCAAGCCTTCGCAGGTCAATGATTTCGACACCAACACCATTCTGGGCACGCGCTATCTGGACATGGTGCTGCGTGACCTGGGGGGGTCGCAGATGCTGGCCACGGCCGGTTACAACGCGGGCCCGGGGCGGCCCAAGCGTTGGCGCAAGCAGTTGCAGGCGCCTGTAGAGGGCGCCATCTTCGCCGAAACCATCCCGTTCACCGAAACCCGCCTGTACGTGAAGAATGTCCTGTCGAACACGGCCTACTACGCCATGCTCTTCACGGGCGAGCCGCAGTCCCTGAAAGCCATGCTGGGCACCGTAGGCCCCGATGGCCAGGTGGCTACGGCGCTGCCGTGAGCGGGCCGGCAGGCAGGCCGTCCGTGCGCGCGTCTGCGCATCGAGGCAGGCAATCCGCTGCCGATCCGGCCGTGGCCGGTCTGGACGTCTATATCGTGGGGGGGGCGGTGCGCGATGCCCTGCTGGGCCTGCCCGCAGGCGATCGCGACTGGGTGGTGGTGGGGGCCACCCCTGAAATCATGGCGGCGCGCGGCTTCGTGCCCGTGGGCGGTGATTTCCCCGTGTTCCTGCACCCGCACACCCACGAGGAATACGCGCTGGCGCGCACCGAACGCAAGTCCGGGCGCGGTTACCACGGCTTTGTGTTCCATGCGGGGCAGGACGTCACCCTCGAAGAAGACCTGCAGCGCCGCGACCTGACCGTGAACGCCATTGCGCGCGCACCCGATGGGCGGCTGGTGGACCCTCTGGGCGGCGTGGCCGATATCCAGGCCCGGGTATTGCGCCATACGGGCCCGGCCTTTGCCGAGGATCCGGTGCGCCTGTTGCGGCTGGCCCGCTTCGCGGCGCGCTTTGTGGATTTTTCCATTGCCCCGGAAACCCTGGACCTGTGCCGCACGCTGGTCACCCAGGGTGAGGTCGATGCGCTGGTGCCCGAACGCGTCTGGCAGGAACTCGCCAAGGGGCTGATGACGGCCTGCCCGGCACGCATGCTGCAGGTGCTCGAGGCCAGTGGGGCGCTCGCACGGGTGGCTCCCGGGCTGGTCTGGGACGCGGCGGTGGCCGATGGCCTGGATTGTGCGGTGCGGCAAGGCCTCGGTCTGGCGCAGCGCCATGCGCTGCTGTGCCGCGCATCGGCGCCGGGCCTGCAGGCCCATCTCAAGGCGCCGGGCGCCTGCCAGGATCTGGCCCGTCTGCTGCCCGCGCTGCTGCAGCGCCTGGCGGCCGGAGAAGACAGTCCGCAGGTCTGGCTGGCCGTGTTCGAGTCCTGCGATGCGTTGCGCCGCCCGCAACGCTGCCTGGACCTCTTGGCGGCCGCTGGCTGCGTGCAGCGCGGGCTGGATCAGAGCCGCTGGGCACGGCGCCTGGATGCGGTGCGCGCCGTGGATGCCGGTGCCATTGCGCGCGCTGCAGGTGGCGATGTCGAGCGCCTGCGCCAGGCCCTGCGCGCCGCGCGCCTGCAGGCCCTGGCATCCGGGCCGTTGTTTGCCGATTAGCAAAATCGGGGCTCTGCGTGCGTAGCTGCGGTCTGCCCCACGGCTGCAGGCGACCGGGCATCAGAGGCGGTCGCGCCGGTCGCCCCGGACAAAGCCGGCCAAGGGTGGCGCCACGCCGCGGCCAATGGCCAGCACCTTGAAGAGTTCGCCCATTTCGGCCTCGGACAGCAGGGTATTCAGGGCAGCCAGCTGACGGGCCCGTGCGGCGGCATCAGGCGCGGCCTGTGGCCCGGCGGCGGGCAGCAGGTCGGTGAGCCCCAGGTTGAGCAGGAAACGGGCCTGCGAGGTATAGCCCAGGACATCCAGCCCGCCATCGAGGGCGGCATCGGCCATGGCCGTGAAGTCCACATGGGCCGTGATGTCCTGCAGGCCGGGCAGGATCAGCGGCTGGTCATGGGCGTGGTGGCGAAAGTGGCACATGAGCGTGCCCTGGTGGCGCTGCGGGTGGTAGTACTCGGCGCGCGGAAAGCCGTAGTCGATCAGCAGTGCCACCCCCTTGTGCAGCCAGCGCCCCATGTCACGCACCCAGGCCTCGGCGCGCAGGTTCAGTTCCGACTGGTAGCCCGGCCACGCGGGCAGGCGATCGGCCACCAGGCGCGCGGCCTCGGCGGCCAGCGGGTGGCTCGCCCAGCGAAAGGGCATGGCGCCGTCTTGTGGTGGGTCGGACGGGTCAGGGGCCAGGGCCACGCCAAGCTCGTGCGCCTGGCCGCTGGCGTCGAACCGGAACAGAATGACGGGCATGGCGTCGAGCACTTCATTGGCCAGCACGCAGCCGCAGAAGCCCTGGGGCGGCATGTCCAGCCAGCGGACCTGGGCGCCCCAGGCGGCCAGCCGGGCCTGCTGGCGGGCGCGCAGGTCGGCGGAGACTTCCAGAATGTGATACTGCGCCGTGATCCCGAGCGCATGCAGGGCCGCAAGAAGGCTGTTTGCCAAAGACCCGCTGCCGGCACCGAACTCGAGCACCTGCGCGCAGCCGCTGACCCGCAGCACTTCGGCGACCTGGCGAGCCAGCGTCTGGCCAAACAGGGGCGTGGTTTCGGGCGCTGTGGTGAAATCGCCCGCCGCATCCAGCTTGGTGCTGCCGGCGCTGTAATAGCCGAGCGCCGGGGCATACAGGGCGGCCTGCATCCATTGCTGGAAGGGCAGAATGCCGCCGGCGGCGCCTATGGCCCGTACCAGATGGTCCTGGACCTTGCGTCCGTGGGCAAGGGCGGTGGCATCGGGCCGGGGCAGGCCGGACGGGATATGAATTTCAGGCAGGCTCGGGTGCATGGGCGAAGCATAGCAGGCGGGTGGCAAGCGTGTGGGCGCGACTTATAATCACTGCAGCGAATCACTGCAGCGGGGCGCACGCCAGGTCCCTGTCTCGTCCCGCCGCCCTCGACGCACCATAAAAAGGAGTCCAGGCTTGTTTCCATCACTGAACAAAATGACCTGCGTGGAAGATTTCCGCCGGGTGGCCCAGTGCCGCGTGCCGCGCATGTTCTACGATTATGCCGATTCAGGCTCATGGACCGAGCAGACCTACCGGGCCAATGAAGCCGATTTCTCGTTGATCAAGTTCTGCCAGCGGGTGGGGATCGATTTCGAGCATCGCAGCCTGCGCAGCACCCTGCTGGGTGAAGAGGTCGCCATGCCGCTTGCGTTGTCCCCCACCGGGCTCACGGGTATGCAGCATGCCGATGGCGAGATCCTGGCAGCGCGGGCAGCCGAGAATTTCGGCATTCCGTTCACCCTGTCGACCATGAGCATCTGCTCCATCGAAGACATTGCCGCGCATACCAGCCGGCCCTTCTGGTTTCAGCTGTACGTGATGCGCGACCGCGACTTCATCGGCCGGCTGATCGACCGGGCCCGCAATGCGGGCTGTTCGGCGCTGGTCGTCACGCTGGATCTGCAGATCCTCGGGCAGCGCCACAAAGACATCAAGAACGGTCTGTCCACGCCGCCCAGGCCCACCCTGCTCAACCTGCTCAACCTCGCCACCAAGCCGTACTGGTGCATGCACATGCTGTCGACGCGGCGGCGCTCGTTCGGCAATATCGTCGGGCATGCCAAGGGGGTCACCGATCTCAGCTCGCTGTCGGCCTGGACCGAGCAGCAGTTCGATCCCACGCTCAGTTGGGGCGATCTCGAGTGGATCAAGGAACGCTGGGGCGGCAAGATCATTCTCAAGGGCATTCTCGATGCCCGCGATGCGCGCAAGGCGGTCGACGCGGGCGCCGACGCCCTGATCGTCTCCAACCACGGCGGGCGCCAGCTCGATGGCGCGCCCTCGTCGATCTCCATGCTGCCCGACATCGTGGCCGAGGTCGGCGGCGAAATCGAGGTCCTGCTCGATGGCGGTGTGCGCGGTGGCCAGGATATCCTGCGGGCGGTGGCCCTGGGGGCCCGGGGGGTGATGATGGGGCGGCCGTTCCTGTATGCCCTGGGGGCGTTCGGCGAGGCCGGCGTGCGCCGCTGTCTCGAACTGATGGCCAAAGAGCTCGATGTCAGCATGGCCTTCTGTGGCCGCACCGACATCCGCGACGTGGACCGCAGCGTGCTCCTGAATCCGCAGGTCTTCGACGGCACCAACGGCCTTTGAGCCGTTGCCGGCGCAACGGCAGCGCCAACGATATTGCATATTGCAGCCCGGCGGGCGTGCCGTCTGGTCGCAGCGCGCAATTCGGGTTACATTCTACAATCGATTTCACCCACGAGAACTGGAGACTGAAGCCATGAAACTTTCTGCACGGCTGCTGATTGCAGCCCTGTTTTCCGCCGCGGCCCTCGCACCGGCGCATGCGGCCGACATCAAGATCGGGGTCGGACAGGCGCTCACCGGCGGTGGAGCCCTCTATGGCAAGGCCATCGTCAATGGCTTCGAGATGGCCGTCGATGAAATCAATGCTGCGGGTGGCGTCAATGGCAACACGATCACGCTGGTCCTCCAGGACACCAAGAGCGAAAAGGGCGCGGCCATCAATGCCTACAAGCGGCTGATCTTCGGCGACAAGGTGCTGGCCATTTTCGGCACCACGGTGTCCAATACGGCCCAGGCCGCCGACCCCACGGCCCAATCCGCCAAGACGGTGGCCCTGAGCTCGTCGAACACGGCCTATGACATCACGTCCATTGGCGACTATATTTTCCGCAATGCCGTCATCGAAGCCGACGTGCTGCCGGTCACGGTGGCCGTGGCCAAGGAAAAGCTCGGCCTGAAGAAGGTGGCCATCCTGTATGGCAATGACGATGACTTCACCGTCGACGAGTACGACATCTTCAAGCAGACGCTCACCGATCAGGGTATCGAGATCACCACCGAAGAGACCTTCGTCAAGGGCGATGTCGACTTCAAGGCCCAGCTCACCAAGATCAAGGGCACCGAACCCGATGCCATCGTCATTGCGGCACTGGCCGAAGGCGGGCCCATCATGGTGCAGGCGCGCCAGCTGGGTATCGACCTGCCGTTCATCGGCGGCAATGGCATGAACTCCGACCGGATCTTCACCACGGCACCGGGTGCGGCCTCGAACGACCTGTGGGTGGGCAGCCCCTGGTCGCTCGACCACAAGACGCCCGAGAACACGAAGTTCATCGAGGCCTTCAATGCGCGCTACAAGGCCAATCCGGATCAGTTCGCTGCCCAGGCCTACGATGCGGCCAATATTCTTGCCCAGGCCATCGGGCAGATCGAACTCAGCGGTGATATCGCGGCCGACCGCACGGCGCTGCGCGATGCCCTGCCCGAGATCACCTGGACGGGAGCCACCGGGCCCTTCAAATTCAAGCGCCATCTCGATCGCCAGGGCCAGCCCACCGGGTACGATGCCGACCAGAAAGCCATCATCAGCGTCACCAAGGATGGCCGCTTCGTCCTGGTCGACTGACCCATTCCTGCGGCACCCCGGCCGGCCCTTGCCCATGGCTGGCCCGGCGGCGGTCGCGTGTTGAACAGGCCTGCAGGCGGGCCCATGCCCGCCTGCAGAGCCACTCGATGACCCTTTTCCCGACATGCTCGCACAGCAACTCATCAATGCCATCTCCCTGGGCTGCGTGTTTGCCTTGTTCGCGCTGGGCTTCACCCTGATCTTCGGGGTGCTGCGCGTCGTCAACCTGGCCCATGGCGCGGTCTTCATGGCGGGCGCCTATGTGGCGCTGGTGACGATCGTGGATCTGGGCCTGCCGCTCTGGGCTGGCATGGGGGCGGCCTTTCTGGCCGCTGGCCTGCTGGGGGCCGGCATCGACTGGCTGATTCTGCGCCCGCTGCGTCAACGTGACGCGCCCGAACTGATCCTCATGGTGGCGACCATCGGCGTGGCCACCATCCTGGCCAATGGCGTGCGCATTCTGTTTGGGCCCGACAATCTGCGATTCCCGCAGGGGCTGTTGCCCGAAGACGTGATCGCGGTGGCCGGCATCCGGGTCACGGTGATCGAGATTCTCATCATCCTGGTCTCGGTCTCCCTCATGGTGTTGCTGATGTACGCGATCAAGGGGACCCGCTATGGCCGTGCGCTGCGCGCCGTGGCCGAGTCGCCCAGGGCCGCGCGCCTGATGGGCATCCACGTGGAACGCATGTTCTTCTCCACGTCGTTCCTGGCGGGCGGTCTGGGCGGGATGGCGGGCGTGCTGATCGGTCTGTACTCGAATGCCCTGTATCCCCTGATGGGTGAGCCCATGCTGCTCGCCGGGGTGGCCGTGGTCATCCTGGGCGGGATGGGCAGTATTCCCGGTGCCCTCATCGGCGGGCTGTTCCTGGGGTTCTCCCAGGTGCTGTCGGTGGCCTATATCGGTTCCAGCGCGCGCGATGCGATTGCCTTCGGCCTGCTGTTTGCCGTGCTGCTGCTGCGCCCCCAGGGGCTGTTCGGCACGGCCGCCCAACGCAAGGCATGATGCGCCCATGGACAGCCTGATCACCTTCTGGGCCATTTACAGCAACATGATCCTGTCGCTGGGCATCAATGCCCTGCTGGCCCTGTCCATCTGGCTGACGCTGGCCTGTGGCGTGCTGTCGATCGCCAATGCCGCGTTCATGGGCATCGGGGCCTATGCAGCGGCGCTGTTCACCATGAAGCTGGGCACGCCGTTCCTGGTGTCGCTGGGCGCGGGCATGCTGTTTCCTGCCTTGGCTGCGCTGGTCATCGGCCTGCCGGTGATCCGGCTTTCGGGTATTTATCTGGCCATGGCCACACTGGCCTTTGGCGAGGTGGTGCGGGTGGTGATCCTGAACGTCGATTCCCTGACCGGGGGTGCACGCGGGCTCAACGGCATCCCGCAACTGACGCAGTGGTGGCATGTGTTCCTGGCCCTGGCCATCGTGCTGTTCGTCCTGTGGCGCATCAAGCGTGCGCGGATCGGCCGGGCGTTCGATGCCATCCGCAGCGATGAGACGGCGGCCAGCCTGATGGGCATCAATGTGTCGGCGAACGAACTGCTGGCGCTGGTCCTGGGGGCTGCCATTGCAGGCCTGGCGGGCGCCCTGGATGCGCACCTGACGTTTTTCATCGGCCCGAACGAATATGGCTTCAGTCGCGCGGTGCATATCCTGACCATGGCGATCCTGGGCGGGATCACCAGCCTGGTCGGGCCGGTGCTGGGCAGTACCATCATCACGCTGCTGCCCGAGATGTTCCATGAATTCATCGATTTCAGTCTGATCATCAATGGCGCGGTGCTGGTCCTGATCGTGCTGTTCCTGCCCCAGGGGGTCTGGGATCCGGCCCGTTTTGCGCGCTGGCGGCGCAAGGGGGCGGCAGACCATGCTTGAACTGTCGCGCATTTCCCTGCGTTTCGGCGGCCTGCAGGTTCTGCAGGATGTCGACCTGCAGGTGCCCGAGGGGGCCATCCATGGGCTGATCGGCCCGAATGGCGCCGGCAAGACGACGCTGTTCAATCTGATCACGGGGCTGCTGGCACCCGATCGCGGCGACATCCGCTTCCATCAGGCGTCCCTGCTGGGCCGGCGACCCCACCAGATCGCGCGCCGCGGGCTGGCGCGAACCTTCCAGAACATCCGGCTGTTCAAGGACATGACCCTGCTGCAGAACGTGGTCGTGGGGGCACACCGCCACCTGATGTATGGCTTTTTCCCCATGCTGCTGGGCACCAGCGGCTTTCGCCAGCAAGAATCGGCTGCACTCGGTCGCGCACGCGAGCTGCTCCAGTGGCTCAAGCTGGACCACAAGACCGACGAACTGGCCGACAATCTTTCCTATGGCGAACAGCGGCGTCTCGAACTGGCCCGGGCCCTGGCGAGCCAGCCCAGCCTGCTGCTGCTCGATGAGCCGGCAGCGGGCATGAATACGGGTGAACGCGCCGAACTGATGAACTGGATCCAGGAGATACGGGGCAGGGGCTATACCATCCTGATGATCGAACACGACATGCACTTCGTCATGGGGCTGTGCGACCAGATCACCGTGCTGAACTTCGGCAAGGTGATCGCCTCCGGGGCGCCCGCCGACATCCAGCGCAACCCGGATGTGATCGAGGCATACCTGGGGCGCGACGATGAGGACACGCCATGAGCAATGCGCTCGAAGTCCGTGGTCTTGCCGTGCGCTATGGGCATGTCCAGGCAGTCCGTGGTATCGATTTCACCCTGGTCCAGAACGGCATCACCGCGCTGGTGGGCGCCAATGGGGCCGGCAAGACCACCACCCTGCTGGCGCTGTCCGGGCTGATACCCAAGGCGCAGGGGCAGGTGCTGTTCGAGGGCGATGACATCACCCATCTGCCGGCGCACAAGATCGTCGCGCGCGGCATCATCCAGGTGCCCGAGGGCCGGGCCATCCTGGCCACGATGAGCATCAAGGAAAACCTGGAATTGGGGGCCTATCGATTCGGGGGCAATGGCCGCCCGCAGGATTTCGATTACGTCTTCAACCTGTTTCCGCGCCTGCGCGAACGCCTGCATGGTCTGGCGGGCAACCTGTCGGGCGGCGAGCAGCAGATGCTGGCGATCGGCCGCGCGCTCATGGCCAGGCCCCGGCTGCTGCTGCTCGACGAGCCCTCGATGGGGCTGGCCCCGCTGATCGTGCGCGAGATCTTCCAGGCCTTGCGTACCATCCACGAAGACGGCCTCACGCTGTTGCTGGTCGAGCAGAATGTCCGGCAGGCGCTCAGGCTGGCACAGTACGGCTATGTGCTCGAAAATGGCAACATGGTGCTGTCCGACACGGGGCAGCAGCTGCTGCAGCACCCCCGGGTGATTCAGGCGTATCTGGGGGTCTGAGCGCGGGGGCGCGGCGTTTTCTGGGCGGCGCGCGAAGCCGGGCGCCCTGTTCCGGGCTGGGCATCGGCAGCGGCCCGGCGTGTTTCACTGCGGCCACCCGCAGATTGGCGTGCGTCAGTGCGGCCATCGGTCGATCGACGCGTGTCATTTCGGCCACCCGCCGTCGCCCGACCCGCGCCCGGCCTGCCGGCACCCGGTCGCCCGGTATCCGGGCTGCCATGGTGCCGTGCCGGCCGCTTCTGGCGGCTCGGCGCAGGGGCCTGCGGCTCGAGCCCGGGGATGGTCTCCGTGGGGATGGGGCAGCCCATGTAGTGCTCGATACGGCGCACCTTGTGGCGCTCGGCGTGCATCGCCAGGGTGATGGCCTGGCCGTCGCGTCCGGCCCGCCCGGTGCGGCCGATGCGGTGTACATAGTCTTCGGCCTGCATGGGCAGGTCATAGTTGATCGAGTGGGTGATGGTCTGCACGTCCAGGCCGCGCGCTGCCACATCGGTGGCGACCAGCACGCGCACCCGGCCCTTGTGCACCAGCCCCAGGGTGCGGGTGCGCTGGCGCTGGTTCATGTCGCCATGCAGGGCCACTGCGGCAAAGCCCTGATCGGCCAGGTGGTCGGCGAGGTCGTCGGCGCCGCGCTTGGTGGCGGTGAAGACGATGGCCTGATCCAGGTCGCTGTCGCGCAGCAGGTGATCGAGCAGGCGTCGCTTGTGGCCGGGGTTGTCGGCGTACAGCAGGTGCTGGTGGATGTTGGCGTGCCGGTGCTGCGGGGTGGTGATCTGCAGGCGTTGCGGATCGCGCATCAGGGCCTGGGCCAGCCGGCTGATGTGGTCATCCAGCGTGGCCGAGAACAGCAGCGTCTGGCGGCTGCCCGGCGTGGCCCCGACAATGGTGTGGATGTCATCGATGAAGCCCATGTCGAGCATGCGATCGGCCTCGTCCAGCACCAGCGTTTCGACGCCGGACAGGTCGACACGGCCGGCCTGCAGATGATCGAGCAGGCGCCCCGGGGTGGCCACCAATACATCGACCCGCCGGGCCAGGGCCTTGATCTGGGTGCCGTAGGGCATGCCACCCACCACCGTGGCCACGCGCAGGCCGTTCATCTTGCCGGCATAGGCGCGGGTCGCGTCGGCGACCTGCAGGGCCAGTTCACGGGTGGGCGCCAGAACCAGCACACGCACGCCCCGCTTGCCGGCAGCGTGACGCTGGCTCAGGTGCTCGAGTGCGGGCAGCATGAAGGCGGCGGTCTTGCCGCTGCCGGTCTGGGCCGACACCATCAGGTCGTGGCCGGCCAGCGCGCGCGGGATGGCTGCGGCCTGGACGGATGTGGGGGTGTGGATGCCCTGATCGGTCAGGGCAGCGAGCAGCATGGGGCCAAGCCCCAGAGAGGAGAACGACATGGGTTCCTTGTGGCTGCCGTTGCAGCCGTATGCCCGGGGCGGGTCGCGCCCCAGGGGGTGAGCCGCAGAATGCTGCCGCGGCGTATCAGTCGCATGTGCCGACCGTGTGCACCCAGAACGCCATGATGAATCGCGTTGCAGCCAGGGGCATCGCCCCGGCGCTGGACCTGTGGTCAGAAAACAGGCAATCGAGCATTGTACTGCATTGCAATAAAATGTGTGGAATCCATTTCGTCGTAATATGACGGTCAGACTTTTTGCGGAGCCTGCTCATGTGTGGCATCGTCGGCGCGGTGGCGCGGCACAACATCGTCCCTGTCCTGCTCGAGGGCCTGCGCAGGCTCGAATACCGCGGCTATGACTCCTGTGGCGTGGCCGTGCACGACGGGCAGGGGCTGCAGCGGCTGCGCAGCACCCACCGGGTCGCCGAACTGGTCGCGCAGACCGTGCGCGACGGGGTGCAGGGGGCCACCGGCATTGCCCATACCCGTTGGGCGACCCACGGTGCGCCGCTCACGCACAATGCCCATCCGCACTTCTCGGGGCCCGAGGGCGGCGCGGCGCGCATTGCCCTGGTGCACAACGGCATCATAGAAAATCACGATGCCCTGCGGGCCGTACTCGAGGCCGCGGGCTATGTCTTTCACAGCCAGACCGATACCGAGGTGATCGCCCATCTCATCGATCATCTGTACCAGGGCGATCTGCTGCAGGCGGTGCAGCAGACCACCCGGCGCCTCGAGGGCGCCTACGCTATTGCGGTGTTCTGCGCGGGCGAGCCGCAACGCATCGTGGGCGCGCGCCAGGGTTCGCCGCTGGTAGTGGGCCTGGCCGATGAAGGCCAGTACCTGGCATCCGACGCCCTGGCGCTGGCCGGCACGACCTCGCGCATCCTGTATCTGGATGATGGCGACGTGGTCGATGTGCATCTGGACGGGGTGCACGTCTACGACCGGGCCGGCCGCGCCGTGACCCGTGTCGAGCATCGGGTCCAGTTGCACACGGGCGAGGCCGAACTGGGCCCGTATCGGCACTACATGCAGAAAGAGATTTTCGAGCAGCCGCGCGCCGTCAGCGACACGCTGCAGGACATCGAGGCCATATCCCCGGCGCTGTTCGGCGAGCGGGCGGGCGCGGTATTCGATGCCATCGACCAGGTGCTCATCCTGGCCTGCGGCACCAGCCATTACGCCGGCCTGACCGCACGCTACTGGATCGAATCCATGGCCGGCATTCCCGTCAACGTCGAGATTGCCAGCGAATACCGGTACCGCACCAGCGTGCCCGATCCACGCACGCTGGTGGTCACGATCTCGCAGTCGGGCGAGACTGCCGACACGCTCGCGGCGCTCAAGCATGCGCGCGGCCTGGGCATGATGCATACGCTGACCGTCTGCAACGTGGCCACCAGCGCCATGGTGCGCGAATGCGAGCTCAATTTCATCACCCGGGCCGGGGTCGAAATCGGCGTGGCGTCCACCAAGGCGTTCACCACCCAGCTCACGGCGCTCTACCTGCTCGCCCTGTCGCTGGCCAAGACGCGTGGCCGGCTGAATGCCGACGCCGAAGAGCAGGCGCTCAAGGCCCTGCGCCATCTGCCGGTGGCGCTGGCCGCCGTGCTGGCGCTCGAGCCGCAGATCATGGCCTGGGCCGATCGCTTTGCCGGCAAGGAACACGCCCTGTTCCTGGGGCGCGGCATGCATTATCCGATTGCCCTCGAAGGCGCGCTCAAGCTGAAGGAAATCAGCTACATTCACGCCGAAGCCTACCCGGCGGGCGAACTCAAGCACGGGCCGCTGGCCCTGGTGACCGATGCCATGCCCGTGGTCACCATCGCGCCGCACGACGAACTGCTCGAGAAGCTGAAGTCCAACATGCAGGAAGTCCGCGCCCGGGGTGGTGAACTCTACGTGTTTGCCGATGCCGATTCACAGATCGTGGTGTCCGAAGGCATGCATGTGATCCGCATGCCCGAGCACTACGGCCGCCTGTCGCCCATCCTGCACACGGTGCCGCTGCAGTTGCTGGCCTATCATGCGGCCTGCGTGCGCGGCACCGATGTCGACAAGCCGCGCAATCTGGCCAAGAGCGTGACGGTCGAATAGGCGGTGGCGGCGCAGTGGTGGGCAGGCATGCCCGTCGGGGAGACTTGCCTGCATTCGGGAGACTCGCCTGCAGGCGTGGGTACTGTCGCCAGGGGCGCGCACGGGTGGCACAATGGGGCCTGTTCCAATAGCCGATAGGGGCTGTCCATGAGCGCATCCGGTATCCATCACCTGGGCCTGTCTGTTTCCGACCTGGACCAGACGAGCGCCTTTTTCACTGATTGCCTGGGCTGGAAGGTGGCGCGCGAAGTGCCCGACTATCCCGCCCGCTTCGTCACCAACGGCACGGCGTTTTTCACGCTCTGGCAAACCGGTCCACAGGCCACGGCCTTCGATCGCAAGAATCAGGTGGGCCTGCATCATGTGGCCCTGGCGGTGGCCGACGAGTCCGAACTGCTGTCCCTGTTTGCCCGCATCGAGGCCTACCCGGGGGTTCAGGTCGAGTTCGCACCGCAGCCCGTGGGCGATGGGCCGGCCAGGCACTGCATGTTCTACGAGCCCGGCGGCATCCGCATGGAGCTTTTCCTCGCACCCTGAGCCCGTACGTCCGGGCGTGGTGGGTCACGCCGCCGGCCTGCAGTTGAGCCGGCCTGCGGTTCAGATGCGCAGTGCGAGGCGGGTACCCTGGTCGATTGCGCGCACCGCGTCCAGTTCGACGGCGACATCGGCGCCGCCTATCATGTGCACGGGCATGGTCGGCTTGCGGGCCTGCAGGGCCGCGTGCAGGCGCCGGTCGGGGTCCTGGCCCGCGCAGAGGATGATGGTATCGACCGCGAGCGTGTGTGGCGTGCCGTCGATGGCATAGTGCAGGCCCTGATCGTCGATGTGCCGGTAGGTCAGCCCGCCGATGCACTGCACGCCCTGGCGCTTGATTCTGTCGCGCCGGATCCAGCCGGTGGATGGCGCCAGCGCAGCGCCGAAACGCCTTGTGCTGCGTTGCAGCAAAGTTACCTCGCGGCGCGTGGGAACAGGCGGCGTGGCGGGCCGCAGCCCACCCGGCGCCCGGCAGGTCAGATCCAGCGGATATTCACGTGCAAATTCGGCCATGGCCGGGGGCACGTGCGGGGGGCCACCCAGCAGGAACTCGGCCATGTCGAAGCCGATGCCCCCGGCCCCGATGATGGCCACCCGGTGGCCGACCGGCGCGCCCTGCACGAGCACCTGGGCATAGTCGAGCACTTTGGGGTGATCGATGCCGGGGATGTCCGGGCGTCTGGGCACCACGCCCGTGGCGATGACGATCTCGTCAAAGCCTGCGGCCAGCAGTTCGTCTGCTGTGGGAGCGCAGCGCAGGCGGATGTCGACCCGCTCTTCGGCCAGGCGGGTGGAGAAATAGCGCAGCATCTCATCGAATTCGGTCTTGCCGGGGATGTTCCGGGCCATGAGCAATTGGCCGCCGATACGGTCCGATGCTTCATACAGCGCAACCTGATGGCCCCGTTGCGCCGCGTTGAATGCAAAACTGATGCCAGCCGCCCCCGCACCGATCACCGCGATGCGCTTTGCGCGTGCTGGCGCGGCCATTTGCAGTTCGAGTTCATGCCCGGCACGTGGGTTGACCAGGCACGATGCCGTGTCGGCGCTGAAAATGCGATCCAGGCAGGCCTGGTTGCAGGCGATGCAGGTGTTGATCGAGCGCGTGCGGCCCTGCCGTGCTTTTTGCACGAATTCGGGGTCGGCCAGCAGCGGGCGCGCCATGGACACGAGATCGGCGCTGCCATCGGCCAGCAGCTGTTCGGCCAGATGGGGGTCATTGATGCGGTTCGAGGCGGCCACCGGCATGTCGACCACTTGCTTGATGCGTGCGGTGGCGTAGCGCCAGGCGGCACGGGGCACCGAGTGCGCAATGGTCGGCACCGTGGATTCATGCCAGCCGATGCCCGTGTTCAGGATGTCACATCCGGATCGGTCGAGCAGGCGCGCAAAGGCCAGCGTCTCGTCGCCCGACATGCCGCCATCGACCAGGTCCACGGCCGAGATGCGGTACATGATGGGGAAGTCCGCGCCCACCCGGGCGCGCACCGCTTTGAGGATTTCGAGGGGAAAGCGCACGCGGGCCTCGAAACTGCCGCCGAATTCATCTTCACGCTGGTTCGTCACCGGGGCGGTGAACTGGTTGATGAGATAGCCTTCGGAGCCCATGATCTCAACGGCGTGGTAGCCCAGATCGCGGGCCATCGCGGCGGCGCGTGCGTAATCATCGATGGTTTGCCAGACCTCGGCCGTGGTCAGCATGCGCGGCATCTGCCGGCTGATGCGGCTCTGGATGGCCGACGGCGCAACCGACCCCGGCCCCCGCGCATAGCGGCCGGCGTGCAGGATCTGCAGGCACATCAGCGTGGCTGTGCCGGAGACGGCGTCGATGATGGCGCGATGCCATTGACGCGCGCTGGCGGTGCCCATCACCGGTGCGTCGACCTCCATGCGGCCGGCTTCATTGGGGGCGACACCGCCGGTGATGATCATGCCGACCTCGCCCAGGGCGCGTTCGCGATAGAAGGCATGGATGCGTTCCGGGGCGCGCTCGAGGGTCTCGAGGCGGGTGTGCATGGCGCCCATGATCACGCGGTTGGGCAGCCGGGCGCCGCGCAGGTGAAGCGGCGACAGAAGGTGGCTGAAGCCGGCCTCGTGGCTGGATGGTTTTTTGTGGTTCTGCATGAGAATCAGTGTGCAAGGGCCTGTGGGTTCGGGGCTGTACGCAAGGTTCAGTGCCCGTCCCCGCGACTTTCGCTCTGTGCTTTGTCGATGCGTTCCATATTGTCGAGCAGCTTGAGCAGATAGTGCAGGGTGTGGGTCATGTCGTTGATCGAGAAGCCGGTGAGCACCTCTTCGTAGTAATCGTAGATCTTGGGCTGGGCCCCCATTTGCCATACATACCGGCCGGTCTCCGTCATCTTCACCAATCTCGAACGCCGGTCGCGGGTATCGGCGGCCATGCAGACGTGGCCGTCGCGCTCCATGCGACTGAGCACGCCCGACAGATTCTGGCGGCTCACCATCAGGTAGCACGCCAGATCGCCGATGCTCATGCCGTCCTTGACCCGATCCCGGGACAAGGCACCCAGCACCGCCCATTGCTGCGTGGTCAGCCCCTCTGAATCAATGGCCCGAGTCCCTGTTTTATGCAACATGTTTGCACATTGATACAAACGAAAGAAGATTCTGTTGGCCAGTGCCATCTGGACAGGATCATGATCACTCATAAGTGAAAACCATAATTTTTGTGTTCTTCATAGAAACAGGATTGCAAGATCCAGGTTGATGTATAACAATATATTGTCTTAGTTCATGTGTCAGAGCCGTAAGCCTGACACACTCGATAGCCAACAGGGGAAAGCAAGATGCAAAGATTCCGGGACAGGACGGTCATCGTAACAGGTGGCGGCGGCGGAATTGGTGGTGCAACGGCCCGGCGCCTGGCGCAGGAATCCGCCCGGGTCGGGGTGCTGGATCTGAACCACGAGGCCGCCGAGGCGGTGGTCGCCCAGATTCGCGAGGCCGGTGGCCAGGCCGCAGCCTTCCAGTGCGACATCACCGAGCGCGCGCAGGTCGAAGCCGCAGTGGCCGGGGTGCAGGCCCAACTCGGCCCCATCGATGCCCTGGTCAACAATGCCGGCTGGGATATTTTCAAACCCTTTGTCAAGACGGTTCCCGCCGAATGGGACAGGATCATTGCCATCAATCTGGTTGGCGCCCTGCACATGCTGCACGTGGTATTGCCGCAGATGGTCGAGCGCGGCTATGGCCGTATCGTCAACGTGGCCTCTGACGCGGCCCGGGGCGGGTCATCCGGCGAGGCCGTGTATTCGGCCTGCAAGGGCGGGCTGGTGTCGATTGCCAAGACGCTGGCGCGCGAGCATGCGCGCCATGGGATCACGGTGAATGTGGTGTGCCCGGGGCCCACGGAAACGGCGCTGCTCGACAGTGTCACCGAAGGGGCACGCGATCCGGCCAAACTGGTCGAGGCGTTTCGCAGCGCCATCCCGCTGGGCCGCCTGGGCAAGGGTGAGGATCTGGCCGCGGCCATTGCATTCTTTGCCAGCGACGATGCGGGCTTTGTCACCGGGCAGGTCCTCAGCGTGTCTGGCGGGCTGACCATGCACGGTTAATTTGAATGACAACCAAGGAGAACTCTCTATGACGAAAGCGTTTGAAGACATTCTGTATGAGGTCCGCAACGGCGTGGCCTGGATCACCATCAACCGGCCCGAGAAAATGAATGCGTTTCGCGGCACGACCTGCGAAGAACTGATCCAGGCACTGAACAAGGCGGGCTACGACCGCGAAGTGGGCTGTATCGTTCTGGCCGGTGCCGGTGACCGGGCCTTCTGCACAGGGGGCGACCAATCCGCGCATGACGGCAATTACGATGGCCGTGGCACGGTGGGCCTGCCGGTGGAAGAGTTGCACAGCACCCTGCGCGATGTCCCCAAGCCGGTCATTGCCCGCGTGCAGGGCTATGCCATCGGTGGCGGCAATGTCCTGTGCACCATCTGCGACCTGACGATCTGCTCCGAAAAGGCCATCTTTGGCCAGGTCGGTCCCAGCATGGGCTCGGTCGATCCCGGCTTTGGCACGGCCTATCTCACGCGCGTGGTCGGCGAAAAGAAAGCGCGCGAGATCTGGTACCTGTGCCGTCGCTACAGCGGCCAGGAGGCGGTCGCCATGGGGCTGGCCAATATCTGCGTGGCGCCCGAGAAGCTGGATGAAACCGTACAGCAGTGGGCCGAAGAAATCTGCGCCAAGAGCCCGACGGCCATTGCCATCGCCAAGCGCAGCTTCAACATGGACACGGCCCACCAGGCGGGCATTGCCGGCATGGGCATGTACGCCCTGAAGCTGTACTACGACACCGAGGAATCACGGGAAGGCGTCAATTCCTTCAAGGAAAAGCGCAAGCCCGATTTTCGCAAGTACGCGAAATAAGACCTGCCGGTGGCCCCGGCACGCTATCTTTCAGGGCATCGACCGGAAAAACATCGACGAACGATCCGGTCGAACCCTTGTTATCAAGGGAGACAATCCATGAACCAGTCTGCAGTACCCCCGGCCTACGATGCAGCACCCTATCGTGACTACATCGAGAATCACTTCACCTACATCAATGGCTTTCGGCGCAATCTCGGTCGCTACGCGACACGCATTGCGATGGAGGACCCGGTATCCGGCCAACGCTGGACCTACCGCGAACTGGGCGAGGCCGCGGATCGGGTCGCCGCTGGCCTGGCAGAACTCGGCGTGGGCCACGGCGATGTCGTGGCCTACCAGCTGTTCAATGGCCCCGAGTTCGCGCTTCTGTACCTGGCCACGCAGATCGCGGGTGCCGTGGGTGCACCCATGAATTTCCGCCTGGCGTCTGGCGAAACGGCATTCCTGCTGGACTTCTACAAACCCAAGGTGTTCATTTACGACACCGAGCTGGGCCCATTGATCGATGATGCCCTGAAGCGCTGCAGTCATGTGCCCCGTGCCCTGGTTGCCGTGGGCGACAATGCCATCGAGGCGCCATCGGGGGCCGTGGCCCTGGGGTTTCGGGATGTGCTCGAATCGAGCGGGCCGGTGCCGCAGGTCTCCTGCACCATCTGGGAAGAAACCACCCGTCTGCATACATCGGGCACCACCGGCATGCCCAAGGGGGTGCCGATGAACAGCATGATCGAGGTCATGTCGGCACATGATGTGATCATGCAGTTCCCGCTGGCGCCCGAAGACCGCACGCTCAACATGACGCCGTGGTTCCATCGTGGCGGGCTCTATTGTGCCGGCCCGAACCCTTCGTTCTATGTGGGCAGTTGCATCGTGCCATTGCGGGCGTTCAATGCCGAGCGTGTGCTCGACCTGGTGACCAGCCATCAGCTCACGTTCCTGATCGGCGCGCCCACGAATCTGGCCATGCTGGCCGATGCCCAGGAAAAGAATCCGCGTGACCTTTCGTCCCTGAAAGGTCTGGTGACCATGGGTTCGCCCCTGGATCGCGAGGCGGCGCTGCGCTACCAGCGCGTGCTCAGCCCGCGTATCTTCAATGGGTACGGCAGTACCGAGGGGTTCTGGAACACGTTCCTGCGCCCGACCGATCTGCCGGCCATGTCGGGCTCCGCCGGGCGGGCCATGATCGACGATGATGTGGCCGTGGTGAAGATTTTCGACGATCGACGCGCGGGGCCCCATGAACTGGCGGCCCGTGATGGCCAGGAAGTGGGCGAGGTCATCGTCCGTTCGCCCAAGTGCGCCGCCCAGTATTTCAACAATCCGGATCAGGATGCCGAACACTATCGTGATGGCTGGCTGTACATCGGCGATCTGGCGACCTGGGACGAGAACGAATACGTCACCATCGTTGGCCGTCGGGATGACATGCTGCTCTCGGGGGGTGAAAAAGTCTATCCAGTTGGCGTAGAGGCTGCGTTGGGCGAACATCCTGCCGTGGCCGATGCTCTGGTGGTGGGTGTGCCGGATGAAAAATGGGGCCAGCGTGTGGTGGCCTATGTGGTGTTGCGCGATGATGCGAGGGCGCAGGGCTCGGTGCAGGAGATGGCCGATGCGCTGGACGAACATTGCCGCGCGCACCCCATGCTGTCCTCGTTCATGCGGCCCAGGCAGTATCGCATCGTCGATGCCCTGCCACTTTCGGCAACCGGCAAGAAGCTGCATTACAAGGCCACCGAAACGGCAACCGCTGAGGTGGCTCAGGGCTTGTTCTGTGCACCGCAGGGTGGGGCGCTGCGCTGACCCTGGCATGCTCTGCGCAGCAGCACCGTGCACGCTGCGCGGCATTGCACGCGCAGTGCAGCAACGGGGCCGTGGCACGTGTGGTGCGCAGGCCAGGAAGTTCGCAGATCGGGATTCTGCTCACTCTGGCCTGCCACTGCCTTGGCTCTGCGCCTTGTCGATGCGCTCCATGTTGTCGAGCAGTTTGAGCAGGTAGTGAATGATGTGCGCCATGTCGTTGACCGAGAATCCGGTCAATACGTCTTCGTAGTAGTCGAAGATCTTTGGCTGCGCACCCATTTTCCAGACGTTCCGGCCCGACGCAGTCATCTGCACCAGACGTGAGCGGCGGTCATGTTCGTCGGCCATCATGCAGACATGCCCGGCCCGGTCCATGCGGCTCAGCACACCAGAAAGATTCTGCCGGCTGACCTTCAGGTACCGAGCCAGATCGCCGACACTCATCCCGCCTTCGACCTGCGGACGCGACAGGGCGCCCAGGACCGCCCACTGCTGGGTGGTCAACCCCGCGGAATCAATTGCCCTGGTCCCTGTTTTATGCAACATGTTTGCGCATTGATACAAACGGAAGAAAATCCGATTGGCCATTGCAATACGTGTTTTATCATGCTCTCGCATAGGGATAAACCATGATTTCGTTAAGGAACGTGCACAAAGTGCTTGAGGCATTTACTGCATTTATGGCAATATCTTTATGTATTTTTGATTTGCAAGTCAAGCAGAACATTCATCTGCGCTGTCGGAGATCACGCTGAATCATGTCCCCGAATCCATACATCGATGAAGAATTGCAGCCCTTGGCCGACGCGGCGCGGCGCTTTGGTACGGAGCGTGTGGCACCGGGCTTTCTGGAGCGTGATGGC
The DNA here is from genome assembly GCF_041677825.1 of Castellaniella sp. Taxonomy (GTDB): domain Bacteria; phylum Pseudomonadota; class Gammaproteobacteria; order Burkholderiales; family Burkholderiaceae_B; genus Castellaniella. The sequence continues at coordinate 57,576 of NZ_JBAYPG010000021.1, forward strand.
AGCCGCGTACTCGACCGGGCGCTGATGCTGGAAATGGGTGCCCTGGGCCTGATCATGCCCGAATTGCCCGAGCGGTTCGGTGGGCTGGGCATGGGATCCCTGGCCGCCGGGGTGATTCATGAGGAAATCGCCCGAGCCGACCTGAGCTTTTCGTACGTCAACCTGCTGGCGTCCTTGAACGGCCAGATTCTGTCCCACTATGGCACGCCCGAGGTGGTGTCGCCCTGGCTGCAGAAAATCGTCGCCGGTGAATCGATCTGCGCGATCGCCCTGACCGAACCGCGTGGCGGCTCGGATGCGGGCCATCTGGGCCTGCGCATGGAGCGCAAAGGCGACCAATACGTGATCAATGGCGAAAAGACCTCGATATCCGCGGCCGATCAGGCGGATATCTGTGTCGTCTTCGGCCGTACCGGTTCGCCGGAGTCAGCGGCGCATGGGGTCACGGCCGTGCTGGTCCCGATGAACACGCCTGGTGTGACCACCAGCCGATTCGATTGCCATGGGCAGCGCGCGATCGGGCGCGGCTCGATCTTTTTCGACAATGTGCGCATACCCGTCGATCATCGCCTGGGTGATGAGAACAAGGGGTTCGTGCAGGTCATGCAGGGTTTCGACTTCTCGCGTTCGCTCATCGGGCTGCAGTGCCTCGCCGTGGCTCGCGCCGCCCTCGAGGAAACCTGGCAGTACATCACCGAGCGCGAGGCCTTTGGCCAGCCCCTGGCTGCCTTTCAGGGGGTGACCCACCCGCTGGCCAGTCATGACACCGAAGTCGAAGGGGCACGCCTCCTGTGCCTGCAGGGATTGTGGCTCAAGGACCACGGGCTGCCGCACAGTGCAGAAGCCGGCATGGCGAAGTGGTGGGGGCCAAAACTCGCGTACGACGTGATCCATCAGTGCCTGCTGTGCTTTGGTCACGGCGGCTATGACCGAGGGCCCATGGAGCAGCGCCTGCGTGACGTGCTGGGGTTCCAGATCGGCGATGGCACCGCCCAGATCATGAAGACCATCATCGCCCGGGCGCGGGCGGGCCGGCAGTTCGTGCCGGTCTGAGCGTACGACTGACTGCCAGAATGATCAAGATGACGTCCCGAGGTGAGCGGCGATGGTAATGAACCTGTTCAACGGCCTGGTCTATGGATCCCTGCTCATCATCATGAGTTCGGGCCTGGCCTTGATCTATGGCCTGCGTCGCGTGGTGAACTTTGCGCACGGCGCACTGTACATGCTGGGGGCCTATATTGGTTACACCGTGGCCCTGCAAACGGGCTTCTGGGCGGCCCTGGTCGTGGCTCCCCTGGCGATGGCCCTGGCTGGCGTACTGCTTGACCGGTACGGCTTCCGTCTGTTGCAGGATTACGAACCGCTGAGCGTGATGCTCGTCACCTTTGGCCTGATGCTCTTTCTCGAAGATCTGGTGGCATTCATCTGGGGCAAGGGAAACTATTCCCTGTTCACACCGTCACTGCTCAATTTCTCTGTGGATCTGTTTGGGCACAGCATGCCCGCCTATCGCATTGGCGTGATTGTGGTCGGGGCCATCGTGGCACTGGGGCTCACGCTGTGGCTGCGTCATTCACGGATCGGCCTGTTCGTGCGGGCCGCCAGCACGGATCCGGTGACCACCTCGATGCAGGGCGTCAATACCGATCGCCTGAGTGCCCTGGTGGTGGGTCTGGGGGCAGCCCTGGCCGGGTTGGCGGGTGTGGTGGCCGCGCCCTTCCTGTCTCTTTCGCCGCACATGGGATCCGATGTGTTGATCGACTCGTTCGTGGTGGTGGTCATCGGCGGCCTGGGCTCACTGGCAGGTGCTTTTGCGGCGGCCCTGCTGCTGGGCATGATGCAGGCCATTGGTGCGGTATATCTGCCCAACGTCTCGGTGCTCTTGCCCTTCTTGTTCATGATCGTGGTCCTGATCTGGAAGCCGACCGGGCTTGCCGGCAGCCGGACCTGAGGGCGAACGGCGATGACAAGGTCCATGAATCTGATCCGTAGCGGCCTGTTCAGCCTGGTTGCGCTGGGGGCTGGTGGTGTCATCCTGCTGTTGACGCCCTCCAGCAGCCTGCTGGGCATCTATACCCATGCCGTCATCTATGCCATTTTTGCACTGGGTGTAGGCATCCTGCTGCGCCAGAATGGCCTGGTGAGTTTTGGGCATGCGCTGTTCTTCGGGGGCGCGGGCTATGGCATGGGCCTGATTCTCGAGCTGCACTGGATGTCAGCCGAATTGGCCTTGCTGATGGTGCTGGCCGTGATCGCCGTGGTCGCGTTCCTGATCGCCCTGATCATTGTGCGTGTGCCGGGTATTGCCTTTGGCATGCTGACGCTGGCCATCGGCCAGATGGCGTACCTGCTGGTGGCCCGTGCGCGCGGGATCACGGGCGGTGCGGATGGCATGGGGATTCCCTGGCCGAGCACCTTGTTCGGGGTGGCCGAATCGGCGCTGCTCAAGCCGGCCACCTTGTTCATGGTCTCCTGGGCCGTGCTGGTGGTGGTGACGTTCATCGTGCATCAGATCCTGTGCACACGCTTCGGCGCCGTGACCGCGGCCATCCGCGACAACGAAGAACGGGCGCGCTTCATTGGCATCAAGACCCTGTTGCCGCGTGCCCTGATATTTGCCCTGTCGGCGGTGGTGGCCGGCGTCGCGGGGCTGCTCGCCGCCCTGAATACGGGTTTCATCTCGCCGGAAAGCCTGCACTGGAGTGTTTCGGCCACCACGCTGCTGATGGTCGTGGTGGGTGGTTTCCGGCATCTTGTCGGGCCCATCGTGGGTGCCATCGCCTATTTTCTTTTCAAAGACCTGCTGGGTGAGTGGGCGACCCATTCGATGGCCATTTTCGGCGTGGCATTGATCCTGGTGATCGTGTTCTCGCCGGATGGCCTCACCGGAGCGCTCGAGCGGCTGTCCAATCGCTGCCGGCGTGCGCTTCGCGGCCATCTGGATGGTTCTCGCTGAAAGGCCCGGAGATCAGAAATGCCTGCCATGAATGCGTACATGCTCCAGACAGAAGACGTGGCGATCCACTATGGCGGGGTGAAGGCCCTGGATGGTGTATCCCTGACAATCGAGAAGGGCCAGGTCTGTGGCCTGATCGGCCCCAACGGCGCGGGCAAGACGACCGTGATCAATGCGATTACCGGGCGTCGCCGGCTGACACGCGGAAAAGTGCTTCTCGATGGCGAGGACGTGACGGCTCTGGACGTGGTTGCGCGGCGCAAACGCGGCCTCTCGCGCAGCTTTCAGCATACCAGCATCTTTGGCGGCATGACGGTCCGGCGCCAGGTCGAGCTGGCCTCTTATCAGGCGGGGGTGGAGGATTCTGCCGCCGATGCGCAGGCCATTCTGCGGGAGCTCGACCTGATGCGCCTGGCGGATTCCCGGGCGGGCGGCCTGGGCTATGGCGAGCAGCGCCGCCTCGATCTGGCACTGGCCCTGGTCGGTCGCCCCAAGGTATTGCTGCTCGACGAGCCCATGGCGGGGCTGTCGGTCAGCGAATCACACGATCTCGCGCAGCACCTGAAGGCGCTGGCAGCGCGTTGGGAGGTCTCCGTACTGTTGGTCGAACATGATATGGACGTGGTCTTCGGCATCTCGGATGCGGTTACGGTCTTTGAGCTTGGCCGGGTCATTGCCAGTGGCCTGCCGGCCGCGGTGCGCGCCGATCCCCGCGTGCGCGAGGCCTATCTGGGGAGTGCGGCATGAGGCCCCTGCTCGAACTCCAGGATGTCAATGCGTTCTACGGTGCGTCCCACATCCTGCATGGGCTGAGCCTGCGGGTGGATCCAGGCGAGCGGGTGGCCCTCATCGGGCGCAACGGAGTGGGCAAGACGACCGTGGTCAATACCATTCTGGGGCTTGCCCAACTGCGTGCGGGAACCATCCACATCGATGGCCACAGGATTGCCCATCCGCGCCCCTATGTCGCGGCACAGTACGGTGTTGCCGTGGTGCCTCAGGGGCGGCGCATCGTCGCCAATCTCACGGTTGAGGAAAATCTGCTGCTGGGTGGCGCGACGCATCGCAAGGGGGTCTGGAACAGGCAGGCGATCTACCGGCTGTTTCCCATCCTCCAGGAGCGCGCGCACACCCCGGGTACGGCCCTGTCGGGTGGGCAGCAGCAGATGCTGGCGGTGGGGCGTGCGCTCATGTCCAACCCCAGGCTGATCCTGCTGGACGAGCCAACCGAAGGTTTGGCGCCCGTCATCGTGGATCAGCTGGCGGACATCTTCAACAGGCTGGCCGACCAGGGTACGGCATTGCTGCTCATCGAGCAGAACCTGAGCCTGGTCGTACGTGTTGCACACCGCTATCTGGCCATGGCCAAGGGGGCAATCGTTGCACGAGGCGAGGTCGATGGCTCGCCTGACGGCATACAGCATCTGGAGCGCCATATTCTGCTGTGAAACATACCGAGCAACTGGCCGCCGGACCATTTCCGGCAATCATCCATAACAGGCAGGAGAACAACCATGCTCAAACTGAGTCGAACGCATCAGCTTCTGGCCAGTGTCGCCCTGACGGCAGCACTGCCCCTCACGACGCTGGCCCAGGCCAAGGATCCGGTGAAGATCGCCCTGGTCACGTCGAAGTCCGGCCCATTCGCCACCATGGGGGCCGATGTGCTCAATGGCGTGCGGTTTGCCGTCGAGGAAGCGAACGCGCGCGGTGGTGTCGATGGGCGCGAGATCGTGCTGGCTGAAGGCGATGATGAAAGTACGCCGGAGGCCGGCCGTCGCGTGACCGAAAAGCTCACGCGTGATGGCTACAAGCTCATCATCGGACCGATCACGTCCTCGATTTCCCTGGCCATCAGCCAGAACCTGGGCCGTTGGGATGCGGCTTTCATCGGCACCATCAGCAAGACCGACAAGCTGACCCAGGAAGCGTGCAATACGCGTTTCATTCGTACCAACCACTCCGATGCCATGGATCTGGCCATGATCGACGAGTGGGTGAAGACGATCCCGGGTGAAAATTTTGCCATTCTGGCCGCAGACTACGCCTGGGGTCAGGATTCGGCCAAGTCATTCGAGGATACGGTGACCGAGCAGGGCAAGACGGTGTCCACCAAGCTGTTCGTGCCCCTGGGCACCAAGGATTACGCCCCGTATATCCAGCAACTCAAGGATGCCGAGGTGGATGCCATATGGGTCGCCGACGTCTCGGGGGCGATTGCCTTTGCCAAACAGGCCCAGGACTTCGGCCTGATACCGCAGACGCCCCTGATCGGTCATGCGCTGCTGTCCAATTTCGTCATCAATGCCACAGGCGATGCCTTGCTCGATGTGCCCGGCAACGTCGGCTACACACCCGATGTCGATACACCGCAGAGCAAGGCGTTCGCCGAAGCCTTCAAGGCGAAGTACGATCGCTGGCCCTCTGATACCGAAGGCCAGGCGTACAACGGCGCCATGGTTCTGTTCCAGGGTGTCGAACTGGCCGGCAGCACGGAGCCGGAAGATGTCACCAAGGCCCTGCGTGGGGCGGAAGTGGAGACCTTGTATGGCAAGGCCACCATACGGGCAGAAGACAATCAACTGCTCATTCCCAATTATGTGGCACGTGTGAAAAAGGATGGTGATGCCCTGCGTCCGGTCATCGAAGAGGTCTATCCGGTGAGCATCAATCCGCCCGCATCGCCTCTGTGCAAGATGTAATGTAATCGGCGCGATGCGCTGCGGCGGCCCCGCCCCGAGCGGGGCCGTTCTTTTGTGCGCCCAGCATGGGCGCACTCCTGTGGGTGCAAGTCCCGCCATAAGTTGGTCACAGCGAATGAAGTGAAGCGCAACCGCGCCAGGGCGACCGAGCGTGGGAAGGAAGCGTGGAGCGTAAGCTGCGAGCCGAGGAACACGAATCGGATAGAAGGCACTGCCAAGCAGGGCGAGCGGGCAAAAAGCCGCGAAGCTCTCGTGA
>NZ_JBAYPG010000022.1:0-59767 GCF_041677825.1 Castellaniella sp.
CCACGCTTCCTTCCCACGCTCGGTCGCCCTGGCGCAGTTGCGCTTCACTTCATTCGCTGTGACCAACTTATGGCGGGACTTGCACCCACAGGAGTGCGCCCATGCTGGGCGCACAAAAAAAGGATGCCATGGCAGGCATCCTGAAAAACGTCCGCTTTGATACGAGGGGAAGAGAAGAGGCGGACGAAAGGGGTATCCTGACGCCTGGCCCGCCTGGCGATCTGGAATCGGGCGAGCCTGCAAAGCGGCAGGGATACGATGTATGACGTGGGCCGAGCAAAAAGGTTCACCCCTGCTCGGTACCAATTTGCAACCAACTGTACACTGGCTTGAGCCCGGACGAGACCGCGCAGACTGCAATCCCGGATCGCTCAACGCAGATCATGCAGCCCGGATCACGCGCTCGGAATCACACGACCCGGATCAGGCCGCCTGAAAATCGGGCGCCTGCCCCTCGAGGGCCACGCGCAGCTTCTTGAGTGCTGCGGCTTCGATCTGCCGCACCCGCTCGGCCGACACCCCGTATTCGGCGGCCAGTTCGTGCAAGGTGGCGGCCTTGTCATCAGCCAGCCAGCGCGCCCGCATGATGTGCTGCGAACGCGCATCGAGCGTGGCCAGGGCATCCTGCAGGCCCTGGCCCTGCAGCGTATCCATCTGCTGGCGTGCCAGCACCTCGGCGGGCTCCTGACCGGGATCCGACAGCCAGGCAGCGGGTGCATACTGATCTTCGGCATCGGCCGGGGCATCGAGGGCGCAGTCGGCCCCGGACATGCGCACTTCCATTTCGGCCACGTCTTCGGGGCGCACGTTGAGTTCGCGGGCGATGTCAGCGACCTGATCGGGCGCGAGGCTGGTGCCGTCGGGGCGCATGCGCCGCAGGTTGAAGAACAGCTTGCGCTGCGCCTTGGTGGTGGCCACCTTGACGAGGCGCCAGTTGCGCACCACGTATTCGTGGATTTCGGCGCGGATCCAGTGCATGGCAAACGACACCAGACGCACGCCACGGCCTGGATCGAAGCGGCGCACCGCCTTCATGAGGCCGATGTTGCCTTCCTGGATCAGGTCGGCATGGGGCAGGCCGTAGCCCAGATACTGGCGCGCCACGGACACGACCAGACGCAGATGCGACAGGATGAGATCGCGCGCGGCGTCGAGGTCATTGTGGTCGTGCAGACGGCGGCCGAGGTCGGCCTCTTGTTCGGCCGTGAGCAACGGCAGGCGGTTGACCGCCGAGATGTAGGCTTCGATGGTGCCCAGCGCTGCCGGATTGGCAATGGCCAGCGACAGCTGCGACGGCACCAGGGCCGTGGTGGTCGGTTGTGTTGTCATGTGGCTGGGGCCTCGTTCAGGGTTTTCCACTATTTTAGCACTCGAGTGGTTAGAGTGCCAATATCTGCCGGAGTTCCCGTTCAATCTGCCAGAGTTCCCGCTCAGGGCAATTCGAGATCCGCCACCAGCGGCGCATGATCCGACAGCTGCTTCCAGGGCAGGCCATGCAGCACGCGCGCCTTGCGCACGGCAAAACCGCGCTGATAGATGCGATCGAGCCGCAGCCACGGAAACATGGCCGGAAAGGTGCGCGGCGGCGGGGTCGTGCGGGCCTGGCCATGAAAGGCCAGTTCGGGCGTCGAGCGCAGGGCGGCGTCGGCCGTCCAGGGCAGGCGCTGGCGCAGGCGGGCCACCGTGTTGCGCAGGCGATACACCTCGTCCATCCCCTGCGGCGCCGCCGAAAACACCTCGACCAGCCCGAGCTGCTCGACGAACAACGGCGCGAGACGGTTGCTCCAATCGTTGAAATCACCGGCAATGAGCAGTGGCTCGGGGTCGGGCACCAGGCGCCGGATACGATCCACCAGCGCCTCGACCTGCCGCGCGCGCCCCCCCGCCAGCAGCCCCAGGTGCACCACCAGGCAATGCACCGGCACGCCGTTCATTTCGACCACGGCATGCAGCAGGCCTCGCTGCTCGAGCCGGTGATCGGAGACATCCTGATTTTCGAAGCTCAGGATGGGGTAGCGCGACAGCAGTGCATTGCCATGATCGGTGGCGGCGCGCACGGCATTGCAGCCGTAGGCGGCCTCCATGTGTAGCGCGGCGGCCAGGGACTCGTGCTGGGCATCGAGACTGACCTGCGCCTCGTTGCGCCCCTGGACTTCCTGCAGGAACAGCAGGTCGGGGCGCAGGCCGTACAGGCCCAGGCGCAGGTCGGCCAGCGACTCGCGCCCGCCCGTGGCCGAGCGGCCCTTGTGGATGTTGTAGCTGACGACGCGTATGCCCGACACACCCCCCACCTATTCTGTTTTTTCGATCTGGCGCAGCCGGATGTGCAGCTCGCGCAGCTGTTTTTCATCGACGGGTGCCGGTGCATGCGTGAGCAGATCCTGGGCGCGCTGCGTCTTGGGGAAGGCGATCACGTCACGGATCGAATCCGCCCCGGCCATCAGCGTCACCAGGCGATCCAGCCCGAAGGCCAGGCCACCATGGGGTGGCGCGCCGTACTGCAGGGCATCGAGCAGGAAGCCGAATTTCTGCCGGGCCTCGTCGTCATCGATGTGCAGGGCACGGAACACCTTGGTCTGGATCTCGGCGCGGTGGATACGCTCCGACCCCCCGCCGATCTCCCAGCCATTCATGACCATGTCATAGGCCTTGGCCAGGGCCTGGCCCGGATCGGACTCGAGCAGATCTTCGTGGCCATCCTTGGGGCTGGTGAAGGGATGATGGGCTGCCGTATAACGGCCTTCGGCCTCATCGTATTCGAACATCGGAAAATCGACCACCCACAGCGGCCGCCAGCCCGGCTCGAAGAGCCCGTTCGCGCGGCCGAACTCGCTTTGCCCGAGTTTCACGCGCAACGCCCCCAGCGCATCGTTGACCACCTTGGTCCGGTCGGCGCCAAAGAAGATCAGATCACCATCCTGGGCCCCGGTGCGTTCGATCAGGGCACGCAAGGCGGCCTCATGGATGTTCTTGACGATGGGCGACTGCAGCCCGCCCGGAATGTCTGCGGCCGAATTGACCTTGATGTAGGCCAGCCCGCGCGCCCCGTAAATGGCCACAAACCGGGTATAGGCGTCGATATCGCTGCGCGGCAGGCTGCCACCGCCAGGCACGCGCAAGGCGACCACCCGGCAGCCCGGATCATTGGCCGGACCGGAAAAAACCTTGAAGGCGACATCGCGCATCAGGTCGGCCACATCGGTGAACTCGAGCTGGACCCGCAGATCGGGCTTGTCGGAACCAAAGCGCTGCATGGCCTGGGCCCAGCTCATGACCGGAAAAGGATCCGGCAGCTCGACCTCGAGCACCTGGCGGTAGACCTCGCGCACCATGCCCTCGAACAGGCTGCGGATCTGCGTCTCGTCGAGGAACGACGTCTCGCAGTCGATCTGCGTGAATTCGGGCTGGCGATCGGCGCGCAGGTCTTCGTCGCGGAAACACTTGGTGATCTGATAATAGCGGTCGAACCCGGCCACCATCAGCAGCTGCTTGAACAACTGGGGCGACTGCGGCAGTGCGAAGAATTCGCCCGGGTTCACCCGCGACGGCACCAGGTAGTCGCGGGCGCCTTCCGGGGTGCTGCGCGTGAGCATCGGGGTTTCGATATCGATGAAGCCCTGGGCGTCCAGATAATTGCGCACCACCATGGCCACCCGGTAGCGCAGCATCAGGTTGTGCTGCATCTGCGGACGGCGCAGGTCGAGCACCCGGTGCGTCAGGCGCGTGGTTTCGGACAGATTGTCGTCATCGAGCTGGAAAGGCGGTGTAACCGAAGGGTTGAGGATCTCGAGATCCTGGCACAGGATCTCGATCTCGCCCGACGTGAGTTCGGGGTTTTGGGTGCCTTCGGGGCGGCGCCGTACCCGGCCGGTGATGCGCAGGCAGTATTCGTTGCGGATCCGCTCGGCGCGGGCGAAGACCTCGGGCGTGTCGGGGTCGACCACCACCTGGGCCAGGCCGGCGCGGTCACGCAGGTCGATGAAGATCACGCCGCCGTGGTCGCGACGCCGGTGCACCCAGCCAAACAGGGTGACGGTCTGGTCGAGGTATTGCGTGGAAACCTCGCCGGTATAGCAGGTACGGTTCAAGAAGGGCTCCGTGTCGGAAGGGTGTCTGGGGAAGTGGGGGTCGCCGGCGGGGCCACCACGCCCATGGAGATGATGTGCTTCAAGGCGGCTTCGACCGGTATGTCGAGCATGCGGACATCGCTGCGCGGCAGCATCAGAAAGAAACCCGAGGTGGGGTTGGGCGTAGTGGGCACATAGATGCTGACGTAATCCCCCGGCAGATGTGCGGCCGCCTGGACACAGGGCACCCCGGTGATGAAACCGATGGTCCACAGGCCCTCGCGCGGGTACTGCACCAGTACGGCCTCGCGAAAGGCCTGGCCGTTGGGTGCAAACACCGTGTCGCCCACCTGCTTGACCGAGTGATAGATGGAGCGCACCAGCGGAATATGACTCAGCAGGGCCTCCCAGCGGGCGAGCAGCGCCCGGCCGATGAAATTGGCGAAGATCAGCCCGGTGAAGAACACCACCACCAGCACCAGGGCCAGTTCGAACCCGGGGATATCCACCCCGAACAGAACCTCGGGCGACAGAAACGCCGGCACCAGCGAGACCAGGGTGCGGGCCAGCATGGCCAGCACCCAGATGGTGGCCACCAGCGGCAGCCAGATCAGCAGGCCGGTCATGAAGTAGCGTTTCAGAAAGCGCATGGTGCAAATGCAGGCACAAAAGCCCGCCCCCTATGAAAAGGAGCCGGGCAAAAGGAACATGATAGCAGCCACCAGCGTGGGCACGCTGGCCGCCCCCAGCAGTTTCAAGGGCGAGATCGTACCATGCGCAAAGCAGCCCTTGAGCAGCGAGAAGCCGGCCGGATTGGGCGCATTGGCGATCACCGTCAGGCCCCCGCCGGTGACCGCACCGGCCACCAGCATGTAGCGCCAGAGCTCATCGGTGCCCTCGACCAGCGAACCCAGATACGTGAGCGCCGCGTTATCGGTGACGGCGGTCAGCAGCGTGGCCCCCGCGTACAGCACATAGGGTGACAGGCCCGCCAGCAGTTCCTGCAGCCACCACTGCTGCAGCCCGCCCAGCACCACCAGACCGGCCAGGAAGAAGCCCACCATCAACCCCTCGCGCAGCAGCAGGGGCGACTGGTAACGCTTGTAGGCGTGCGCGTAGCCGATGAACAGCACCAGCAGGGCGAGAAAGATCGTCATGTGGTGCGAGGCCATGACCACGGCCAGCAGGAACAGCACGTGCACCAGCATGACCACCACCGACATGGGCCGCTGACCTTCGCCCGCGTCCAGTTCATGCTGCGGCTTGCCGATCGAGCCATCCACCAGGAACGGCCGGCAGATCCAGGTGAGCACCAGGCTGTTGATGAGTACGGCCGATACCGCGCGCCAGCCGAAATGGGTGGCCATGAAGGCCGTGTCCCAGCCGAAGGTGTGCGCCACCATGAGCACCGGTGGCGCGGCATAGGCCGTGAGCACGCCGCCGATCGAGACGTTCACGAACAGCACGCCAATGGCCAGGTACTTGAAGCCGTCCTGCCCCGGGCGGCGGAAATAGGCATCACGCAACAGCAGAGCCGCCAGCGTCATGGCCGCCGGCTCGGTGATCAGCGACCCCGACAGCGGCACCAGCGCCATCACCACGAAGAAGCGCGACAGTTCGTGGCGCACCGGTATCCAGCGCGAAACCATGTCGACCACCCGCTGCACGAGTTCGATGATGGGCCGGCTGGCGGCCACCACCATGATCACGAACACGAAGGCCGGCTCGGTGAAATTGCGCGTCTCTAGATACTGGACGGCCCCTTCGAGCCCCAGGGTCAGCGTCATCCAGACGAACAGCGCACAGGCCCAGACACCGAACACCGCTTCGACTTCGGAGAGCAGGTGCCACAGGCCGGCGTGCGCGCCCCCCTTGTTGGCCAGCCGGGCAAAAACGGGAACGGAAAAGGTATGGACGATGGCGATGGCAAAAAGAACGGTTGCCACGACTTCGGTATGACTGACCATATTCGGGTCCTGGTGATGACGGATGAGGTATCAGGGTGATGGATGCCGTATCGGCGCAAGAAGGGTGGTCAGGCAGCCAGAATCATGCGGGCGCCTTTTTCGGCAATCATGATGGTGGGCGAATTGGTGTTCCCCGAGGTGATGCGCGGCATGATCGAGGCATCGATGACGCGCAGGCCCTCGAGCCCGTGGACCCGCAACTGGGGATCGACCACCGCCTGCGGATCGACGCCCATTTTACATGTGCCCACCGGATGGAAAATCGTCGTGCCGATGTCGCCCGCCGCTGCCTCGAGCGCTTCCTGCCCCTGTACGGCGGCCCCCGGCAGATACTCTTCGGGGCGATACGGCGCCATCGCCGCCTGCGCCATGATAGTGCGCGTCAGGCGCAGCGCATCGGCCGCCACGGCACGATCGTGGGTCGTGCTCAGGTAGTTGCACAGGATTTCGGGCGCATCGGAGAACTCGGGCGTGCGCGCGCGCACATGCCCGCGGCTTTCGGGCTGCAGGTTGCAGATCGAGGCCGTCATGGCCGGGAACCGGTGCAGCGGATCGCCGAACTTGTCGAGCGACAGCGGCTGCACGTGATATTCGAGGTTGGGCCGCGGTTGCGCGGCATCCGAACGGGCAAACGCACCCAGTTGCGAAGGTGCCATCGACAGCGGCCCGCTGCGCCAGAGCAGATACTGCAGCCCCATCCAGGCCTTGCCCCACCAGGCGTTGGCCAGGGTATTGAGCGTGAGCGCCCCCTGCAGCCGGAAGATCATGCGCAACTGCAAGTGATCCTGCAGGTTCTCGCCCACCCCGGGAAGATCGTGCACCAGCGGCACGCCCAGCGCCTGCAGATGCGCGCCAGGGCCCACGCCCGACACCTGCAGCAGTTGCGGCGAGCCGATGGCCCCGGCGGCCAGGATGAGTTCGCGCCGCGCGCGCGCCTGCAGGCGCTGGCCTTCATGGGTGAATTCAACCCCCGTGGCCCGCCGGCCTTCGAACAGGATGCGGCCCACCTGGGCATGCGTCATCACCTTGAGATGATCGCGCCCCATGACGGGATGCAGGAAGGCCTTGGCCGCGTTCCAGCGTACGCCGCGCCGCTGGTTGACCTCGAAGTAATTGCAGCCGAAGTTGTCACCCCGATTGAAGTCATCGGTGCCCGGGATGCCCGCCTGCCCGGCCGCGGCACGAAAGGCATCGAGCACCTTCCAGCGCAGGCGCTGCTGCTCGACCCGCCAGGTGCCCGAGGCACCGTGGAATTCGCTCGCCCCGGCGTGATGGTCTTCGACCGCCATGAACAGCGGCAGAACGTCTTCCCAGGCCCAGCCCGTGTTGCCCAGCGCGGCCCAGCCGTCGTAGTCGGCCGCCTGGCCGCGCAGGTAGAGCATGCCGTTGATGGACGATGAGCCGCCTAGCACGCGCCCGCGCGGATAACCCAGCGCGCGCCCATTGAGGCCCGGGTCGGCCTGGGTGCGGTAGCACCAGTCGGTGCGCGGGTTGCCTATGCAGTACAGATAGCCGACCGGGATGTGGATCCAGCGCCAGTCATCCGGCCCGCCGGCTTCGAGCAGCAGCACGCGGTGCTTGCGTGACAGGCGGTTGGCCAGCAGGCAGCCGGCCGAACCGGCCCCCACAATGACATAATCGAAGTCGAGCGCACTGGCGCCGGACGGGGCATCGGGCATGATCGGTCTCCCATGGGAACTGTGCGGACCCGCCGCCGACCCACAGGCCAGGCCACAAGCGCACAGGCAATGCTTCGTGTTCTGTTGCGGCTCAGTCTACTACAGCCAGGGGCGCAGTATCGTGCCGGCCAGCGCCGCCACCACCATCAGCACCCCGACCAGCATGTTCGAGCGAAACAGGCGCAGCCCGCGTTCCGGGTGGCGCACGTCGAAGTGCACCATCTGCCATACGAAATGCGCGGCAATCACGGCCAGCACGACGAAATAAGGCCCATCCAGGCGCATGCCCAGACCAGCCGCCCCCCAGAGCACGATGGTGAGCGCGTACATGGCGCTGATCCAGGCCTTGCCCCGATCGCCAAAGCGCATGGTGACCGATTTCAGGCCCAGGCGCAGGTCATCGCGCAAATCGATGTAGCCGTAGATCGCGTCATAGCCGATCTGCCACAGGATGGCCCCCACCCACATGGCCAGCGCCGGCCAGGGCAGCATCTCGCGCGTATCGGTCCAGGCCATCAGCATGCCCCAGTTGAAGGCCGCACCCAGCACGGCCTGCGGCCAGTACGTGAAACGCTTGCACAGCGGATACACGATCACCAGCGGCACCAGCAGCAGCGCCAGCCAGCGGCTGGGCGTGTTGATGGCCAGCAGCAGCAGCGCGCACACCAGCAGTTGCGCGAACACGAACCACAGCGCCGCCCGCAGGCTGATCTGCCCGCTGGTGAGCGGCCGAAAGCGCGTGCGTTCGACCTGGTGATCGAAATCGCGGTCGAAAATATCGTTGAAACAGCAGCCCACGCAGCGCATCAGCAACGCGCCCAGCGCAAACACCACCACGCGCCACAGCGTGGGCCAGCCATCGGCCGCCTGCACCAGGGCCGCCAGCGCCGGCAGCAGCGTGAGCCAGGTGCCCACCGGCCGGTCGAGCCGGCACAGGCGCGCGTACGGCCCCCAGGTCGCCGGCAGCCAGCGCGCCACCCAGTCGTCGGGGTGCATGTCGGCGAGATCGGGCCGCGGCCGCGCAGGCCCGTGTCGACTATCGGACATGCTGAGGCAGCCAGGTGACCAGGTCGGGCCAGGCGATCAGCACGAACACCATCGCCAGCATGATCAGGAACATCGGAAAGGCCGCCTTCGCCAGATAGCCCAGGTCGTGCCGCGTCAGCCCCTGCAGGATGAACAGGTTGAAGCCGACCGGCGGCGTGATCTGGGCCATCTCGACCGTGATGACGATGAAGATGCCGAACCAGATCGGATCGATCCCCGCCTGGGCGATGATGGGCTGCACGATGGACACCGTGAGCACGACGATGGAGATGCCGTCCAGAAACATGCCCAGCACGATGTAGAACACCAGCAGCGCCATGAGCAGTTCGAACTGGGTCAGGCCCAGCGTGCCGATCCAGGTGGCCAGCATGCGCGGCAAGCCGACGAAACCCATGGCCAGGGTCAGGAACGCCGCGCCGGCCAGCAGCAGCGCAATCATGGCCGAGGTGCGGGTGGCGTTCATCAGGCTGGCCAGAAACATGGGCCAGGTAATGGCCCGCTGCAGCACGGCAATGATGAGCGCGCCCAGCACGCCCACCGCCGCCGCCTCGGTGGCGGTGGCCAGCCCCATGTACATGGAGCCGATCACCGCGATGATCAGGCTGACCACCGGCAGCAGCCCACGCGCCCGGCGCAGTTTCTCGCGCAGGACAATGCGGGGTTCCTGATCGGGCGCCCAATCTGGCGACAGGCGCGCAGCCACCCCCGCATAGAGCATGAACAGCAGCGCCAGCACGATACCGGGCAGAATACCGGCGATGAACAGCTTGCTGATCGATTCGTTGATCGTCACCCCGTACACGATGAGGATCAGCGAAGGCGGGATCAGCAGACCCAGCGTGGCGGCCCCGGCCAGGGTGCCCATGATCAGGCCCTCGGGGTAGCGCCGCTGGCGCAGTTCGGGGATGGTGATCTGCCCCACCGTGACGCAGGTGGCTGCCGAAGACCCGGACACCGCGGCAAACACGGCGCTGCCCACGATATTCGTGTGCAGCAGCCCGCCCGGCAGGCGGGACAGCCAGGGCGACAGGCCCTTGAACATGTCCGATGACAGGCGCGTGCAGTGCAGGATTTCGCCCATCCAGATGAACAGGGGCAGCGCGGTCAGCGACCAGGCCGTGGAAGAGCGCCACAGGATCGTCATCATCGCATCGCCCGTCGGGCGGGAGGCGAAGAACTCCATGCCCAGATAGGCGCACCCCAGCAGCGAGAGGCCGATCCACAGGCCGCTGCCCAGCAGCAGGGCCAGAATGAGCAGGAACAGGCCGACGATGATCAATGGATCCATGGAGACACCTGCATGGAGAGACGGGAGATGGCTGGCGGATTCGCCCTAGCTGCCGAGGTCATCGGCTGCATGAGCGATATTGTCGTGCCCGCAAAAGAGCATGGACAGCAGATTGTCCAGAAAGCACAGGGCCAGGATCACGGCCCCCACGGCCACCGGCGTCTGCACCACCCACAGCGCGGAGGCGTCCTGCCCCTGGCTGACATCGCCCAGCATCCAGGACCAGTACACCATGCTGACGGCGTGCCAGGCCAGGGCCACGCACAACACGCTTGCCGCCGCATGGCAGACGAGTTCGAGCGCCCGGCGGCGCCCCCCGGTGAGGCGCCCCAGCAGCAGGTTGACGCGCACGTGCCCGCCGCGATTGAGGGTATAGGCAAAGGCCAGGAACGACGCAGCCGCCATCAGGTAGCCGGCGTAATCCGTGGCGCCCGGCAGGCTCCAGCCGAGCGCCCGAAACAGCATCTGCAGGATCACGGTGACAAACAGCAGAAAAATGCACAGGGCAGACAGCCCCCCTGCCGCCAGATAGACGAGATCCAGCGTTTTGCGCAGCCTGTGCCGGGGCGCGCTCAAGAGCGCTGCCCCAAGGCCCGGGCCCGCGAGGGGCCCGGGGTCAGAACGGCGCGGTCTTCAGGACTGGGGCTTGCGGTAGGCATCGAGTATCTTCTGCCCGTCTGCGCCGGCCTTCTGCAGCCATTCTGTGGTCATGGTCTCGCCCACCTTGGCCAGGCCCTGCTTGAGGTCTGCGCTGGGTTCGAGCACCTGGATGCCGTTGTCGACCAGTTTCTGCTGGTACTGGGCAGACAGATCCTTGGCGGTTTGCAGGCCGCGATCGTAGGCTTCGTTGCCGCACTCGACGAGTGCCGCACGGGTGGCGTCATCGAGCCCGTTCCAGACCTTCTTGTTGACGAACACCGTGTTGCGGGGCAGCCAGGCCTGCACGGCATAGTAATACTTGAGGCCGGATTCCCAGACCTTGCTGTCGACCCCCGTGGTGCTGGAGGTCATGATGGCATCGACCACGCCCGTGGCCAGGGCCTGGCTGAGGTCGGCCGCCTCGACCTGCACCGGCACCAGCCCGGTGAGTTCGGCGATGCGCGTCTGGGCCGCATTGTAGGTGCGGAACTTGATGCCCTTGAGATCATCCATGGTGTGGATCTCTTTCTTGGTGTAGAGATCGCTGGATGGCCAGGGCACGGAATACAGGTAGACCAGATTCTGCTTGTCGAGGACTTCTTCCATGACCGGCAGCCCGGCCTTCCAGAGCTTGTCGGACGCATCGAAGGACGTGGCCAGGAACGGAATGGCCTCGAGCCCGTAGATGGGGTTTTCGTTTTCGTGCGCCGACAGCACCCGTTCGCCGATGTTGACCTGGCCGGTCTGTACGGCCCGCTTGATGTCGTCACCACCGAACAGCGAGCCATTGGGGTGGGTGACGATGTCGAGCTTGCCGCTGGTCTTGTCGTGTACGCAGGTGCCGAAATCGGCGGCATTGATTGAATGGTAGTTGGCTGCAGGATAGGCCAGCGGCATATCCCATTTCTCGGCATGAGCCGCCAGCGACAGGGTGCCCAGTGCCATGGCGGCAACGAGGCAGGTACGTGCTTTGGCCATTGATTTGTCTCCTGAAGGGTACGGGTGACGCATGATTGAAACAATATAGCAGAGAACTGGGCGTGTCCCGCCCTTGGTACATTGATCGCGCCGACCAGATCGGCGCATTGGCCGTTCCTGCTGGCCGCCGGGCCGAAGTTCATGTTTGAAGGCGTGCAGGACGCGGTTTGCCGCAGGCCTGATCAACAAAAATGCACCCGGTGAATTTCAGAACGGGATGTCGTCATCCATGTCGGACAGGTCGGCGGCCGCCGCGGGTGCCGCCGGGCGGGCCTGCTGGGCGGGGCGCTGGGGTGCCGGCCGGCGGGCCGGGGCCTGGTCGAAGCCGGCGTCTGTGTCGGCGCTGTCGCGCCCACCCAGCATCTGCATCTGGTCGGCCACGATTTCGGTGCTGTAGCGATCCGCCCCGGTTTCCTTGTCTTGCCACTTGCGCGTGCGCAGGCGCCCTTCAATGTAGACCGAACGGCCCTTTTTGAGGTATTCGCCCGCGATTTCGGCCAGCCGGTTGAACAGCACCACGCGATGCCATTCGGTTTCTTCGCGGCGCTCGCCCGTGGCCTTGTCTTTCCATTGGCTGGAGGTGGCCAGCGCCAGATTGCAGATGGCGGCCCCATCGGGGCTGTAGCGCACTTCGGGGTCGCGCCCGAGGTTGCCGACGAGGATGACTTTGTTGACTGAGGCCATGGTGGTTCCTGTGCGTGAGGGACAAAGCCCGATTATGCCCATAACGGCATGCCGGGCCCCATCGTGAAGACATGAACGGGACATTATCGCCCAAGCGGGATTTGCGCTACAAGCGCGCCGGCAAGACGGCGTGACCCCCGCTCCGGCCTCCCTGCCAAACCCTCTGCCAAACCCTCTGCCGAGCCCTTCTGCCAAGTCCCCGGCCAAGCTTGCTGCCGAACGCCCCTACAGGCGCACCTCTTTGAAACCCCGCGCCGTGTACAGCCAGACCACCGCCAGCATGGCACAGACCCAGAACACCATGGAGGGCCCGCTGGCGCGCACCAGCATGCCGCCCGCCAGGCTGCCCGCGAACACCCCCAGCGACTGGGCCGTGTTGTAGAACCCCAGCGCCAGCCCCTTGTAGCTGGGTGGCGCCACATGCGACACCAGCGACGGCTGCAGGGCCTCGAGGATGTTGAAGGCCACGAAGAAACCCACCAGCGCCGCCGCCACCGGCCAGAACCAACCCGAGATCCAGGGCAGTACCGCCAGCACCACCGCCAGGCCCAGCACCGCCCACTCGAGCGCGTACTTGTGTACCTTGCGGGTTTCTGTATAGAAGACCGCCGGCACCATGAAGACGAACGACAGCAGAATGACCGGCAGGTAGACCTTCCAGAGACTGGCCGAGGTGTAGTCGCCCAGCCGCCCCAGCAGGCCCGGCGTGACCATGAACAGCGCCATCAGGATGAAATGCAGGCAGAACACCCCGAAGTTCAGGCGCAGCAGATCGCGATGGGCCAGCACGTCGTGTGCCGACGCCTGCACGATGTCGGCCTCGGAGCGCGGCACGGCGGGCACGAAGAACATGGCGATCAGCAGGCACACGAAACCCAGCAGGCTGATTGCCCAGAACAGGCCCGACAGGCCGAACGCCCCCACCAGCATGGGCGAGAGCACCAGCGACAGGGCAAACGAGATGCCGATCGAACCGCCCACCATGGCCATGGCGCGCGTACGCACTTCGGGGCGCGTGGCATCCGCGATCCAGGCCGTGATGGCCGCCGACACGGCACCCAGGCCCTGAATGATGCGCCCCACCGTGACCCAGTCGACATCGTCGGTGAGCGCGCACACTACCCCGCCCAGCACGAACAGCAGCATGCCGAACACGATGATCGGCCGGCGCCCGTAGCGGTCGGAGGCCATGCCCAGCGGGATCTGCATGATCGCCTGGGTGAGCCCGTAGGCCCCCAGCGCAAGCCCCACGCGCACCGGATCGTTGCCACCCACCAGGGTCTGCGCAGCCACCGCGAAGATGGGGGTGAGCAGGAACAGGCCCAGCATGCGCGCGGCAAACAACAGGGCCAGCGAGATGCTGCTGCGCCGCTCGAGGGGAGTGAGCCGCAGGGCAGGAGTGGGAGCAGAAGAACGGGCCATGTGCGCGCCATAGAACAGTGAGAGGCCCTTCGATTGTAAACAGGGCTGCGCGTTATAGTAGCAAGTTGCCCGTCGAAAAACCTGAACCGCCCCACCCGCATGGACGTCATCGGTATCCGTGGTGCCCGCACCCACAACCTGAAGAATCTGTCGCTCGAGATCCCGCGCCGGCAACTCGTGGTCGTCACCGGGCTGTCGGGGTCGGGCAAGTCGTCGCTGGCCTTCGATACGCTGTATGCCGAAGGCCAGCGGCGCTATGTCGAAAGCCTGTCGGCCTACGCACGCCAGTTCCTGCAGATGATGGACAAGCCCGATGTGGACGTGATCACCGGCCTGTCGCCCGCCATCGCCATCGAGCAGAAAACCGCCGGCCACAACCCGCGCTCCACCGTGGGCACGGTGACCGAGATCCATGATTACCTGCGCCTGCTGTACGCCCGGGTGGGCACCCCGTACTGCCCTGAACATGGCGTGCCCCTGCAGGCCCACAGCGTCAGCCAGATGGTCGACCAGACCCTGGCCCTGCCCGAGGGTACGCGCATCGCCGTGCTCGCCCCGCTGGCGCGGGCCAGTCGCGATGACCTGGGCGACGAATGCCGCCGCCTGCAGGCGCTGGGTTTCATGCGCGTACGCGTCAACGGCAGCCAGCACCTGCTCGATGGCAGTGTGCCCACGCCCGTGAGCGACGGCCCCTGGGACCTGGACGTGGTGGTCGATCGCCTGCGCGTGCGCCCGGACGCGCGCCAGCGCCTGGCCGACAGCCTCGAGACGGCGCTCGAACTGGCGCGTGGCCGGGTGCGCGTGCTCGACATGGACCGCCACACCGAGGCCGCGTACTCGGTGGATTACGCCTGCCCGCTGTGCGGCCACACGCAAGAGCCGCTCGAACCACGCCTGTTCAGCTTCAACAACCCGGCCGGTGCCTGCCCCGAGTGCAAGGGCCTGGGCCAGGTCGACGCCTTCGATCCCGAACGCGTGGTCGCCCTGCCCGAACTCAGCCTGGCAGGCGGTGCCATCCATGGCTGGGATCGCCGCAACGCCTTCAGCTACGCCACCATGGCCAGCCTCGCACAGCACTACGGCTTCGAGCTCGAAACCCCCTATCAGGATCTGGACCCGGCCATCCAGCAGGCCATCCTGCATGGTTCGGGCGACACCCCCATCGCCTTCCAGTATCTGGGCGAAGGCGGCCTGCCCGTGCTCAGGCAACACCCCTTCGAAGGGGTCATCCCCAATCTCGAACGCCGCTGGCGCGAGACCCACTCGAATGCGGTGCGCGACGAACTCGCACGCCTGCGTCGCAGCACGCCCTGTCCGGCCTGCCACGGCACCCGCCTGGGCCGCACGGCGCGGCATGTGCGTCTGGGCGATCAGGCCATCTACCAGCTCGAAGCCCTGTCCCTGGCCGATTGCCGGGCCTGGTTCACGCACTGGCAGCCCACGGGCGCACGCCGCGAGGTGGCCGCCCGCATCGTGCATGAAATCCGCGCCCGGCTCGATTTCCTGAACGACGTGGGGCTGGACTATCTCACGCTGGACCGCGGCACCAACACCCTCTCGGGGGGCGAATCGCAACGCATCCGCCTGGCCAGCCAGATCGGCTCGGGGCTCACCGGGGTCATGTACGTGCTCGACGAACCCTCCATCGGCCTGCACCAGCGCGACAACCAGCGCCTCATCCACAGCCTGCAGCAATTGCGCGACCTGGGCAACAGCGTGATCGTCGTCGAGCACGACGAAGACATGATCCGCGCGGCCGACCACGTGATCGACATGGGCCCGGGGGCGGGCGAGCTCGGGGGTCACCTGGTGGCCCAGGGCACCCCGGCGCAAGTGGCTGCCTGTGCCGCCTCGCTCACCGGCCAATATCTGGCCGGCACGCGCCGCATTCCCGTACCCGGGCGGCGCGCCGTGCCCGACGGGCACTCATGGCTGGTTCTGCGCGGCTGCTCAGGCAACAACCTGAAACATATCGACTTCGAACTGCCGATCGGGCGCTTTGTCTGCGTCACCGGCGTCTCGGGCTCGGGCAAATCCACCCTCGTCAACGACACCCTGGTCCCCGCGCTGGGGCGTGCCCTGCAGCGCGCCCAGGCCCAGCCGGCGCCCTTTGACGCACTCGAAGGCCTGAGCCATTTCGACAAGATCATCAGCATCGACCAGGAACCCATCGGGCGCACGCCGCGCAGCAACCCGGCCACCTACACCGGCCTGTTCACGCCCCTGCGCGAACTCTTTGCCGGTGTGCCGGAAGCCCGCCTGCGCGGCTACGACGCGGGCCGCTTCTCCTTCAACGTCAAGGGGGGCCGCTGCGAAGCCTGCCAGGGGGACGGCGTGGTGCGGGTCGAAATGCACTTCCTGCCCGACATGTACGTGCCCTGCGAAGTCTGCCAGGGGCGCCGTTACAACCGCGAAACCCTGGACATCCGCTACCGCGGCCTGAACATCAGCCAGGTGCTCGAGCTGACCGTCGCCCAGGCCCTGGACCTGTTTGCCGCCGTGCCATCCGTGGCCCGCAAGCTGCAGACCCTGGCCGACGTGGGCCTGGCCTACCTGCGGCTGGGGCAGAGTGCGACCACCCTCTCGGGGGGCGAGGCCCAGCGCATCAAACTGGCCCAGGAACTCTCGCGGCGGGGCACCGAACGCACCCTGTACGTACTCGACGAACCCACCACCGGCCTGCACTTCGAAGACATCGCCGTATTGCTGCGCGTCCTGCAGCGGCTGGTCGACAGCGGCAGCACCGTGCTGGTCATCGAGCACAACATGGACGTGATCAAGACGGCCGACTGGGTGGTCGACCTGGGCCCCGAAGGCGGCGCGGGGGGCGGTGCCATCGTGGCTGCCGGCACCCCTGAAGACCTGGCCGCCTGCGCGGCCAGCCACACCGGCCACTGGCTGGCCCCCGTGCTCCGATCCCGCCCTCAGGCCTGACCCGCCACGATCACCCGGTTGCGCCCGTCCCGCTTGGCCTGGTAGAGCGCGTCATCGGCGCGCCGGATCAGGTCCTCTACCCCCACCAGATGACCTGGCACCTGCTGGGCCACCCCGATGCTGATCGTCAGGCGCCCCATCACACCCAGCGGATGCACGATGCCCAGATCCTGGATCTTGCGGCGCACGGTGTCGGCCAGCCGGCCGGCGGCCGCCACATCCAGCCCCGGCACGATGACGGCAAATTCTTCACCGCCATAGCGGGCGGCCAGGTCGGCCGGGCGCTGCAACGCCGCCTGCAGCACGGCGGCCAGGCGCGACAGGACCTGGTCCCCCGCCTGATGGCCATAGCGGTCGTTGTAGGCCTTGAAATAATCCACGTCCAGCATGAGCAGACTGAGCGGCTCGCCCGAACGCCGTGCACGGGCCCATTCCTTGGCGAGCACCTGGTCGAAATGACGCCGGTTCGCCAGGCCCGTCAGCCCATCGGTGAGCGACAGCGCCTGCAGCCGCGCATTGGCCAGCGTGAGTGCCTCGGTGCGCTCGGCCACCTGCTGCTCGAGCTGGCTGGCATGCGCCTGCATATGCCGGGCCATCCGGCTCAGGGCACGCGACAGCGTGGCGATCTCGCGCACCGGGCTGTGTACGGGCTCCGTGCGACCACTCTGATCATGCGCCAGCTGCTCGGCCCAGACGCTGAGCTCGCGCAAGGGGCGCGAGAACCACCAGGCCAGCCCGAAGGCCAGCAGCGTGCCCATCAGCCAGAAGCCCATCACCAGCAGACCGATGCGCAACAGAATCCCCTCGATTGACTCGGTATAGCGGTCTTCGGGCAGCGCAAGCGCCAGCTGCAGGCGCGGCCCGTTGGGCAGTTCGAGCGAACGCCAGTGCAGCAGCGTACGCACACCATCCACCCTCATCCAGTACTGACCGGTCGATTCGCGGCTCTCGTGGATCCATTCCATACCCTGACGCACCTCGGGCAGGGGGCTGTGCACGGCCTGGGTATACATGAAACCATCGCGCATCGGCTGGCCCAGGGCCTGCGGCGACGAGGCCGCCAGCAAGGTACCATCGGGCAGCGTCAGCCAGGCCAGCCCGGAAAGGGGCGCCATTTCATCGCGCAGCAGCTCGTTGATCTGGGCCAGCGCCACATCGGCCATCAACACCCCGGTCGGTTGCCCCTGCGCATCACGCAGTTGCAATGACATGCCGATACCCCAGTCCTCGTAGAGCATGGCCGCATCCTGCAGCGCATACGGATCGGGCAGATTCCAGTGCAGGCCTGGCGTATCCGCAGCGCTGCGGTAGCGTGCATGCGAGCGCATGTCGACGTAGCGATCGCCCAGCGACTCGAGCGGCCCGTGCCGGTTGGCATCATCCACATGGAACTTGCGCATCCGGCCATCCAGCCTCATGTCCGACTCGAGAATCCGCAGGCTGGATACGCCCCCCTGCCAGGTACGGCTGGCCGCCCAGAAGCGGCCATCCTCACGTGCAAAGCCCAGCAACGTCAGGTGCGGCTGGGCACGCAGCTGCAACATGAAGCTGTCCAGCATCGCTGCGGGATCGCGTGCCTGGATCAGGCGCCCGTGCCACTGCCCCTGATTGAAGGTCAGCACACTGCCCGGAATCCCGAAAGCCGATGCCAGACGCCCGCGAATGAGGCCGCCCAACTCGGTGACCTGCTGTTCTTCGAGTATCCGTACGGCACGGATCGAGGCACCATAGACCCACCAGCCGGTAAGCCCGGCGATGATGGGCAGCGGCACCAGCACGGCCAGCAGAATGAACGTGCGCAGCGAGGTCAGCCCATCGCGCGGCAGGCGACGCAGCCGCTTGTGCAGGGTGCCGCTGTGCCGCCACCACAGCGCCAGCACCGCAAGCGCCAGCAGCAGGCCCAGCACCCGGATCAAGCCCGCCCATGCGGCCGGGTAGGCCGCCAGCGTGCGGCTGGGCACGGCACGCAGCCACCAGACCTGATCAGGCAGTTCGAGGCGCGTCTCGCTGCGGTGGTTCACGGGCAATTCGACGGGCCCGTGCAGCAGATGCTCCACCCCATCGGCATCTTCCTGGCGGATCTGCAGTTCGAACGGCACATCGTCGCCCGCCAGCCCCTGGCGCTGCAGCATCCCGTGCCAGTCCAGCGACAGCACCACATGCCCGCGATACCGGTCCTTGTCATCCTGGCGATAAAAGGGGCTGCGCAGCAATACCCCCGGACGCCCGGTCTGCAGCAGACGCGGCACCGGATCGAGTATGGTGCCGCGACGTGCCAGCATGCGCTGGATACCGCCCATGTATTCCGGATGCCGGCCATAGTCCAGGTCCACGATGCCTTCATTGCCGGCGGGCGGCGCCACGCGGCGCAGGCTCAGGCCGTCTATCCAGGACTGGCTGATCAGTTCGGGGTGCTGGCGGTGCAGCTCGGCTGTCCAGAGGTCGAAGGGCTGGATTTCATCCCCTTCGGCCACGGCCAGGGCTTCGGCCAGCCGCTCGTTGATCTCGACCAGGCTCAGCAGATACGCCTCCAGATTTCGTGTACCCGCCTCGAGCCGCTGCTGCACCTGCTGCGTCGCCTGCGCGGCATGGCGCACCCGATCGATTCGTTCTATCGCCAGGGTTCCAGCGTATATGGCCAGCAGCAGGAAAAAGAAGAAAAGATGCTTTCTGACCATGTACGGACCGTAAGGACGCTAGCCCATGCGGTAAATGGCGTCGTGCTCGCGGATCGCGTAGCGATCCGTCATGCCGGCGATGTAGTCGGCGATCGCACGCGCCTGCTGCACGGGATCGTCGCGCCGGTACTCGGGCGCGAGCAGACGGGGTTCTGCGAGAAAAGCCGTGAACAGCTCGCGCACGATACGCCGGGCCTTGCCGGTCATGCGCACGACACGCCAGTGGCGGTACAGATTGTCGTGCAGGAAGCGCTTGAGCTCGTTGGCCTGCGCGCGCACCGTATCCGAAAAGGCCGCCAGTGGCGGCGCAGCCCGCACCGCATCGACCGAGCCCGGCGCCTGCGCGGCCAGCCGCACGGCCGTGCTGTGCGTCAGATCGAGCACGAGCGTATTGATCATGGCCCGGATCACTTCATGCACCAGGCGGCGGGCCTCGATCTGCGGCCAGCGCTGCAGGACGGCCGCGTGATGGCGGGCGAAGAATTCGACCTCGAGCAGTTGCGGCACGCTGATCAGGCCCGAACGCAGGCCGTCGTCCACATCGTGATTGTTGTAGGCGATCTCATCGGCCAGGTTGGTCAGCTGGGCCTCGAGCGAGGGCTGGCTGCCATTCAGGAAACGCTCGCCCACGGCGCCCAGCTGGCGGGCCTGCCGGCGCGAGCAATGCTTGAGTATGCCCTCGCGCGTCTCGAAGCACAGGTTCAGGCCATCGAAGGCCGCATAGCGCTCTTCGAGCGTATCCACCACCCGCAGGCTCTGCAGATTGTGCTCGAAGCCGCCGGCTGCGGGCGCGAGTTCGCGCAGGCAGGCATTGAGTTCATCCTGCCCCGCATGGCCAAACGGCGTGTGACCCAGGTCATGCGCCAGCGCGATGGCCTCGATGAGGTCTTCGTGCACCCCCAGATTGCGCGCCAGCGTGCGCGCGATCTGGGCCACTTCGAGGCTGTGGGTGAGGCGGGTACGAAACAGATCGCCCTCGTGATTGAGAAACACCTGGGTCTTGTATTCAAGCCGCCTGAAGGCCCCGCAATGCACGATGCGATCGCGATCACGCTGGTACTCGGTGCGCCCTTCGGGCGGCGATTCGGCAAACTGCCGCCCGCGCGTGGCGCGCGGGTCACAGGCGTAGGGCGCGAGAGCAGGCATGGCAGGTTCGGGGGACGAATGGGTGGACATGCAAGCAGGATATCACCGTCACGGCCGGGAACGGCCCGCCTGCGGGTTTTCACCGCCTGCACACGCCCCTTCAGGCCCCCGATTGCAACAGCAGGGCGGCCACGACGGCGTCCTCGACCTCGTGCACCTGCGCTGCGCCCAGCCGGGGCAAGAGTACATAATGGATCTTTCCGCCGCGCGATTTCTTGTCGACCCGCATCAGTTCGAGCCAGCGCCCGGCACCCAGGGCAGGCGCCCGGGTCGGGCAGCCGATGGCCTGCACCAGGGCCTGGATGCGCGCCACTGCCGCCGCATCCAGCCCGCAGACCCGCGCCGAGAGCCCGGCGGCGAGCACCATGCCGCAACCCACGGCCTCGCCGTGCAGCCACTGCCCGTAGCCCAGCCCGGCCTCGATCGCGTGGCCGAACGTATGGCCGAAATTCAGGTGGGCGCGCACCCCGGCCTCGCGCTCGTCCTGCGACACCACGGCCGCCTTGATCTCGCAGGACCGGCGGATGGCCTGCGAGATCAAGGCGGCGTCCAGGGCGCGCAGGCCTGTCACGTGCGCCTCGCACCAGTCGAAGAACGCCGCGTCGGCGATCATGCCGTGCTTGATCACCTCGGCCAGCCCGGCCGAGACCTCGCGCGCCGGCAGAGTCTGCAGCACATCGGGGTCGATCACCACGGCCTGGGGCTGGTGGAAGGCACCGATCATGTTCTTGCCGCGCGGATGATTGATCGCCGTCTTGCCGCCCACCGACGAATCCACCTGCGCCAGCAGCGTGGTCGGCACTTGCACGAAACGCACCCCGCGCTGGTAGCAGGCCGCCGCAAAGCCGGCCAGATCGCCCACCACCCCGCCACCCAGGGCCACCAGCACCGTTTTGCGGTCATGGCCCCGCGCGAGCAGCGCATCGAAGACCTGGTTGAGCGAATCCCAGCTCTTGTGTGCTTCGCCATCCGGCAAGGCGATGGTCACCAGCGGTTTGCCGGCGGCGGCCAGCAGATCGCGCACCCGCTCGCCATACAGGGCATCCACCGTCACATTGGTGACCAGCGCCAGGCTGGTGGCATCCGCCGGAATGCTGTCGGCCAGGGCGTCCAGGCAGCCACTGCCGATGTGGATGGGATAGTGCCCCCCAGGGGCTTCGACCAGTACGGTATGCATGTCACCTCGATTCAGGGTCAGTCCATTCAATTGCTGCGCGTTCCGGGCCGGCGGGCCATCCCCGGGCTGCAAGCCCACCCCCGGGCTGCAGGCCCACCCCCGGGCCGCCGGGCCGCCCATTGACGCCCACTCAGGTCGGCGGGCCGCCCAGCTGGGCCACCAGCCGACGCAGGATCTGGCTCGCAGGCTGCCTGCCCGTGGCCACCGTGATGTGGGCCACCTCGGCATACAAGGGCTCGCGCTGCTCGAGCAGGGCGACGATGCGCCCCTGCGGGTCTTCGGTCTGCAGCAGCGGCCGGTTGCGGTCGCGCGCCACGCGCTGGTAGAGCTCATGGGCCTCGGCCTGCAGGTAGATCACACAGGCGCGCGTACGCAGCATCTCGCGGTTCTCGGGTGCCAGGACGGCCCCCCCTCCGGTGGCCAGTACCAGATCGAACTGGCGCGTGTACTCGTCCAGGATGGCGGTCTCGCGCCGACGAAACCCCGCCTCGCCCTCGATATCGAAAATGGTGGCCACACGCACCCCGCAGCGCGCCTCGAGGGCCTGGTCGAGGTCCACGAACGGACGCTCGAGGGCCGCTGCCAGCTGCCGGCCCAGCGTGGTCTTGCCTGCCCCCATCATGCCCACCAGACAGACCGGCTTGCGGCCTTCACCTCCGCCTGCCGGCGCACCTTGTGCAGCGTCGGTGGTGGTGGCAGGGCCGGCAACCACGGGCTGTAACGCAACGGAACCTGGGACAGAGGAATATCGGGCAGCGGGGTCAGACATGACAATCCGGCTTGGTTTGCAAGGTGATCGTGACCCGCCGTCCCGGCGGAATCCGGATCGAATCACGTAAAATAACGTGTATTATCGCATCAGCCTGTCCCTGGCCCATCGGGGTCCTGAAATACACGTTTACATCCCTACTCGCCTGCTTGCACGTCCGGTTCTGGCCAGCGCTTACAATCGCCTCTGATGACCTCCACCCGCACCCAATCCGCAAATCAGTCAGCCGGGTCATCCTGGCTGACCCGGCTGATCGTCAAGACCATCGCGGTTCTGGCGGGTCTGGGGCTGTGCGCGGCCTTGCTGCTGGGCATGGCCCTGGCACTGGCCTGGCCCAACCTGCCCGACCTGGGCGCCATGATCGACTACCGGCCCCGTGTGCCGTTGCGCATCTACACGGCCGACAAGGTGCTGATCGGCGAGTTCGGCGAAGAACGGCGCAACGTGCTGCGCTTCAACGAAATCCCCGATGTCATGAAGTCGGCGGTGCTGGCCGCCGAAGACGACCGCTTCTACCAGCACGCCGGCATCGACTGGCTGGGCGTGCTGCGCGCCGCCCTGGCCAATACCATGCACATGTCCAAGACCCAGGGGGCCAGCACCATCACCATGCAGGTGGCGCGCAACTTCTACCTGTCGTCCGAAAAAACCTATACGCGCAAGTTCTACGAACTGCTGCTCACCTTCAAGATCGAGGCCACGCTCACCAAGAACGAGATCCTCGATCTGTACATGAACCAGATCTTCCTGGGGCACCGGGCCTACGGCTTCGCGGCTGCCAGCCGCACCTATTTCGGCAAGCCGCTGGCCGAGATCACCGCGGCCGAAGCCGCCATGCTCGCCGGCATCCCCAAGGCGCCCTCGCGCTACAACCCGATCGCCAACTTCCAGCGCGCCAAGGCGCGCCAGATGTACGTGCTGGGCCGCATGCGCCAGCTGGGCTACCTGACCGAAGCCGAATACCGGCAGGCGGCCGACCAGGCCATCGTCATCAAGTCGGCCGCCGGCACCCCCACCGGGCGCTACGCCGTGCACGCCGACTACCCGGCCGAACTGGCCCGCCAGCTGCTCTACGGGGTCTATCAAGACGACATCTACTCACGCGGCCTGAACGTCTACACCACCATCAACGCCAAAGACCAGGAAGCCGCCTACCAGGCCCTGCGCGCCGGCGTGCTCGACTACACCCGGCGCGCACCGTACACCGGCCCCGAAGAAACCATCGACCTGCCACCGGGCATCGAGAAAGACCCCGAAGCCTTCAACGATCTGCTCGACGAAGCGCAAGAGCGCCACCCCGACAACGGTGACCTGCTCACCGGCATCGTACTCTCGGCCAGCCCCACCGAAGTGCGGGTGGCCCGCAGCGCCGATCAAGTCATCACCATCAACGACAAGCAGGCCCTGCGCGTGGTGGCCCGCGGCCTGGTGGCCAACGCCAAAGACAATGTGCGCATCGAGCGCGGCGCCATCGTCTACGTGCACCAGAACGGCGACACCTGGGAACTCATCAACAAGCCAGCCATCCAGGCGGCCCTGGTCGGCATCAGCGCCCAGGACGGCGCGATCCAGGCCATGATCGGCGGTTTCCATTTCGACGAAGGCAAGTTCAACCGCGTCACCCAGGCCTGGCGCCAGCCGGGCTCGTCGTTCAAACCCTTCATCTACGCGGCGGCACTCGAGCGCGGCCTCACGCCGGCCACCCAGATTTCCGACGAGCCCTTCTCGCTGACCGCCGAGCAGACCGGCTCCAAGCCCTGGAACCCGAAGAACTACGGGCGCAGCTACGAACCCATGCTGACCATGCGCCAGGGCCTGTACAAGTCCAAGAACATGGTGTCCATCCGCATCATGCAGGCCATAGGCCCGCAGTACGTGCAGGATTACGTCACGCGCTTCGGCTTCGATCGCGAACGCCAACCGGCCGTGTTGCCGCTGGCCCTGGGCGCCGGCAGCGTCACCCCGCTGCAGCTGGCCGGCGGCTTTGCGGTGTTCGCCAACGGCGGCTACCGGGTGCCGCCGTACCTGATCGATACGGTCACCGACAGCGAAGGCAAGGTCATCATGCGCGCCCATCCCACCGTGGCCGGCGATGCCCTGGCGCGCGTGATCGACCCGCGCACCGCCTACGTCATGGCCGACATGCTGCGCGGCGTGGCCACGTCGGGCACCGGCGCGCGGGCGCGCCGCGAACTCCAGCGCGTCGACCTCGGGGGCAAGACCGGCACCACCAATGACTCGCAAGATGCCTGGTTCGCCGGCTTCACCCCCAAAGAGGTGGCCGTGGCCTGGATGGGCTTCGACCAGCCCCGTTCCATGGGCCAGGGCGAAACCGGTGGCGGCGCCGCACTGCCCATGTGGATCGACTACATGCGGGTCGCCCTGCAGGGCCAGCCCGAGATCCAGCCCGGCCCGCTGCCCAGCGGCCTGGCGCGCATCGATGGCGACTTCTACTTCTCCGAATACCCGCCCGGCATCGCCATCGCCCGGGTCGGCCTGCCCCAGCCGGGCGACACCTACCCCGCAGCCAACAGCCTGGACGGGCAGGAAATGGACGACATCAACCGGCTGCTCAACCAGTTGCAGACCCAGGTCCTGCCCAGCGACGCCACCCCATACGAAGCCGCGCAGCCACAGCCCGTGCGGGTTCCCTTTTAAGGACGGTATCCCATGCCAGCCCACCCCGCCGAAGCACGCAGCAAAAACACCACCCACGGCACACCTGGCATGCATGCCCCATGCGCGCCGGCAGGCCATCCGGCCCAGGGCGTCGTACCCGCAATCCGCGCCCGCCGGCTGCGCATCACCGGCAGCCTGGCGCTGGCCAGCCTGCTGCTGGCCGGCTGCGGCATGAAAGGCCCGCTGTACATGCCCGAGCCGCCGCCACCGGCCGATGAGCAACTGGCCCTGCCCCCGGACGTGCCACTGGGCAGCAACCCCACCCAGCAACCACTGCCCTGAGGCCACATCGATGCTGCCCAGCCAACCCTGGTTCGACCTGCGCGATGGCGTGCTGCACGCCGAGGGTGTGGCGCTGCCCGCGCTCGCGCGCCGCTACGGCACCCCCTTGTATGTGTATTCGCGCGCGGCCCTGCAGGCCGCCTGGCACGCCTACCGTCAGGCCCTGCATGGGCGCCGTGGCCTGGTCTGCTACGGCGTCAAGGCCAACAGCAACCTCGCCATCCTGCACGAATTCCAGCGCCTGGGGGCCGGTTTCGACATCGTCTCGGGGGGTGAACTGGCCCGCGTGCTGGCCGCCGGCGCGCGGCCCGAGACCATCGTCTTCTCGGGCGTGGGCAAGCAGGCCTGGGAAATCCGTGCCGCACTCGAGGCGGGCATCCTGTGCTTCAACGTCGAATCGGCGGGCGAGCTCGAATGCATCGCCCAGGTGGCGGCCGACTGCGGCCGCCCGGCCCCCGTCTCGGTGCGCGTCAACCCCGACGTGGATGCCCACACCCACCCGTATATCTCCACCGGCCTGAAAGACAACAAGTTCGGCGTGCCCATCCAGGATGCCCGCGCCCTGTACCATCGGGCGCGCAGCCTGCCGTCGCTGCGCATCGTGGGGATGGACTGCCACATCGGCTCGCAGATCACCACCATAGCGCCCTGGCTGGATGCCCTCGACCGGCTGCTCGCCCTGATCGACCAGCTCGCGGCCGATGGCATCCAGCTGCAGCACCTGGACCTGGGCGGCGGCCTGGCCATCCGCTACACCGACGAAACCCCGCCCCAGCCGGCAGACCTGCTGGAGCCCGTATTTGCCACCCTGCAGGCGCGTGGCCTGGGCCACCTGAAGGTCGTGCTCGAACCCGGGCGCTCGCTCGTGGGCAATGCGGGCGTGCTGCTCACCGAAGTCCTCTATCTGAAGCGCGGCGAAACCCGCCAGTTCGCCATCGTCGATGCCGCCATGAACGACCTCATGCGCCCGGCGCTCTATGAAGCCTGGCATGGCGTGCGCCCCGTCTGCCCGCGCGATGGCGAGCCCACCGAGACCTGGGATGTGGTCGGCCCGATCTGCGAAAGCGGCGACTGGCTCGCGCGCGGGCGCGCGCTGGCGCTTGCCCCGGGCGACTGGCTGGCGATCGAATCGGCCGGTGCCTATGCATTCTCGATGGCCAGCCAGTACAACAGCCGCCCGCGGGCGGCCGAGGTGCTGGTGGATGGCGAGCAGGCCTGGCTGGTGCGCCCGCGCGAAAGCGTGCACGAACTGTACGCGCAAGAGCGCATCCCTGGCCAGCCCGCGCACCCCGGGGTTCGCGGGCCGTAGCCCGGGGGCCCGAAGACCCGGCCGCCGGCCTAGAGTTCGCCGTACGAGTGCAGCCCCGACAGGAACATGTTCACCCCCAGGAAGGCGAAGCTGGTCACCAGCAGGCCGGTGAGCGCCCAGTAGGCCGCCATCGCCCCGCGCAGGCCTTTCATGAGGCGCATGTGCAGCCAGGCGGCATAATTGAGCCAGACGATGAGCGCCCAGGTTTCCTTGGGGTCCCACTGCCAGTACGTGCCCCAGGCATCGGCCGCCCACAGGGCCCCCAGGATGGTGGCCACGGTGAAGAAGGCGAAGCCGATGGCGATGGCGCGGTACATGATGTCATCGAGCACCTCGAGCGATGGCAGGCGCTGCGCGATGGGCCCGCGAAACGCCAGGATGCTGCCCACGATCAGGGCGCCGATGCCGAAGAACAGCATCCACGTGGCCGAGAGCTCGCGCGAGCCGAACATGAAGGGCTCGGCGCACAGCACGGCACCCAGCAGAAAGAGCGGTATCAGTGGTTTGATGCCGCGGGTCTCGCCATGCGCCTTGACCAGATAGGCAAAACCCACCATGGCCGCCAGGCTGAAGGTGCCATAGCCGATGAAGTTGGCCGGCACGTGCAGCTTCATCCACCAGCTCTTCAGGGCGGGCACCAGCGGCTGGATCTGGTAGGCGTCGCGGGTGAACGAATACCACAGCAGGAACACCACCAGGGCGCTGATCACCAGCAGCGCGAAGCCGCCCAGCGCGCGCGTGGCATAGCGCCGCTCGTAGTAGAGATAGAACAGCGCCGTGATGAGCGCCAGCAGCACGAATACTTCGTAGAGATTGCTGACCGGCACGTGGCCAATGCCCGGCCCCAGCAGATGGCCCTCGCGCCAGCGCACCAGCAGGCCGGTGAGCCCGGCGTAGACCGCGCCCCAGGTGAGCACCGTGCCCACCCACGAAAACGTCGGCACGGCAAAACCCACCCAGTAGCAGACCGTGGCGAGCACGAACAGCGCGCACATCCACAGCACCGCCGACTGCGACGAAATCAGGTACTTGAGCAGGAACACGCTGTCGACGTGTGTAAGGTCGCCCTGCAGCAGATTGCCGGTGGGGCTGTACAGCCAGATGGCCAGCAGCGCCGTCAGGCCGCTGGCCAGCATCAGCGTGCGCAGCGGCCGCCAGAGCCAGCCCATCCAGCTGAACAGGGCCACGCAGCCCAGCAGGATGAGGGTCTCGTAGTAGTCCATGAAATGGCCATAGGCGTCGATCGCATAGCCCGCACCCGCGGCCAGGAGCACGAAGAAGGCGATATCGGACCAATCGGGGCGGCCCCGCCGGCCGCGCCGATCGCCACTTGCGTTCATGGGCCCGGCCCACAGGCCGGGCGCTTGGCGGACCATTGAATCAGACGTCATGTTGACCTCCCAGTGTGCGCAAGGCATTGCGCAAGCGCTCGAATTCGTGATTGAAATCCAGTGTACGACGTTGTGTGGTCATTGCGGCCAGCCAGCTGCTGCCCGCACCGCTGGGCCGCACCCAGACCCACACCCGCCGCTCGCGGATGTAGAACATGGAGAACACCCCCAGCACCAGGAACAGGCAGCCCAGATAGACGATGGTCTTGCCGGGGCTGCGCGCCACCTGGAAGACGCTGGCCTGGACGTGATCGAACCCCGCGAGCTGCAGGGCCACCGGGGCAGGATAATCCGGCAGCATCGCCAGCGCCACCACCGCCAGCCCGAGCCACTGCTGCTCGCGCTGCGCGGCGTCGCCCTGCAGCCCGGCCAGGGCCGGCAAGCCTGCGCGGGCCCGCATGAGGTTGCGCAGTTCGGCCACGCTGAGCTGGACCATGGGCACCGCGAAGTTGAGGATTTTCTCGCGCTGGTCTTCAGGAGCGGCGGCGATGATGCCATTGAAGCCCTCGCGCTCGAACGTGGTCAGGGCGCCGCGCGCCGCCTGGAACATCAGGTCGCGCTGTTCGCCTTCGGGCGCATTGTGCTCGGCAAACGCCTGTGCCGCCTGCTCGCGCAGCGCCGGATCGGCCAGCGCCGCGCGCAGCTGCATGAACTCGTGCATCTGGCCCCGCGCATCGGCCGGAATGCGCAGATAGCGCCAGGGCTGCGCCGGGGTGTCGCGCACCCCCAGCAGGAACAGCGGAAAGCCATCGAGTGCCACCGGCAGCATGTACTGGTTGAACTCGTGCGCCTGCCCGTCGGCCCCGATCAGGCGGTATTGCACGCTGGGGCCCACGTTGCGCAGATCCTTGTCGCGCGGCCGCGCCGCACTGCCGGTGACGGCCGCCACGTGCTCGATCACATTGGCCGGCTGCGGCCCCTGGCCATCGCCCAGGTTCTCGACGTTGATCAGGCGCAGGTCGGTGTAATCGACCATGTCACCACCCAGACCCGCCGGCAGCTGCGACTCGGTGCCCACCGTGCCGGTGAGTGCGACCGGCTCGGAGCCCTGGCCGCGCAGGGGCCAGCCGCGCAGCTGCAGCGCACTGCCGCCGTCATCGAAGCTCGACTGATACACCGTGAGCCCACGATAATGCAGCGGCTCATTGACCTGGATCGTCTGATCGAAGGACTCGCCCGTGACCCGGTCGGTGACCGTGACGTCACTGCGGAAATCGCTGGGCTGGCCGTTTTCGTAGTATTCGATATGAAACTTGTTCAGCCGCAGGCTGAAGGGCAGCGGCTGCAACAGCACCCCTTGACCCGACGGGATGATGCCCACGCTGCTCTGCTTGCCATCGGGGATCAGCATGTTCGCGCGGAAGCTGGGGTTGTAGGCCGACAGGCGGCCCGACTCGGGCACCTCGGAAATCAGCATGTTGCCGACCACCGGCTGCTTGTCGAACAGCCAGGTCTGCAGGCGCACGGGCAGCTCGCTGTCGAGCAGCCCGCCCACGCAGATCACCACGATCGCCACGTGCGCAAAAATGTAGCCCAGCCGATTGGCGGCACCCTTCTTGGCGGCCACCATGCGGCTGTCGCCATCGATGCGCACCCGATAGCGGAAACCCTGCGCGCGCAGCAAGGGGCCCAGGGCATCGACGGCCGCATCGGGGGCCAGCGCGCTGTGCACCTCGACCTTGTGGCGGAACGCCTTCAGGCTGCTGCCGCGCACGTATTCGCGAAACGAGCGCATGTCGCGAATCATCTTGGGCGCATTGCGCAGCACACACAACGAGGTGGACACCACCAGAAAGGCCATGATCACCAGGAACCACGGGCTGTTGTAGATGTGCCAGATCGAGAACTGGTCGAACAGCGTATACCAGAACGGCCCGAACTGGTCGATATAGGTGTTGGGCGCCTGGTTCTGGGGCAGTACCGTACCGATCAGGCTGGCCACGCAGATGAAGACCAGCAGGCTGATGGCAAAACGCATCGAACCCAGGAGTTCGATGATGTCCGCGCCACGTGCGCGCCAGGACGAAGATGAGGCCACTGCGGTGAAATCCGTAAAAAAGGGGCCCTGTATGACCAGAACCCCCTGTATCCGTATTATTGAACCTTGAACCTTGAACCTTACACCCGAAGCCCGGCCCATGGCAGGATAACCCTGCCCCGAACGAGGAAACCGCTTCAGGGACGCAGGCCGGCGGCGTAATTGGCCACGGCGGCCAGGTCGGACTGGTTCATGCGATCGGCGATGTCGTGCATGATCTCGTTCTTGCGGTCACCTGTCTGGAACAGCTTGAGCTGCTCGAGGATGTAGTCTGGGTACTGGCCGGCCAGGCGCGGAAATTCGGCCGGGATGCCGGTGCCCGCAGCGCCATGGCAGGCCGCGCAGGCCGGCACGTGGCGATCGGCAATGCCGGCGCGCCAGATGGTCTGCCCGCGCTCGACCGTGTCTTCGTTGGTGGCCGTGGGGGCCGTATCCCAGTCGAGTGCCTGGTTGGTGAGATACAGCGCAACATTGCGCATGTCTTCGGGGGTCAGCGCCGGGGCGATGCTGGCCATGACCGAGGGCGCGCCATCGGGCCCGGTGCGCACGGCGGGCTTGTCGCCCTGCGGGGTGAAATCGTGCAGTTGCTTGACCAGGTATTCGTGCGGCTGGGCCGAGAGATTCGGATTCATGGGGATGGTGCTGTTGCCACCCTCGCCATGGCAGGTGATGCAGGCCAGCACCCCGCGCGACATGTCGCCATTGAGATACAGCTGTTCGCCGGCCGCGGCATCGGGTTTCTGATCCTGGGCGTGAGCCATGCCGGGCAGGACACCGGCCAGGACCAGGCTGCCGGCCATGAACATACTGGAGAGCGCACGCTTCATGAGATCCTCGGTGATGATTCGTTCAGCACGAAATTATACAATAGGCAAAAATTCAATCATTTGGGGCTTGTACCGCGTGTCCTTGCTACATCGTGCCCGCTTCGTGGCCTCGGCAGCCCGGCTCGACCAGCTGCCGCCGCCCACCACGGCCGAGATCTGTTTCGTCGGCCGCTCCAATGCGGGCAAATCCTCGGCCATCAATGCCCTGTGCAACCAGAAGCGCCTGGCGTTTTCCAGTAAAACCCCGGGGCGCACCCGGCTCATCAACCTGTTCGGCCTGCCCGACCCGCTGCAGCCCGACGCCTGGCTGGGCTTTCTGGTCGACCTGCCCGGCTACGGTTACGCGGCGGTCGACCAGGCCGCCCGCGAAGCCTGGGCCGAAGTCCTGGGGCGCTATCTGCACGAACGCCCCAGCCTGGCCGCCGTGGTGCTGATCCTCGACATCCGCCGCGGCGTCACCGACCTCGACCGGCGCCTGGCGCACTGGATCGCGCTGCGCGGCCTGCCCACCCTGGCCCTGCTCACCAAGGCCGACAAACTGCCCCACGGCCAGCGCCTGCGCGCCGTGGCCCAGGCGCGCCGCGATCTGGCCGATATCGGCACCCTCACGGCCGTGCCCTTTTCGGCTACCCAGCGGCTCGGCCTCGAAGAGGCCACCGCGTGCATCCTGCACTGGATCGCCCCTCCTTCAGCCTGAACCCGCCCCGGCCTGCATGCCGGGGTTCTCCGGAGCCTTTCATGACCCGTTTCCTGCCCCACGCCGAATTTCCCACCGTGCGCCTGCGCCGCAACCGGCGCGATGAGTTCTCGCGCCGCCTGGTGCGCGAGCACCGCCTGAGCACCGACAACCTCATCTACCCCGTGTTCGTGCGCGAAGGCAGCGGCGTGCGCGAGCCCGTGGCCTCGATGCCCGATGTCCTGCGCCACTCGCCCGACACCTTGCTGGCCGTGGCCGAGCACAGCCTGCAACTGGGCATCCCGGTCATCGCGCTGTTTCCGCACATGGACCCGGCCACCAAGACGCCCGACGGCATCGAAGCCACCCGCCCCGATGGCCTCATCCCGCGCACCGTGCGCCTGCTCAAGCAGCACTTCCCCGAACTGGGCATACTCACCGACGTGGCCCTGGACCCCTACACCAGCCACGGCCAGGACGGCCTGGTCGATGACCAGGGCCAGTTGCAGAACGATGCCACCGTAGCCCTGCTGGTGCGCCAGGCCCTGGCCCACGCCGAGGCGGGCGTGGATTTCATCGCACCCAGCGACATGATGGATGGCCGCGTCGGCGCCATCCGCAGTGCGCTCGACGCCAACGGCCATATCCACGCACGCATCATGGCCTACTCGGCCAAGTACGCCAGCGCATTCTACGGGCCATTCCGCGATGCCGTGGGCTCGGCGGCCAACCTGGGGCAGTCGAACAAATCCACGTACCAGATGGACCCGGCCAACCGCCTCGAAGCGATACGCGAGGTGGCCGCCGATCTGCGCGAAGGCGCCGACATGGTGATGGTCAAGCCCGGCATGCCGTATCTGGACATCGTGCGCGAGGTCAAGGACGCCTTCGGAGTGCCGACCTACGTCTACCAGGTGAGTGGCGAATACGCCATGCTCAAGGCCGCCGCAGCCAACGGCTGGCTGGACCACGACAAGGTGATGATGGAGTCGCTCATCGCCTTCCGGCGCGCCGGGGCCGACGGGATACTGACGTATTTCGCACCGGCGGCGGCCGAGATCCTGCGGGGCGGTCATTCAGATTCATGAGCCCGCTCAGGCCGGGTTGTCAATGTCGATGAACGTGCAGCGCACCCCGAATGTGGTCTCGATGGCCGCCCCCAGCGCCTGGACCCCGTAGCGCTCGGTGGCATGATGCCCGGCGGCCAGATAGGCGCAGCCCGTTTCACGCGCCCAGTGCACGGTGGGCTCGGAGATCTCGCCACTGAGATAGCAGTCGGCGCCCGCGGCCACGGCGTGTTCGATCATGCCCTGCGCCGCCCCGGTGCACCAGGCGAGCCGGCCCACGGGCCGGTCGGGCTCGCCCACCAGCAGCGGCTCACGCCCCAGGCGCCCGGCCACCTGCGCGGCCAGTTTGGCCACCGTGCAGGGCTGCGCCGGCCGCCCCAGCCAGACCAGGCCTTCGGGCCCGCAACGCAGCGGCAGGCCTGCGGCATCAAGATCGGGCTGCCAGCCCAGGATACGCGCCAGCTGCGCATTGTTGCCCCATTCGGGGTGCGCATCCAGTGGCAGATGGTAGGCAAACAGGTTCAGCCCCGCCCCCAGCACGGCGGCCAGGCGCCGGTACTTGGGCCCGCGTATGGTGGGGTCTTCGTTCTTCCAGAACCAGCCATGGTGCACCAGCAGCGCGTCGGCCCCCTGACCGATGGCGGCCTCGATCAGGGCCTGCGAGGCCGTGACCCCGGTGACGACATGGCGGATGAGATCACGCCCCTGGACCTGCAGGCCATTGGGGCAGTAGTCACGAAAGCCATCCGGCTTCAGCTGCGCGCTGAGCCAGGCTTCGAGGGCAACCCGGGTGATTTCAGCCATGGCGTACCCGATCGCTGGTACCGCAGGCCCGCACAGGCTCGCCCGTTGCACCCTGCCAGCCCGATGCCCCCTGCCGGCACGGTACGCCAACCGGGCCTGCGAAGCCCGCCGCTGGCATGAGCCGCGCCGTCATTTCTTGAGCGAGTCGCGGATTTCGCGCAGCAGCAGGACGTCTTCAGGGGTGGCCGGCGGTGCCGGTGGCGCGGCCTGTGCCTCGGCTTCGGCCTCGAAGCGGCGCCGGGCGGTGTTGACCATCTTCACCATGATGAAGACCACCAGCGCCAGCAGGAGGAAGTTCACGAACACGGTGAGAAAATGGCCCCAGGCGAACACCACGGCCCCGGCCTTGGTGAGTTCATCGTAGGTTTGCGCGCCGACATAATCTTGTGGGGCGCGCAGCACCCAGTAGAGATTGTCGAAATTGACATCACCCCCGAGGATGAAGTTGATGATCGGCATGAAGAGGTCGTTGACAACCGAATCGATGATCGTGCCGAAGGCGCCGCCGATGATGACGCCGATGGCCAGATCCATCATGTTGCCCTTGATGGCAAATTCGCGAAACTCGCTGATGAAACCGCGTCCGGTGCTCATTGATCTGTTTTCCTTGTCTGTACCCTGGCGGGCGTAACGCTATAATACGCGGTTGAAAGCCCTCATGGGCGGGCAGCGCAATTACGCCGCCGGCAAACAACCGATACACCTTGACACGTTTCGCCCTCGTGGCGATCAACCGGGATAACCACATGAGCCAGCAACCGACACAGCCTGACAATCAGGGCGCAGTCGATCCCACCCTGCCCTCCGACCCCAAGCGGCGCTTCTGGGTCGCCACGGCCTGCACCCTGGGCGGGGCCGTGGGCGTGGGCACCGCCGTGCCGTTTGTCGCGTCCTTTGCGCCGTCCGACAAGGCGCGCGCCGCCGGTGCACCCGTCACGGCCGACATCTCCGATCTGGCCATGGGCCAGATGAAGGTGGTCGAATGGCGTGGCAAGCCCGTCTGGATCGTACGCCGCAGCAAGGTCACGCTCGAAGACCTGCCCAAGCACGATGCCGAACTGGCCGACCCCGAGTCCGACCGCCCGGGCTTCACACCGCCCTGGGCCAAGAACGAGTGGCGCTCGCGCGATCCCGAATACTTCATCTGCATCGGCATCTGCACCCACCTGGGCTGCTCGCCTACCGCCTACTTCCAGACCGGCGCCCAGCCCGGGCTGCCCACCGGCTGGCCCGGCGGCTGGCTGTGCGCCTGCCATGGCTCCACGTTCGACCTGGCCGGGCGCGTCTTCGCCAACAAGCCCGCGCCCGACAACCTCGAGATCCCGCCCTACGTCTTCTCCGCCGACGGCACCAAGGTCACCATCGGCGTCGACGAAGACAACAAGGCCTGATGCGCCCCGCGCCCATCGTTTCAAGCAATCAACAGGAGCCATCCATGGCCGAACAAAACGTCGAGACAAGCGGCTTGCTGGGCTGGGTAGACCGCCGCTTTCCGCTCAGCAAGCTGTTCAAGGAGCACATGTCCGAGTACTACGCTCCGAAGAACTTCAATTTCTGGTACTTCTTCGGGTCGCTGGCGCTGCTGGTGCTGGTCATCCAGGTGGTCAGCGGCATCTTCCTGGTCATGAACTACAAGCCCGATGCCACCTTGGCCTTCAGCTCGGTCGAGTTCATCATGCGCGAAGTGCCCGGCGGCTGGTTCATCCGCTACATGCACTCCACCGGCGCCTCCATGTTCTTCGTGGTGGTCTACCTGCACATGCTGCGCGGCCTGTTCTATGGCTCGTACCGCAAGCCGCGCGAACTGGTCTGGATCTTCGGCGTCGCCATCTTCCTGTGCCTGATGGCCGAAGCCTTCTTCGGCTACCTGCTGCCCTGGGGCCAGATGTCGTACTGGGGCGCCCAGGTCATCGTCAACCTGTTCTCGGCCATCCCCTTCATCGGCCCCGACCTGGCCATCTTCATCCGCGGCGACTACGTCGTGTCCGATGCCACGCTGAACCGCTTCTTCGCGTTCCACGTCATCGCCATCCCGCTGGTGCTCATCGGGCTGGTGGTCGCGCACATCATCGCCCTGCACGAAGTGGGCTCGAACAACCCCGATGGCATCGAGATCAAGCAGGGCCCCAAAGACAAGTACGGCCATCCGGTCGACGGCATCCCCTTTCACCCCTACTACTCGGTGCACGACATCGTCGGCGTGGCGGGCTTCCTGATCGTATTTGCCGCCATCCTGTTCTTCGGCCCAGAAATGGGCGGCTACTTCCTCGAATACAACAACTTCATCCCGGCCGACCCGCTCAAGACGCCGCCGCACATCGCCCCGGTCTGGTATTTCACGCCGTTCTACACCATGCTGCGCGCCACCACCAGCGACTTCACCTGGGTCCTGGCCGCCGGCGCCGTCATCGCCGCCCTGTGGATCTTCATCAAGGCGCGCGGCTGCGGCCTGTGCCGCTATATCGCGCCGCTGGTGCTGCTGGTGGTCGCCGTGCTGCTGCGGGTCATCGACGCCAAGTTCTGGGGCGTGGTCTCCATGGGCGGTGCCGTGGTGCTGCTGTTCTTCCTGCCCTGGCTCGACCGCTCACCGGTCAAGTCCATCCGCTACCGGCCGGGCTGGCACAAGTGGCTGTACGCCATCTTCATCATCGATTTCCTGGCGCTGGGCGTGCTGGGCACCCTGCCCGTCACCCCCGAATACACCATCGCCGGGCAGATCTGCACGGTCATCTACCTGGCGTTCTTCTTCCTGATGCCGGTCTGGTCACCCCTGGGCACCTTCAAGAAGGTTCCGAGCCGGGTCACCTTCCGCGCCCACTGAAACCGCCCCTGACTGCTACGGAAACATCATGATCAAAAAACTGCTCGGTGTCCTGGCCCTGTCGCTGACCTGCACCTTTGCCTACGCGGCCGATGGGGGCGCCCAGATCCAGAAGGCCCCCGACCGCATCGCCGACCTGGCCGCGCTGCAAAACGGCGCCAAGATGTTCGTCAACTACTGTCTGAACTGCCACAGCGCCAGCGCCATGCGCTACAACAAGCTGATGGACCTCGGCCTCACCGAAGAAGACATCAAGAAGAACCTGCTCTTCACCCGCGAGCGGGTGGGCGACCTGATGACCATCTCCATGACGCCCGAAGACGCCAAGCGCTGGTTCGGCACCACCCCGCCCGACCTGTCCGTCATCGCACGGGCCAAGAGCACCAGCTTCGGGCCCTCGGGGGTCGACTACATCTATACTTACCTCAGCACCTTCTTTCGCGACACCGAGCGCAAGACGGGCTGGAACAACGTGGTCTTCCCCAACGTCGGCATGCCCAACCCGCTCTGGGAACTCGAAGGCCCGCGTTCGCTCACCGACGTGCAGGTGCACCAGGTGCCCGACGAAGCCGGCAACATGCACTGGGTCAAGACCACGTCGATTTTCGACCACAACGGCTATGCCGAGATCACCAATGAGAAGCTCGCCAACTACCATGGCGATGTCACGCGCACGACCACGTTCGACTCCAAAGACGCCAAGACCTTTGCCAAGTTCGAAAACGACGTGGCCGACCTGAGCAATTTTCTTGGCTGGATGGCCGAGCCCGTGCAACTCGAACGGCGCGAGATCGGGGTCATCGTGATGATCTTCCTGGTCCTGTTCCTGTTGATCGCAATCCGCATGAACAGCACCTACTGGAAGCACGTGCGCTAAACCCCGGGTGCCTTCCGGGGCACCCCTTTTTCTGGATGGGAACCCACATCATGATGGTGCTTTATTCCGGCACGACCTGCCCTTTTTCGCAACGTTGCCGCTTCGTGCTGTTCGAAAAAGGCATGGATTTCGAAATCCGCGATATCGACCTCTACAACAAGCCCGAAGACATTGCCCTGATGAACCCCTACGACCAGGTGCCCATCCTGGTCGAGCGCGACCTCATCCTGTATGAGTCCAACATCATCAACGAATACATCGACGAGCGCTTTCCGCACCCGCAGCTGATGCCGGCCGACCCGATCATGCGCGCTCGCACGCGCCTGTTCCTGCACAATTTCGAAAAAGAGATTTTCACGCACGTCTGCACTCTCGAAAGCCGCAGCATCACCGACGAAAAAGTGCTCGATGCGGCCCGCAGCGCCATCCGCGAACGCCTCACCCAGCTGGCGCCGCTGCTGGTCAAGAACAAGCACTTGCTGGGCGATGACTTCACCATGCTCGACGTGGCCATCGCACCCCTGCTGTGGCGCCTCGAACACTATGGCATCGACCTTCCCAAGAGCGCCGCACCCCTGCAGAAATACGCCGAGCGGCTGTTTTCGCGCCCGGCCTACATCGAGGCCCTGACGCCATCCGAAAAAGTCATGCGCCGCTGATCCTGATGATGCAAGAAACCAGTACCAAACCGTATCTCCTGCGCGCCCTGCACGAATGGTGCACCGACAATGGCTACACACCGTATATCGTGGTCCGGGTCGACGACAACACCGCCGTGCCGCCCGCCCACGTGCACGACGGGCAGATCACGCTGAACATCAGCCACCTGGCCACCAACCAC
This sequence comes from Castellaniella sp., assembly GCF_041677825.1. Classification (GTDB taxonomy): domain Bacteria; phylum Pseudomonadota; class Gammaproteobacteria; order Burkholderiales; family Burkholderiaceae_B; genus Castellaniella. Next base: position 38,088 of record NZ_JBAYPG010000022.1, read on the forward strand.
CTGACCATGGGCAACGACTACATCGAGTTCGAGTCGCGCTTCAATGGCCAGGTCGAGCAGCTGTTCATCCCGGTAGCCGCGGTATCGGCCCTGTATGCGCGCGAGACCGGCGCCGGCATGGGCTTCGAAGTCACCCCGTCGCAGGCTTATCCTGGGGGCGATGACACCGACCCGCAGCCGGCCTCCAGCGCATCCGGCTCGGGGGCCGCCACGCGGGCCGAGGCACCCAAGCCCTCGCACCTGAAAGTCATCAAATAGTCAGGCCGCCACTGCGGGGGGCAATTCCTGTAGAATGGCGGCCCGGGCCGGCTTAGCTCAGTTGGTAGAGCAGCTCACTTGTAATGAGAAGGTCGGGGGTTCGACTCCTCTAGCCGGCACCATCACTAAAAGAGACGAGATCCCGCCCGCGCTTGAAACCTGGCCGCTAGGCCGTACGCCTGCCGTATGCCACATTCGCCACGCCGGATACGATGACGATCATGATCCCGAACAGGGTGATGCCGTCGGGCATGGAATGAAACAGAAATATGCTGAACAGCACGGCCATGGCGAGCTGCAGGTAGTTCAGCGGCGCCAGGGCCGACGCCGCTGCTTTCTCGAAGGCGGCAATCAGGATCAGGTGCCCGGCCGCATTCAGTGAGCACACCGCAAGAATCAGCAGCAGCATGCCGGGGGTCGGCCAGGGGTCGGGCGGGTACAGCGCCGCCGGGACGATCGCAATCAGGAACGCCACGATCGCCGTGCTGCCATACTGGATATGGATCGGGATACCGCCACTGGACAGATATTTGGTCAGCACCTGGTAGCAGGCATAGCTCAGCGCCGCGATGACCATCAACACCGTGCCGTACAGCGGCAGCGCACCCCCCGGTCGGATGATCAGCAGCATGCCCAGAAAGCCCGCAATCACGGACAGCCACTTGATGGTGCCCACGGTTTCACCCAGCACCCAGCGCGAAACGACCACCACCATGAACGGTGCCGTGAAATAAATGGCCGTGGCTTCGCCAAGCGGCATCCACGTCAGGGCCAGCATGAAACAGATGCCCGCAACGCCAAGCGCAATGCCGCGCAACAGCAGGAACCAGCCGGCAGACACCCCACGCGCAGGGGGGCTTCTTTTCCCGCGCATGAAGACCATGGCGCCCACACCCAGAAAGGCAAGATAACGCGCCGCGTTCAGGAACAAGGCCGGCAGTTGCAATGTGATCAGGTACTTGCTCGATGCGTCGAACGCGGCGAACAACAGCATGGCGAGCAGGAAGAGCGCCATGCCCTGTCGACCGCTGCCCGCCCCCGCGTCGCCTTGCAACATGGCCGGATCAGGACGAGCCGGCCTGCCCGATCACCGGCGCATCCGGCCAGAAACGCGTGCCCTCGCGGGCGTTGCCCCCCGAAAGCCCCGCAGGCGCGCCATCGGCACGCCAGCAGGACGCGCCGATGCTGGTGCCATCCGCAGCGAATTCGATGGCCGCCATGCCACCCCCTACATGCGCGACCCGGTCGATCACCCAGCCTTTTTTCTCGAGCAGGCCATCGAGCGCCGCATCGAAACCTGCCTCGAGTTCGAGATGTTCGCCGCTGGTCCACAATCTGGGCGCCTCGACCGCCTCTTGCAGGGACATCCGGTGATCGATCAGGTTCACGATCGCCTGCATGACCGAGCCGAATATCCTCAGGCCGCCCGGCATCCCCAGGGCATAGCGTGGGCCGTGCCCATCGCAGACGATGGTCGGCGCCATCGACGTCGTGACCCTTTTCCCTGGGGCAATCGAAAGCGCCTGCCCCGGTTCCGGATCGAAAAGACACATATAGTTGTTCGGAATGATGCCGGTTCCGGGGATCATCATGCGCGCGCCGAACAGACCGTTGATGGTCTGTGTGCTGACCACGATGTTGCCATCTGCATCATTGACGGTGACGTTGGTCGTATGGGCCGATTCGCCCGCCAGGGGGCCGGCCTGCCAATCGGAGGTCTGATCCAGTTTCAGTTCGGCGCGCTTTGCCGCCGCATACGCGCCGGACATGATCGCCTCTGTGGGTACGGCAACGAATTCGGGGTCGGCGGTAAATGCCTTTCTGTCGGCAAACGCGATCTTCAGGGCCTCGGCAAGCAGATGCGCGCCGTCTGCGGAGCCGAAACCCAGCCCCCGAAGATCGAAACCTTCGAGGATGTTCAGCATCTGCACGATGTGAATACCCCCGGCCGAAGGCGGCGGCGGCCCGTAGATATCGAAACCGCGATACACACCATGCACTGGCGCCCGATCGATGGTGCGCACCGCGGCCAGATCGCCCAGCGTCATCAGACCGCCGCTGTCCTGAATGGACTGGCACACCTGCTGGCCCAGCGCGCCGGTGTAGAACGCATCGGGCCCGCCCTCTGCGATCGCCCTGAGCGTATCGCCATAGTCATTCATGACGATCAGATCGCCGGCACGCCGGGGCACCTGGCCATCAAAAAACACTTTTGTGATTTCGTGATCGCGCAGCAGATCGGGCGCTGCTTCGGCGATGCAATTGGCCAGGTAGGGGGTGACCCGGAAGCCGCGCCGCGCCACCCGTATGGCCGGCTCGAGCACATCGGCCAACGACAGGCGCCCGTAACGCGCCTGCGCGTCGCACCAGCCGCGCAGCGAACCGGGGGTTGCAATCGCCATGGGCCCGATGCGGTTGCGATGGCCCACCGTACCGTAGCCATAGCCGCCATCTGCAAGCGGCTCGTACATCGTGGGGCTGGCCTGCATGGGCGCCTGACTCAGGCCATCCAGAATGACGTGGGCGCCATCGGCCATCCGGATATGCGCCATGCCACCGCCGAACAGCCCCACCATCATGGGCTCGACGATGGTCAGCACGAACAGCGCCGACACGGCGCTGTCGACCGCGTTGCCGCCGATGGCAAGCATCTCGAGGCCGGCGGCAGACGCCACGGGATGGTTGGTGACCACCATGCCCCGGCTGGAGCGGCCGGGCTGCTTTTCGGGCGCGAACTGCGTCTGTGCCAATTGCCGCCACCCCGGCTGGCGTGCGTGTGCTGTCATGATGACTCTTGCCCCCTGTGTCCCGGGAACAGCCTGGCCGCCCCCGGTCGTGCTTCATGGCATGCCTGGCCTACTGCAGAAAGCCATTCATGTACGCCGTCAGGTTCTTGCCCAGTGCCTCGACGCAGTAGCCGCCCTCTTGCACAATGACCGTGGGCAGTGCGAGATCGCGAACCATGGCACCGAGCTGCGTGAAGCCCGACGTGGGAAATGCGATCTTGCTTTGTGGATCGTCTTTGTACATGTCGAAACCCAGGGCCAGCACGATGGCTTCGGGTTGATAGATGCGGATGGCCGCCAGCGCCGTATCCAGGCGATCGAAGAACACCTCTTCCTTTGAGCCGTGGGGCATGGGCAGATTCAGGTTGTACCCATGGCCGGGCCCTTCACCTCTTTCGGTGTCCAGGCCCGTGACCACGGGGTAGAAATTGCGCGTGTCGCCATGAATGGAGATATAGAACACGTCATTGCGCCGGTAAAAGATCTCCTGTATGCCCTGCCCATGATGCATGTCGGGATCGAGGATGACCACGCGCCTGTACTTGTGCAACAAGGCCTCTGCCGCAAGCGCACAGTTATTGATGTAGCAGAACCCGCCCGCCGCGTCCCGGCGGGCATGGTGGGCTGTCGGGCGGGTCAGCGCATAGGCACTGGGCGCCCCGCCGACCACCGCCTGCGCCGCACTGAGCGCCGTTTGCGCGGACCAGTAGGCCGATGTCCACGTGTGTTCGCCTATGGGGCAGCTGCCGTCGGCCAGGTAGTACGCCGCCTCGGCCAGGATGCTGTTGAGCGGGTTGTTCTCGCGAATGAACACGTTGGAAATCACCTCGTCGCCCCAGTCGTATGGCAGCGCGTGCCACCTGCGGTAAGCGGATTCGAGGAATCTCAGGTAGCCAAGGGAATGGACCTGCAGCAGCGGGGCATGGCCGTGATCGGTAGGCGATTCGACCGACATGCCCATCTGCTCGAGTGCCCCCAGCAGTTCGAGCGCCCGCTGGGGGACTTCTTCGGGCGTACGCATCTGGCCACGGGAAAGATACGTCTTTGGGGTATGTAGAAGCTGCTTCTCATGAAAGAATGAACGCATGATCTGATGTGCCTGAAAGTTGAAAAAAGGCGGCCAGTCGATGGAAAATCAATTTCTTGCTGGTCGTCGCCTGAAAAACTGGATCAACCCCTTGGGCCAGAACAGCACGAATATCACCAGGGCAAGCCCGTAGACCATCATCCGGTAATTGCCGATGGCGCGCAGCTGCTCGAGCCCGAAAATGATCACGAAGGCACCCAGTATGGGCCCGAATATGGTGCCCGTACCACCGATCAGGGTCATGGTCAGGATGAGGATCATGATGTCGACCGCAGCCGTCGACTCTGGCGTCAGGACCCCCAGATAATGCGCATAAAAGGCACCGGCCAGGCCCGCCAGCATGGAACTGATCACGAACACGATCAGCTTGTACCTGACGAGATCGATCCCCAGGCTTTCGGCGGCGTCTTCGGAATCACGAATTGCCTTCAGGGCCAGGCCCGTACGCCCGTTCAACAGCCGGATGATGATCCCCAGGGTGATCGCCACGATGAGCAATATCAGGTAATAGCTGCCGATCCGGCTGCTGACATCGAAGGTCACCCAGGGCTCGCCACCGATCACCAGCGGATCGAACACCGGAATCGAAGACAGGCCCAGCGTGCCGCGAGTCAGTTCGGGCAGGTTGGCGATGCACAGCCTGACCACTTCGGCGAATACGAGCGTGATGATGGCGATGTGGGCGATGGACCGGATGCGCAGCACCGGCAGCCCGATGAGCAGACCCGCCAGCCCGCCCAAAAGCACCCCGACCCACAGGGTGGCCCAGGGCGACAGCCCGAAATTCATGGCAACCAGCGCCGAACCATAGGCCCCCAGCGCAAAGAACGCCTGATGACCGAAGGTGAAGATCCCCGAATACCCATTGATGAAGTTCCAGCTCATGGTCAGCACGCTGAATATCATGCTCATCACCGCCAGGTGCAGCACATAGGGGCTGTGCACGAATATCGGCACCAGGGCGAGGACCAGTATGACCAGCACGGCCTGCAGCCCATGGCTGTTGATCTTGATCGGCATGGCTAGTTCCTCTCCTCGATCCCGAGCAGGCCCCATGGCTTGGCCCAGATGATGAAGATCAGTATGGCATAGGAAATCACATCGCCCCATTCGGCTGACGTGTACAAGGAACCGATGGCCTCGAGCACCCCCAGAAGCAGTCCGCCCACAATGGCCCCCGCAAAACTGCCGAGGCCCCCGAGAATGACCACGACGAACCCCTTGAGCAGCGGCCCGACCCCCATCAGCGGGTTGACGGACACGATCGGTGCCATCATCACCGCGGCAATCCCCCCCAGCACGGCCGACAACGCGTAGGTCTGGCTATAGACCCGCAGGACATTGATGCCGTACAGTTTCGCCGCATCCGGATCCTGTGCGGTGGCGCGCAATGCCATGCCGAAGCGCGTGTATTTGAGCAGGTACCACATGACGCCCAGCGTGACGATGGAGACCAGGAAGATCAGCAATCGCTGATAGGACACCCGCACCCCCATCACCCGGACGATGCCGTCGACGAAATAATCGAGTGACTTGTAATCCGCCCCCCAGATGTTCAACGCGCCGTTCTGCAGAAAGATCATGACGCCCAGCGTGGCGATGATCGTCGTCAGGGGCCACGTGGCCTTGTTCAGCAAGGGCCGGATGACGGCCCGCTCGACCAGCAGGCTGATGAGGTAGACCACCAGCAAGGCCACGGCGATGGCCAGCACCGGGTTCAGGTGATTGGCCTGATACAGCATGTAGAGCACATACCCGCCGACCATGAAGAACGCGCCGTGAGCGAAGTTGAGCATCTTCATGGTGCCCCAGATGAGGGTGAGGCCGCCCGCGAAAATGGCGTACATCGTGCCGGCAATCAGGCCATTGATGACCGTCGCAATAAGCAGTTCTATGGGCATGGCCTAAATCCCCAGGTAGGCGCGACGCACCGATTCGTCGCCGAGAAGATCCGTTGTGTCGCCCGACTTGATGAAACTGCCGTTCTCCATGAGATAGGCCCGTTTCGCCGTGCGCAGTGCCAGTTGTGCATTTTGCTCGACGAGCAGAATGGCAGTGCCTGCTTCGTTGATGCGTCGCAGGGTCTCGAATATCGTACCCACGATCTTGGGTGCGAGGCCCAATGAGGGCTCATCGAGCATGATGAGTTCGGGGCGCCCCATCAGCGCCCGGCCCACGGCCACCATCTGCCGCTCGCCACCCGACAGCGTACCGGTGTACTGGTTCAGCCGCTCGCCCAGCCGCGGAAATATCGCGAATATCTCTTCGAGCCGCTTGAACCGGTCGGCCCAGTCGGCCGTGCCGAACGTGCCTATCAACAGGTTTTCACGCACGGTCATCTGTGGAAACAGATGCCGGCCCTCGGGCACATGAGCAAGGCCCAGGCCGATCAGCAGATGCGCCGGCATGCCCGTGATGGCCTTGCCCGCGAACTCGACGGAGCCACTGGCGGGCTTCAGGAGATTCGATATGGTCCTGAGCGTCGTCGTCTTGCCGGCGCCGTTCGAGCCAATGATGGCGACCACCTCGCCCTTGTCCACCTCGAGGCTGACATTATCGATTGCGCGAGCCTGGCCATAGAACGTGGTCAGCCCGCTGACCTTGAGCAGACTCATTGCGGGGTACCCTCGGTATGCTCGCTGCTGCCGAGATAGGCCTCGATGACTTCCGGGTTTTCGGCGATGTCCTGGGGCGCCCCGTTGGCGATGATGCAGCCCCTGTGCAGGACCGTGATGCGGTCGGCGACTTTCATTGTGGCCCGCATGACGTGCTCGACGAACAGAACGGTGATGCCGTCGTTGGGCAGGGCACGTATGATTTCGGACATTTCATCCACCTCTTCGGGCGACAGCCCACCCATGACTTCATCACAGAGAATGATGCGGGGCTGGGTGGCCAGCGCCCGTACCAGTTCGAGCTTTTTTCTGGCGCCCAGCGGCAGCGCGTCGGTGGTCTCGTGGGCCCAGCGTTCGAGGCCCACCCTTTCGAGCCAGGCCAGGGCACGCCTGCGGTGATCTTCGGTGACTTCGGCGTGATGCCCGAACTGCAGGGCGACTTCGATGTTCTCGAGCACATTCAGCTGAAGAAACGGCTTGGGGATCTGGAAGGTACGCGCCACACCCATCTTGCAGCGCCGGAATGGCTTTTCGCGCGTGATGTCGTGGCCGGCCAGCACAATGGCCCCTTCATCGGGGCGGATCACGCCGGCGATGATGTTGAACAGCGTGGTCTTGCCGGCACCGTTGGGCCCGATGATGGCCACGATCTCGCGATCGGCCGCCGTCAGGGACACGTCGGTCAGCACCTCGAGGCCCCCGAAGCGCTTCCGGACGTGTCGTACTTCAAGGACGTTGTCTGCCATTGATGACCTATGCGCGTACTTTGTTCTGCCAGTACCGGCCGATCTTGCGTCGGTACTGGCCACCCGTTACTTCATCCAGGACTGCTTCTGGTATTTGGTGTTGGCAATGTTTTCGGGCCACAGTACCTTGTTGACACCATTCTGGATCTGCACCGTGGGCACGCGAATGAAATCGGGCCCTGCTTTTGCAGTGTGGTTGTCGAGATTGAATACATGCTTGCCCATCACGCCGTCGAAATCGGTTCGGCCCATGGCGGCGGCCACCGCGGCCTTGTCGGTGGTGCCCGCGAGCTCATAGGCCTGGGCAATCACCCCCATGCAGTCAAACCCGTTGGCATGATCGCCGGTGGCGGAGACCTTGAACTTTTCTTGAACCAGGTCGTTGAGTTCTTTTGCGCCCGGGAAACCGAGGTCAAAGCTCAGCGGGCTCCAGACCATGCCTTCGCCGGCCTGTTTCGCGCCTTGCAGATATTCGGGGCGCAGCGGATAGTAAATGGCATACTGGAAGGCCGTGAGCCCGGTCTCTACGAACTGCCTGGACAGCGCAATGCCGGAATCGGCCGAGGTGAACACGGAAAACAGGACGTCGGGTTCCATGTAATCGATTTTCGACAGAATGGCATTGAAATTCGTGTGCCCGAGCGGGACCGTTTCATTTGCCACGATCTCCCAGCCATCGCCCTTGAACAGATCACCCGTGAGTTTGGCGATGGAGCGGCCGTAGTCGGTGTCTTCGGCGATGAGGGCGATTTTCTTGTTGCCATCAGACAGATCGCCATTGGCCACCAGCATCTTGTGCGATTCGTACGCGCCTTCGGCATAGGCATCGCTGCTGAAATTGCCCTTCCAGAAATACTGGTATTTTTCGGGGTTTTTCTGCACCTTTGCCGAGATGTCGGAACTGACGGGCTGGCAGCTGAGCATCGGCGTCTTGAACTGATCGGCCAGTTCCATTTCTGCCATGGTGACCGAGCTGGCAAAAACATCGGCAATGAGAAAATCGACCTTGTCGTTGGTGATCAGTTTCTGTACCACGCTGACACCCTGGGCCGGATTGTTTTCGGTATCTTCGACCACGAGTTCGAGCTTGTATTTTTGCCCACCCACATCGACGCCGCCGGCCTGATTGATCTTGTCGGCCTGTATCTGCACGCCCTGCACCGTAGCGAGCCCGGACTGGGCGGCCGACCCCGTGAGCGGCGCCGTGATCCCGATCTTCAGGACACCCTCGGCCAGCACGCTGGTGGATATGCCGCCAAGCGCCAGCGCTGTTGCCGTAATGAATAACTTCACACCTTTCGATGGCATGGTCAGCTCCTTGTGACTGAATTGCAATCATGAATGCGGCCCGCATGCTGCTGCCGCCCTGTATACCGCTACTGGAACATTTGATTTCGAGCACCTGGCTGCGTTGTTCTGAATGATCAAGGGTTGATACCCATTGATTTAAACATGAAATTCAGCGGGTATTGCCCGATCGTTTATTTTCTGAAACCGGTTTTCTGCACTTGCCCCGGAAGCCCGATTTTCCGCGGCTGCAGGGTGCTGTCGACCCTGAATTTTTTAACCTGACCCATCCACACGTGTCAAGCTGTTCGTTTGGTTACAATTAACCGGAAGAGCGGGGCTTGCGCTCGCACTTGCCGTGACCCGGGACTATACTCGTTCACGAAAGCCCATATCGGGGCCCCCTCGTGGGGGTTCATTCATCGTGGGGATTCAGTCAAACAACCTACACAGCGCGAGCCGACAGCAGGAGGCAATGAATGAGTGACAAAAACTGGAAGGCAATTGAAACCCGTATCCGCGACGAGGTCGACCGGAATTTCGACGAGCAGATCGATTATCTGGCTGAAATCGTGCGTTTCCCGTCGGTGCGCGGCGCCGAGCACACCCTGCAGGACTTCCTGGCGGCCGACATGCACGAGCGCGGCCTGGCGGTCGACCGCTGGCAGATCCGGGTCGAAGACATCGAGGGCATGGAAGGCTTCTCGCCGGTCAGCGTATCGTATGACAATGCATTCAACGTGGTCGGCACGCACCGCGCCAGCACACGCAAAGGCCGCTCGCTGATCCTGAACGGGCACATCGACGTGGTGCCCGAGGGCCCACTGGACATGTGGACCCATCCGCCCTACGAACCGCATATTGAAGACGGCTGGATGTACGGCCGGGGTGCCGGCGACATGAAGGCGGGTGTGGCCGAAATGATCTACGCGCTCGAAGCCGTGCGCCGGCTGGGCTACCGGCCGGCTGCAGACGTATTCGTGCAGACCGTGGTCGAAGAAGAATGCACCGGCAACGGCGCGCTGGCCTGCGTGCAGCGCGGCTACCGCGCCGATGCCGCCCTGATCCCCGAGCCCATGGACAACACCTTGCTGAGTGCGCAGGTGGGCGTCATCTGGTTCCAGGTCCAGTTGCGCGGGCACCCGGTGCACGCCAAGGATGCCGGCACAGGGGCCAATGCCATCGAAGCCGCCTATCCATTGATGCAGGCCCTGCGCGAACTCGAGCGCCAGTGGAACCTGCCCGAGCACAAGCACCCGGCCTTCGACGGGGTGGATCACCCCATCAACCTCAACATCGGCATCATACGCGGCGGCGACTGGGCATCCAGCGTACCGGCCTGGTGCAACTTCGACGTGCGTGTCAGCCTGTATCCCGGCCAGAATCTGGCCGACATACGGGCACAGATCGAAGACTGCATTGCCCAGGCGGCCCGAGAGAACGCCTTTCTGTCGAAAATCCCGCCCAAGGTCATTTACAACGGCTTCCAGGCGCCCGGGTATGTGGTACCGGAATCCGCCAACGAAGCCATCGAATGCCTGAAACAGGCCCACCTTTCGATTTATCAGCAAGAACTCAGGCAAGTGGCCCTGACCGGCACGTCCGACGCCCGCTGCCTGGGGGGGCCGCACAGCCACATGCCCGTGCTCGAATACGGCCCGACTGCCGAAAACACGCATGGATTCGACGAACGGGTCAATATAGAGTCGATCCGCAAGAACACGCAGGCCATCGCGTTGTTCATTGCCAACTGGTGCCAGCTCGAGGATCACTGACCGGGGCGCGGCCAGCCGGCGAACCATGGCCAGGCCGGCGGCGCACGGCTCTGCTATGGCCGCGCGCCATCGCCCGGCCCAAGCCCCTCGCGCCAATCCAGGAACGGCATCGCATCCGGCCCGAGCGCGCTGACGGGCGACAGGTTGTACACCCGGATGCCGCGCTGCGCCAGCACCTGCACCGCGCCCCTGAAAGACGGCTCGATCAGCACCGGGAAACTGCGCTCGAGCCAAGTGGGCGGGCGCGGCGCGCCCGGCTGTTCATAGAAGCGGGGCTGGGCGCTCGCGCCCGTGATGTCCAGCCCGTGGAAATACACCCGCTGCGCGCCGCCCCAGATGGCCGCCTGGAACGCCGCGTAGGCCACCGTATCGGCGTCGAACCAGCCTAGATCGGCATCGAAGCTGAAGCCCAGCTGGCGGCTGTCGTCGAACAGGACGATATCGCGGCCCTGCGCCTGCCAGGCCTGCAGGCCAGCGGCAGTGGCATGGGCCTCATGGGCGCGCTCGGACAGGCTCTCGATCAGGCACAGGCGCGCGCGGATATGCGCCAGCGGAACGTACTCGAGAATGTAGCGCAGCACCTCGGGCGTCAGCAGCAGCAGGCGCTCGCCCGAGACCACGCGGCGCACCAGTTCGCGCCGCTCTTCCACGAAGGTGCCATCGATGATGCAGTAGTACGGGAACTCGACCGGGCTCGTATCCTGCAGGGCGATCGAACCATTGACCCCCATCACCTGCAGCCGCGGCAGGCGCGCATAGTCGATCTGGCGCACCGAGCCGCCGCTGAGCACGATATGCATGTCCGGGCCGGCATCGGCAAACGCCTGCGCCAGGCCCAGCACGGGGACATGGCGGCCGAACACCCGGATGCTTTCCAGGCCGCCGCGCGCGTTGCGCTGCAATTTCACGTAAGGCCACAGATGCTCGTTGTGGCGCCAGCTGCGCGCGTGGGTCTTGCGGTACAGCTTGCGCAGCCAGCGGTGCCATTGCAGGGTATGCCAGGGCTGGTGCCCGGCCGACAGTGCGGTGCCCATGAGTGATCCGGCCGCCCTGCCTCAGCTGGCCACGCAGTGCTGGCCGCCGTCTACCGGCAGTGCCACCCCGGTGATGAACTTGGCTTCATCGCTGGCCAGGAACACCGCGGCCCAGGCCACGTCCCAGCCCTCGCCCTGGTGCTTCATGGGCGGGATGGCGGCGCGTTTGGCTTTCATTTCTTCGATGCTGCTGTAATAGCCGCTGATCTGCCTGTAGATATGCGGGGTGTCCATGATGCCCGGCATGATGGTGTTGGCGCGGATGCCGCGGTCGGCGAACTCGATGGCCACCGCGCGCGTGTAGTGGTTCAGCGCCGCCTTGGACGCATGATAGGACACATAGGGATAGCCCAGCGTGCGGATGGCCGCGAGCGATGAAATGTTCACGATGGCCCCGCTGCCCTGCGCCACCATGATGGGCAACACCGCCTTGCAGGCCAGGAACACGCTGGTCATGTTCACGTCCATGACCTTCTGCCAGCTCTCGAGGCTGGCGTCGATGGCGCCCCCCGGCAGGTTCATGCCCACGTTGTTGTGCAGGATGTCGATGCGCCCGAAGCGCGCCATGGCCGCATCCACCGCGGCCTGCACCTGCGCGGGCACGGTCACGTCGGCCGCCAGCGCCAGTGCCTCGGCGCCTTCGGACTCGATCAGGGCGGCCGTGGTCTGCGCGGCCTCGGGGTCGAGATCCACCGCCACCACGCGCGCGCCTTCACGCGCGTAGGCGACCGCCGCCGCATTGCCATTGCCCCACCCGCGGCCCACCGAGCCGGCCCCGAACACCAGGGCGATCTTGTCTTGTACGCGTCCCACGTCGTCTACCTCATCAATTCATCAGCATATTCGGCAGCCAGGTGGCCAGGCCCGGCACATAGGTCAGCAGCGCCAGCACCAGCAGCCCGCTGATCAGAAACGGCCAGATGTAGCGTACCCCTTCTTCCATGCGGATGCCCGCCATCAGGCTGGACAGATTCAACGTCAGCCCCACCGGCGGCGTGATCAGGCCGATGCACAGGTTGACCACCACCACCACCGAGAAGTGCAGCGGGTCGATGCCCAGCTGCAGGGCCACCGGGTACAGCACCGGCAGCAGCATGATGAGCGCCGCATTGGCCTCGACGAACATGCCCACGATCAGCATCAGGATGTTGATCAGCAACAGGAACAGCAGCGGGTTGTCGGTGACCGACAGCAGGAACGCGGCGATCTGGTCGGGCAGGCCCGTATAGCCCAGCACCCACGAGAAGATGCGCGCCGCGCCCACGATGACCATGATGATGGCCGTGATGTGCGCCGAGGACACCAGCGAATCATAGACCTTGCGCCAGGTGAGTTCGCGGTAGATCACGAAGCCCACGAACAAGGCATACAGCACGGTGACCGCGGCCACCTCGGTGACGTTGAAGATCCCCGTGCGGATGCCGCCTATGATCAGCACCGGCATCAGGATGGCCGCCAGCGCGCGCACGAAGCTGCGCCCGATCTCGGCCAGCGGCGTCTTGCCGTACACCGGAAAATCGTGCGATCGCGCCATCCACGCGATCACCGCGATCAGCGCGGCCGAATAGATCAACCCGATGACGATGCCGGCGATGAACAGCCGGGTGATGGACTGGCTGGTCAGCACGCCCACCACGATGAAGGCGATGGAGGGCGGAATGATGGGCGCCAGCACATTGGCCGACGCCGTCAGGGCGGCCGCGAACCCCGGCCGGTAGCCGGCCTTGATCATGGCCGGCACCAGAATCCGGCCCAGGGCCGAGGTATCGGCCACGGCCGAACCCGAAATGCCGGCGAAGACCGTGGCCGAGAGCACATTGCTCATGGCCAGGCCGCCGCGAAAGCGCCCCAGGATGGCATTGGCCAGATCCAGCAGCCGCGTGGTGATGCCGCCCGCGCTCATCAGCGCGCCCGCCAGCAAAAAACACGGGATGGCCAGCAGGCTGAACGAATCGATGCCGATGAACACCTGCTGCGGCACGATGACCAGGTTTGCGTGCGGCATCATGGTGGCGATGGTCAGCGTGCCACCCGCCAGGATGGCAAAGCCTATGGGTATGCCCAGCAGCATCAGGCCAAAGATGGCCCCCAGAAGAACCGCAACCAGTGTCATTCAGATCAGCTCCAGGCGCGGGGCCTCGTCCGGGTCCTGCTCGATGCGCCGCACGCACAGAAAGAAGGCCATCAGCGCACCGCTGATCGGAATCGCCAGAAACGGCCAGTACATGCGGATCTCGAGCGCCGGCGTGAGACGCTGGCCGCCGATTTCGGCCAGCCCGTAGCCATACCACACCAGCACCCCGGCGCAGGCCAGCACCACCGCGTCGCGCAGCCAGAACAGCGCCAGACGCAAGGGGCGCGGCAGCGCCATGACCAGCGCGGTGACCTCGATGTGGCCATTGCGGCGCAGCACCACGGCCGAACCCAGCATGGTGACCCAGACCATCAGAAAGCGCGCCACCTCTTCCGTCCAGCCGGGCGCGTCGTTCAGGACGTAGCGGCCATAGACCTGCCAGCACAGGCAGGCCACCAGCACGAAGAGCATCAGGGCAAGCAGGGCATTCATCCAGAACTCGACCCGATCGGCCCAGCGCGACAGGCGGCCCGGCGGCCGGGCCGTGTTCGGGCCACCTGCCGCATCGGCCGCCGCGCTGCCCGCCCCCCGGCCGGCCGCGCTGCCCGCCAGGATGGACTCTGCGGCCGGGCCGGGCGGCTGCCCGGATACCGCCATCAGCCTGCCTGCTGGAACTTGACCACCCACTCTTTGAGATCGGGGAAGTCATCGGCGATGGGCGCGACCTTTTCGCGGAACGCGGGCAGATCGACATCGACGAACACCACGCCCTTGTCTTCCAGGCTCTTCTGGTAGTCGTTTTCCATGCCCAGCACCCGATCGGTGGCCCACAGCATGGCATTGGCGCCCTCTTCGCGCAGGATCTGCTGCAGTTCGGGCGACAGGGCCTTGAAGCGCCCGTCGTTGAAGATGAAGGTCATCGCGCCGATCACATGATTGGTATTCATCACGTGGCTCTGCACTTCACCCAGCTTGTAGGTGTTGATGAATTCGAGCGGGTTTTCCTGGCCATCGATCAGGCCCTGCTGCAGGCCGGTGAAGATCTCGGTGACCGGCATGGGGACCGGGCTGGCGCCCAGAAGCTCCCAGGTGCGGCGGTACATTTTCAGGGGCGGCACGCGCAGCTTGAGGCCGGCCAGATCGCCGACCGACTCGACCTTGCGGTTGGCCGACAGCTTGCGCGCCCCGCGATAGCCCGCGCCTATGATGCGAAAGCCCGAACGGCGGGCGACCTCGTCCATGAAGGCATCGCCCACGTCGCCGTAGTAGACCTTCTTGAAGTGGTCCAGATCCTTGATCAGGTACGGAAAGGCCTCGACCCCCGGCAGCGGATCATAGCGGTCCAGCGTGCCGATGGATTCGAGCACGATGTCGTTGGTGCCGATCTGCAGGCCCTCGATGTTCTGGTCCCAGCTGCCGGTCGAGCTGCTGTGTGCGATCTGCATCTTCGCCTTGCCATCGGTGCGGCTGGCCACCCCATCGGCAAAGCGCTGCGCGGCCTCGTACCACACGTTACCCGGCGGGTAGTCGTGCGCCATGTGCAACGTGACGGACTCGACCTCGGCCCGCGCCGTACCCGCCACGGCCACGGCGACACCCGCCAGCGCCAGCGTATTGAATTGTCTTCTGTTCATGGATTCACCTTGTGCAAAGCGGTGGCGGACACGTGAGGTGCCCCGACATCACCCGAGCCTGCATTATTGACGAGCCATCGCCCAATGGGCAAGCCCATTCGAGCCGCGCCGCCTGGCCATTGGTAAAATCGCCCGCATGAAGCCCCCGCCATCCACCCCCCGCAGGCCGGCCAGTACCCGCCTGACCGATCCCGGCCTGACCAGTCCCGGCCGGAGCGGTACCCGCCTGACCAGCCCCGGCCGGATCGGTCCCAGCCGGATCGTCCTGGCCGGTGCCAGCCTGGTCATCCTGGCCAGCGCCGGGCTGCTCAACGGGCTGGCGCCCATGTCGTCGGATGACTACAGCTATGTGATGAAAGGGGTATCCTGGGCGGCCATGCGCGACCACTACATGGGCTGGAGCGGGCGGCTGGTGGCCGACACGCTGTCCAGCCTGGTGCTGGGCTGGGGCACGCACTGGGCCGACGCCGTGAACACCGGGGCCCTGGTCTGGATCCTGGCCACGCTGGGCCAGCGCCTGGCGGGCAAGGCCTCGTGGGTGCCCGATGCGCGCGTGCTGTTCTTCATCTTCATCCTGTACTGGGTCAACAACCCCAAGCTGGGCCACACCACCTTCTGGATCGTGGGCGCGGCCAACTATCTGTGGACCCACGCCATCCTGTTCGGCTTCGTGCTCGCCTTCGTTGCCGCCCTGCAAGGTACGCAGCAGGGCGGGCAGCAGGCCACGCAGCTGGGCGGGCGGCTGGGCCAGCGGCTGGGCCGGCTGCAGGGCGGGCAGCCGCATCGGCCCCTGTGGCAGGGGCTGGCACTGGCCGTACTGGGGCTCGCCGCCGGCTGCACCAACGAGAACACCGCGCCCACGGCCTGGCTGCTGCTCGCCTGGCTGACCTGGCAGGCCCGGCCCGGCCGCCAGCGCGCCAGGCCAGCGGATCAAGCCCGCATTGAACCGGCCTCCCGGCCTGACATTGAACCGGCCGCCCGGCTCGACACGAACACCGAATCCGGCCCGCGGCCCGATATCCCGCAGGGCGCTGCGCGCACGGCCCTGGCCTGGCCCGTGTTCTGGCTCGCCTGCATGGCGCTGGGCATGGCCGTACTGCTGCTCTCGCCCGGCGACCTGCACCGCGCCGCTCACCCCAGCAATCGCGAATGGTACGACACCGCGCTGGGCTGGCGCATCGAATACCACCTGGTGCGCCGCTTTCCAGACTCGATGGCCAAGTACTGGCAGGCCGCCCTGGTGCTGCTCTGGGGCGCCGCCTGCATCCGCCTGCCCCGGCCCGTCGCCAGGCGCATCGGGCTGCTGGTGGGCCTGGCGTGCATCGCCAACCTGGCATTGGTCTTCGCACCGCCCTATCCCAAGCGGGCCCTGCAGGGCGGCTTCATGTTCATGCTGCTGGCGGTGGCCGTCATGGGGCATCAGGCCGTACAGCCCGGCGCCCTCAGGCGCGCGCGCCTGCTGGCGCTGGGGCTTGCCCTGTGCGCCCTGCAATGGCTGGTATCATTTGGCCTGCTGCTGCGCGCCTACCACGGCACGGCGCTGCAGGATGAACTGCGCGTGGCCCTGATTCAAAAAGGCCTGGCCGAGCAGGCGCCGCGCATCGAGATCCCCAAGTATTATTTCAGCCCCCTGTTGAATTCACGCGATCAATTCGACATCTTCTTCAATGGCGAGGCCATGGCGGCCTATTACGGCACCCAGGCGCAGATCGTTGAATATCCGGTCACCGGGCCCTATGATATCGAACACCCTCCTGCCCCAACCCCCTCTGCCGCCCGGTAGGCCAGACACCCACGAACCCGTCATGCGCATCCTCGTCACCGGCGGGGCCGGCTTCATCGGCTCGGCCGTAGTCCGCCACCTGATCCGGCACACCGGGCACGCCGTCCTGAATCTGGACAGGCTCACCTACGCAGGCAACCTGGATTCGGTCGCCTGCGTGGCCGATCATCCCCGCTACCAATTCGTGCAGGCCGACATCTGCGACGCCGCAGCCGTACGCGCCTGCCTGGCGCGCTTCGATCCGGACATCATCCTGCACCTGGCCGCCGAATCGCACGTGGACCGCTCCATCGATGGCCCCGCGGCCTTCATGCAGACCAATTTCCAGGGCACCTACACCCTGCTGGAGGCCGCCCGGCACCACTGGGCCGCCCTGGCGCCCGCGCGCCAGGCGCGCTTTCGCTTCCATCAGGTATCCACCGACGAAGTCTTCGGCGACCTGGGCGACTCGGGCGGCCTGTTCCGCGAAACCACGGCCTACGCGCCCAGCTCGCCCTATGCCGCCAGCAAGGCCGGGGCCGACCATCTGGTGCGCGCCTGGCAGCGCACCTACGGCCTGCCCACGCTGATCACCCACTGTTCGAACAACTACGGCCCGTACCACTTCCCCGAGAAGCTGATCCCGCACATGATCCTCAACGCCCTGCACGGCCGGCCCCTGCCCGTCTACGGGCAGGGCGACCAGGTGCGCGACTGGCTGTACGTCGAGGACCACGCCCGCGCCCTGGTCCACGTGGCCACCCATGCCCCGGCGGGTGAAACCTACACCATCGGCGGCCACAACGAGCAGCGCAACCTGCAGGTCGTGCAGCAGATCTGCGCCCTGCTCGAAGAACTGGCCCCCGAGCGGCCGGCCGGGGTGGCGCGCTATGCCGACCTGATCCGCTTCGTGGCCGACCGCCCCGGGCATGACCGGCGCTACGCCATCGACGCCGGCAAGATCGGCCGCGAACTGGGCTGGCGGCCCCAGGAAAACTTCGAGAGCGGCCTGCGCAAGACCGTGGCCTGGTATCTGGCGCAGCGCCCATGGTGGGGGCGTGTGCTCAGCGGCGACTACCGCCTGGGCCGGCTGGGGGTGGCATCATGAAAGGCATCGTCCTGGCCGGCGGCGCCGGCACCCGCCTGTATCCGATCACGCAGGGGATCTCGAAACAACTGCTGCCCATCTACGACAAACCCATGATCTACTACCCGCTGTCGGTGCTCATGCTGGCCGGCATCCGGGACATCCTGCTGATTTCCACCCCCGAAGACCTGCCCAATTTCCAGAAGCTGCTGGGCGATGGCAGCCGCTTTGGCGTGCGCCTGGCGTACGCCGAACAGCCCTCGCCCGATGGCCTGGCGCAGGCCTTCATCATAGGCGCCGACTTCATCGGCCAGGACCGCGTCAGCCTGATCCTGGGCGACAACATCTTCTACGGCTACGGCTTTGGCCCCATGCTGCGCGAGGCCGCCGCGCGCACCAGTGGCGCGACCATCTTCGGCTACCCAGTGCACGACCCCGAGCGCTTCGGCGTGGTCGAGTTCGATGCGGCCGGCAAGGTGCTGTCCATCGAAGAAAAGCCCGCCCGGCCGCGATCGCGCTTTGCCGTCACCGGCCTGTATTTCTATGACAACCGGGTGATCGAGCTGGCCCGGCAGGTGCGCCCCTCGGCGCGCGGCGAGCTCGAAATCACCGACATCAACAAAGCCTACCTGCAGGCGGGCGACCTGCACGCCAGCATCCTGGGGCGCGGCTTTGCCTGGCTGGACACCGGCACGCACGACAGCCTGCAGGATGCCGGCGCATTCGTGCGCACGATCGAGCTGCGCCAGGGCCTGAAGGTCGCCTGCCTGGAAGAAGTTGCCTTCCACCAGGGGTGGCTGGGCCGCGACCAGCTGCTCGCCCAGGGCCAGGCCATGGCCAAGACGGGCTATGGCGAATACCTGCTGCGGCTGGCCAGAGAGGCGACCGAATGAAAGTCATCGAAACCGCGCTCGCCGGCGTGCTGATCATCGAACCCACGGTGTTCACCGACGCCCGCGGCTGCTTCATGGAAAGCTTCAGCGCCCGGCGCTACAGCGAGCAGGCCGGCATCACCCAGGCCTTCGTGCAGGACAACCTCTCGCGCTCGCGCCACGGCGTGCTGCGCGGCCTGCATTTCCAACAGCGCCACCCGCAGGGCAAGCTGGTCAGCGTGGTGCACGGCCGGGTGTACGACGTGGTCGTCGACATCACCCCCGGCTCGCCCAGCTTCGGGCGCCACCTGGGGCTCGAACTGAGCGACCGCAACCGCCGCCAGCTCTGGGTGCCACCGGGCTTTGCGCATGGCTTCTGCGTGCTGTCCGACTGGGCCGACCAGAGCTACAAGTGCACGCAGTATTACGACCCGGACGACGAAGCCGGCCTCGCCTGGAACTGCCCCGAAGTCGCCATAGACTGGCCCATCGCCCAGCCGCTGCTCTCGCCCAGAGACCAGCGGCATCCCACCCTGAGCCAATTGGCGCGCACGCTGCCTTTCGACACCGCCCATCCATGAAAATCCCCTCAGCCCAGATCCCGCATAGCCTGCTCATCGCGCTCACCGCGCTGATGCCCATCACCATCATGAGCAGCCAGGGCCTGCCCAGCGCCCTGTTCTATGCCGCCGTGCTCGCCAGCTTGATCGTGCTCGCCAGCCAGCGCCTTGCCGGGGCTGGGGCCGGAGCTGGCGCTGGGACTGGAGCCGGGATCGAGGCCGGGATCCGGGTGGGGGCCGGCGCCGGGGCTGGAGCCGGAGCCGCCAGCCGCTCGCACGCCGGCCTGCTGGCCTGCATGGCGGCCCCCCTCATCGCGGTGCTCTGGTCGGCAGCCGTGCACCGGCACCTGGTCGGGCTGGATCTGGAAGTCGCCCTGCGCTTTTTCCTGGGCTTCTGGGTACTCTGGCTGGCCTATCGGGCCGTGGCGGCGCAGTGGCTGCGCCTGGGGTTCTGGGGCTTTGTGGCAGCCACCGGCCTGGCGGTGGCCTACATTCTGGTCTTCGCCCCCGTCGAAGAGACCGGCCGGCCGCAAACCAGCGCCATCTACAATGCCGTGGGCTACGGCAGCCTCACGGCATTGCTGATGACCCTGTGCGTACTGGCCCTGCGCATGCCCCTGGCACCCCGGTCGGGGCCGGCCAACCCCTGGGGGATCCGCCTGCTGCTCGGCCTGCTGGCCCTGGCCGCGCTGGTGGCCGTAGTGGCCACGCAGACCCGCACCGCCTGGATGGCCATCCCGGTTTTCGTGCTGATTGCCGGCGCGCTGTTCATCCCGCCGCAGAAGCCCGTGCGCCTGCTGGCCGTGGCGCTGCTGGGCATTGTCGTGCTGGGCGCGCTGCTGGCGTCGAACAGCACCGTGCAAGAGCGCGCCGCAGAAGCCTACCACGAGGCCACCACCTGCACCGGCGAGCAGAACACGGCCAACACCTCCATCTGCATCCGCTTTCAGCTCTGGCGCGCCTCGCTGGACATGCTGGCCAAGCGCCCCTGGGCCGGCACCGGCTCGAAGCGCCACTTCAATGACTATCTGGTCGCCGAATCCCTGCCACAGGGCCTGGTGTCGGCACACGTGGCCGAGAACTGGGGCGAGCCGCACAATGACCTGCTGCTGTACCTGACCAGCTTTGGCTGGCCCGGCGGGCTGGCGCTGCTGCTGGTCTACCTGGGCCCGGCCTGGGTCTTCGGACGCCGCCTGCTCGGTGCCGACCAGCCCCCGGCCCACCGGGCCGCGGCGGCCATGGGCCTGGCAGTGTGCCTGGGCTTTCTGATTTTCGGCCTGACCGAGACCCTGTTTCGCAGCATGCGCACCGTGTCCTTCTACACCCTGTGCGTGGCCTATTTCATGGCGCTGTCCGAGGGCGCGCCGCCAGCGGCTGCACGCCCGAAATACGCGTCGTAATCGACCATGCGGTCGCCCAGGATCACGTGCAACTCAGGCGGGCCCGTACCCGCTTGAGTGCAGCAGGAATCTTCTGTGTTCAGGCGGACGAGGACGTCAAGTTGCCACCCAACGCCAAAGACGCTCGTAATGTATCGTTGATCCGGGTCTGCCAGCCATCGCCACTGGCACGCAATGCAGCCAGTACATCAGCGTCCAGACGCAGCTTCACTGCCTCTTTCCTTACAGCCTGAGTACTGCCCACAGGACGCCCGCGACTCCTGATGATTTGCTCGGGCGTATGCGTCTGGTCGAACTGGCCCGTCGAGGCCTCTGCCAGCGCCTCACGCAGCCCGGGCAGCGTCTGGCCTGCATCAGTCTCAATGGCGGCCGTTACCTTGTCCACATCCAGTTTCTTGAGGGTCTTCATGATCAGCTCTGTTTGATGTCCCCAGGTTTCACATTGGCGCGTTCGTTTTTGGCGTAGCGTTCGTCTTCGCTCCACATATTATCAGCCTGCTTTCGGAAGGTGGGCGTTTCAACGACGGTACGCATTTTTAAATGTACCCCCAATAACCACGCCCTTCGGGATATGGAAGGATAGCCCGCATATTTCGTCAGCAGGCTGAGATCGCTGTTTTTCAGTGACCATCAGCTCGTTGATGCTTGTGAAGCATTTGTCGTGTTGTTTTGAACGGTTTTTCGAGGCTGCAGACGCAACTTC
>NZ_JBAYPG010000023.1:0-58960 GCF_041677825.1 Castellaniella sp.
CCGTCACGCGCGGAGAAACACCCGCCGTGCCTTCTAAAAACTGTTCCAAACGCTCGATGCTGTCGAGCCGTTCTTCCTGCATATCGATCACCATGCCTCATGATCGACGACTTCTACCTTCCCAGCTTCAGACTCATCTCATGTTGGAAACACAAGACCCCGCTCAGACTCATGTCATATTGGAAAAGACTGAGCCTCGACAAAATCGCCTGCATTACAGTAAAATGAGAGGTTTGCTGGACTATTTAAGTGGGCAGCATATCCGGATAGCATCGCCATAACGACAATCAAATGCTGGCTCGTGCCGGCCTGACATCCACAGGGTCTGGTCTGCACCAGCACAGCCGAAAACTTGAAATGCCCGCCAAAAAAACTTCCCGCCCCACAAACAACGAGGCCATACCGCTGGGCGAGCGTGCCTATCGGCACATCCGTAACGCCATCCAGTCAGGCGATCTTTCACCGGGCGACCGCTTGCGCGAGGTGGATCTGGCGAAGTTGATCGGGCTGAGTCGCACACCCATTCGAGAAGCGCTGGCCCGGCTCGAATCGGAAGGTCTGGTGACGCATGATCCCATCCGCGGCATCATGGTAGCCGAACTCGACTACAGCATGATCACCGAGCTCTACTACATGCGTGAAGTGCTGGAAGGCACGGCGGCGCGCCTCGCTGCGCAGCACGCCTCCAATGTCGAGATCTCGATCCTCGAAGACCTGTGTCATGAATACGAAGCCGCCATCGGCAACGATTCAGTCCTGTCCCTGCGCAATCGGCAGTTTCACGATACCCTGTATCGTTGCAGCCATAACCGTTACCTGATCAATATCCTGACCATACTGCACGACACCCTGATGCTTCTTGGGCCATCGACCCTGAGAGACCTCACGCGCGCAAAGCAGACCTTGGCCGAACACCGTGCCGTCGTTCAGGCCATCAAGGAACGGGATCCGGAAACCGCCGAGGCCGAATTGCGCGCACACATCCACAACGCACAAAAATTGCGCCTCAAGCAGCTATTCGCGCCACAGGCCAAATCCGTCGCCGACTGACAATCCCACTGACAGCCAGCTTGCCCGCCAACGAGATTGCAGCAGACAGGCAGCCAATGGCGGCATATGTGCCGTCAGAGAGCGGCAAGGTCTGCCAGTACCTCTCGGACACTTGAATCACCAGCCTGCCCGATGATATCCAGAGCGGCACGCGACCGTTCCGCTCCCAGCAACAACCCGGCGGTACCCAGGAATTTGCTTGAAACCTGATCCCAGCTCAGAGGACGGGAGCCAGCCCCCAGATTGACGGGAATATGCTCGGAAAGCGTGTCGCCATTGCTGAAGCGAACGGTCACCTTGCCAGAGAAATATTTCGGGAACTCAGTGTGCTCTTCCGGCTGGCATCGAACCCGCGCTGCAAGTGCGGCAAACTGTGGATTCAGGATTGATTCAGGCGACAGTTCCTGCATGCCGAATTTGCCGCGCACAAGCGACGCAGCGATACCGTACTGGACACTGAATTTCGCTTCATAATCTGTCGTGACCCTCTGCTTCTTGAAGGCGGGTTCAGCGACAATGTGCAAAGTGGGTTCAGGCAGGATGGCAATGATCTCTTCCACCTCGCCCAGGCGCTCGCGCACCTGCGCAGACAATCGTATCGACGCCTCTACACAGGCGTGATTGAAGTGGCAGATCGGATACGGCTTGATCGCGGTTTCCAGCATGCGCCACTCGCTTCCGAGACCGACGGAAATCGCATCCATACTGGCCCGCGCTCCGTGGAGATGCGTTTCGAACAGGCCGAATTTGCCCTCATAGGGTCTGGACGGCCCCAGAAAGCCCGCTTGCGCCATGTATGCTGCAGTAATGCCCGAAAGTGCCCCCCAGCCAGGATGCAGCCTCTTGGTCCAGGCCCCTTCTTCCAGGAACACCTGCACCCCAGCTGCCGTGCTGGCGGCGATGCCCTGCGCCGCGCAGATTTGGCTGGCAGTCAATCCAAGCAATCGCCCGGCGACTGTTGCCGAACTGAAATGCGACACAACCCCGGTGGCGTGGAAACCGACCTCGTGAAACCCCCCCTTGACTGCAGCACCAATGCGAATGGCGACCTCCATCCCCACCACATAGGCAACCAGCATCTCTTTCCAGGAAACGTCGAGATGCTCGCCGAGGGACAAGGCGGCCGGCAGGCTGGCCACGGACGCATGAATGATGCTGGCCATGTGCGTATCGTCAAAATCCAGCCCATGCATCAACAGGCCATTGGCCATGGCTGCGTCACGGGCACTGAGCCGATGCCCAGTGCCGAGCACCACACACCGGCCCGGCGCCCCCGCTGCGATGATGCCCTGAATGGAAGGTGCTGCAAATGGCTGTGTCAGCGAAGCAAGCGCCAGCCCAAAGGTGTCCAGCAGATGAACACGGGCCTTCTCCTGCACGGCATCCGGCAGATCGTCGTAACGCACGGCACTAGCCACGCGGGCGATATCCATCGCCAGGCTCGGGTTTCCTTCCTCGGATATCCTCGCATCCGGCACAGATACAGCGTCCATGTACACTCCAACAAAATAGATCAGGATGACTTCAGTTCACGACGCGGACCCATGTGCACCGACAGGGGGAATGGGCAAGCGATAGAATCGCACCGCGTTGTCATGAAAAAGTGCGTTTTTCTCCGATGGGGTCGCACCGGAGGCGATGCGCTTGAAGGCATTCCATAACACGTGGTAGTTGCTGGCACTTCGATCCACCGGGAAATTGCTTTCGAACAGACAGCGCTCCGGGCCGAAAAAATCAATACAGGTTTCAAAATAAGGCCGCCAATCGTCAGCGAGGGTTCTGGACGATGGCGGGTTGGGCAGATCAAAGTAGCGATAACCAAACACAGCCGTACCCAGGCCACCAAGTTTCACATGCAGGTTGTCGCAGGAAGAAAGCTTCTTCATGAGAGGCTGCCACTGCTGAATGACCTCGGAACCCTTGCCCTCGCAGGGGCCTACACCAAGAGGGCAGCCGATATGATTGATCATGATCGGAGTATCGGGAAACGCGCGCGCAAGCTGAAACAGGTCGTCGAGCTGATCGTGGTACAGCCAGGATTCAAATGAGAGATCAAATTTCTTCAGGCGCGCAAATCCACGTTGAAAATCCTTGTTCAAATACAGACCCTTGGGGGGGCGCGGCAATACACCATGCTTGAAGTATTCGTTGTATGCGCCCGAGTTGCGAATGCCGCGGAACCGGCTGCCAGCAACCTGCAGATGGGCCTCGAGTACTTCGTCGACGGACTCGCCGAGCATCAGGTCAGCATACCCCACGATACCGGATGCCACTTGTCGGCGCGCCTGGTCGGACGGTGAAATATCTCCAATGATCGACAGCACCGATTCGGTCTCGCCAACCGGACGCAAATGCTCTGGGCCTGTCGTACGGTAATTCAGGCCACACTGCACATAGACGGTTGCACGGACATCATGCCCGGAATCCAGATCTTCCAGCAGGTCTTTGGCGAAATAGCCACCCCAGTGATCGGAAAAATGATGATGAGGATCGATGATCGGCTGTTCAGGATCGACAATGGGTTCAATGCGACTCGCAAGCCAGACCTTGTCCGGACTGCAGTGAGTGATCTGTTGCAACTGATTGTCAGGCATCTTGTAATCCTCCTGTTGAAAAACCCCGCCCGCTCTGGTGGTCTGCCGAATCATCACGCGGCATCAGATCCCGAGATACGCCTTGCGCACGAAAGGATCATCCAGCAACTCGTTACCCTTGCCGGACACGACAATCTCACCATGTTCGAGCGCATAGGCATGATGGGCCAGTCGAAGGGCCAGCCGCGCATTCTGTTCCACCAGAATGATCGACATGCCACGCTCGGTATTGAGA
The DNA here is from genome assembly GCF_041677825.1 of Castellaniella sp. Taxonomy (GTDB): domain Bacteria; phylum Pseudomonadota; class Gammaproteobacteria; order Burkholderiales; family Burkholderiaceae_B; genus Castellaniella. The sequence goes on from NZ_JBAYPG010000023.1 coordinate 3,880, forward strand.
CGCTCGATCGCCAGGGCGATTTCGGCAACGACCTTCGGCGCAATGCCCAACGATGGCTCGTCCAGCATCAGCAGCCAGGGCCGGGCCATGAGGGCCCGCCCGATCGCGACCATCTGCTGTTCACCGCCTGACAGGGAGCCTGCCAATTGGCTGCGCCGTTCGTGAACACGTGGAAACAGTTCGTAGACTTCATCCAGCGACGCCTTGATGTCACTGCGGGATTTCACTGCATAGGCTCCGACCAGCAAGTTGTCCAGAACCGTCATGCGCCCGAACAGATACCGGCCTTCAGGCGACAGGGCAACCCCGCGCAGCACACGATTTTCCGGAAGTTCATCATGCACCTCGGCGCCCCGGATCCGGATCGTCCCGGAATGAGTCGGCACCAGGCCCATCAACGCCTTCAACGTTGTACTCTTGCCAGCCCCATTCGAGCCAATCAACGCAATGATCTCGCCCTCCTCCATGCTGAACGTCACATTGCGCACAGCGACCAGCGCACCATATTTCACAGTCAGTGATTCGACCTCAAGCATGCGCATATTCGGGCGCCCCCAGATAAGCTTCAACAACCGCAGGGTTGTTCCGAATTTCCTCGGGCGAGCCCTCTGCTATCTTCTCACCCTGCACGAGGACGATGATCCGGTGACATAATTCCATGACGATCGCCATGTGATGCTCGACAAGCAGCAGGGTAAGCCCATGATCCTGCTGCAGACTGCGCAGGAGCACCGTCAGTTCGCGGCATTCTTCATGATTCAGGCCTGCTGCAGGCTCATCGAGCAGCAGCATCGAAGGCTTCGATGCAAGCGCGATTGCAATCCCGAGGCGCTTCTGCAAACCATAGGCCAGCGCCCCGGCCTCGACATCGCCCCAGCGCTGCATATCGACCAGAGCCAGCAGGCGATCGATCTCTGCATCGACCTCATGGTGAGCCACCAACCCGTTCGTGCGCCCGACCAGCCGGCGTACGGATGAATTGTGGATGCGCGACAAAAGTCCACGGTAAAGGTTCTGTCTGACAGAAATATCAGCATAGGTCGAGGTGGATTGAAAGGTACGCGCCAATCCGGCCACTACAATGCGGCTGGTCGAACGGTTGGTGATATCCACCTGATCAAAGAGCACCTGACCGGCCGTACAACGCACAGTACCGTTGATCAGATTGAAAGCCGTCGTCTTGCCCGCTCCGTTGGGCCCGATCAGACCGACGATTTCTCCCTTGCCGACAGAAAACGTCAGCTTCTTCACGGCCGTCAGGCCACCATACTGCTTGGAGAGGTTGTTGACCTTCAGATATTCGACAGTCATTGTGGCACCCGTGTGCGCTTCCAGATACGCCCAGGCAAGCTGACCAGCCCGCCCGGAAGAAACCTCAGAATCAATATGAGTGAGATACCGTAGAAAATGTGCTGGGTCTGCAGCGCACCACGGAAAATCTCGGGCAGTGAGGTCAGCACGATCGCGCCCACCACGGGCCCCCACAATGAACCACGCCCACCGATCACGAGCATTGTGACCAATGCCACCGAAATGTTCAGATTGAAGGATTCGGGAGACACGAAGCCGATATAGCGTGCCATCAGTACCCCGCCCAATGCGGCCAATGCACAGCCAATCATGAACGCAACCAACTGCAGCCGATAGACACTCAATCCGGTCGACTCCGACAATGGCCCGTTCTGGGCAACCGCCATGAACGCCTCGCCAAGCGGGTGCTTGAATATCTGGTGAGTCAGGATCAATGACAGGACCACGACAACGATCATGAGCCCATAGAAACTGGGACGTGTGTCGAATACGAAACCCAGCAATTCAAAGGACGGAATGGCCGAAAGCCCATTGGCACCGCCCGTGACTGCGGACCAGTCCATCAGTGCCAGCCTGGTCAGTTCGGCGAATGCAAACGTGACGAGAACGAAGTAAACACCTTTCAGGCGCAGTATCACGCCCCCCAGGACAAGGGCAATGAGGGCGGCAAAGATGATTGCAAACACGCCCGCGACGAGTGGACTCAAACCGAAATGAATGGACAGCAGAACCGATCCATATGCGCCAAACGCCACAAAGGCAGAATGACCAAATGAAAGCTGCCCCGAGCGCTCGATGATGGACAACCCGTTGACAATCAATATATTGAGCGCAATCAATATGGCAACGTGCAGAATGTATGGACCCATGAAGGTGGGCCATATTGCCAGACAGAGAAGTATGATGATTCCAATATGGACTGCCTTGAATCTGCTACCCGATACTACCGAAGTGGATTGGTTCTGCATATCACACATCGCCCTTTCCGAGTATGCCCTTGGGCATCAATACCAGCATGATGATGACCACCAGGAAGATGACCATATCAGCCGTGCTGCTTTCAAAGAACAGGCCGGCGTAGCTTTCCGTGAGGCCAAGTGCCAGACCAGCCACCACCGCACCCGGAATGCTGCCCAATCCGCCCAGAATGACGACGATGAAGGCTTTGAGCAACGGCGTCGTACCGCTGAATGCCGAGACGACGAACAACGGCGCCATCAGGGCCCCAGCCACTGCTGCGAGCCCGACCCCCAGACCAAACCCCAAGGGGTAGAACACGCGCGCTGGAATCCCCTGAATGGACGCGATCTGAAAATCCTCGACTACGGCACGCAAAGCACGCCCCAGCCTGGAATAGCGCAGGAATACATACAGCAGCGCCAGCACCAGAATGGCGAAGACAACGACATAAATGCGTGAATTCGGTATCACGATGGTGCCGATGCGCGTCGTACCGGTAATGACCGCCGGCATCGACAGCGGATCGGGACCGAAGATCAGCAAGGCGCCATTTTGCAACACCATGGCCAACCCGATGGTAACGATCATCCCGTTGAGTTCATCCCTGCGCAGCGGTTTGAGGATGACGTATTCAAGCAGGCCCCCAACCACAATGGCAGCAACCAGCGTCAGCACCACCGACGCCAGAAACGGCAGATGAAACCCCGTGGTCAGAACATACGCCCCAAAGGCCCCGAGCATGTAGAATTCGCCATGCGCAAAGTTCACCATGCGCATCACGCCGAACACCAGCGTGAAGCCGACTGCCATGAAAAGGTAAAGCAGGCCGACCACCAGCCCGTTGACGGTGGCCTGCGCAAGCAACATAGTGAAATCCAAGGTGCATCCTTACTGAGTCATTCAAAAATCCAGCTCACTCGCATTTCTCGGTCGAACATGTTGCGCGAATGACCTCGGTACCATCCACCACTTCGGCCACATAGAACGGTACGGCCAACTGACGGTTGATACCGTAGTCTTCCTGGCCTGTCCAGTTCAACGTGCCCAATGCCCCTTCGAAATTCGTGAGATTTTCCATCTCGCGGCTGATCTTGTCGGTGTCTGTCACGGTACCGGCACGCTTCATGGCCTCGAACAGCATATTGGTACCGTCATAGAACGACGGGCTGAAACCGTTCATGGCAGATTGGTATTTGGCCTGATATTTGTCCATGTAGGCCTTGGTCGATTCCAGCCCGGGATTCAGGGGCGTATGTACCAGCATCCCTTCGGTGGCGTCCTTGCCCGCAACGTTGACGATATCCGCAGTGGCTGGACCGCCCGTGCGGACGATCGTACCCGTGAAGCCAAGCTCGCGTGCCTGCTTGACGATCAGGCCAGCCGTAGAGGGCGAGTTGCCATCGAGTTCGATGCCATCGATGCCTTTGGCAAACATGCGTGTCAGCAGCGGCACGAAATCGACCCGGTCACGCTCGAACAGTTCGACCGCCACGAGATCCGCACCCGCCTGGCCATAGGCGGCCTTGAGGTCTTCAGCAATGATCTGCCCGGACTCGTCATTCGGGAACAGGCCGCCCACCTTCTTCAGGCCCTTGGTCTGTACCACCCAGTCGATCTGGGGTTGTGAGATTTCCGTGGTCGTGATGCAGACCCGGAATGCGTGCGGCTTGTCCGGCCCCAATGCCTTGGGTGTGAACGCCATCATGACCGTCATGACGTTGTTCTTTTCCGTGATCGGCAATACAGCTACGGCAGGCGCCGAACCCAGCGGGCCAATGATGAAGTTCACCTTGTCTTCATGCACCAGTCTGTTGGTGACAGTGACAGCCTCGTTGGCCTGATACTTGTCGTCATAAGCGACGAGTTCGACCTTGTATTTCTTGCCGTCGACTTCAAGGCCACCGTCTGCATTGACCGCATCCGCCGCCAGTTCTGCACCATTTTTCATGGCCAGGCCCCAGGCTGCACCAGGCCCTGAAAGAGTCACCATGACGCCCAGTTTGAGCGTCTCCTGGTCAGCGGCCAGCGTCGGCGCTGACCCAAAAGCCATCAAGGCCAGGCTGACGCCGATGGCAGCGGGAATTCTGCGGATTTTCATGATCTGCCTCCAATCTGATATGGAAAAATACTTGAAGTTACATCTGGATATTCATGCCGCGGTAACTGGGCATCATTCACACGCTTCCACCGAACACGTCGCCAGGATCACTTCTTCGCCATCGACCACCTTGGCGACGTAGAATGGAAAATCCAGCTGGTGGTCGATACCGTAGAGTTCCTTGCCGGTCCAGTTCAGCGTACCGAGGGCACCTTCGAAATTGGAAAGGTTCTCCATTTCCTGGCTGACCCTGGCAGAATCAGTCACTGTCCCAGCACGACGCATGGCCTCGAACAGCATCTTGGTGCCGTCATAGAATGACGGGCTGAAACCATTCATCGCCGAGTTGTACTTCGCAGCATATGCATCGATATACGCCTTGGTCGAGGGACGCTCCAGGCTCAACGGTGTGTGCACCAGCATACCCTCCGCGGCATCCTTGCCCGCTACGTTGACGATATCGACCGTCGCTGGCCCGGCAGTGCGCACGATTTTGCCCGTGAAGCCCAATTCACGAGCCTGTTTGACGATCAGGCCAGCGGTCACGGGAGAATTGCCATCCAGTTCGATGGCATCGATATTCTTTGCCAACATGCGTGTCAACAAAGGCACGAAATCGACGCGATCACGCTCGAAAAGCTCAACAGCCGCCAGATCTGCACCTGCCTGACTGTACGATTTCTTCAAATCGACCACGATGGACTGGCCCGTTTCATCATTCGGAAACAGGCCGCCCACTGTCTTGATGCCTTGTGTCCTGACCAGCCAGTCGATCTGCGGTTGCGACATCTCAAGCGTCGTGGCCACAACGCGATAACTATAGGGCTTGTCGGCCCCCAGGGCCTTGGGCGTGAAAGCCATCATGATCGTGATCACGCCATTTTTTTCTGTGATCGGCTGAACTGCTGCGGCCGGGGCCGACCCCATCGGGCCAATCATGAATTTGACCCCATCCTCGAAAATCAGACGATTGGCTGCAGTGACGGCCTCATTGGCCTGGTATTTATCGTCATATGCAACCAGTTCGACCTTGTATTTCTTTCCTGCAACGTCGAGCCCGCCCAGCGCATTGACCTCGTCTATCGCCAGTTCGGCGCCGTTCTTCATTGCAGCGCCCCATGCAGCACCAGGCCCCGACAAGGTGACGAGAGTACCCAGCTTCAGCGTATCCTGCGCCACGGCGAGGCCGGAGATCGACAGCAGCAACGCAGTTATACACACGGCATGAAAACCCGTGGAAAGCCTGTGAATGGACATATTTTCCCCAACCCTCCGACTAGAAAAACCCTGGAACATCTTGATGAATTTCTTTGTATACAACTGCATGTTAAATGATCTGGTCATGGATAGAATCTAGGGTCTACCCTTAAATAACAGGCCGGTGGTGATAAACAATCCGAACCGAACGGTGCTGTCGATGAAAAGTCGCCCAGCCACCCTAGAATGCAGATATTTCCCGCAGTTGGTCAGTGTCTGTACCTGATGTGAATAATGCGGTGATGCGCGTGATGTCATCAATGGTTTCCAGTGAACCCATGAGCCGGAAAGCAGCTCTGGCATTGTCTTCTGGAATCAGGATCTGCGCGCAGTGTCCGAATTTTTCCCACATTTCGGCGTCCGACATCGGATTTGAACGCCCCCGACCCACGGTACTATCGAGAGAATCCACAATGCGGCGGCCGTTCTTCAGATTGAGTTGTATCTCAGCCCCGAACTGCCCGCCCTGTGCATCGGCATCCTGATCCAGAGGCATGACCTGCATATTGGCCATGAGCTGCCTTACAGATGCTTCGAAAATGGCATCATCCAGAAAATGCGCCAAGCTGACGTGCCGGCTGACAAGCGCACGGGCAACAGCGTACTGAATTGAAAACTTCGCTTCAAGAGACGATGTCGGGTTCGGGTTATTCGTGTGTGGCAATCGGCGTCGATGCGTTTTCACCACGATGTCGCGGATGCTGTCAACGGGCAGGTCGTATGCCTGCTGGATCTTCAGTGCCACCATGACGGCAGGGTGTGTGCTGCCACAGCAGGGGAACTGCTTCAGGCCCATGTCCATCCCAAGCACTTCCAGCGGCTCCGCCCATCCAGCCAGCATCGCTGACGGATCATGCATGCCGGGCCCGTTGTAGACATCCAGAAAACCCTGCCTGTGCTCCAGTGCCCCGATGTTTGCACTGTACCCACGCTCGGCCAGCAAGGCACTGAACAGGCCCTGACGGGCACACTGGCCGATATGCAATGGTTTGGTCATGGTGCCGAAGTTGGCCTTGATGCCCGCCGCCATCGAAGCAGCCAGAGCCAAAGCCACAGCCATCCTTGATTGATCAAGGCCGATGAGATACCCGCAGGCAGCACTGGCACCAAAAACCCCCAGCGTCGATGTAGGATGCCAACCCTTCTCATAATGTACGAAATTGACTGCGCGTGCGATTTTGATCTCGGTTTCGACACCCACGACATAGGCATCAATCACTTGCCGACCCGATGCTCCCCGCTCTTCTGCAAGCGCAAACAGTGGAGCAACCAGAGGCGCCGACTGGTGCCCTCCAAATGGCTGGCTGAAGTCGTCAAAATCCAATGCATGCGAACTGGTGCCATTGATGAGCGCAGCATCCAGCGCCGAGGTTTTCCGGGCACAACCGAACACGGTGGACTGTCCGGGGGCCTGCGCAAGCCCCGACAGCCCATACAGCAGTTTGACCGCTGGCTCGGTCATGCCAGCCAGGGTGACCCCGATCGTGTCGATAATCGCCAGCTTGGACAGCCGCACGGCCTCGTCCGTAATGGACGCCAGCGGAAACCTGCAAATTCGTTCTGCAAGCTGCTCGGCCAGGGGCGAATCTGATTCAATAGCCACCATATTGCTCCCGCGTGGCCAGCGGCCCCAACGGGCCCCTGGCATGTTCTTCATGTGGACGATAATTACTCAGGCTGCATAAGCGGCGGCACTTTCGCCAGCCAATTTGCCAAAGACCGAGCCCGACATCAAGCCAGTCCCACCTGGATAGTTCTCATAGAAAAGCCCCCCCACCAACTCTCCAGCAGCGTAGAGGCCAGGAATCGATTGATCTGTAAGGTCCTGCACTTCACCCTTCAGATTGATCTGCAGACCGCCAAAGGTGAACGTGATGCCTGTCGTTGTGACAAAGGCGACGTAAGGCGGCTTGACCAGCGGCAACGCCCAATTCGATTTGGGCGGCGTGATGCCCGTTGTTTTCTTTCCGTCCAGAATTGCCGGGTTGTAGGGCTGATCGCCGCAGGCGGCGTTGTATTCTGCCACGGTGGCTGCCAGTGCAGAAGGATCCAGCCCAAGTTGCTCTGCCAGACCTTCGATGGTGTCGGACTCGGCCTTGGTGACCTGCTTGATGCGATATTCATCGCGCAGCATGTCGACCGTTTGCTGATCGAAAATCTGGATGGCGGTGCGTTCGCGCTGTTTCATGATTTCAGCACCGAACTTCGCATAGGTCAGGTTGCGGTAGTCTTCCCCTTCATCGACAAAACGCCTGGAGTCCAGATTCACCATGATCCCCAGGGGGTAGGAATGCTTCTGGAAATTATCGAGCACCCAGCGATCGCCATAGGGCGGTGCCGAAATGTCCCACTCGCAGGAATGACAGCCGGACCAGTTTCCATAAGGACGCGCACCCGCTTCGATGGCCATGAAGATGCCCGCACCCATATTGTGTCGCGTGCCACGCACCCGACAGAGATCCCATCCGGGCCCTAGATAGCGAACGCGCATCTCCGGATTGGATTCAAAGCCACCACACGCAAGGATGACCGCCTTGGCGCCAATTTCACTGTACCCTTCAGGGGTCAGCACACGCACCCCGGTGATCGAACGGTCCTCCTGTTGCACCAGCCCGACGGCAGCCGTGCTGTAGCGGACTTCGACACCGAGCTTGTTCAGACGCTCGATCTCGGACGTCACCAATCCGGCGCCGCCGCCAACCGCCTCGATGTTGACGCCGCCATAAAAGTGGTGTTTGCCATCGACCATGAATGATTGGCGCCCATACATCGGCAGAAAACGCACGCCATGGCTCCTGAGCCAACCCATGGTGGCCCGGGACTTGTCGATCAGGAGCCAGGCCAGATCCTCTTGCGATTGCCCCTTCGTGACGTCCATGAGTTGATCGAAAAAGAATTGGCGATCGTGTGGAGGCAAGACGATCTTTTCCTTTTCCTCTTCTGTCAGGTCGATCAGGATGTCCTTGCACACGTCATCCAGCCCGTCATGGGCAAAGCGGAATCCTCCCGCGGTAAAAAATGAATTGCCACCCATTTCCCCTTCCGGTGCACTTTCGAGCACAAGAACCTTTGCGCCATTTTCATGCGCGGAAAGTGCGGCACAGAGGGCTGCGTTCCCAGCGCCTACAACAATTACATCGTAATGAGTCTCTGACATTGTTTGGCCCTCCAAGTGCCAACCAGCTTTCGATCGATAAACCATCATGACACCCTAGAACGCTAATGTACACAAAAGTATATCTAGGTATATTTCGTATGGTATGTGAAATCGGGATATCAATCAAGGCCTGTCGATCAGCCTGCAGCCAGCACGGACTTGCCGATCTGACGCCGCTCTTCGAGAGCGGCATGGGCCTGGGGGAGATCATCGAACGTATGGCGTGAACCGATGGTCAGGCGCAAGGTGCCGTCTTGCAGCGCATGAAACAGATCATCCGCTCGGGACTGCACCATGGCACCATCCGCGAGATAGTCGGCCAGCCGGGGACGCGTCAGGAACAATGATCCCGCCTCACCCAGTTCGATCGGATCCAGATCCTGCACCGAGCCTGATACGGAGCCGAAATTGACCACAAGCCCACGTTTCCGCGTGGCCCGGAAGCTGTCGCGCAGTGTCGAGCGACCTACAGCATCGAAAACCACATCCACGCCAGCGCCAGCCGTCAGTTCCCTGACAGCATCCGCAAACTGCCCGCCACCGTATACCAACACATGGTCTGCACCGCAGGCCTTTGCAATGTCCGCCTTGGCGGCCGTACTGGCAGTGGCAAACACCGTGGCACCAGCGCGCTTGGCGAGTTGCACCAGCAACTGACCGATACCCCCGGATGCAGCATGCACCAGACAGCTCCGGCCTGGACGCAGGCGCCCCAGATCGTTGCACAGGTAATGCGCCGTACTACCCTGAAAGAGCAGGGCCGCTGCCGAATCGAAGCCCACGGCCTCTGGAATGCGCGCCAGTCGCGTCACAGGCACAAGAGCAAACTCCGCATAGCTGCCCCATGCGAGACACCAGGCCACACGCTCTCCCGCGTGCCATGCGTCAACACCCGGACCGACCCTGACGATATTGCCGGCCCCTTCCATACCCAGCGTCACGGGGATACGAACAGGATATGTCCTTGAATTTGCGTACTTTCCCTGACGGGTATGGACATCCATGAAATTGATGCCAGCAAAGGCAACACGCACCAGAACTTCGCCCGGCCCTGGATCCGGAATCGGCACGTCCTGAAACAGCAGAACCTCAGGGCCGCCGTAGCGCTCGATACGAATGGCTTTCAAATTTCACTCCATGTCAGTCAGCCACTGCAGCAGGCGCAGGGTGCGGCAGGCAGTGTCAGGACTGATCCATCATTGGTTGAGGGTAGGCTTGCCCGGCAAACAGGCGACGGGCGGTCCGGTAGAAATAGCCACGTTCGACATGCCAGCCCGCCGGCTTGTGTCTGACGACATCCGCGCCAGCAGACAAAACCCCTGAAGGCATGCCGATACGCACGGCCCCGCTGTGCACCGGACGCCGCTCCGGGGAACGCGTGACAGCATGCACGACTGATCCTTCGATGGCTGCGGCGGCGGCCAGGCAAAGCGAAACGGTCAACTGCACCGCCATATGGGGCTGACCGCTGGACAGCATCCGTACCGTGAGATCGACATCGTCGGCAGGCACGGTTTCACCCGCCAGGGTCATGAACGCTCGAGGCGGCGACACGAACCCCACAAAAGGCACGACACGCTTTGCACGAGCCTGTTCAAAATCTGCGGCAATCCCCATGGCCACCGAAGCTCGAATACGTATCTCTTCAAGCAAAGTCAGTATCTCGGGACATCCGTTCAGCACGGCTGGGGACTCTACGCCCGTCAGGCCGATATCAGATGCGCGGACAAATACGCACGCATTCGCCGCATCGACCATGGACACTTCGAGGCGCCCCAGACCAGGAATCTCCAGAAACCGGGCCGCCTTGCCAGCTGGCAGCAAGGCACCTGTCGTCGCTCCCCCAGGATCCAGAAAATTCAACTGCACAGGGGCGCCCCGGCCCGCCACCCCCGGAATGGCCAGATCTCCAGCCACCTGGGCCCGCCCGTCCAGCACCGGAAAACGAGCGTGGATGACCTTGCGGGTATTGACGTTGTGTATCCTGACCAGCGCGTCCCCATTGCTCACGGACACCAGACCTTCATCGACGGCAAATGGCCCAATCGCCGACGACATATTGCCGCAATTGCCGCTGTAATCGACACGAGCCTCGTTGATCATGACCTGGGCAAATGTGTAGTCGACATCGGCATCGGGGCGCGAAGACGGCCCTACGACGCAGATCTTGGACAGGGATGAAATCCCGCCCCCCATGCCATTCAACTGACGTCCGTGCGGATCCGGGCTGCCCATCAAGGCCAGGAACAGCGCATCCCGTCGGGCCTGGCAATCGGGCAGGTCCCGTGCATGCAAGACCAGCCCCTTGCTCGTGCCGCCGCGCATGAAGACAGCCTTCACCGGTTGCAATAGGGTTTCCATCTATCAAGCCTTGTCTCGATGGTGTCATGAAGCCGGCGCGATATTGGCCTTTTGCCATTCCATCAGACGGCGCATGCCTTCCTCGAGAGGGACGTCGGCCCGCCAGCCGATCGTGCTTTCGGCCCTCTTCACATCAATTTGCAAGGCAGTGGCCGCGGCCGATTTGACCGCGCGGGTATCGGCCTGGTACACAGGTTCGACATCGGCCTTGCCTGAAAGCCTGAGGGCCATTCTGGCGACTTCGGTTGAAGTCGTATCCACACCTGTGCCGATATTGATCGACAGGTCATGCGCATCACTGACCATGGCCAGCATGCAGGCACGTGCCACATCGGACACGTATACGTAATCGTGAACCTCCTCGCCATCACCGAAGATGACCGGCGCTTCACCACGAGCAACCTGATCGCAGATCTTGGCAACGAATACCGCATTGACGGCGCGCGCATGCTGGCGTGCGCCGTATACCGAAGAAAACCGCAGGGCATTGAACTGCACGCCGTACTGCTTGGCGTACTGCGCACACAGGGACTCGCCAATGAGCTTGCTCGCGCCATACAACTTGGAAGCCGGCTGCAGATCGCAGGACACATAGCCCCTGTCCTCATCGAGGACGCCACCACCGGGCGTGCCATACACTGCAATCGAAGACGAAAAAATCACCCGGCGGACCTGATTGAAGCGACACGCCTCGAGCGTATTCAACATCCCGATGACATTGACCGACAGGCCCGTCAGGGGATCCTTGGACATCGGCAAGGTCAGAAATCCAGCCAGTGCGAAAACGCCATCTACGCCCTCGGAGGCCTCCAGCAAATCGACCAGCCTGAGCACGTCACCCCGGATACGCGTGACCCGGGGCTCGTTTTCGAGATGGGCGATCGTGGCGGGCGTTCCAAGGGAGAAATTATCGAGCAGGCGGATTTCCCTGGCACCGGCCTGCAGCAGTACATCACAAATATGCGAGCCCACGAGGCTCGCACCCCCGGTAATCAAATAGCTTTTCCCTTCAATCGTTTCTGACATGCTGTTCTCCTGAATCTGAATTCATTTGCCTGAATTACCGGCAACACTATCTGTAGCCACCACCGCCATTGACGTAAACGGTATCGGCTGTCATGAACTCGCACACGTTGGAGCACATGAAAAGAACCAATTCTGCAATTTCCGAAGGTCGCCCCAGTCGATTCATCGGCACGTCGGCCAGAAATTTCTGGGCAAGCTCGGCGGTGGTGCCCGAAGCCTTCTGAAAAGCGGTATCGAACGGTCCCGGCGAGATCGACAGGCAGCGTATCCCTTCTTTCGCAAACTCGCGTGCCACACCCAGTGTGAGCGTTGTTACAGCCCCCTTGGCCGCGGCATAGTGTATGGAAGCGCCTGGCCCACCGCGCTTGACCGACATGCTGGATACGTTGACGATGACACCAAACTGGTGCTGCAACATGTGTGGCAGAACCGCTTGTGTCATGTTGAAAACACTCTTGAAATTCAGGTCGATCGCCAGGTTCAGTAAATCTTCGTCGATGTCCAGAAACTTCGAGCGTTTGAGGGCCGAACCGGCTGAATTGAACAGGAAGTCGATTTTTCCGTATTTCGCCATGGCCTGCTCTACAAGCCTGTTGATCTCCGGTCTCCGGGTGACGTCGGTTCGTATGAACTGGCTTTCCCCGCCCTCGGCGCGGATTGTTCCTGCGACGTCTTCCCCTGGACCCTCATCGATGTCCGCGCATACGACAGAGGCACCCTGCCCGCCGAACAGCAAGGCTGCTTCACGGCCCATGCCGCTGGCTGCGCCTGTGATCAGGATCACCTTGTCATCAAAATAATCACCATACCGTTTGATCATGTTCGTGTTCTCTCTTCGAAAATAAAAAAACAAAGCGTCCGGCCGATTCGGCAGCCTAGCCCCTGATGGCAAATGGGTCGCGTTCTTCACCAGAGAAATCGATCATCACATTCTTGTAGGTCATGTATTCATCCAGCGCCCAAAGACTTCGCTCACGGCCGAACCCGCTATCCTTGAAGCCGCCAAACGGCGCCTGCATTGCGGACGCACGGTACGTATTGACCCAGACACAACCTGCATGCACCGCATCGGACACTCGCAAGGCCTGATTCAAATCCGTGGTCCAGATCCCGGCCGCCAAGCCATAATCCGTATCATTGGCCATCTGGATTGCGCTCGCCTCATCCTTGAACGGGATGATGGACAGCACAGGACCAAAAATCTCTTCGCGGGCCAATGTCATGGTATTTTCCACATCCCTGAAAATCGTGGGCTCGATAAACAGACCCTTTTCAAGCCCGACACCCCCGGCGCGCTTGCCGCCAGCAGCAAGTACTGCACCATCGCCGGCTCCTTGCCTGATCACGCCCATGACCCGATCGAACTGCGGCTGATTTGCCAATGTGCCCATTTCCGTACCGGGATCCAGCGGATTGCCGAGCACAATGCCTTTGGCGCGGGCCACGAGTCTTTCAACGATGATGTCGTACACGGGCTCCTGCACCAGCAGCCTGGATCCGGCGATGCAGGTCTGGCCCGTCGCGCCAAAGATCCCGGCAAGAGCCCCGACCACCGCCTTGTCGATGTCGGCCGATTCGAAGATGATATTGGGCGACTTGCCACCCAGTTCGAGAGTCACCGGCGTCAGATTACGCCCGGCGTCCGACGCGATCTTCCGGCCCACACCCGGGCTGCCGGTAAAGCTGACCTTGTCCACACGGCGTGAATTGACCAGCCATTGGCCTACCCTGTGATCACCGGTCACGACATTCACGACCCCTTTTGGAAAACCTGCCTGCTCGACAAATTTGGCAAACTCGAGCGTGGTCACCGATGCATGCTCTGAAGGTTTGATGACCACCGTACAGCCTGCCGCCAATGCCGGTGCCAGCTTGTTGCTGAGCAATGCCATCGGCGAGTTCCAGGCGGTCACCAGGACCGCAACCCCCAGAGGCAGTTTCTTTGCGTAATCAAGCACATTCGGCTTGTCGAGCGGGAACAAACCACCAGACAGTTTGTCGGCCGCACCAGCATAGAACCTGTAGGCTCGAGCTGCCATGTGCATTTGCGTCTTGGTTTCGCGAATGACCTTGCCATTGTCCGTGGTCTCGAGTACAGCCATACGCTGTGCATCGGCCTCAAGCAAATCGGCCATCCGGTTCATCAATCGGCCACGCTCGAGACCGGATGTTTTCGACCAGGCCGTCTCGAAGGCATCGCGCGCTGCATCAATGGCCTGGATGACCTGATTTTCGGACGCCTGAGGCACCTCGGCCCAGATTTCCTGGTTATATGGATTGACCGCCGGAAAGTACTCCTGATCTGGCCCTGTGACCCATTCGCCACCAATGAATAGACTGTATTTCACGTGTTATCCCTTTTCCTGGTTCGCCCATCTCATACCAACCATGCATAAGGCAAACTATTGGATTCTTTGGTATACAATTGAATTATAGGAACCTGACCAGCCAGAAGATCCTAGTGTTTACCCTAGAATTTGGGTACTTTGAAGAATTCTGATCTTATGGGTTCAGGGGCTCGAAAGAACCCGAACAGCAGGGACTGGCGCAGTGGATTCCTGCGACCAGCGGTCCGCGTCAGAGGCCGGCCTGTGCGCCAGCAACCCCTTTCACGAAATGATGGGCTGTTGAACCAGAGCGGACAGGCCGTCAGGCAGGGATGAACAACAGACAGAAGCCACTGGGGCCTTTGATCCGGCTCATTCGAGCGGATCACCGAATTCATCCAGCTCGACCCCCCGCGGTGCAATCCGCAGCGTAAGGGCGCTCGAGCCGGCGGCCATCAGCCAGAAGATGAAAAAACCCAGCGTATAGACCGTGGGCCGGCTGGCCTGCCACTGGCCCAGGAACACCAGATCATGCGGATCGATCAGGGCAAAGATCAAGGTGCTGCAGATGGCAGCCATCAGGAAGGCAGGCCACAGGATCCACATCAGCTTGCGAGCCTTCATGGTGCCTCCTTCAGTGACGGGCAGCCGGGGCCGTCACGACCAGGCCCTGGCGCGTACCGCCGTCGGTAATGCCCTGATCCCCGAAGGCCTGAAAGGCCAGCACGATGGTGATGACGCAGCCCACCACGGCGAGCGCCGGCCCCAGCATGAGCAGCCAGGGCCAGCGATGGCGATACCACGGCTTTCCTTCAGAGAGTTCACGCGAAGATTCGGACATAAGAGCCTCTGTCAGTTGGGGACGTAAAAACTGGACTGCTCGATGATGGTATCCACCGCAGCCCCCTCGCGGGCGCCCTGTGATTCGAACTGGATGTCGTACAGCCCGGGCTTGAGACCTTCGGCCGGTGCCCGCAGAACAACCGGCACCAGCCGATTGGATGAACCGTCGAGTGCGATGCGCGTATGGCCATGATCCGCCGTCTGCAGCGTGAGCCCCGGCAGGCCGGTGGCCTTAAGCTCAACCGAGACGGGTGTCTCGGCCGAATTGATGATCTGCAGGCGGTAGACATTTTCGATCAGCCCGCCCGCCACCTCGCGGCCCAGTGCGCCACGGTCACGGATGACGTCGACGCGCAAGGTCGTGCGCGTGGCCAGCGAAAAGACAAAGCCGATGGCGATCAGGAGCAACAAGGCGGAATAGGCCAGTACCCGTGGCCGCAACACACGCCGGCGCACCTGGCTTTGAGTCAGCCCCTGGGTGATGGCGTTGCCCGAGGTATACCGGATCAGGCCACGCTCGTAGCCCATTTTGTCCATTACCGTGTCGCAGGCATCCACACAGGCACCACAGCCGATGCACATGTATTGCAGGCCGTCGCGGATGTCGATCCCGGTCGGGCAGACCTGCACGCAGAGACTGCAATCGACGCAGTCGCCCATGCCGGCTTCCTTGTGATCGATCTTGCGCGAACGGCCGCCGCGAGGCTCGCCACGGACGTGGTCGTAGGTGACCACGAACGTGTCGTCGTCAACCATGACGCTCTGGAAGCGCGCGTAGGGGCACATGTACTTGCAGACCGCCTCGCGCATGAAGCCGGCGTTGCCCCAGGTGGCAAAAGCATAGAACAGCATCCAGAACCACTGCCACGGGCCCAGGCTGAACGCCAGCAGGTGCGTACCCAGCTCACGGATGGGCGCAAAATAGCCGATGAAGGTGTAGCCCGTCCAGAGTGCCACCACCACCCAGAGGAAATGCTTGGTGGCTTTCAGACGCAGTTTGCGCGCATTCCAGGGCTGCTGGTCCAGGCGGATGCGCGCCAGGCGGTCACCCTCGATCCTGGCTTCGATCCACATGAAGATCTCGGTATATACCGTCTGCGGACAGGCATATCCACAGAACAGGCGCCCCGCCATGGCCGTGAACAGGAACAGGGCAAAAGCCGAAAGCACCAGCAGAACCGTCAGGTAGATGACGTCCTGGGGCCAGAGCACCATGCCAAACAGGTAGAACTTGCGCGCCGCCAGATCGAACAGCACGGCCTGGCGCCCGTTCCACTGCAGCCAGGGCAGGCCGTAGAAGACCAGCTGGGTGAGCACGACCATGAGCACCCGAATCCGGGCGTAATGACCCTGCACCGAACGCGGGTGGATCTTGGAGCGCACTTCGGCCAGTGCCTTTTCGACCTGCGGCGATGTCCCCCCCGAGCCCTTGCGTATCACGCGGCGGGCGGGCTGCCAGCCGGAGAGGTCATCGGGCGGCCGCGCTGGATTCTGGTCGGCGGTGGGTTCTGACATGATGCGATCTCACTGAGGGTTGGACTGGCCCCAGACCCAGCCGGCGAGCAGGCGGATCTGTTCCGGTGTGAGATTGTCCTTTTGCGCCGGCATCTGGTTGTCACGGCCATACAGAATGGTCTCCACGATGGTGGGTTCCGAACTGCCGTAGAGCCAGATCTCGTCGGTCAGGTTGGGCGCGCCCAGGGCCTGGTTGCCCTTGCCATCGGCGCCATGGCAGGCCACGCAATAGGTATCGAAACCCCGCTTGCCTGCATTGACGCGGATCGGGTCATGCGCCAGCCCCGAAAATGAACGCACGTACTGCGCAATGGCCGAGGCCTCGTCGGGCTTGATGACCGCGCCCCAGGGCGGCATCATGCCGTGGCGCCCTTCGGTGATCGTCGTCAGGATCTGCTCTGGGGATCCCCCCCAGAGCCAGTCGCCGTCCACCAGATTGGGGAAGCCACGGCTGCCGCGGGCATCCGAGCCGTGGCATTGTGCGCAGTTGTTCAGGAACAGGCGCTGGCCGATATTCTGCGCTTGCGCATCGGCAGCGATCTCTTCGATCGGCATTTCGCGGTAGCGCGCATAGATCGGTTCGATGCGCTGATTGAGTTCGGCCTGCTCGGCCTGCACCTGCTTGCCCGCGGTGAAGCCCAGCACGCCGGACCACGACCCCAGACCCGGATACAGAACCAGGTACCCCAGGGCAAAGATGCACAGCCCCAGGTACATCACCGTCCACCAGCGGGGCACGGGATTGTTCAGTTCGGTGAGATCGCCATCCCACACATGGCCGGTATCCTCGACCTCGGCCACATCCTGCTTGAGCCAGGCCCGCTGGGAGAACAGCAGATAGACACACCAGGCGATACCGCCCAGCGCAATGATGGCAATGTAATAGCTCCAGAAGCTGCTGACGAAATCACTCATTTCTCTTCCCCGGTGTTCTTGTCGCCTGGATACTCATCGGGCAGATCGAAGGGCAGATTGGCCGCCTGTTCGTTGTCTTTGGCGCGGCGGCCCGACCAGGCCCACCAGACAATGCCGATGAAGGTGGCCATGGCCAGCACGGTGCCGATGCCAATCAGTACTGGACTCATCTCAGTGCTCTCCCCTGTGCATGGACTGCAGCGCGGCATCACGGCCCGCGACACCCAGACCCTGCAGATAGGCCACGATGGCATCCTCTTCGGTCTTGCCCACCAGCGCCTCAGGCGCCGCCTGGATCTGCTCGTCGGTATACGGCACGCCCATGGTGCGCATCACTGCCATGCGTTCGCGCACATTGGTGCCTTCGACCGAGTTGCGCTGCAGCCACGGGTACGACGGCATGTTCGATTCTTTCACCACATCGCGCGGATTGCGCAGGTGGATGCGATGCCACTCGTCGGAGTAGCGCTGCCCCACCCGTGCAAGATCCGGCCCGGTGCGCTTGGACCCCCACAGGAAGGGATGGTCGTATACCGATTCGCCGGCCACCGAATACGGCCCGTAGCGCTGCACTTCGGACTGCAGCATGCGGATCTGCTGGGAATGGCAGCCCACACAGCCTTCGCGGATATAGACGTCGCGCCCCACCAGCCGCAGAGGCTCGTAGGGCGCGACCCCTTCGGCCGGTGTCGTGGTCGAATGCTGGAAAAAAAGCGGGATGATCTGCACCAGCCCGGAGAACGACACCACGAGGATGCTGAAGACGATCAGCAGGCCGATGTTGCGCTCGAGCAGTTCATGGGAAAAGCGTTTCTTGTGCCCTGACATGATGGTCTGCTCCTTAGGCCGATGCCGGGACGGCGGTTTGTCGGGGTGTGCGTGGATCGAGCGTCTCGAGCGGCACCTTGGGGTTGACGCCGGTCTGCCCGCGCACCGTGAGCCAGGTATTCCAGCCCATGAGGCACATGCCGGTCAGGAAGAACAGGCCACCCAGCAGCCGGATCGCATAGAACGGATACGTGGCCTTGACGACTTCGACGAAGCTGTAGGTCAGCATGCCGTCTTCGCTCGTGGCGCGCCACATCAGGCCCTGCATGACCCCGGCAATCCACATGGCGGCGATGTACAGCACCACGCCCAGCGTGGCCAGCCAGAAATGCAGGTTGACCAGTTCGGGACGGGCCATCTTTTGGTGCCCGTACAGCCTGGGGATGAGGTAGTACAGCGAACCGAAGGTGATCATGGCCACCCAGCCCAGCGCACCCGAATGCACGTGGCCTATGGTCCAGTCGGTATAGTGCGAGAGCGCATTGACCGTGCGGATCGACATCATCGAACCTTCGAAGGTGGACATGCCATAGAAGGACAACGAGACCACCAGGAACTTCAGGATGGGATCCGTGCGCAGTTTGTGCCACGCACCCGACAGGGTCATGATGCCGTTGATCATCCCTCCCCACGAGGGCGCGAGCAGGATCAGCGAGAAGGCCATGCCCAGGGACTGGGTCCAGTCGGGCAGCGAGGTGTACAGCAGGTGGTGCGGGCCGGCCCACATGTAGGTGAAGGCCAGCGCCCAGAAGTGCACGATGGACAGCCGATACGAGTAGATGGGGCGCCCGGCCTGCTTGGGCACGAAGTAATACATCATGCCCAGGAAGCTGGTGGTCAGGAAGAAACCCACCGCATTGTGGCCGTACCACCATTGCACCATGGCATCCTGAACCCCCGGATAGATGGAATACGATTTCCACATGGACACCGGCAGTTCGAGATTATTGAAGATGTAGAGGATTGCGATGGTCAGGATATATGAGCCGAAGAACCAGTTGGCGACATAAATATGCTTGACGCGACGCTTGACGATGGTGCCGAAGAACACGACCGCATAGGCGACCCAGACGATCACCACCAGGATGTCGAGCGGCCATTCGAGTTCGGCGTATTCCTTGGTGGATGTGAAACCCATGGGCAGGGTGATGACGGCCCCCACCAGCACCAGCTGCCAGCCCCAGAAGGTGAAGGCGGCCAGCTTTTCGGAAAACAGGCGCGCCTGGCAGGTACGCTGGACGACATAGTAAGAGGTCGCGAACAGGCCACAGCCCCCGAAGGCAAAGATGACGCCGTTGGTATGCAGGGGCCGCAGGCGGCCATACGTGAGCCAGGGTATGTCGAAATTGAGCTGGGGCCAGATCAGCTGCGCGGCAATCAGCACCCCCACGGCCATGCCGACAATGCCCCAGAATACGGTGGCAATGGCAAACTGCCTGACCACCCGGTAGTTGAAGGTCTCGGCCGGAGCACTGGCTGTACCGGTCATGCCCATAAGTGTTCCCCTCAGAACAAGTCAAGAATCATCATCGTCCAGAATGGCCTGTGCGGCCTCTCCGGCATCATCGAACTGGCCTGAAAACACGGCCCACCAGAACGCCACCCCGATCCCCAGGACAAGCAGCAGGGAGATCGGCAAAAGCAGGAAAAGGCCATCCATGCGCACGCCTCATCCGGTACTGTTGACCAGGCCAAACGCGCCGGACCCCCTGATGCGGGTCAGGCGCCAGGCATTGGCCGCCACGGCCAGCGACGACACCAGCATAGTGAGCGCGGCCAGCCAGGGCTGCACCCAGCCGACGGCCGCCAGCGGCGTGACCAGCCCGTGCCAGGCCAGCGAACCAAACAGGTTCTGGCGTGCCACGCGCTGCATGGCCTCGTCCAGAAACTGCTCTTCGGCGGCCGACTGCCGCCCGTGGCGCAACGATAGGGTACGCCGCGCCGCGAGCGCCGCCGGGACGGACATGGACAGCGCACAGGGACAGCTCATGACCAGCAGCGCGACCGTCACGGCAACCGCCTGGCCTGGCTGAACCCACCACCACCACAGGCCCACGCCAGCCGCAAGCAGAAGCTGCACGCAGACAAAGCGCAATGCCCAGCGATCCGCCAGCGCCAGCAGGGTGCCGTCGGGGCCGTGTGCCGGCAGATGAGCCACCGCCTGGCGGGCACAGAGTTCAAGATAGCGCGCGCCCAGAAGAAAGGCGACGAACATGGAGACCGAATCGAAATACACCTCGCCCGCCTGACGCCAGGTGGCGATCACGCTGGGGATGAACGCCGCCAGCAGGCCAAGCGCCACCGGCACGTCCATGCCCACATGGCGCCGGCCCAGGTCGTGCCAGGCACCCTGCCACAGCGGCCACGCGCAATACGTGATGAGCGGCATGCACAGCACCAGGCTGGACCAGTTCATGAGCACAATGGCCTGCTCGAGCGTCTGCTGGGCTTCGGCCGAACGTTCGGCATGGCGCAGATAGCCCGGGAATGCCAGCATCATGACCTGCATCATCACCAGCCAGGCCAGCCCCGTGCGCGCCAGCATGCGGCGCCGTTCACGACGCGAGGACTCGCTGATGCCAGCTGGCGGAGAAAACAGGTTGGGCGTACGCATGAACCGACTATAGCCAGAGGCGCGCAAAGATACTTTGATCCAAATCAAGAAATGAATATCAACACTACTGACAGCATGGACATTGACGCCAAAAAAAACAGGGAGGCTGTGCCCTCCCTGCCCTGTTCAGAACAAGCCCGTTCAGGCGACTTGCGACTCGGCGCCCTCTTCGAATTGCGCTTCTTCGGTCGAGCCCGCCATCGCCGTCGTCGAGGACTGCCCGCCTTCGATGGCCTGCGTGACGGCATCGAAGTACCCGACCCCGACCTCGCGCTGGTGCTTGACGGCGGTGAAACCCTTGTCGGCCGCCGCGAATTCCTTCTGCTGCAATTCGACGAATGCCGTCATCTGATGGCTGGCGTAGCCATGCGCCAGTTCAAACATGCTGTAGTTCAGCGCATGGAAGCCCGCCAGGGTGATGAACTGGAACTTGTAGCCCATGGCGCCCAGTTCACGCTGGAAGCGCGCGACCGTGGCGTCATCCAGATTCTTCTTCCAGTTGAACGACGGCGAGCAGTTATAGGCCAGCATCTTGCCGGGAAAGCGCCGGTGGATGGCGTCCGCAAAGCGGCGGGCATACTCGAGATTGGGCGTCGACGTCTCGCACCAGATCAGGTCCGCGTAGGGCGCGTAGGCCAGGCCGCGCGCAATGGCCTGATCCAGGCCGGCGCGGGTGCGGTAAAACCCTTCCACGGTGCGCTCACCGGTAATGAACGGGGCATCATTCTCGTCGACGTTGCTGGTCAGCAGGTCAGCGGCCTCGGCATCGGTGCGGGCCACCAGCAGCGCAGGCACGTCCATCACATCGGCCGCCAGACGGGCCGCCACCAGCTTGGCCACGGCCTCGCGCGTGGGCACCAGAACCTTGCCCCCCATGTGGCCGCATTTCTTCACGGAGGCCAGCTGGTCTTCGAAATGCACCCCGGCAGCCCCGGCCTCTATCATGGCCTTCATCAATTCAAAGGCATTGAGCACACCGCCAAAGCCCGCTTCGGCGTCGGCCACGATGGGCGCCAGATAGTCGATATAGTCGGCCTCTCCGGGATTCTTGCCCTCCATCCACTGGATCTGGTCGCAGCGCAGCAAGGCATTGTTGATGCGCCGCACCACCATGGGTACGGAATTGGCCGGATACAGGGATTGATCGGGGTACATTTCGCCCGCGATATTCGCGTCACCGGCGACCTGCCAGCCCGACAGGTAGATGGCCTTCAGGCCGGCCTTGACTTGCTGCATGGCCTGATTGCCAGTCAGGGCACCCAGGGCATTGACGAAGGGCTCTTCGTGCAACAGCCGCCACAGGTTTTCGGCGCCGCGCCGGGCCAGGCTGTACTCGACCTTCACCGAGCCACGCAGACGGACCACTTCTTCGGCGTCATAGCCGCGCTTGATCCCCTGCCAGCGCGCATCTTCAGCCCAGCGGCGCTGCAGGTTGCGGACTTCATCTTCTCTGGTACTCATCGTGCATCTCCCGAAAGGATTGGAATGGAATGAAATCGAATGGGCACAGTGTACTCGGATGATGCAGCGCATATAGCTCATATGTCTTATATAAGATAGTATTTTTTATTACGTAAAATCATGCTGTTATATTTTCTATTTCATGTTATGAAATAATTTTCGATATCATGAAAATATTTTCAACGCACTGCAGCATGTCTGTTTCACATGCCACCAGCAAGGTTTCACCATACGAAAAATACGGCGAGGGTATAGAGTATCGGGATCCAGTGCATTCTTCTTCCGGGCCCTGCCATCATGTCATTCAAATCCCTCGCCGACAGCCCGCTGGGCAAGGCGGTCGCCGCCTCCGACCACTACGACCCCGGCCTGCTCCATGTGATCGAACGGGCCGGCACACGCAGCCAGCTGGCCTTGCCGCTGGCCAGCCATGGTGCCGATATCTGGAACGCCTATGAACTTTCCTGGCTCGACGCGGCAGGCAAGCCTGTGGTGGCCATGGGCCGCTTCACCTTTGCCCATGA
The DNA here is from genome assembly GCF_041677825.1 of Castellaniella sp. GTDB lineage: Bacteria > Pseudomonadota > Gammaproteobacteria > Burkholderiales > Burkholderiaceae_B > Castellaniella. The sequence goes on from NZ_JBAYPG010000023.1 coordinate 27,077, forward strand.
CAGCCCCGGCCTGATCGAATCCAAGTCCTTCAAGCTCTACCTGAACAGCTACAACGAAGAACGGTTCGAATACGCCGATATTGTCCGGCTGCGCCTGTATACAGACCTGTCACGCGCCTGCGGCAAGCCGGTCGGGGTCGAGATCCTGTCGGTGCGTCCTGCCTTCGAACTCAGTTGCGCCCCCTTGCGCGGCAGCTGCATCGATGACCAGACGCTCCAGTTCGAAGCCACCACCCTGCCCCAGCCCGAGGCGCTGGCATGTACCGCCTCGGCGCCCTTCGTACGCGAGACCCTGGTCAGTGAACTGCTGAAATCGAATTGCCCCGTTACGGGCCAACCCGACTGGGCCAGCCTGCAGATCACCTATGCCGGCCCGAAGATCAGCCGCGCAGGCCTGCTGCGCTACATCGTCTCATTGCGCCGCACACAAGAGTTTCACGAACTGTGCGTGGAAAAGATCTACGGCGAAATCATGCAGCGCTGCCACCCTGAAACGCTGCTGGTCTACGCCCGCTACACGCGACGCGGGGGCCTGGACATCAACCCCTGGCGGGCCAACCATGACCCCGGCGACATCAGCCACAGCCGCACGCTCAGGCAATGAGGGATCCCGCCCATACCCCGGTGCGAAAGGAATACAGCGCGGCCTTGTGGATCATTGCGGGCCGCCCGTGGCACGCTCGCGCATCTGCGGCCAGGCCATGCGCAGATACCAGCACATGGACCAGAACGTCAGTATGGCCGCCACGATGATCAGCACGGTGCCGATCCAGCGTATGGGCAGCCCACGCCACGGCGCCCAGTAGAGAAGGCACGGGATCGCAACCATCTGCGCCGCCGTCTTGAACTTGCCCAGCCAGTTCACGGCCACGCTGCTGCTGGCGCCGATCTTGGCCATCCATTCACGCAATGCAGAAATAGTGATCTCCCGGCCTATGATGACCAGGGCGATGAGCGAATCCACCCGCCCCAGATCGAGCAGGATCAACAGTGCCGCACAGACCATGAGTTTGTCGGCCACCGGGTCGAGAAATGCGCCGAAGGCCGATGTCTGGTTCCAGCGGCGCGCCAGCCAGCCGTCGAGCCAGTCGGTTACGGCCGCCACGATGAACGCCAGTGCCGCCGCCGCATCGCGCCAGCCGGCTGTCCAGGCATCGGGCAGATAGAACACCCCCACGATCAGCGGGATCATGGCAATGCGCAACCAGGTGAGGGCAATCGGGATATTCAAAGGCATGATAGACGCCATACTACCCTGTTCATTCATGCAGCGCATCGTAGATGCGCCCGGCCAGTTCATCCGAGATACCGGCGACACTGCGCAGTTCATCGATGCTGGCATCCACCACCCCCGAAAAGCCCCCAAAGCGCGCCAACAGCTTCTGTCGGCGCTGCTTGCCGATGCCTTCGATTTCTTCGAGACGTGATATGTTGCGCGCCCGCGCCCGCCGTGCCCGCATGCCCGTGATGGCAAAACGGTGCGCCTCGTCACGCACCTGGGCCACCAGCATCAGCGCCGGGGACTCGACCCCGAGCGCCACGGGTGCACGGCCATCGGCAAACACCAGGGTCTCGAGCCCCACCCGGCGATGATCGCCCTTGGCCACGCCCACCAGAACGGCGATATCCAGGCCGAGTTCGACAAACACCTGGCGCGCCACTTCAACCTGCCCCTTGCCGCCGTCGATCAGGACCACGTCGGGCATCGGCATCTGGCCATCGGCCACCTGCGCGAAACGCCGTGTCAGCGCCTGCCGCATGGCGGCATAGTCATCCCCCGGCTCGATGCCGGCGATGTTGAACCGGCGGTACAGCGAATGCTGCATGTCGTGGTTGCGGTACACGACGCAGGAGGCCTGCGTGGCTTCGCCGGCTGTATGGCTGATATCGAAACATTCGATGTGCAGGGCGTTCAGCGCCGCGTCATCGGTGTCCAGATCCAGCTCTATGGCCAGTGCGCGCGTACGCGCCTCACGCGCGCTGGACTCGCTCAGGCGATTGGCCAGGGCACGCTGCGCGTTGCGGCGCGCCTGCTCAAGCCAGGCGCGCCGTGTCCCCTGGGGGCGGGTCAGCACGCGCACCGGGTGGCCGTGCTGGGCGGCCAGCATGGCCAGCAAATCGGCATCCGGAACCGCATGCGAACAGACCAGCACCGCAGGCGCAGGGTTGTCGGCATAGTGCTGGGCAATGAAGGCCGCCAGGATGTCTTCGGCCGCCTGATCCTGTGCCTGGGTGGGAAACAGCGGCCTGTCACCCAGGTGACGCCCGTTGCGAACCATCGCCAGGTTCACGCACACGCGGCCTTCAGCCTGTTCGAGCGCAATGATGTCCACGCTGTCTTCGCCCACCTGCTCCATGGTCTGCTGCTGCAGCACCTTGGCCAGGGCGCGCATCTGGTCGCGCAGCACCGCCGCCTGCTCGAAATCCTGACGATCCGAGGCGGCCATCATGCGCGTCTCGATATCGCGCATCACTTCGTCGGAGCGCCCCTCGAGGAAGCGGATCGCACGCTGCACGTCGGCCTGGTAGTCTGCAAGCGAAATCAGGCCCACGCAGGGCGCCGAACAGCGGCCGATCTGGTACAGCAGACAGGGGCGTGTCCGGTGGGCGTACACGCTGTCCTCGCAGGTGCGCAGGCGAAAGACCTTCTGCAGGATCTGTATGGTTTCGCGCACCGCCCATGAATTGGGATACGGGCCGAAGAAATGCCCCTTGCCCCGGGTGCTGCCACGGTAGTACACCAGCCGTGGGGCCTCGTGGTCGGTGATATGCAGATAGGGATAGGACTTGTCGTCCCGGAAGAGAATGTTGTAGCGGGGCCGAAGGCGCTTGATGAGATTGTTTTCGAGGATCAGGGCTTCGGCCTCGGTGCGCGTGACCGTGATCTCGGTGCGCACCACCCGCGCCAGCATGTGGGCAATGCGCGGGCCATGGCCCGATTTGCGGAAGTACGAACTGACCCGGCGTTTCAGGTCGCGCGCCTTGCCCACATACAGAACCTCGCCTTGCGCATCCAGATGCCGATAAACACCTGGCAGGTGCGGCAGATCAGCCAGGAAATTCTTCAGATCGAAAGCTTCGGGCTCGGACATAACGTGCATCGGACAGGAGTTCGGCCCAGCCAGGCGCTGGCCGGCCCGGGCGCAGGCGGCGGATGCGGTTCACCGATGCCATCTGCACGGGCTGGCCCGCCAGACCCTCGAGCAGCGCATCGGCCAGATCGGGCCGGTTGCACACCAGCACCATGTCGCAGCCTGCCTGCAGCGCCGCCCGGGCGCGCGCGTGGATGTCACCCGCCACGCTGGCCCCTTCCATGGTCAGATCATCGGAAAACACCACCCCATCATACTGCAGGCGATTGCGCAGGATATCCGTGATCCAGCGCCGTGAAAACCCGGCGGGCTCTGGCGCCACCTGCGGATAGATGACGTGCGCCGGCATGATGGCCGGCAGCACCAGATCCCCCAGCCACGCGTAGGGCGCTGCATCGGTGGACATGATGTCTTCCAGGGCGCGCCGGTCTGTCGGCACTTCGAGATGCGAATCGGCAGCGACTGCGCCATGCCCCGGGAAATGCTTGCCACAGGCCCCCATGCCCGCCTGGCCCAGGCCCTGCACCAGCGCACGGGCCAGCATGGCCACCACGGCCGGTTCTTCGTGCAGGGCGCGGTCACCGATCACCTGGCTGAGCCCGTAATCCAGGTCCAGAACGGGGGTGAAGCTGAAATCGACCCCACAGGCGCGCAGCTCGCTCGCCAGCACGAAGCCGGCTTCGGTCAGGGCGTGCAGCGCAGCCTGGGGGTCATGGCCGTACCAGCGGCCGAAGCTGCGCATGGGCGGTATGGCGGTGAAGCCATCGGTGCGAAAACGCTGTACCCGCCCGCCTTCATGGTCCACTGCGATCAGCAGGGGTTCGTCGCGCACTGCGTGAATGCTCTCGCAGAGTTCGCTCAATTGACTGCGATCGGCAAAATTGCGCGTGAAGAGAATCACGCCACCGACCTGCGGGTGCATCAGGCGGCGGATTTCGGCGGATGCAAGCTCGAACCCGGCCACATCCACCATGACAGGGCCTGGCAACAGCCTGGACGCTGGCGCATTCATGGCAGCAGCCCCCTTGCCGCGTGACCGACAGACGCGCCCATATTCGGCGTGTCCAGCCCGGCGGATCGATCCTGTTGCTCCACGATCACGAATGCGGCCACCATGTCGGCCTCGTCGGTCATCGAGACATGTGCCGGGCCAAAACGCACGCGATACCAGAGCGCCAGTTCGGCCGACAGATGGATCTCGGGGGCGCCGCCCTTGCGATTGAGGATCTGCACACGCGACCAGGTCATGGGCATGTGAATGCCCAGCCCGATGGCCTTCGAGAATGCTTCCTTGGCGGCAAAGCGCGTGGCCAGATAGCGGATGCCGCGACGTGCATCGCGTGCTGCGCGCCGCGCATGAACAGCCTGCTCGTCAGGGCCCAGAATGCGCTCGACGAAGCGGTTGCCATGACGAGCATAGACACGCTCGATACGTGCGACCTGGAGCAGGTCGGTGCCAATGCCGGCAATCCCGGGTGCGTACACAAGGCCTCCTGGAAAAAAGGGTCCGGTTGCCCGGTGCCTGAACGAAACGCACCGTGCGCGCCAGGACTACAGTTTCAGAAAATGCTCGCGATAATGCCTGAGTTCATCGATGGATTCCTGGATGTCGGCCAGCGCTTCGTGCTTGCCCACCTTGTTGAAGCTGCGATAGACCTCGGGCTTCCAGCGCAGGGACAGTTCCTTCAGTGTACTCACGTCGAGGTTGCGATAATGGAAGAAGGCCTCGAGCCGCGGCATGTATCGCACCATGAAGCGGCGATCCTGGCAAATCGTGTTGCCGCACATGGGTGATTTGCCGGCCGGCACCAGGGGCTCGAGAAACTGCAGCAGGATGTCCTCGGCCTGCGCTTCCGTGAGCGTCGAGGCCCTGACCCGATCGATCAGGCCACTCTTGCCGTGGGTCGACTGATTCCATTTGTCCATCCCGTCGAGCACCGGTGGTGCCTGATGGATGACCAGGACAGGCGCCTGCGCCACGAGTGTCAGGTCGGGCTCGGTCACGATGACGGCTATTTCCAGGATGCGCTCCCTGGCTGGATCCAGGCCCGACATTTCCATATCGAGCCAGATCAGACGCTGGTCATGCTGGGCCATACTCTATAATCCATGATTGCAAAGACCTGATTTTCGCATATTGGCCCGACCCGCATGCTGACCGCCCTGTTTCTTGCCTGCCTGCTGGGTGACCTTGCCTTGCGCACCTGGCTGGCCCGGCGGCAGATCCGCCACGTGATGGCGCATCGCAACCATGTGCCTGACGCCTTTGCGCACCGCATCGGCCTGCACAGCCACCAGCGGGCAGCCGACTATACGGCGGCACGCAGCCACCTCACCATCATAGAGCGCATCGTCGAGGCGCTGGTGCTGCTCGGGCTGACACTGCTGGGCGGGCTCCAGTGGCTGGATATTCTCGCGGGGCGCCTGATCGATTCCGAACTCTGGCGCCAGGCCGCGCTGATCGCGGTCGTGCTGGCGCTGCTGGGCCTCATCGGTCTGGCATTCTCGGCCTGGCGAACCTTTGTGCTCGAGGCCCGGTTCGGCTTCAACCGCATGACCCCACGGCTGTTCATGGTCGACGGCATGAAGATGCTGGTGGTCACCCTGGTTCTGGGCATTCCGCTGCTGCTGGCCATCCTGTCGTTGATGCAGGCCAGTCCACAGCACTGGGCCTGGTGGGCCTGGGGGGTCTGGGTAGGGTTCAACCTGCTGGTGCTGTGGCTCTATCCCGGTTTCATCGCCCCCTGGTTCAATCGGTTCACCCCGCTGGACAACCCCGAACTGAGCGAGCGCATCCATGCGCTCGCGCAACGCTGCCATTTTGGCCTCGAGGGGCTGTTCGTCATGGACGGCTCGCGCAGATCGGCCCACGGCAATGCCTATTTCACGGGGTTTGGCAGGCACCGGCGCATCGTATTCTTCGATACCCTGCTGGCCCGCCTGAATACCGACGAGGTGGAAGCCGTGCTGGCCCATGAACTGGGGCATTTCGCCCACCGGCATGTCTTGCGGCGCATCATCATGAATTTCGTGGCCGCAGGGGTTCTCCTCCAGCTCCTGGCCTGGCTGTCCACGCAGACCTGGTTCTATGTGCAGCTGGGTGTGGTTCCGCAACTGGGCCGCCCCAACGACGGCCTCGCCCTGCTGCTGTTCATGCTGACCCTGCCGGTGTTCACCTTCTGGGTCACACCCATTGCCAGCCTCCTGTCGCGCCGCGACGAATTTCAGGCCGATCGCTACGCCGTGACCCAGTGCGGGGCCCAGCCACTGGCCGATGCACTGGTCAAGCTCTATGACGACAATGCCGCCACGCTGACACCCGATCCCCTGCACTCCGCTTGGTACGACAGCCACCCTTCGGCTGCCGTGCGCATTGCGCATCTGCACGATGCCTGAACCCGCTCTGCTCCAGGGGCGCATCATCGCCGCCCATGGGCGGCATTACCGGGTCGAGATGGACGGCGACGGCACCATACGGCACTGCTATGTGCGTGGCAAGAAATCGGGCCTGGCGGTGGGCGACCGGGTGCTGGTGCGCCCCGAAGGCGAAGAAGGCCTGATTGTCGAAGTCATGCCGCGTCGCAACCTGTTCTATCGTTCCGATGCCAACCGCAGCAAGCTGTTCGCCGCCAATATCGACCAACTGCTTCTGGTGATCGCCCCGGAGCCCGAATTCTCGCTCGAACTCATCAGTCGGGCGCTGGTGGCGGCGGACAGCGCGGGGGTTCCCGTATGCATCGTGCTGAACAAGGCCGACCTGCCCGGCATGGAGCAGGCCCGCGCGCGCCTGCAGGGCTTCGCCGATCTGGGTGTGCCCATCATCGAAGTCAGCGCGCTGAGTCCGGTTGCAGTGCAACACAGCCTGGGCCCGCGCCTGAAGGACCGCTGCAGCCTGTTGCTGGGGCAAAGCGGGATGGGCAAATCGACTCTGCTCAACGCACTGGTACCCAACGCTCAGGCACACACCGGGGCGCTGTCAGCCGCGCTGGGCACCGGGCGCCATACCACCACCCACACGCGTCTGCACGCCTTGCCACAGGGCGGTACCCTCATAGATTCGCCCGGTTTCCAGGCCTTTGGCCTGCAGCACCTCAGCGCGGATGAAGTCGAACGCGGCTTTCCGGAACTTGCGGCAGTGGCCGCGAATTGCCGCTTTGCGAACTGCAGGCACCACCGCGAGCCAGGCTGCGCCGTACAGGCCGGCATCGCACAGGGCGACATTTCGCCAGAACGGCACGCCCTGTATCTGCGCATTCTCGAGGAAAACGCAGCGGGCGAACGCTATTGAGACGCGATTATTGGCGGCCCGGCCACGGGCCTGCTGCAAGATCGACAGCCGAAGGGCCTGACAGCGAGCCACCGCCTGCCGCGGGCGCCCGCACCCGAGCCTGACCGGTGGGCTGCGCAGCGGCCTGGGGGCCGGTGCTGCCTGGGCTGTTGATGCTGGCGCCAGAAAGACCTGGACCAGCCTGGGCTGCCGCGAGAAAATGGTACAGATTACGGATCAGCATGGCTGTTGCGCCCCAAATGAAATGGGGGCCCCAGCGGATCGAGTAGTAGCAGCGGCCCTCGCCATACTGCACCTGCATGCGATGCAGCACATGCCGTGCCGGATCCATGAGCACGGCCAAGGGCACCTCGAAGACCTCTGCAACCTCTGACGCATCGGGCATGACCCGAAAGCCCGGCAGCAGTTCGCCCACGATGGGTGTCATGAGGAACCGGGTCGTGGTCAGCAGACTGGGCTGGGCGCCCATGACACGCACATACTGACGCTCGATGCCGATTTCCTCACGTGTTTCACGGATTGCCGCATCGACGGGCCCCGGATCGGTGGGTTCGATGCAGCCCCCGGGAAAGCTGACCTGCCCGGCATGGTGATGCAGATGTTCGGCCCGACGGGTCAGCAGGACGTGCAGGCCATCGACGCGCGGCACCAGGGGCACCAGAACCGCCGCCTGGCGAGCCGCCTGCCCGACATCGCCGGACACATCGAAATCGCGGCTGAACAATGGTTCGATCTGCCAGGACACCGGTCGTTTGAACGCCTGGCGAATGTGTTCCAATTGCAGGCTTGCAGGCGGCAGGGCGGGCAATGGGCTGCTGGGCACCACAGGCTGTGTGGCCGGGTCGAACCCGTGCTCGTGCCTGACTGAACGAGCCTGGATCAGCTGCGACATGGCATCCTGAAAAAGACGGCCGCAAAACGCAAAAAGCACCCTGACGGGTGCCTTGTGCACGAATGCCCCAAGCGGGATCAGACGGCCTTGCGGACCAGCTTTTCCTTGATGCGGGCTGACTTACCCGTGCGGCTACGCAGGTAGTACAGTTTAGCACGCCGCACCGCGCCGCGACGCTTGACCTCGATGCTGGCGATTTGTGGCGAATACAGCTGGAACGTGCGTTCGACCGATTCGCCGGATGACATCTTGCGTACGGTGAAGGCTGAGTTCAGGCCACGGTTGCGGCGGCCGATGACCACGCCTTCGTACGCCTGCACGCGCTTGCGCGTACCTTCGACCACGTTGACGTTGACGACCACGGTATCACCCGGGCCAAAATCCGGCAGGCTGCGCCCCTGCATGAGGCGGGCGATTTCTTCTTGCTCTAGCGTTTCGATGAGATTCACAATGGGCTCCAGGGCATCTTGGACCGATGGCGTTGTTGGATACGATATGGCCAGGCCAGAGGATGCAAAGCCAAGCATTATACACGCAAAACCAGGCCGGCCCAGCAGCCTGCACCCACCCAGCCACCAACCCGAAGCCACCCAGCCACTAACCTGAACCCATCCAGGCGCAACCTGAACCCACCCAAGCGGCAGCCCGAAGCCACCCCGAGGCAGCCCGAGCCCACCCGGGCCGCTGCCCGAGCCCGCCGGGTCGGCTAGAAGCCGGCCGCCACCCCGAGCCACAGCGTGGCCGGCACCATGGCGGCCCAGAGCAGAACCATGATGACATCGGCCAGACCCTGACGCGCCAGGCGCCACCACCGCCCAGCCGCGCTGGCCTTCGCCGATGCATGCCTTGCGGGCCTGCGGTGCTGCCGTGCCCCGCCGTGCGCGGACGGCCCCGGTGATGCCCTGGAAAACCGTACCGGACTGATGCCTGCCCTGACCATGGATACCCCCTTGCAAGCCGCCTGCCCTGCAGGGGCGACAGCACTGTGTTTGTGTACAGCACATACTGTACACAAACACAGTGCATCTTGCAAGGCTTGCCTGAATGCTGCTCAGGGCGCCATCCACAGCACCGGGTCAGAGTGCCCGGCCGTCCCCAATGGCCGAGGCCAATGCCGCCGCGCGCGGCAGCACATGAATGGCATAGGCCTGCGCCGTATGCAGTTTTCGGGCATGGAAGGCGTCATCCGGGGTGTCTGCCAGCACCTGCGCAGCCACCTGGGCAGCGCGGGCCAACTGCCAGCCCGCGTGTGCAGTACCTGCCAGCATCAGACAGGGTACGCTGCCGGCAAAAACGGCCCGCACATCTTCGCCCACGGTGCCCAGCACAAAATCCACGGCCTGGTCATAGGCAGCGGCGGCGCCCTCGAGGCGCTGGGCGATCAGGTGCAACCCGGCGGCATGGGGCCCTGAGACAGCCCGCAGGGCCGCAACCGTGTCACGCATCCCCGCAATCTGGCCGCGCGCGACGGCACCGCCATCGCGTACCAGTTTGCGGCCGATGAAGTCATTGGCCTGTATCGCCGTGGTGCCCTCATAGATGGGCAGGATACGGGCATCGCGATAGTACTGGGCCGCCCCGGTTTCTTCGATATACCCCATGCCGCCATGCACCTGCACCCCCAGCGAGGCCACCTCGACGGCCGATTCAGTCGAGTAGCCCTTCACGATGGGCACCAGGTATTCGTAGATCGCCCGGCACTCGGCGCGTGTCCGGGGATCCGGTGCGTGGCGTGCACGATCATTCAGCCCGGCCGCCACATAGGCAACGGCCCGGGTACCTTCAGCCAGGCCACGCATGATGGCCAGCATGCGGGCCACATCGGGATGCCGCTCGATGGGCACGGGGCCTGCAGACCCTTCGGGGGGACGGCCCTGAATGCGCTCGGCCGCATACGCGGCCGCGTGCTGCAGCGCGCGCTCGGCCACGGCAACGCCCTGGATGCCGACGGCAAACCGGGCGGCGTTCATCATGATGAACATGTATTCGAGCCCGCGGTTTTCTTCACCCACCAGGTAGCCCACTGCGCCACCGGTGTGCTCGGCGTCGGCGCCATACAGCAGGACCGCGGTCGGGCTGCCGTGAATGCCCAGCTTGTGCTCGAGCGAGGCACAGACGAGATCGTTGCGCGCCCCCAGCGAACCATCGGAGCCGACCAGAAACTTGGGCACGATGAACAGCGAAATCCCTTTCACCCCGGCTGGCGCATCCGGGGTGCGCGCCAGCACCAGATGGATGATGTTCTCGGCTACGTCATGATCCCCCCAGGTGATGAAGATCTTCTGGCCGGTCAGTCGGTAGCTGCCGTCGGGCGCACGCGCAGCGCGTGTATTCACGAGCGCCAGATCAGAGCCCGCCTGGGGCTCGGTGAGATTCATGGTGCCCGTCCAGCGGCCCTGGATGAGCGGCGGAATGAACAAGGCCTGCTGTTCGGGCGAACCGACCAGCGACAGGGCCTCGATGACGCCATCGGTGAGCATCGGGCACAGGGCAAAGGCCAGGTTGGCTGCGTTGAGGTTTTCGGCGGCCGCTGCGGCCACCATGTGGGGCAGGCCCTGGCCGCCATACTGCACATCGTGAGGCAGGCCCTGCCAGCCACCCTGGGCATAGGCGGCGAAAGCCGCCCTGAAACCCGGTGATGTCGTGACCCGGCCCGCTTCGCAGTGCGCCGGATGCAGATCCCCCACGCGATTCAGCGGGGCGATCTCCTGCTCGACGAAACGGGCATTCTCCTCGAGTACGGCCTGGACCAGATCTTCGGATACCTCTTCGAAGCCGGGCAGGGACAGGGCCCCGGGCAGGTCGGCCAGGGAATGCAGGACAAAGTGGATATCCTGCAAGGGAACCTGATAGGTCATGACATCGTCCTCATGATGGACACAGAATGAGCGGTATCGGGGCCGGCGGCCTCAGAGCGCCTTGGTCAGTTCGGGAATCACCTCGAAGAGATCCGCGGCCAGGCCATAGTCGGCAATGCTGAAAATGGGCGCATCGGCATCCTTGTTGATGGCCACGATGACCTTGGAATCCTTCATGCCGGCCAGGTGCTGGATGGCCCCGGAAATACCCACCGCAATATACAGCTGGGGCGCCACGATCTTGCCCGTTTGCCCCACTTGCCAGTCGTTGGGCGCATAGCCGGCATCGACAGCCGCGCGCGAGGCACCCAGTGCGGCGCCCAGCTTGTCGGCCAGCGCTTCGAGCATCTTGAAGTTTTCAGCGCTGCCCAGCGCGCGGCCACCCGAAACGATCACCGAAGCCGAGGCCAGTTCGGGCCGGTCACTCTTGTGCACTTCGCTGCCCACGAAAGCCGATTGCCCGCTGTCGGCGACCGCGTCAACCGGAACGATCGCCGCCTGGCCCCCACTGGACGCGACGGGATCAAACGCCGTGGTGCGCACCGTGATCACCTTGACGGCATCGGCCGTCTGCACCGTCGCCAGTGCGTTACCGGCGTAGATCGGCCGTGTGAAGGTATCCGCCGCCTTGACCTCGATGATGTCGGAGACCTGGGCCACATCGAGCCTGGCCGCCACACGCGGGGCCACGTTCTTGCCCGAGACGGTGGCCGGGAAAACGATGTGGCTGTACCCCTGTGCAATGGCCAGGACCTGGGCTGACAGGTTTTCAGCCAGGGCATGTTCGAGCGCGGGCCCGTCGGCGTGCAGGACCTTGGCAACGGATGCCGCCTGGGCCGCCTGTTCGGCCACGGCCTGTGACCCTGAACCGGCCACCAGCACGTGGATGTCTTCACCCATCTGGGCGGCTGCCGCAACGGCGCAGAGCGTAGCGGCCCCCAGTTGGGCGTTGTCGTGTTCAGCTATAACCAGAATGCTCATTCAGACCACCTTTGCTTCGTTCTTGAGTTTGTCGACCAGCGTCGCCACATCGGGCACCATGACCCCCCCCTTGCGTGCGGGTGGCTCGGTGACCTCGAGCGTCTTCAGGCGCGGCGTGACATCCACCCCCAGGTCTTCGGGCGAGACCGCATCCAGTGTCTTTTTCTTTGCCTTCATGATGTTGGGCAGCGTGACATAGCGGGGCTCGTTCAGGCGCAGGTCGACCGTGATCACCGCCGGCAGCGACAGATCCAGGGTTTCCAGCCCGCCGTCGATTTCCCGGGTGACCTTGACACGATCACCCGACACTTCGACCTGGCTGGCATTCGTGGCCTGGGGCCAACCCAGCAGGGCCGCCAGCATCTGGCCGGTCTGGCTGGCGTCGTCGTCGATCGCCTGCTTGCCCAGCACCACGAGTTGCGGCGCTTCTTTCGCGGCCAGCGCGGCCAGCAGCTTGGCGACGGCCAGCGGCTGGAGCTCGGCCTCGGATTGCACCAGGATGCCCCGATCGGCGCCAATGGCCATGGCCGTGCGCAAGGTCTCCTGGCATTGCGCCACACCACAGGACACCGCCACGACCTCGGTGGCAATGCCTTTCTCCTTGAGCCGGACCGCCTCTTCGATGGCGATTTCATCGAATGGGTTCATGGACATCTTGACATTGGCGATGTCCACCCCTGTGTGATCTGATTTGACGCGCACCTTGACGTTGAAGTCAACCACGCGCTTGACGGGCACCAAGACCTTCATCGAGCAACCTCCAGAATGGAAATGAAACAGAACAGGCCGGCGAGCCCCTGCTGCAGTGCAAGCTGCTGCATCAGTAGCCCCCCAGAACCTTGAGATGGGCCACTACGCTGCGGCCCAGGGCGGAACAGTCATAACCGCCCTCGAGAAAACTGATGATACGCCCGCCCGCATACTGCCCGGCAATCCGGACCAGTTGCGCAGTGATCCAGGCATAATCGGATTCGACCAGCATGAGGCCGCCCATGTCGTCTTCGCGATGCGCGTCGAACCCGGCCGAAACCAGGATCAATTGTGGCTCGAACGCAGACAGGGCCGGCAGCCAGTGATCGGCCACCAGCGCCCGGATGACATCCCCGCCCGAATAGGCAGGCACCGGAATGTTCACCATGTTGGGCCCCGGATTCTCGGCATGCAGATCCGGAAACAGCGGGTGCTGGTAGAAACTGCACATCAGCACCCGCGAATCGTGCAGGAAAACTTCTTCGGTGCCATTGCCATGATGCACGTCGAAGTCCACGATGGCCACACGCGACAGGCCATGATGCTCGAGTGCATGGCGCGCAGCCACCGCGATATTGTTGAAGAAGCAGAACCCCATGGCCTGCCCCGGGCGGGCATGGTGCCCCGGTGGACGCACCGCACAGAACGCCGTACGTGCATGGCCCGCCACGATCTCGTCGACTGCGGTCAGGCCGGCACCCGCGGCGGCCCGGGCAGCGGACAGGGTATGGGGGTTCATCAGCGTATCGGCATCAATGGGATAGTAGCCATGAGCGGGGCTGCGCTGCTGAAGATAGCCCAGGTAATCGGACCCATGCACCCGGAGCACATCGGCCGCAGAGGCTTCGCGGGCATCGACATGCCGAAGGAAATCCATCAGGCCGCTGGCCACCAGCTGATCGGCGATGGCATCCAGGCGCCTGGGCGACTCGGGATGCCAGTCTCCCATTTCATGCAGCCTGCAAGTGGGATGGGTAATATACAGTGTCTCCATGAAGGCCAATATGCTCAGACCAACCCGCAATGTGCAATTCATCGCCTTGTTGTTCGTACTGGCGGGCTGTGCCACCAGCCACGGCGGCGATGCGCCCGCAGGTGGACAGCCCACCGGCGCAGCCCAACCGGCAAGCAAAAAATACCAAACATTTGATTCTAACAGAGGCGCACCTGCCCTTGCGTCAAGCCAGGGCGATTTCGTAGGCCCGGATGGGGATCTGCTGCCCGAACTGGCGGCCTTTGCACGCGACGTATCCCAGGACCGCGGGCTCCCCATGGCCAGCGTCGAGGCCCTGCTCAAAGAGGCACGCCTCAATGCCACCGCCATCCGGCTCATGGCACCACCACCGCAGGGCCGGCGGATACGGCGCGCCTGGCAGAGCTACAGGACACGCCACGTGGACCCCATCCGCATCCGCAGGGGGGTCGAGTTCTGGCAGGCCCATCAGGCCGAGCTGGATCGTGCCAGCGCGCGCACCGGTGTACCGGCGGCCATCATTGTGGCCATCATCGGCATAGAGACCGTGTATGGCCAGTACATGGGCGATCACAAGGTGCTCGATACGCTGGCGACCCTTGGATTCCGCTATCCCGACCCGCAGCGCCCCGAACGCCAGGCCCTGTTTCGCAACCAGCTGGCCGACTTGCTCGAACTGCATGTCCAGGGCCTGCTGGATGCCCGCTCGGTGCATGGTTCGTTTGCGGGCGCCATGGGCCTGGCGCAATTCATGCCCGGCAGCCTGATGCGCTACGCCGCCGACGGCGATGGCGATGGCCGCATCGACCTGCACGGCAGCACTGCGGATGCCATTGCCTCGGTCGCGCGTTTTCTGGACATGCATGGCTGGATCAGGGGCTTGCCCGTCTTCGCGCCGGTGGACTTGCCGCAGGGCGCGCAGCGCCAGGCCCAGGAAAGCCTGGTTCCGGAAACCGACTGGGCAGCCCTGCAGGCATTGGGCGCGAAGATCCGGCCGGGCTCGGCAACCGCCTGGGAAGCCTACCCCCTGGGGATCGTGAACCTGCGCGACGAAATCCGCGGTACGCACGATGTGCGCTGTGCCACGCCCAATTTCTTTGCGATCACCCAGTACAACCGCAGTTATTTCTACGCGGCTTCGGTGGCCGATCTGGCCACAGAAATCAGCCGGCGCATGTGATACCTAGGCGCCGAACACACCCGTGGACAGGTAGCGGTCGCCGCGATCACAGACAATGAAGACGATGGTGGCATCGCGCACCTGTTGCGCAACACGCAACGCGGCCACAGCAGCACCGGCTGAAGAAATCCCGCCGAAAATGCCTTCTTCGATGGCTAGGCGGCGAGCCATGGTTTCGGCCTGATCCTGGGTGATGGGCTCGAAGGCATCGACTGCGGCGGGCTCGTAGATGCTGGGCTGGTAGGCTTCGGGCCACTTGCGGATGCCCGGTATGTGCGCCCCTTCGGCTGGCTGGGCGCCGATGATGCGGATGGCGGCGTTCTGCTCGCGCAGATAGGCCCCCACCCCCATGATGGTGCCGGTGGTGCCCATGGCACTGACAAAATGCGTAATGCGCCCGCCGGTTTGCTGCCAGATCTCGGGCCCGGTGGTTTCACGATGGGCCCGTGGATTGTCCGCGTTGGAAAATTGGTCGAGCACCCGGCCCCGGCCTTCGGACTGCATGCGCAAGGCGGTGTCGCGTGCGAGTTCCATACCCCCCTGATCGGCGGGGGTCAGTATGAGTTCGGCCCCATAGGCGCGCATGGCATCGCAGCGCTCTTGTGAGGAGTTGTCGGGCATGATGAGGATCATGCGGTAGCCGCGCACCGCCGCGGCCATGGCCAGTGCGATGCCGGTGTTGCCGCTGGTGGCTTCGATGAGCGTATCGCCCGGGCGGATTTCACCGCGTTTTTCGGCACCCTGGATCATGTACATGGCCGCCCGGTCCTTGACCGAACCCGCAGGATTGTTGCCTTCGAGCTTGGCCAGCACCACATTGCCGTGCTCCGTGGCTGCCCGGCCCGGCAGCCTTTGCAGGCGCACCAGCGGTGTGTGCCCGATGATGTCTTCGATGGTGAGATAGGTATCCATGCACCAGATCATACACCGCGCCGCAGTGCATGCGGCCCGGCGTGCGTGCACGCACGGCACCGGGCCTGGCCACGCCGGGTTTCAACGACCAGCGGGCGCCCGCATGGCCGTACCCGAAGTGCCCGGTGCAGAAACACCCGCAGCGCCAGGCACCCCGGCCTGGCCGGCAGCAGGGCCCGTCGGGCCGATGCTCAGGCCGGCGGCCTGCAGCGCCCGCGCGCGGCGCGGGCCAATGCCCTTGACCCGGTCGGAAAGATCATCGAAAGAATCGAACTGGCCGCCCCGTTGACGTTCTTCGAGAATGATCTGCGCCGTCTTGGGGCCAATGCCACGGATGGCGCGCAACTCGTCCAGGGTGGCCGAGTTCAGGTCTGTGGCCAGCGCACATGCAGACCAGGCCAATGCAGCCAGGCCGGCCGCCATGCAGGCACTGCGGGATCTGATGCGACGCGCAGTGCGCATGCCGCTGGCGCGGAACACCGGATTCTCGAGCGGCCTGGCCACGGTGTCATGCAGAAAGGGATTCATGATCGTCTCCTGTTGAAAGGTCCGATCATCATGCCAGCGCATGCCCGACGGCAGCCGCCCCCTGCAACGGCTTTGGCACAAGGTACAACTACGGCGCGGCAGGATCCGCACACAGCTGGCCACGCGCCAGCAATGCATCCACGTAGCGCGCCACCCCGGTCTGCACATCCATGAACCCGGCCTCATGGCCCGTGGCACGCAAGCGCCGGATATCGGCACAGGTGTGACTCTGATAGCGCCCCTTGAGGTCTTCGGGAAACTCGACGTACTGCAGTTGCCCGCCCGCCACCATCTCGGCAAGACTCAATGCCTCCAGGCCCTGGTGCCGGCGCAGCGCATTGACGACCGTGCTGGCCACGTCGTTGAAATCCTGGGCACGGCCCGTGCCGCAATTGAAGACCCCGGAATGCTCTGGATGGTCGAGAAAATGGAGATTCACGCGCACCACGTCATCGACGTGGATGAAGTCCCGCTGCTGGCCACCGTCGGCGTAACCATCCCAGCCCCCGAACAGGCGCACCTGCCCCTGGGCCACGTACTGGTTCATGTTGTGGAAGGCCACCGAGGCCATGCGTCCCTTGTGCTGTTCGTTCGGACCATACACATTGAAGTAGCGCAGGCCCACGGCCGGCGCCCGCAAGCTGCCCAGGCGGCGACGCAACACCTGGTCGAACAACAGCTTGGAATACCCATAGACGTTGAGCGGCTTCTCGCAGCCAGGGTCTTCACGGTACCCGGGCCCGGCGCCGTAGACCGCAGCCGATGAGGCGTAGATGAACGGGACCGCATGCCGCTGGCAGTACTCGAACAGTTCGAGCGTGACGCGGTAATTGTTGTCCATCATGAAGTGCCCGTTGCGCTCGGTCGTATCCGAACAGGCCCCCTGATGGAACACGGCTGCCGGCCGGGGCAAGGTTCCGGCATGCACGCGCTGACGGAACTCGTCTTTGTGGAGATAGTCGCTGATGTGACCCGCCGCAAGATTCAGAAACTTGTCGCCATCGGTCAGGTCATCCACCGCCAGGATGTCGTCAAACCCACGCGCGTTCAGGCCACGCACCAGATTGCTGCCTATGAAGCCCGCGGCTCCGGTCACGATGATCATGATGCCAACTCCTCTGCTGTCACAATGGACGTCCCCAGCTTGCCCACCACGATGCCGCCGGCACGATTGGCCCATGCCACGGCCTCGGGCCAGCCCAGCCCCGCAGCCCGGGTCACGGCCACGGTGGCCAATACCGTGTCGCCGGCCCCGGAGACATCGAAGACTTCGTGCGCCTGGGCATCCACGTGTGTGCGCCCGGCCGCGGTATAGAGTGTCATGCCCTGCTCCGAACGGGTGATCAGCAGGGCCTCGAGCCCCAACTGGCCGCGCAGGGACTGGGCGCGCCGGGTGAGATCGCCCTCGGATTCCCAGCGCCCCACGGCATCGCGCATCTCGCTCTGGTTCGGGGTGACCATGGCGGCACCCCGATAGCGGGGATACCGATCCCCTTTGGGATCGACCAGCACCGGTACGCCTTGCGCCCTGGCCAGGGCAATCACCGATTCGACCCGGGCCAGCGTGCCCTTGGCGTAATCGGACAGGACCAGAAGATCCACCTGCTCGAGCACCGGGCGCAGGCTTTCCTGCATGGCATCGAGTGCCGTCGCGCTGGGCCCCTGCTCGAAATCCACCCGCAGCATCTGCTGCTGGCGGCCCAGAACCCGCATTTTCAGTGTCGTTTCCATACCCTGCGGATCTTCGAGCACACTGTCGTGAACGCCGGCTTCGCGCAACATGGCCCGCACCCGCGCACCCGGTTCATCGGCGCCCACGATACCCAGCAGGGACACCTGCGCACCCAGCGCAGCGACGTTGCGCGCCACGTTGGCCGCCCCCCCCAGGCGGTCCTCGCGCCGGGCGACTCGCACCACGGGCACCGGCGCTTCGGGGGAGATGCGCTCGACTTCGCCGAACCAGTAGCGGTCGAGCATGATGTCACCCATGACCAGAATCCGGGCAGCGCGCGCGCGTTCGAGCGGAAAGGGACGCAAAACAGGGTTCATTGGAGTTCTTCGAGTCGGCGCGGGCGGTAGGTTTCCCAGACATTGCAGCCAGGACACTGCCAATAGAAGCGTCGTGCCTCGAACCCGCATTGGCTGCAGGCGTAACGATCGAGACGCTGGCTGTGCTTGTGGATCAGACTGCGCAACAAGCCCAGATCGGCGCCAGGCACGAGCCCATCGGACGTGGCCGATTCGCCCTGGGCCAGTTCGACCTCGAGCAGGCGGTCCAGGCCGAGCAGCGACGGGTGCGCGCGCAGGACCTCGCGCGCGAAGACCCAGGCCCGGGCAGGCCCCTGCTGCGTGCGCAAGGCCCGAAATACCACGTTGAACAAATCCAGTGTTGGCTGTGCCCTGTACTGCAGCAGCAGCAGTTCCAGCCCTTCCTGGGCACGCCCCAGGGCCGTGAAGCATTCCAGCAGCGGCTGGGCGATCAGGCCGGCGAATTCCGGCGCACGATCCAGCACTGCCGAAAGGCTGGCCCTCTGCCCTTCCAGATCGCCCTGTGCCACGGCCCATTCGGCCCGCAGCATGTGAATGCGGGCCACGGAGGCCGGACTGCCCCCCGTTTGACGAGCGGCGTTCTCGGCCGCATCCAGTGCCCGGTCTGCCTCATCGATCAGCGCAGGGTGCGCCTCGAGGAAGACACAGGCCTGCTCGCAGTGGTAATGCGCCAGTTGCGGCACGGGCTCTTGCACCCGTGCATGCAGTTGCTGCACCGCTTCGATCGCGCGCGGCCAGTTGTGTTCGGACTCGTGGATGCGGATCAGGGCCCGCAGGGCATCCAGGGCGTGGCGCGTGGGCAGCACGGCTTCAAAACCCATTTCAGCCCGGTCGAACATGCCCGCCTTGAGAAAATCACGCGCCAGTTCGAGCTGGGCGTTCTCACGCTCGCCCAGCGGCAGATCTTCTCGGGACAGCAGGCTCTGGTGCACGCGGATCGCGCGCTCGATTTCACCCCGGCGCCGAAACAGGCTGCCCAGTGCAAAATGCAGTTCGGTCGTTTCGGGGTCCAGCTTGGCCACCTCGATGAAGGCATCGATCGCCCGATCGGGCTGCTCGTTGAGCAGGAAATTCAACCCCTTGAAATAGGAATCCGGCAGGTTGCGGGTCTCGGACAGCATCTGGCGAAAGTCGAACCGCGCGGCGAGCCAGCCCAGCCCGAACAGCACGGGCACGAAAATCAGCCACCAGGGCTCGAAATCCAAATCGACCTCCGATCAGAGCGGTGCCAGGGGTGTTGCCGTTTCGGACAGGCTGGCCGCCGACACCGGCTCGGAGGACGCTGCACCCGCTGCGGGCCGGCCGGACAGTTCTGCGCGCAAACGGGCCGCCTCACGACGCAGGCGATGCACTTCACGGCGCCTGCGCAGCAGCGCCATGGCCGCCATGAGCAGACCGAACAGCACCCCCAGGACAAACGCCGACAGCATGACCACGATGAGAGGCACCTGAGGAATCACCTGATCGGCAAAAAAGCCAACGTCGACCGGGCCGGTATTCTTGAGCGCGAACAGCAACACGATGACGAAAACGACCAGGCGCAGAATCCAGACCAGATAGCGCATGAGACTGAGCTCCATGAGATGATCGTGCCATTGTAAGGGGAAAGGCACCCCGGCTGGCGCAGTCGCCCGCCGACACAGCCGGCTGCGTGCCCCCACCCGTCGGTGCGGCCAGCGGGCGCATGCAGCCGGTTTCCGGTACGCGTCGGCAGGCTAGTATCCGCCCACCTTGCGGTCGAACAGGACAGCCTGCTTCGGGCCGGCGGGCGGATCGTCAGGGGCCTGATCGACCTTCTCGCGCAGTTCTTTACCGGGCTTGAAGTGGGGTACCCGCTTGGCCGGGACCTGCACGAGTTCACCCGAACGGGGGTTGCGCCCCAGACGCGGCTGCCGATTCGAAAGCGAAAAACTGCCAAACCCGCGGATTTCGATGCGTTGGCCCTGAGCCAATGCCAGGGCCATTGCATCGAGCACCGTGCGCACCGCCAGATCCATATCGCGAATCGACAACTGCGCATGACGCTCGGCCAGCGTCGCGATGAGTTCGGACTTGGTCAGGCCCGACATCAGTCGTCGCGCTGCTGATCGAGCTTGGCCTTGAGCAGGGCGCCCAGATTGGTCGTGCCCGAGGACGCACTCGCTTCGGTCATGCGCTGGATGGTCTCGGCCGTCTCGGCGTTGTCGCGTGCCTTGATCGACAACTGGATCGAGCGCGCCTTGCGATCGATGTTGATGATCATGGCCTCGACGGTGGTGCCTTCTTGCAGGACCGTCGTGGCATCCTCGACGCGGCCGGCAGAGATCTCGCCCGCGCGCAGATAGCCTTCGACATCGACCGACAGCGTGACCACGGCCCCCCTGGGTTCGACCGATTTGATGACCCCGCTGACCACTGCGCCCTTGTCGTAGGTGGCCACGAAGTTGTTGAAGGGATCGCCCTCGAGCTGTTTGATGCCCAGGGAGATGCGTTCCTTGTCGGTATCGATGCCCAGCACGATGGTCTCGATTTCTTCGCCCTTGCGGAAGTTGCGCACCGCCTCGTCGCCCGAATCGGACCAGGAGATATCGGACAGGTGCACCAGGCCATCGATACCGCCAGGCAGGCCGACAAACACGCCAAAGTCGGTGATCGACTTGATCGCACCGCGCACCTTGTCGCCACGCTTGAAGTTGGTGGAGAAATCTTCCCAGGGATTGGGGCGGCACTGCTTCATGCCCAGCGAGATCCGGCGACGGTCTTCGTCGATTTCGAGGACCATGACTTCGACTTCCTCGCCCAGCGTGACCACCTTGCGCGGATCGACGTTCTTGTTGGTCCAGTCCATCTCGGACACGTGCACCAGCCCTTCGATGCCGTCTTCGACTTCGACGAACGCACCGTAATCGGTCAGGTTGGTGACCTTGCCGAACAGGCGTGTGCCTTGCGGATAGCGACGGCTCAGGCCGATCCAGGGGTCTTCGCCCAGCTGTTTGACCCCCAGCGAGACCCGCTGCTTTTCCTGGTCGAACTTGAGCACCTTGGCCTCGATGTCCTGGCCCACTTGCAGGACCTCGGACGGGTGGCGTACACGGCGCCAGGCCATGTCGGTAATGTGCAGCAGGCCGTCGATACCGCCGAGATCGACAAAGGCGCCATAATCGGTGATGTTCTTGACGACACCCTTGACAATGGCCCCTTCGTGCAGGGTCTCGAGCAGCTTTTCGCGTTCTTCGCCCATGCTGGCCTCGAGCACGGCACGCCGCGACAGCACGACGTTGTTGCGCTTGCGATCGAGCTTGATGACCTTGAACTCGAGGGTCTTGCCTTCGTATGGCGTGGTGTCCTTGACAGGGCGCAGATCGACCAGGGAGCCCGGCAGAAAAGCCCGGATCGCGTTGGTCATGACGGTGAGGCCGCCCTTCACCTTGCCGGTGATGGTGCCATTGACCAGTTCACCCGACTCGAGCGCCTGTTCGAGTTGCAGCCAGGCCGACAGGCGCTTGGCCCGATCCCGGGACAGCACGGTATCGCCGTAGCCGTTTTCGAGCGAATCGATCGCGACCGACACAAAATCGCCATCTTCGACTTCGAGTTCGCCCTGGTCATTGAGGAACTCTTCGAGGGGGATATAGGCCTCTGATTTGAGGCCGGCGTTGACCACGACAAAGTTGTGGTCGACGCGCACGACTTCGGCCGAGATGACCTCGCCCGAACGCATGTTCTGGTTCTTGATGCTGGCCGCAAAGAGATCGGCAAAGCGTTCGCCGCCCAGGGCAGCTTCAGTGTTGAGGGTGGACATGAAAAAAAATCCGTAAGCCTGAATGAGGCAACACACCGGACAAAGTGCCGGTGGAGTCAGAAAAACCCTGCAGCGCAGCTGGCAGGCTACGCAGCAAGCCCACGTGCCCGGCACAGGCCGAGCACTTGTTGCACCACGGATTCGACCCCGAGATGGGACGAATCCACGATGACGGCATCATGCGCAGCCACAAGCGGCGCATGCGCCCGACCCCGATCACGCAGATCACGCAACCGAAGGTCTTCCAAAAGGTCGGTAATGTTAACCGAAATCCCTTTTTCGATCAACTGCTTATGTCGTCTTTCGGCACGTATCGCGACATCGGCATCGAGAAAAACCTTGAGCGCGGCGTCAGGGAACACCACCGTACCCATGTCGCGCCCATCGGCCACCAGGCCAGGTGGCGCCCGAAAGCTGCGCTGGCGCTCGAGAAGGGCTGCGCGCACTTCGGGCCATGCAGCCACCCGCGAGGCCAGCACGCCGATTGCTTCCGTACGGATGTCATCACCCACCGGCAAATCACCCAGGAACACCTGCCCGTCTTCGAAACGGGCATCCAGCCCGCGTGCCTGGCTGGCCGCCTGCCGTGCATCGGAGCCATCTCCACCCGCCTGCTGCACCGCCAGGGCCGTGAGGCGATACAGCGCGCCGCTGTCGAGTACGTGCCAGCCCAGCGCTTGCGCGACATGGCGCGCAATCGTGCCCTTGCCGGACGCCGTCGGGCCATCGATGGTGATCACCGGAACCGCAGAATCTCCAGAGTGCATGGCAAGCCCCTGCCCCTTCAGGCCGTGTCGAATGAAGCGGCCGGGCCGGACACCAGACGCTGAAAATCATCAAAATAGCCCGGATACGTCTTGGACACGCAGCCGGGATCCAGCACGGTCACGGGCACCGGCCCGAAACTGGCCAGGGAAAAACACATGGCCATGCGGTGGTCATCGTAGGTCTGGATCTCTGCGGCACGCCATCGATCGCGTTCGAGCGGATACACCGTGAGCCAGTCTTCACCCGCCACCGCGTGGGCTCCAAGCCTGCCAAGCTCGGCCTGCATGGCGGCAATGCGGTCGGTTTCCTTGACCCGCCAGCTGCCAATGTTGCGCAAACGACAGGGGCCATCGGCATACAGCGCCAGAACGGCAGCGGTCATGGCCGCATCCGGGATCTGGTTGAAGTCCAGATCGAACGCACGCAGCTGTTCTCCAAAAGCGACGGATACGCCACGCACCGTCATCGCGTGGGGTTCGCGCATGACTTCAGCCCCCATGGCCTCGATCACCTCGGCAAATGCCACATCACCCTGCACACTGTCCGTACCCACGCCTTCGATACGTACCGGGCCGCCGGCAATGGCCCCCAGGCCCAGGAAATAGGACGCCGATGACGCATCCCCTTCGATCGGCAGA
The DNA here is from genome assembly GCF_041677825.1 of Castellaniella sp. GTDB lineage: Bacteria > Pseudomonadota > Gammaproteobacteria > Burkholderiales > Burkholderiaceae_B > Castellaniella. The sequence continues at coordinate 50,767 of NZ_JBAYPG010000023.1, forward strand.
CTGGCCACTGGCCGGTAGGCCACGCCAGCGGGGATCTCGAAGCGCTGCCAGTCGACATTGCGCACCGTCACACCGAAACGCGCCATCAGATCCAGCGTGATGCGGATGTAGGGTTGCGAAATCAGGGGTCCATCGAGTTCGATGACCACGGGTTGTGCAGCGGCTGCGGCAAGAATCGGCGCCGCCATGAGCAATGCCGTGAGGAACTGGCTGGAGACCGTGGCCCGCACGCGTACGGTTTGGCGGGCATCGGGCTGCCCCGTGCGGATGCGCAATGGTGGATAGCCTTCCTGGCCTTCGTACTCGATGACGCAGCCCATGCCCCGCAGTGCCTGCACCAGGTCACCCACCGGGCGTTCATGCATGCGCGGCACACCGGCCAGGCGGTAATCGCCGCCCATCAGCGCCAGCGCTGCCGTCAGGGGCCGCATGGCCGTACCGGCGTTGCCGAGAAACAGATCGGCCTGCCGCACGGGCCAGCGTGGGCCGCCGCGTACCTGCACGGCATCGCGCCCGACAGGGGTGATCTCGAGGCCCAGGGTACGCAAGGCCGCAAGCATCACGCGCGTGTCATCGGAGTCGAGCAGGCCGGCAAGGCCCGTGCGCCCCTGTGCGAGTGCAGCCAGCAGCAGCGCACGATTCGACAGGCTCTTGGAGCCGGGCAATGAAACCGTACCACGGGCCTGCGTCACCGGGGGCAAGAACAGGGATGGCGTCGTCATTCGTCGGGATTCCTGCCGCCCCAGAAGCGCCGTGCCAGGGCGGCCTGCTCGAGCAGGGCCTCGAGGGCTTCGGGGTCGGATGGGTCCTGCAGGCTGGCGCGCAGCTGCTGCAGGACATGCATGAATTCATCCAGTTCGCCCAGCACGGCTGTGCGATTGGACAGGAAGATGTCGCGCCAGACTTCGGCCGAGCCCGCGGCAATCCGGGTAAAGTCGCGAAAACCGGTGCCTGCGAGATTGAGGCGCACATCGGCATCACCCGAGCGCACCACCTGTGCCATATAGGCGGCTGACAGAAAATGGGGCAGGTGGCTGATCGAGGCCAGCGCGCGATCATGCGCCTCGGGCGTCATGAGCTGCACCCGCGCCCCACAGGCTTCCCAGATGCGGATCAGGTGATGCAGCTGCACCCCGGGCGTGTCCTCGAAGGGCGTCAGCACCACCTTGCGCCCATGAAAGAGCATGGCGTCAGCGGCTTCCGGGCCCGCCATTTCAGACCCGGCAATCGGGTGCCCCGGGATGAACTGCCTGCTGCGCGCCCCCAGATGGCTGCGGGCCATCCGGGCGACATCCTGCTTGGTGCTGCCGGCGTCGGTGATCAAGGTCTGTTGGCGCAGCAGGGGAGCCAGGCGCCGCAGCACATCTGCCATGGCGCGTATGGGCGTGGCCAGAAGGATCAGGTCGGCGCGCGCAGCCGCCTGATCGAGCTCGACCACTTCGTCGATCAGGCCCAGTTCGCGGGCACGCTGCAGCGCGGCGGGCGTGCGCCCGACCCCCAGGACCCGACCGACCTGCCCCACGCGGCGCAGCGCCGCGGCAAACGAGCCACCGATCAGGCCGGTGCCAACGACAGCCAGAACCGGCACCAGGGGCACAGGGTGTCCACTCATGCAGCCAGTGCAGCGCCAAGCGCTTCGAGCAGGCGCGCATTTTCATGCGTCAGGCCCACGGTGACCCGCAGGTGCTCGGGCAGGCCATCCGCCGCCACCGGGCGCACGATGACCCCCTGACGCAGCAGATGCTCATGCACGCGGGGTGCATCCCCCACCCGAACCAGCACGAAATTGGTATGGCTGGGTACGTATTCGAGCCCGAGGGCCGCAAAGCCGTCCTGGAGCTGTATGCGCCCTTCGCGGTTGAGCGCGTGGGAACGCAGCAGGAAATCGGTGTCGTCCAGGGCCACCCGGGCCGCAAGCTGAGCCAGCACGTTGACGTTGAACGGCTGGCGCACGCGGTTGAGCATGTCGGTCAGGGCGGGCTGGGCCAGCGCATACCCCACGCGCAGGCTGGCCAGGCCGTAGGCCTTGGAAAAGGTACGCGTCACGATCAGGTTCGGGTACTGCCTGACCCAGGCCGTGCTGTCGAACTGCTCGTCGGGCTCGAGATACTCGTTGTAGGCCTCGTCGATCAGGACCGTCAACCCGGATCCATGCCGCTGCCATGCGGTTTCGAGAAATCCGGCGAGTTCTGCCGCCGGCACGTGGGTGCCCGTCGGGTTGTTGGGATTGGCAATGAACAGCAGGCGCGTGTCGGGCGCGATGGCCTGCAGCATGGCGGGCAGATCATGGCCGTAGCCGCGTGTCGGCACCTCGATGTGGCGCGCGCCACGAGCCTGAGTGGCGAGACTGTAGACCACAAAGGCGTACGCCGCATAGACGGCCGAGGTCTGGCCATCGAGCAGGGCCAGTGAAGCCAGTTCGAGCAGGTCGTTCGAGCCATTGCCCAGGGTGATCCAGTTTTGTGGCACCTGATGGCGCTCGGCCAGTGCCTGCTTGAGATCGAAGCCATTGGCATCCGGATAACGCCCCTGCAGGGCACCTGCGGCCTGCCCCAGGGCTTCGCGCACGCGCCCCGAGCAGCCCAGCGGGTTTTCATTGGACGCCAGCTTGATGATGTCGGCCGGGTCCAGGCCGTATTCGCGCGCCAGTTCTTCTATGGGCTTGCCGGGCTGGTAGGGCGCCAGGGCCTGCACATGATCCAGGGCCGGGACTGCTGACATGATGACACCTCATTGTTTGGGGTAGGACCCCAGCACCTTGAAAAAAGCGACCTGCTGGCGCAGTTCGGCCAATGCCCTGGCGACAGGCTCATCGGCACGGTGCCCCAGCACATCCACGTAGAAATAGTATTCCCATTGCCCGGTACGGGCCGGACGCGATTCGAGCCGTGTCATGGACACCCCGTGGCGCGACAGCGGCGCCAGCATTTCGTAGACGGCACCGGCGCGATTGGGCACCGCCACCACCAGACTGGTCTTGTCGTCTCCGGTGGGCCCGGCATCGAATGCCCCGACCGCAACGAAACGGGTCTGGTTCTGGGGATCGTCCTGGATGCCACTGACCACTGCGCTGAGGCCCCAGGCCGCCGCCGCCGCATCGCCGGCAATCGCTGCACAGCTGGCATCGTCGGAAGCCATGCGGGCGGCCTGCGCGTTGCTGGCCACCGGCAGGCGCTCGAGTTCCGGATGATTGCGGCTCAGCCAGCTCTGGCACTGCGCCAGCGCCTGGGGATGCCCGAGGACCTTGGTGACCCCCTCGAGCCCACCGGTGGATGTCAGCAGATTGTGATGAATGCGTATGGTGCGCTCACCCAGCACCTTCAGGGATGAATGCAGCAGCAGGTCCAGGCTGCGGTTGACCGCCCCTTCGGAGGAATTTTCGACCGGTATCATGCCGACATCCGCCTGCCCGGCCTCGACCGAGCGAAAGACCTCGTCGAAGGACTCGCAGCGCAGGCCGGTGATGAAATGGCCGAAATGCTCGTGGGCCGCCTGCTCGGAGAATGACCCCTGAGGGCCCAGGTAGGCGACCGTCAGAGTGCTTTCAAGGCCCCGGCAGGTGGATATGATCTGCCCCCAGATGGCGGCGACCGCGGCCTCCGGCACCGGGCCCCGGTTGAGCGCCTGAAGGCGCCGGATGACGAGCGATTCGCGCTCGGGCTTGAGAATCGGGCCGCTGGCATCGAAGCGCTGCTTGGCCTGCCCGACTTCGAGGGCCGCCTGGGCACGCTGGTTGAGCAGTTCGAGTATGCGTTCATCGAGTTCATCGATGCGGTCGCGCAAGGGCTCGAGCTGGGCCAGCAGACGCTCATCCATGGCGCGCCTCGAAATCACGCATGAACGCCACCAGCGCCTGGGCACCCGCCAGCGGTGTCGCGTTGTACAGCGACGCCCGCATGCCACCCACCGACTTGTGCCCCTTGAGCGCCAGCAGGCCGGCCGCTTCGGACTCCGCGAGAAACAGCGCTTCGAGCGCCGTATCGCGCAGGCGAAAGGGGATGTTCATGCGCGAGCGCACAGGGGGATGGATCGGATTCACATAGAGGGCCGACTGGTCGATGTACGAATACAGAAGCTGCGATTTGGCGCTGCTGGCTGCATCCATGGCCGGCACGCCCCCCTGCTCGAGCAGCCATTTGAACACCAGGCCGGTGATATAGATGCCATAGGTAGGCGGGGTGTTGAACATCGAATCCGCGGCTGCCACCTGGGCAAAATCGAACACCGACGGGCAACACCCCGTGGCATGCCCGAGCAGATCCCTGCGAATGATGACCAGCGTGACCCCCGCGGAGCCGGCATTTTTCTGGGCGCCGGCATACACCATGCCCAGGCGCGAGAAATCGATCGCCCGGGTCAGGATGTTGGAGGACATGTCGACCACCAGCGGCACATCGGGGCAGCCCAGCTGCGCGAGATCGGGCAGGTCTGGCAGCTCGACCCCGCCGATGGTCTCGTTGGCGCACACGTGCAGATAGGCGGCGTCTGCGCGGATGCGCCATTGTTCGGGCCCGGGCATCCAGCACCAGGCCTCGTAGGCCTGCCCGTCGATCTGCGCCGCGGCTTCGGCGGTCGCGGCCAGCGCCATGTCACCATAACGCCGGGCCTCGTTCCAGGACTTGCGCGACCAATGCCCGGCCACCACGTAATCGGCCATGGCCGGCCCGTGACGCTGGGCGAGATTCATCGGGATCAGTGCGTTCTGGGCCGAGGCCCCCCCCTGCATGAAGAGCACCGCGAAATCATCCGGCACCGCAAGCAAAGTACGCAGATCGGCCTCGGCCTCGTCGCGGATGCGGCCAAATGCCTTGCTGCGATGGCTCATTTCCATGACCGACAGGCCGGCCCCGTGCCAGTCGGCCATTTCGGCAGCCGCCTGCTGCAATACCGCCAACGGCAGGGCCGAAGGGCCCGCTGAAAAATTGTAGGGGCGATTCATGAACCACCCCCGGCAGACGGACCCTCGGGACCTTCGGGGCCATCGTCTTCGGGGCCGCTTTCTTCAGCACCGCCTTCCCCGGGACCACCTTCCTGGGCGCCACCATCTTCGGGACCGTCACCTTCGGCGCCACCGTGTTCGGGACCATCCGATGCCGGCGCGCCAGCCTGCGGGCCGCGCCCGCCAGGCGGCATGACGGGCCCGTCAGGGCCACCCGCGCCACTGCCGCCATCAGGGGCCTCGGGCAGTTCGGCGGCATCGGGCCCATCGAGTTCATCGGCATCGCTTTCGGCCACCCGCTGCACACCGGAGAGGCGGCAGTCGTCATCGACCTGGATCAGCGTCACGCCCTGGGTGGCCCGGCCCATTTCGCGCACTTCGGACACCCGGGTCCGCACCAGCACCCCAGCCGTCGTGATGAGCATGATTTCGTCGGCGGGCCGCACCAGCACCGCCCCGACCACCTTGCCGTTGCGCGCCGAGGTCTGAATGGCAATCATCCCCTTGGTGCCGCGATTGTGACGGGTGTATTCCACAATGGGCGTGCGCTTGCCAAAGCCGTTCTCGGTGGCGGTGAGCACCCCCTGGGTTTCGTCTTCGGCCACCAGCAGCGCAATCACCGACTGGCCTTCATCGAGCGCCATGCCGCGCACGCCGCGTGCCGTGCGACCCATGGGGCGTACGTCGTTCTCATCGAAGCGCACCGCCTTGCCCGCATCGGAAAACAGCATGACGTCATGCGCGCCATCGGTCAGTTTGGCTCCGATCAGGAAGTCGCCCTCATCGAGCCCGACGGCGATGATCCCCGCCTTGCGCGGATTGGAAAAATGCGACAGCGGCGTCTTCTTGACCGTACCCTGCGAGGTGGCCATGAAGACGAACTGGTCTTCGGCAAAGCCCTTGACGGCCAGCACCACGGTGATGGTTTCGCCATCGACCAGAGGGAACATATTGACGATGGGCCGGCCACGGGCGTTGCGAGACCCCTGCGGGACTTCCCAGACCTTGAGCCAGTACACCCGGCCGTGATCCGAGAAACAGAGCAGGTGGTCATGCGTGTTGGCAATGAAGAGCTGGTCGACCCAGTCGTCTTCCTTGGTGGTGGTGGCCTGCTTGCCACGCCCGCCACGCCGCTGGGCGCGGTATTCGGACAGCGGCTGGCTCTTGATGTAGCCGCTGCGCGACAGGGTCACCACCATGTCCATGGGCGTGATCAGGTCTTCGGTCTCGAGCTCGGTGGCGTTGAATTCGATCTCTGCGCGCCGGGCATCCTTGACGGGATCCGAGAATTCGGCCGCAATCGCCTCGAGTTCCTGGGCAATGATTTCGGTGACCCGCTCGGGGCGCGCCAGAATGTCGAGCAGGTCGGCAATGGTATCCATGATGTCGCGGTACTCGGCCACGATCTTGTCCTGCTCGAGGCCGGTCAGGCGCTGCAGGCGCATGTTGAGGATTTCCTGCGCCTGGACTTCGGACAGGCGGTACAGGCCATCGGCCTGCAGGCCGTACTGCGGCTCGAGGCCTTCGGGGCGGTAGGCGGCCCGCCCGCCGGATTCGGCATCGGCGTCGGCCCGCGCCAGCATCTCGCGCACCAGCGAAGAATCCCAGCGGCGCTGCATGAGCACCTCGCGGGCGATCGGGGGCGTGGCGGCCGCCTTGATGATGGCGATGAAGTCATCGATATTGGCCAGCGCCACGGCCAGCCCCTCGAGCACATGCGCGCGATCACGCGCCTTGCGCAACTGGAACAGCGTGCGCCGAGTGACGACCTCGCGCCGGTGCAGCAGGAAGTACTGCACCATCTGCTTGAGATTGAGCAGCCGGGGCTGGCCATCGACCAGCGCCACCATGTTCATGCCGAAGGTTTCCTGCAGCTGCGTGTTCTTGTAGAGGTTGTTGAGCACGACCTCGGGGACTTCACCCCGCTTGAGCTCTATGACCAGGCGCATGCCGTCCTTGTCGGACTCGTCGCGGATGTCGGAGATGCCTTCCAGGCGCTTTTCGTTGACCAGTTCGGCAATGCGCTCCTGCAGGGACTTCTTGTTGACCTGGTAGGGGATGGCATCGACGATGATGGCCTGCCGATGGCCGCGGTCGAGGTCCTCGAAGTGGACCCGGGCGCGCATGATCACCCGGCCACGCCCCGTACGATAGCCTTCGCGCACCCCGGCAATGCCGTAGATGATGCCGCCCGTGGGAAAATCGGGGGCCGGAATGCGCTCGATGAGCTCGTCGAGCGTGCAATCGGGGTTGTACAGGCAGTGCAGGCAACCGGCCACCACCTCGGCCAGATTGTGCGGTGGAATGTTGGTGGCCATGCCCACTGCAATCCCCGCACTGCCATTGACCAGCAGATTGGGCAGGCGTGATGGCAGCAGCAGGGGTTCCTGTTCGCTGCCGTCGTAGTTGGCGCCAAAGTCGACCGTGTCCTGGTCGATATCCGCCAGAAGCTCGTGGGCAATGCGGGCCAGACGCACTTCGGTATACCGCATGGCCGCCGCGTTGTCACCGTCGATGGAGCCAAAGTTGCCCTGCCCGTCGACCAGCATGTAGCGCAGGGAGAAATCCTGCGCCATGCGCACGATGGTATCGTAGACCGCCGAATCACCATGCGGATGGTATTTACCGATCACATCACCGACGATGCGCGCCGACTTCTTGTAGGGCCGGTTCCAGTCGTTGTTGAGCTCGTGCATGGCAAACAATACGCGCCGGTGCACAGGCTTGAGCCCGTCGCGCACATCGGGCAGGGCACGCCCGACGATCACGCTCATTGCATAATCGAGATAACTGCGCCGCATCTCGTCTTCAAGCGAGATCGGCAGAGTCTCTTTGGCGAATGAATCCATGTTGTGTCCGAAAAAACCAGCAGGCAAGGGTCTAGGGCTGCCATGAGCCAATCGCTGATTCTATCATTCGCGCCCCGGATGCATGGCCCCATCGCCGTGCACACCCGCATGCCGGTCACCCCGTCCACATCGTTGCAAAAAACCCACATTTGTCAAGACATCGCCCCTGAAAACACCGACAAGGCAGCCTTCCGGTCGTGGAACACTTAACCTCTACACTGCAAATGTCATAAGATTTCGGCTAACACGCATAAAAACCCGGCACAAAGCCAAGCATTTCGACCAGACATTGCTATACTTAAGGCGTTCTTTCGATATGCGGCGGGGGTTCGCTGCGGTCACTTTCAAGCATCATGCTCAAACGAGGAGAAACATGAACAAACCCTCCAAAATCGCTATTGGACTC
>NZ_JBAYPG010000024.1:0-56339 GCF_041677825.1 Castellaniella sp.
CACCTGCTGGTGAACTACCCGCCCAAGGTGGCCGTCTCGACGCTGGTGAACAGCCTCAAAGGCGTGTCCAGCCGCATGATCCGCAAGCAGAACCACCCGAGCATCCGCGAGAATCTGTGGGGCAGCGCGCTCTGGTCGCCGTCCTGCTTTGCCGGTAGCTGTGGCGGTGCGCCCATCGAGATCATCCGCCAATACATCGAACAACAGCAGACGCCACACTGACCGCCCAAAGAACGCCTACGGCGTCCGCGCTATCCTTCCCCGGCCTGAAGACCGAGGCTTGCCGCGCACCGGGTCAAGAAAGTTCGGGGCGCACAGCGCCCTGTGCATGGGCTGCTAGCGGCCCCGATCCGGCGACACGGCCCGGCCCGCGAGCCCCAGGTAGCTTTCGATGACCCGCGGATGATCCGCCAGCATCGCCGCCGGGCCTTGCAGGACGACAGCACCCGTTTCAAGCACATAGCCATGGTCGGCCACATGCAGGGCGGCACGCGCATTCTGCTCGACCAGCAGGATCGACACGCCGGTGCTGCGCAGGCGGGCGATCGTCTGGAAAATCTCGCGGACCACCCGGGGGGCGAGGCCCAGGCTGGGTTCATCGAGCATGAGCAGCACCGGGCGCGCCATCAAGGCCCGGCCGACGGCCAGCATCTGGCGTTCGCCGCCGGACAGCGTCCCGGCCGGCTGGCTGGCCCGTTCGCTCAGCCGAGGAAAGAGGGCGTAGACCTCATCGAGCGTGGCACGCCAGTCGGCCACGCCGGCACGGTACAGCCGGAACCCGCCCAACAGCAGATTTTCGCGCACGCTCATGCTGGCAAAGAGTTCACGCCGCTCCGGCACCAGCGACATGCCCAGCGCCACGCGGTCCTCGATGTCACGCCCCTGCACGGCTGCCCCATTGAAGAGGATCTCGCCGGTACTGTGGCCCCGCTTGGGCAGCGCGCCCATGATCGCCCCGAGCAGCGTGGATTTGCCGGCACCGTTGGCACCGATGACCGTGACGATCTGCCCCTTGCCCACGGTGAGGTCGATGGGATCCAGCGCCGCCACCTTGCCATAATGCGCCGACAGCGCATGCACCGAGAGGACCTGCTCGGAAGGTGCAACCCCTGGCCCGGTGGCGAAGCGGGCATCGACGGACTGCCCCGAAACAGGCCGCGTATTCATGCGGGCTCCTCGGCGGGCCTGTCGGGTACCCCCCAGGTCTCATCCAGCCCGCCGAGATAGGCCTCCAGGACGGCCGGATCCGACTGGATCGCCGCGGGCGGCCCTTCGGCAAGGCGCGTGCCGAAATCCATGACCAGCAGATGATCGGTGAGCCCCATGACAAAATCCATGTCGTGCTCGACGAGCAGCAAGCTCATGCCTTCCTGGCGCAGTTGATCCAGGACTTCGGCCAGCGCCTGCTTCTCTTGGAAGCGCAGGCCGGCGGCCGGTTCATCCAGCAACAACAGGATGGGGTCGCTGCACAGGGCGCGGGCAATCTCGACGATGCGCTGTCGCCCGAGCGGCAGGCTTCCGGCAGGCCGGTCGAGGACATCATCCAGCCCGACACGCTTGAGCTGGCGGGCGGCCTCGCGCAACAGGGAGGCCTCTTGTGCACGATCGAGGCGCAAGGCGGCTGCCCAGGCCCCGGCATCACCGCGCAGGTGCGCACCCAGCGCCACATTCTCGAGCACGGTCATGTCCGGCATCAATTGCACGTGCTGAAAGCTGCGCGTCAGCCCCAGCCCCGCAATCCGGCGTGCGCCCAGCCCATCGATGCGCTGACCCATGAATTGCACCGCCCCGGAGGTCAGTGGCTGGACCCCGCTGATGAGATCGAACGTGGTGCTCTTGCCGGCCCCATTGGGGCCGATCAGGCCCATGATTTCACCCGCCCGCAAGGTGAAGCTGATATCGTTGACCGCCACCAGCCCGCCGAATTCCTTGCGCACCCTGTCGACCTGCAATACCGGCTCACCCGCCTGAGGGCGCGCGCGGCAAGGCAGGTCGGCGGCCGGGGCGCGCAACATCTCGAGGCGAGCCGGGCTGAGCCCTTCATCGGCGCGCCCCAGTCGCGACAGCACAGGCCAGATCCCGTCGCGGGCAAACTGCAGGACCAGAATCATGAGCACGCCAAAGGCCAGCAGTTCGACATTCATCCCCGTACCGACCAGGCCGGGCAGCACATCCTGCAACTGATCTTTCACGATCAGGATGGCAGCAGCCCCCACCACGGCACCCCAGACGCTGCCCGAGCCCCCGACCACCGCCATGAACAGGTATTCGATACCGTAGCTCAGGCCGAAAGGACTGGGACTGATGGCCCTTTGCATGTGCGCGTACAGCCAGCCGGACAAGCCGCCCAGCAGCGCTGCGTAGACAAAGATCACGATCTTGCAGTGCGCCAGATCGACCCCGAAGGATTCGGCCATCGTGCCGCTGCGCAGGGACCGGATCGCGCGCCCCGAGCGGGAATCGAGCAGATTGTGCGTGGCCCACATCGACAGCAGCAAAAGTACCCAGATCAGGCCATACATGGCACTGGTGCTGCCCAGTGACCAGCCCCCCATGGTCAGCGACGGGATCCCCGAGATGCCATCGTAGCGCCCCAGGAAATCGAGGTTTCCATACACGTAATACAGCGCCAGGCACCAGGCCAGCGTACACAGTGGCAGATAATGCCCCGACAGCCTGAGGGTGATGGCCCCCAGCCCGTATGCCACGAGGCAGGTCAACACCAGGGCGGCAATCAGCCCCAGCCAGGGCGACATCCCGCCGGCCGTGGTCATCCAGGCGGTGGTGTAGGCCCCAAGCCCCACGAAGGCCGACTGCCCGAACGAGGTCAGCCCCCCGATACCGGTCAGCAGCACCAGACCGAGCACCACCAGACTGTACAGGCCGATGTAGTTCATCTGCGTGATCCAGAAAGACGGTGCCACCCAGGGCAGCGCAGCCAGCAGGAGCAGCACGACGATCAGCACAGGACGGGCTCGCATCGGCTCAGTCCTCTTCATCCAGATGGACACTGCCAAACGAGCGCCACAACAGCACGGGAATGATCAACGTGAAGACGATGGCCTCTTTGAAAGGGCTGGCCCAGAATGACGCGAAAGCCTCGAGGACACCCACGAACAGCGCGCCCGCTGCGGTGATCGGATAGCTGGCGAGACCACCGAAAATCGCCGCCACGAAGCCCTTCAGGCCAATCAGGAAGCCCGTGTCGTAATAAATGGTGGTGATGGCTGCGATCAGCATGCCGGAGAGCGCGCCGATCGCCGCCGCCAGGGTAAAGGTGAGGCTGCCCGCCATCCGGGTACTGATGCCCACGAGCCGTGCGCCGCGCCGATTCACGGCTGTCGCCCGCAGCGCGCTGCCATACAGGGTACGGCTGAAGAACAGCCACAGGCCGCCGATGAGCACGATGCAGGTGGCCAGTACGGCAAAGGTCTGGCCTGACCAGGCCACCGGCCCGACCTGGACCGAGCCTTCGACGAGCGGCGGCGTGCGCCAGCCTTCGGCGCCGAAAAACACCAGGCCCAAGCCGGTCAGGGCAAAATGCACGGCCACCGAAATGATCAGCAGGACAAGCACGCTCGCCTGCTCGACCGGCTGGTAGACCAGCCGGTAGATCATGGGCCCCATTGGAATGACCAGCGCGAGAGAAAACAGTACGCACACCAACAGAGGCACATCGGGCCCGGCGACCCAGGGTGCCAGCAGCAGCAGGACCAGGGGGAGTACGAGCGCCCAACCCAGGGTACGCAGATAGCCCCTGAACCGTCGGGCCCGCCAGCAGGCACCGGCCTCGACCAGGCATACCAGAGCCCCCATCAGGACCAGCAGCCAGGCCGTTCCGGGCACCTTGCCATTGGCCAGGAAGGCCAGTGACAGGGCGCCGTAGGTCACGAACTCGCCCTGCGGAATGAAAATCACCCGCGTGACCAGAAACACCAGCACCAGCGCCAGGCCCAGCAAGGCGTAGATGGCGCCGTTCATGATGCCGTCCTGGAGAAGGATCAGGGCGATGGTCAGATCCATGACACCCCTGGCGCTGGATCAGGGCAAGCGGGCAGGATCATCAGAAGCCCGGCATGTACGTCCACTTGCCGTCGACCACCTGGACCAGCACGCGACCCCGCTCATCCATGCCGGCATGCTCGGTTTCGCTCATGTTGAACACCCCCTGGGATGCGGGCAGTTCCCTGACCTGTTCGAGTGAATCGCGCAAGGCGGCACGGAACTCTGGCGTGCCGGGCTTGGCCCCGGTATCCAGGGCACGCGGTATGGCGTCGATGATCAACTGGCCGGCATCCCACATGTGGCCGCCGAAGGTGTTGATGGTGCCGGCCCCATGCGCGCCTTCATAGGCCTGCGTGTACTTGAGCGCACTGGCCTTCACCGGGTTGTCATCCGGCAACTGGGCCGCCACCAGCAGCGGACCCGCTGGCAGGATCATGCCCTCGCACGCCTTGCCACACACGCGCAGCACGTCGTTATTGGCCGCCCCGTGGGTCTGATAGATCTGCCCCTTGTAGCCCCGCTCGACCAGTTCACGCTGTGGCAGAGCCACCGGGGTGCCGGATGCGGCAATCAGGATACCGTCGGGCTGCCTGGACAACAGTTTCAGGATCTGGCCCGTGACGCTGGTGTCTGCGCGTGCAAAGCGCTCTTCGGCCACGAGTTCGATACCCTTGGCATCGGCCGCCGTTTTCATTTCCTGTGCCCAGCCATCGCCGTAGGCGTCGCTGAAGCCGATGAAGCCCAGCGTCTTGACGCCCTGCTTGACCATCGCGTCGGCCAGCACGTTGGCCATCAGGACATCGTTCTGAGTGGTCTTGAACACCCACTTGCGCGGCCCGTCGACGGGCTGCACCAGCTTGGTGCCGGCGGCCACGCTGATCATGGGGGTGCCGGTCTCGGCCGCCACATCGGACATGGCCAGGGAACCCGGCATCACCGAAGTGCCCAGCACCACATCCACCTGATCTTCGGAGGTCAGCTTGCGTATGTTCTTGACGGCCTGTGTGGTGTCGGTAGCGTCATCCAGAATGATGTACTGCACATTCTGCCCGCCGATTTCCGTGGGCAGCAGGCTGATGGTATCCCGCTCGGGGATGCCCAGCGATGCCGCCGGCCCGGTCGCCGAAACCGTCACACCCACCTTGATTTGTGCCGACGCAGCGAGCGGCAGGGCAGCCAGCAAGGCCGCAGCCCCCAGGCTCATTCTAAAAAAACGAGTGAAAGTCATGTTTGCCTCCAGAGTTTCTGATGATCTGCCAAGGCCCCGAATTGATCATTCGACAAGCGGCTGACACATGATCGCAGGGTCGGGCGTCATCTTATCGCAGTCAGCTGCAATTTGCTTCGCGATCCGCGCCACGGGACCCATTTCTGTCGGCCAGAGCCCCCGCACCGGGGGCCGTTCATGGAAGTCATATGGAAGTCGTTTACAATGAAAGGTTCCGAATGCATACAGGAGGGGTTTTCGTGAAAAAAAGCCTGCACGATGACACCCACTGGAAGGTACATCTGTCTGCCGAAGAATTCGCGGTCACACGGCTCAAACAGACCGAACGACCGTTCTCCGGCCGGTATCTGGATACGACCACCCCGGGCACCTACGTCTGCGTCTGCTGCCAGACACCCCTGTTCGCATCCAGCAGCAAGTTCGACGCCGGCTGCGGCTGGCCCAGTTATTTCGAACCCCTGGATCCCGACGCAGTACGCGAGGAACGCGACACCAGCCACGGCATGGTGCGCACCGAAATTCTCTGTGCCCGCTGCGATGCGCACCTGGGGCATGTGTTCCCGGATGGCCCGCCACCCACAGGCTTGCGCTACTGCATCAATTCCGTTTCGCTCAAATTCATCCCGGCCGAATGAAAAAACTGCTCTTCGACCTGTTCCCGCTGATCCTGTTCTTCGTGGCCTTTCGCGTGGCCGACATCTATGTCGCCACCGGGGTGGCCATGGCAGCGGCCATCCTGCAGATTGGCTGGCTGCGCCTGATGCGCCGGCCCATCGAAACCACCCACTGGATCAATCTGGGGGTCATCGTCATCTTTGGCGGCGCCACCCTGTTGCTGCACGATGACACCTTCATCAAATGGAAGCCCACCGTACTGTACTGGCTGTTTGCCGCCATTCTGGCGGGCGCCCGGCTGTTCATGGGCCGCAATCTCATGCGCAGGCTGATGGGCGAGAAAATCGAGTTGCCCGATCAGCTCTGGAACCGGCTCAACGACAGTTGGGTGCTGTTTTTCACCGCCTCGGGTGCACTTAACCTGTACGTCGCCTTTTCAGGGCGTTTCACCGAATCCCAATGGGTCAACTTCAAGGTATTTGGCCTGCTGATCCTGCTGCTGCTCTTCGTCGTCGTGCAATCCCTGTGGCTGGGCCGGCACCTGCAGACAGACGGCACTGGCCTGCCCGCGAAGGACGATCAGCCGGAGAATCCCTCATGACCCGGCCCGATGCGCCACAGGACGTACACCCGGAAGACCTGTACGCTGAATTGCTGCGGCGCTTCCAGGCACTCGAGCCCATCGAGTGCACCCTGACCGACGAATCCCACCGCCACCGCGGCCATCCGGGGGCGCGTGGCGGCGCCCGGCACTTTCACGTACGTATCGTGTCCAATCAGTTCGAAGGGATCGGCGCGCTCGCGCGCCATCGCATGGTTCTCGGCTGCGTACAGAACCTGATGCCCCATCCCGTCCATGCCCTGGCCATCCAGGCTTTCACCCCAACCGAAGGAAACACATGAAACGAATCGCTGTCGCTGCACTCGCCTGTACCCTCGCCTTCCCGGTCCTTGCCAAGGATATCGCCACCGTCAACGGCCAGGGCATCTCGCAAGAAAACCTCGACCAGTTCGTCAGCCTGCTGATCGAACAGGGCGCTCAGGACACCCCGCAATTGCGTGACCAGGTCAAGCAGGAAATGATCAGCCGGCTGGTTGCCGTCCAGGCCGCCGAAAAGGCCGGGCTGCAGAAAGAACCCGCCATCCGCCTCGAAACCGAGCTCGCCTCGCAGGGCATTCTGGTGCGCGCGCTCATGAACCAGTACCTGAAGGACCACCCCATCACCGAGGCGGATCTGCAGAAAGAGTACGACACCATCAAGGCCGAACAGGGCAACCGCAAGGAATACAAGCTGCGCCATATTCTGGTCAAGGCCGAAGACGACGCCAAATCGCTCATCCAGGCCATCAAGGACAAGAAAATCAGCTTCGAGGATGCCGCAAAGAAGGATTCCATCGATCCCGGCAGTGGCCAGAAGGGCGGCGAACTCGGCTGGGGGCCCAGCAGCAACTACGTACCCGAATTCGCCGCAGCCGTCGAGTCGATGAACAAGGGCGATCTCACCAGCGCGCCCGTGCAGACGCAGTTCGGCTGGCACGTGATCCAGGTCGAGGACACCCGCCCCGTGGCCTTTCCATCCTTTGAGGACGCCAGGCCCCAGCTGGAAGAAATGATGCGCCAGTCGGCCCTCGCTCAATACCAGAAAGACCTGATGGAATCCGCCAAGATCGTCGAGATGCCGGCGCAATAGAGAACGCCAGAAACATCAGCGCGTCTGGGGCCTGCCCCCGGCGCGCGGGGTGGGCTCGTGGGCTTGAGCCAGGTTTACCCTTCCCTGGGTTCGCCCCCCAGCAGCGTCAGCAGGCCAGGCTCGTCGAGGATTTCGACGCCCAGTTCGCGGGCCCTGGCCAGTTTGCTGCCGGCATCCGCACCCGCCACGACCCAGGCGGTCTTGCGTGATACCGAGTTGCTGACCTTGCCACCTGCAGCAAGAATGCGCTGGGCCGCCTGGTCGCGGGTCAGTGTGGGCAGGGTGCCGGTCAGCACCAGGGTCTTGCCCTCCAGGCTTGCACCGGCGCGCAGCGGGGGATCCACCTGCGGCACCACGCCCGCAGCAAACAAGGCCTCGATCACATCACGGTTGTGGGCTTCATCGAAAAACCGCCGCACAGAGGCCGCCACTACCGGGCCGACATCGGGCACCTGCTGCAGATCGTCGATCGAGGCGTCCATGATGGCCTGCAACGAACCGTAACGACGTGCCAGGGCCAGCGCCGTCGTCGCACCCACGTGCCGTATGCCCAGTGCATACAACAGGCGCGAGAGCAAAGGCCGGCGGCTGTGATCGATCGCAGCGACGAGGTTTTCGGCTGATTTGGCGCCCATGCGGGCATACGCGGCCAATTCGAGGGCGGTCAGGCTGTACACATCGGCCAGCGTGCGTACGCGACCACCATCCACCAGTTGTTCGATCAGTTTGTCGCCCAGGCCATCGATATCCAGCGCCTTGCGGCTGGCGGCATGCCAGAGCGTCTGCTTGCGCTGGGCCGGGCAGAACAAGCCGCCCGTGCAACGGTGTATGGCTTCACCTTCGGGGCGTTCGATCGCCGACCCGCAGACGGGACAGACCGGGCAGACCGCGAGAAGGTCGAAAGGCACCGTACCCGCTGGCCTCGATGACAGCACCGGCGCCACCACCTCGGGAATGACATCGCCCGCCCTGCGCACGACCACGGTATCGCCCACGCGAATGTCCTTGCGCCGGATCTCGTCTTCGTTGTGCAGGGTCGCATTGGTGACCGTCACCCCACCCACAAAGATCGGCCGCAAGCGCGCCACCGGCGTCAGGGCGCCCGTACGCCCAACCTGGACTTCTATACTTTCGAGCAGCGTGGTTTCTTCTTGCGCCGGAAACTTGTGCGCGATCGCAAAGCGCGGCGCGCGGGCCACAAAACCCAATACGGCCTGCTCGGACAGGGAATCGACCTTGTAGACCACGCCATCGATTTCGTAGGGAAGCTGATCGCGCGCCCGGGCCGCCTGCACATGAAAATCCAGCAGGGCCTGTGCGCCCTCGCACAGCTGGCGCCCCGGGCTGATGGCCAGACCAAACCCGGCCAGCCAGTCGAGCATGGCGGAATGATGGTCACGAGGCTGCCAGTCGTGCCCTGGTTCATCCTGGACCTGGCCCCAGCCATAGGCATAAAACCGCAGGGGGCGCCGGGCCGTGACCTGGGCATCGAGCTGACGCAGGCTGCCAGCCGCCGCATTGCGTGGATTGACGAACGGCTTTTCCCCCCGAGCCACCTGAGCCTCATTGAGGGCGATGAAATCGGCGCGGGCCATCAGAACCTCGCCGCGCACTTCGAGCACGGCCGGAATGCACGGCCCATCCAGACGCAGGGGCACGGAACGGATGGTGCGCACGTTGGCGGTAATCTCTTCGCCCTGCAGGCCATCGCCGCGGGTTGCGGCCTGAACCAGCAGGCCGTTCTCATAACGCAGACCGACCGCCAGCCCGTCGAACTTGTACTCGGCCATGTACGTGACTCGAGCATCAGCCAGCAAGCCGGCCTGGGCCAGGGCGCTGCTGACGCGCAGATCAAACGCCCGGATCTCATTGTCGTCGAACGCATTGCCCAGGGACAACATACGCACTGCGTGCACGACCGGCGCAAATTGGTGCGCCGGGACGGCACCCACGCGCTGAGTGGGTGAATCAGCCGAAACCAGCTCGGGATGCGCTTCTTCAAGCTCGCGCAGACGCCGCATCAGGGCGTCGTAGCGGGCATCGGAAATGGTCGGAGCGTCGTCAATGTAGTATCGACGATTGTGGCTTTCGATATCGCGGCGCAGGGCATCGATCTCTTCTTGGACCGCGTGCGTGTCAGTCACGAGAATACCCGTGCTGCGCGCTCGGACCCGGCGAGAAAGCCGGCCGCATCGAGGCGGTCGTAGAGCGTGCTGATCTGCGCATCGATGGCAGGCGCCGAACTGTCGTGAAACGTACGGCCCTGGTCATCGAGCACTTCTGCGTCGAGCCGCGACGCCAGATCGCGCCCGACCGCGAGCATGCGGCTGAAAGCCTGATCATCGGGCTGGCTGTTGGGTACATCGAGCAGCAGATCCGCCCGGTCTGCCATCTGATCATCCGCTTCTTCGATCAGCAGCATGAAACAAGGCCGGCCCGTATCGGACAACCAGGCCTGCCAGCCATCGCGTGACTGGAACCCCGCCTGCGTGGCAGTTTGCCGGATCTCGCGCACCGCACGTGGCCGCGGCAAGTGCAGCGTCAGGCCCACCTGCGCATCCAGGGCAGCGCAACGGGCGTCCAGATCGGCGGCCTGCTGCAGCACCTGGGCCTGCTCGGGCGCCTCTATCATGCCATCGAACTGTTCGGCGAGCTGCTGGGCCAATGCCCATACATGAGACCAGTCTATGTCGGTCAATGGCCCGCTGCGATTGGCCAGCGCCACTGCCAGATGCACGGAGCCATAATGCTCATCGGCGTGTATGTTCTGGACGTGCCCGCCCTGTGCCCGCCCGGCAAAGTAGCGCATTGGCTTCTTGCACATGCGGGCGCCTTTGGCAAGGGCTGCGGCAAGGTACTTGCCCGTTATGGGGTGGGCAAAGGCGATATCGATGACGACCTCGGAGGTGGCATCGATATCGGGCGCCTCGTCGTGGGGCACGAACACGGCGGGCCCTGAATCAGCGGCAGAAGCCGCCGCGCCTGCCACCACCGGCGCCCCCGGATGCGCGCCGATGGCCGTATCGGCGGCCGTTGGCCCGGGATCGGCGGAATTCGACCCGAGCACGGGCTCGCGCCGCTCGCCAGCCGGCTGCATGAGCACATCGTGGTCTGCGTCGGGCAGGGATTGGCGCATGCTGCGCCGGGCCCGCCAATCTTGCCAACCGTTGTAGAGTACAACAATGACGATCAATACCACCCCGATCGTGATCAGCAAAACCTGCAACTCTGTCATAAGAACCCCTTTTGCTTCAGGCTTGTGACGTTGCCCATTGCAACGCCGCTTCCATGTCCACCGCCACGATCCGTGACACCCCCTGCTCCTGCATGGTCACCCCGATCAACTGACGCGCCATCTGCATGGCAATTTTATTATGCGAGATAAACAGAAACTGTGTCTGTGTGCTCATGCTGCGCACAAGTTCTGCATACCGCTGAGTGTTTGCATCATCCAGTGGCGCATCGACCTCATCGAGCAGACAGAATGGCGCCGGATTCAGCCTGAACAAGGCAAACACCAGCGCAATGGCCGTCAGCGCCTTTTCACCACCCGACAACAGATGGATGCTCGTGTTGCGCTTGCCAGGCGGCTGCGCCATGACCTGTACGCCCGAATCCAGGATTTCCTCTCCGGTCATGATCAGACGCGCCTGCCCGCCACCGAACAGTTGGGGAAACAGACGTCCAAAATGCGCGTTCACCTGCTCGAAGGTATCAGCCAACTGGGCCCGTGTCTCCTGATCGATTCTGCGAATGGCATTTTCGAGCGTATCGATCGCCGTCTGGACATCCTGATGCTGGGCCTCCAGAAAGCCCTTGCGCTCCTGCAGTGCGGCCAGCTCTTCCACGGCCGCCAGATTGACCGCGCCAAGGGACTGAATCAGGCCTGAAACACGCTGGACTTCGGTTTGCAGCCACGCCGGATCCTGCCAGCCCGGCTCGGCCGCATGCTGTTCGCGCGCCTGCTGCAGCACGTGCTGCTCGGCCCCTGCTGCCGCAAGCTGGCCGGCGCATTGCTCTGCCGCCAGGCGCGCCGCCTGCTCATCCAGCTGGAGTGCCGTGAGTTGGCCGCGCAAGGGCTCCAGCCCCCGTTCGAGCACCAGCCGGGCCTCATCGGCCTGGCGAAGATCGTGCGCCGCCTGCTCGAGCGCCTGCCTGGACTGCTGTACGGCAACTTCACTGTCGACCCGATCTGCAAGCGCCTGCTGCAAGGCCTTGTCGACTTCGGTTTCATCCAGTTCGAACAGCTCACCCTGGGTGTCCTCGAGTTCGACCAGCGACTGGGCGTATTGTTCCTGTGCCCAGTCTATGGTGCGCTGCTGTTCTTCGAATTGCTGGCGCGCCGTGCGTACCACCCATTCGGCCTCTCTGGCCCTGTTTTCATGCGCACGGACCTCTTGTTGCCGGGCTTCGAGCGCCTGTGCCAATTGCGCCCGACGCTGCTGCAGCGCCAGCAGGGCAGCGTGCTGCCGCGCATGATCCGCCTGCAGCGTGGCGCATTGCAGGTCGGCTTCGGCACGCTGCGCCTGCTGTTCATGCAGCAGGGACTGCACACCCAGCAGATCGGCCTGGATCCGCCGGGCCATGGCCTGCGCATGTGCGTGTTCATCCTGCTGCTGCGCATGGCGCAGGCGCAACTCGTGCCAGGCCTGCGTACAGGCCGCGCCGTCCTGGCGACACGCCTGCAGCGCCTGTTCGCTCAGGACGCAGGCGTGCCCGGCCCGCTCTGCCTGGTCTTCAGCCTGTTCAAGTTGCATATGTGCGGCCAGCACGGCTTCGTGCAGGTCTTCGATCTCGTCTTGTCTGGCCAGCCAGCCATCCCGCTGCGGGTCGGGCGCATGCATCTGGATGCTGCATGCATGGACGCGATGCCCTGCGGGCACGATCCAGCAGCACCCGGGCGCCAGACGGGCCCGCTGTGCCAGTGCCTCATCGAGGTCTGCAGCAACCCAGACGTGTCCGAGCCAGGCCTGCAGTACACCGTCAAGGGCCGGGTCCGCTGCATGAATGTGATCCAGCAGCCGGCGCGGCCGCCCTGGCGCAACCGGACCAGCGTCATTCAGTGGCCGTGCCCCTTGGGGTGGCCGCACCCCTTGATACAGCGTCAGGCCCACCGGCGGCAGATTCTGCAGCCCGTCACGAACGGCGCCCAGATCCGCTGCCTCATGCGCCTGAAGGCGTTCACCAAGCACCGCCTCGAGGGCGATTTGCCAATCTGGCTCCACCCGCAGGCGTTGCCACAGGACAGGCTGATCCTGGAGGCCATGCGCCTCGAGCCAGATGTTCAGCGCCTCTCCCACGGGCCGTTGCTGAAGCGAGGTCAACGCCTGGTGGCGCGCCTCGAGCCGCGCAAGCGTCTGCCGGGCAACCTGGGTATCCTCGCGCGCCTGATCGCGCTGCGCGGCCAGGGCCATGTGCTCGGCCTCGAGGGCCTGCAGGCGCGCCTGTGCCGACTGGCTGGCGGCCTCGGCATCGGCACAGGCCTGCGCCAGCTCCGGCAGCCCGGACTCGACGGCGGGTGCATGCGCCGCCTGCTCGGCCAGGAGGCGTTCCTGGCGCTTCTGTGCCTGCGTATGCAAGGCCTCGGCCTGCCGGCTGGCCTGTTGCGCGAGCGCGATGTCCTGCTCGAGGCGCGCAACAGCCCGCCCTGCCGCCGCAAGTTCCTGCTCGTGCGCACTGGATTGCGCTTCGAGCTCGGGCAAGCCCTGTTGTACGCGGCGCAGGGCTTCGGCGCTGTCCTGCGCCTGCACCTGGGCCCCCTGGAGATCAGCCTCGAGCCCGGCCAGCGCCTGCTGACTGGCGCGCTGCTGCCCCTGCCAGTCGGACAGGCGGCCCTGCAGGCGCCTTTGGCGAGCCTGCAGGCGCGCACGGGTTTCAGACCGATGGCGCGCCTCTGCTTCATGCCGGCTGACACGCGCACCGGCTTCGAACAGCTGCCCCTGGACCCGGTGCAAGGCTTCGTTGGCCTCGAAATGCACCTGACGCAAAACCTCGAGCCGTGCTTCGAGCGCACGCAAGCGGCTCTGATCGGACTCGAGTGCGGCCTGCGCCTGCTCGTATTCCGCTGCCAATCGGGCCTGCCTGGCCTTGGCGGCCTGTGCACCGAGCCACCAGGACATATGTTGCTTGAGATGCATTTCGGCCTGCAGGCTGCGGAAGCGCTCTGCCGCCCGGGCCTGCTTCTGCAATTTCTCGAGCCCGCTGGCGAGTTCGCCCAGAATGTCCTCGAGGCGCAACAGGTTTTCACGCGCATCGGCCAGCCGGTGTTCGGTCTCGCGGCGCCGTTCTTTGTAACGCGATACCCCAGCTGCCTCTTCGAGGGTCACCCTGAGTTCTTCGGGGCGCGCCTCGATCAGCCGATGGATCATCCCCTGGCCGATGATCGCGTAGCCGCGCGATCCCAGGCCAGTGCCCAGGAACAGGTCATGCACATCGCGACGGCGTACCCCTTGCTGATTGATGTAGTAGCTGCTGGTGCCGTCTCTGGCAAGCACCCGGCGTACCGAAATTTCGGCAAAGGGTGACCATGGACCCAGCGCACGCCCGAGGCTGTTGTCAAATACCAGTTCGACCGAGGCCCGCGCCGCCGGCTTGCGCAGTTCGGACCCGTTGAAGATGACGTCCTGCATGGAGGCGCCACGGAGCTCGGAGGCGCGCGTCTCGCCCAACACCCAGCGCACGGCATCGATGATGTTCGATTTGCCGCAGCCATTGGGGCCCACCACACCAACCAGGTCGCTGGGCGTGGGGATCACGGTGGGATCCACGAACGATTTGAATCCGGCAAGTTTGATCTGCGTCAGGCGCACGGCAGGCGGTGAACCAAAGACAGTCCCTCAATATGACATGATACCGCAGGCTGTCTCGCCCTCCTGCGCGGCCGGGTGCGGGCACACGCAACGGTCGGTCTTACCCGCTATACTGCAACTCTTTTCACAGGCTTGCCAAAATACCATGACAGCAGAAGACATGCGCTTCGAGGTCAGCGATTGAACCGGGGTTTTTACATGGTGATGGCAGCACAGGCGCTGTCATCACTCGCTGACAATGCCCTGCTGATCGCCGCCATCGGTCTCATCGCTGAACTGAGCGGGCCAGACTGGATGGCCCCCATGATGAAATGGTGGTTTGCGCTGGCCTACGTGGTCCTGGCGGCATTTGTCGGTGCATTTGCCGATTCCTTCCCCAAGGGCAAGGTCATGTTCACGACCAATGCCCTGAAGACCGCCGGCTGCGCCCTGATGTTCGCATATGGGTCGTTCGGCCTGGACCACAGCCAGCAACTGGTCGTGATCTTCATCGCCTACACGATCGTGGGGGTCGGCGCGGCGGCTTATTCGCCTGCCAAATACGGCATCGTGACCGAAATGCTGCCCCCCGAACTGCTGGTCAAGGGCAACAGCTGGATCGAGGGCCTCACGGTGCTGTCCGTGATCGTGGGCACGGTTCTGGGCGGCCTGCTCATCAGCCCCACCGTCTCGAACTGGCTGATGTCGCACGATCTGGTTCTGGGTCTGGTGCACAGCAGTTCACAAAGCGCCATCCTCATCATCGGCCTGGTCTATGTGGCGGCCGCCCTGTGCAACCTGCTCATCCCCGATACGCACGCCTTCTATCCGCGTCAGCACACCCGCCCCGTGGCACTGATCCGTGAATTCTCCCGCTACGTACGCATTCTGTGGGCCGACAAACTGGGTCAGATCTCGCTGGCCGTCACCACGCTATTCTGGGGCGCCGGTGCCACATTGCAGTTCATTGTCATTGAATGGGGGGCCCAGCATCTGGGTTACAGGCTCGACCAGGCCTCCATTCTCATGGGCGTTGCGGCCTTCGGCACGGTCATCGGCGCCGCGGCAGCAGGGCGGGTACCCCTGCGCCGCGCGTTGTCGGTGCTGCCCGTGGGGGTGCTCATGGGGATCGTGGTCCTGTTCATGCCGCTGGTGTATCGCCCCTGGGCCGTATATATCCTGTTGCTGCTGATCGGCGGGCTTTCGGGCTTCTTTGTCGTGCCGATGAACGCGCTGCTGCAGCACCGCGGCCACGTACTGCTCTCGGCAGGCCACTCGATTGCCGTACAGAATTTCAACGAGCAACTGAACATCCTGCTGATGCTCGCCATCTACAGCCTGCTGCTCTGGCTGGGCCTGCCGATCAACCTGATCATTGCCCTGTTCGGCATTCTGGTGGCCGCACTGATGCTGGTGTTCATGCGCTGGAATCGCCTGAATCACCAGAACAACCCCGAGCTTGCCCACATGATCGGGCAGACCGGGCACGGTACGGCACTGCATTAGATTGCGGCACGGCGCCAGGTATCGCGGCCCACTGGATTACGGCACTGCACCGGACACACGGCCCATCGGATTGCCGCACTGCACCAGGCACACGGCCCATCAGGCAGATATCTGGTCAGCCCTGCCGGATCAGCCCTGCGCCTGCACGGCCTGCGCGAGACCCAGCAGATCGCGCCAGGCCTCGTCCTTGAGCCCTGCGTGGACGAGCAGCGAGGACGGCAGATGCGTGACACGAACAGGGATGGTCTCTCCGGACTGCAACGTATAGCGCGACGTGCGCCCGCGCAGCGATTCGAAATTTTCTTCTGTACCCAGAATGGCCTCTGTGGCCACCCTGCCCAGGGCCAGGATCCAGCGCGGCTGCAGGGTTTCGATCTGCTGCCGCAGCCAGGGGCGGCAGGCTGCGATTTCGGTCCCATTGGGCCGGACGCCCCCCGGCGCGCGGCACTTCACGGCATGCGTACGATAGCAGGACTCACGATGCGGCAGAGACACCGATGCCAGCATGGCTTCGAGCAATTGCCCGGACTGCCCCTGAAAGGGCAGGCCGGCGGCCTCGTCTTCCAGGCCGGGCTGCTCGCCCACCAGGAAATACCAGGGCTGCGTGTCCACCCCCGTGCCTGCAACCGCGCGGATGCGCCCGGCCGCACGTGAGCAGCGTGTGCACCCCTGGACGGCCTGCGACAGGGCCTCGAGGCTTCGTGCGCAGGGGATCTCGTCGGCTGCCGCCGCTGCAGCGCTTTCAACGGGTGCCCCCCGCCCCTTGACAGCCAACCCCGAAGCCAATGCGTCGAGCACACTCCTAGACGCAACCCCGGGCTTTTCGCGTACCAGCCTGTGTGCGGCCCCGAGCGATGGGCCCGCATCGGACTGCGGTGCGGCCTGCGTACCGGCCACGGATCGGCGCGGCCGTGCGTCTCGGGGTGCCACGCCAGGCAAGGCCTGCAGGTCGACCCCAAGTTCGGCCAGCCACGCCTGCTGTATGGCATTGACAAGCGGCTTCATGCCGTGGCCCCCACGGGCAGGGTCATGATCCAGGCGTCCTCGCGCCCGTTCGGGCCCGGATAGTATCCACGGCGCACACCATGGCGACTGAAGCCGTGGGATTCATAGAACAGAATGGCGGGCTCATTGCTCGCGCGCACC
The DNA here is from genome assembly GCF_041677825.1 of Castellaniella sp. Taxonomy (GTDB): domain Bacteria; phylum Pseudomonadota; class Gammaproteobacteria; order Burkholderiales; family Burkholderiaceae_B; genus Castellaniella. The sequence continues at coordinate 16,980 of NZ_JBAYPG010000024.1, forward strand.
TCGAGCGTCAGCGCGGGCAGCCCCATCTGGCGCACGTGGGCGGTACAGGCCTGCAGCAGACGGCTGCCCAGACCCTGGCGCTGCACATCGGGACGGATGCCGATGAGCAGCAAATGAGCCATGTCGGGTGCATCCATCAGCAAGGCAAAACCCAGCACGGCCCCCATGCGCCGGAGTATCCAGCCGGCATGGCCTGCCAGCAGGGCGTCCGTGAAATTCTGGCGGCTCCACGGCACGGCCTGCACCTGCCGTTCGATGGCCAGCACTTCGTCGAGGTCCGCCGCGGTCATCTCGTGCAATTGCACGGTGGGCTCGGCTGCCGGATTGCCCCCCAGCCCGCCCGCGCGCTCGATGGTCGTATAGGCCACCTTGTTGCGCACATAGGCCGGACTGGCCAGTGCGGCATCCAGCCCCTTGCCGGCCAGCCAGGCCTGCTCGCCCAGGCGAACGAGTGTTTCGGCATCCGGCTCGGTCGTCTGTGGCTGGACGCTGGCACCGAGTTCGGCCAATTGCTGTTCGAGTTGCGGGTACGCCTGCAAGGCACTGCCGACGGCAACCCACGCCGCGGCACCCTGAGCCCCCCAGGCACCCGCCTGATCGGCCACCCACGCCGCAACCGCGCTACAGGCCAGCAGGACCGGAGCCTGCACGCACACCCAATGACCCTGATCTGCCCGGTATGCGGCTGCATAGACCTCATGCATGCGTGCGTCCTGAAGCACCAGCCAGGTGCCCTGCGCGTTGGCACCGGCCATCCGGGCCGCGATCACCCCCAGCGAATCGACCGGCACGACTGGAATATCGAGGGCCAGTGCCAGCCCCTGCGCGACCCCACAGGCGAGCCTGAGGCCGGTGAAGCTGCCCGGCCCCTGGCCAAACGCAATGGCCGACAGCGCCGCAGGGACGAGTTGCGCCTGCGCGAGTACGCTGTGGGCGAGCGCCAGCACATGCCGGGCATGCCCCCTTGGCCCGGCCACACGTTCAACGTATGCCTGGGTTGCGCCATGCACCCGAGACAGCACGGCCACACTGCAGGTATGGCCGGATGTCTCCAGCGCCAGAAGATGATGCGTCGTCATGCTGCCATTTTAAAGGAGTGTCCGAACCGGCGTCTTCTCCCAACGTCTTTCCCCAACGTCTTTCGCTGGCGTCTTTCCCCGAACCCTGTTACATTTTCAGGATGAGCACACAAACTTCCCCCCTGCCCCGCAAGATCCTGGTGGTGGATGACGATCCCCGCCTGCGTGACCTGCTGCGCCGCTACCTGTCCGAACAGGGTTTCAACGTCCATGTGGCCGAAGACGCCAAGGACATGGCCAAGATCTGGCAGCGCGAACACTTCGACCTGCTCGTGCTCGATCTCATGCTGCCGGGCGAAGATGGCCTGTCCATCTGTCGGCGGTTGCGGGGCAGCCACGACAACACGCCCATCATCATGCTCACGGCAAAGGCCGAAGACGTCGACCGCATCGTGGGTCTCGAGATGGGGGCCGACGATTACCTCACCAAGCCATTCAACCCGCGTGAGCTCCTCGCCCGGGTCAACGCCATCCTGCGCCGTCGCGGGGCCGAAGAGCACCCGGGCGCCCCCAGCCAGGACAACGAGTCCATTGCATTCGGGCCTTATGTACTCAATTTGTCCACCCGTACACTCACGTGTGACGGCGAGCCCATATCGATCACCACGGGTGAATTCTCCGTACTCAAGGTCTTTGCCCGCCATCCCAAAGTGCCGCTGTCGCGCGACAAGCTCATGGAACTCGCACGCGGGCGCGAATACGAGGCCTTTGATCGCAGCCTCGACGTGCAGATTTCCAGGTTGCGCAAGCTGATCGAGCCCAACCCGTCCAAGCCCGTCTTCATCCAGACCGTCTGGGGTTTGGGCTATGTGTTCGTACCCGACGGTGATCAATGAACCATCCGGCCATCGCCCGGGGGGGATTGCACAGACCCCGTCGTTCAAACCCGGCCCAAGGCGTATCCGCCTGGGCCTGTTCAGCCGCTCATTCCTGCTGATTGCCAGCCTGATGCTGGTCAGCCTCGGGGCCTGGCTGCAGATTGTCTTCAACATCGAAGAAGGCCCTGGTGCCAAGCAACTGGCGCAACGTCTGGCCACCACCGTCACCATCACCCGATCTGCCCTGATCTACGCGCCAGCCAAGGTCAGACCCGCCCTGCTGCTCGACCTGGCCACGAAAGAAAGCCTGCGAGTGCAGCCGCGCGCCACCGACGACGTACTCGAGCCATTGCCGCGCAGCACCTACTGGCACAACGTCGCTGACGAAATCCGCTCGCTGCTGGGCAGCCAGACGCTGGTGATGTGGGCCGTGAATCAGGTTCCGGGGATCTGGATCAGCTTCCATATCGATGACGATCAATACTGGCTGGTCTTCGATCGCGACCAGTTGCGGCTGGCCAGCGGACGTGATTGGCTGGGCTGGGTCACCGCATCCCTGCTGCTCGCGCTGTTGGGTGCAGCCATCAGCGTGCGCTTCATCAGCCAGCCGCTGTCCCAATTGGCCAACGTGGCACGCCAGCTGGCGCATGGTCAGACACCCACGCCCCTGCCCGAGAAAGGCCCGGACGAAATTCGCGACATGAACATGGCATTCAATCGCATGGTCCGCGATCTGCAACAGACCGAAGCCGATCGGGAGCTGATGCTGGCGGGGATTTCGCATGATCTGCGCACACCCCTGTCACGTATCCGGCTCGAGGTCGAAATGACCAGCATGAGCGACGAAGCACGCCAGGCGATCGATGAGGATCTGGCCCAGATCACCCACAGCATCGGGCAGCTGATGGAGTACGCGCGTCCAATCGGGCTGATACCCGAGCATGGCATAGACATCAGCCGGGTGCTCCACGAGCTGACCGGGCGCGAGCGTACCCATACCGAAGCGATGGGGGGCAGCCTGCGCGCGGACGTCGCCCCGGGCCTGCGGGCCCACATCAGCGCCAATGACCTCAAGCGCATCGTCAGCAACCTGATCGAAAACGCCCGCCGCTACGGGCGCAGCACAAAGGACGGGCAGGCCCATATCCACGTGCACGCCGACTACGAAGGCAAACTGGTGGTCATCACCATCCAGGATGAAGGCAGCGGCATCCTGGCCACGGACATCCAGCGCCTGCTGCGCCCGTTTGCCCGTGGTGAATCCGCCCGCACGGGCGGCAGCGGGGCGGGGCTGGGGCTGGCCATCGTCGAGCGGCTTCTGAGTCAGGTCGGGGGCCGGCTGGTGCTTTCTTCGCGCGCCCCATCCGGCCTGCTCGCGCGCATCGAACTGCCGCGTTCCGTGACAGGCCAACTGGCGTAGAATGAAGCGATGGTCAGAAGACCATGAACCCACTTTCTGGAGCCCCGATGAAAACCATAGGCGACAAGCTCGAGGCCTTCCGAGTCACCGGCGTCAAGCCGGGCTTCAACCAGCACGAGGAAAACGGCGTCTCGGCGTTCGAAGACATCACTGAATCGTCCTTCCCTGGCAAATGGAAGGTCATCTATTTCTATCCCAAGGATTTCACCCAGGTCTGTCCCACTGAAATCATCGGCTTCAACGAACTGGTCGAAGCCTTCGAGAATCGCAGCGCCGTTCTCATGGGCGGCTCCACCGACAACGAATTCGCCAAGCTCGCCTGGCGTCGCGAAAACGCCGAACTCAGCCGCTTGAACCACTATCAGTTCGGCGACACCACGGGTGCGCTGGTCGACCAGCTCGGCATCCGCGAAAAATCCGAAGGGGTGGCGCTACGGGCCACCTTCATCGTCAACCCCGACAACATCATCCAGCACGTCTCGGTCAACAATTTCAATGTGGGTCGCAACCCGCATGAAACCCTGCGCATCCTCGATGCCCTGCTGACCGACTGCCTGTGCCCGTGCAACCGGGCCGTGGGGGGCCCTACCCTGTAGTGCAGTGGCATCCCTGTCGCGCAGATCCACCCTGCAGCACGGCTGTCTCCAGCACCGGTCAGCCGCGCACCAGCAGGGCAACGGCTGTGGCGGCAATCCCCTCGTGACGCCCGAGATGGCCAAGGCCCTCATTGGTCTTGGCCTTGATGTTCACCTGCCCCACACTGATCGCCAGGTCCCTGGCCAGAACCTCGGCCATGGCCGGCACATGCGGCCCCATTCTGGGCGCCTGGGCGTGAATCGTGGCATCCAGGTTGGCCACCCGCCAGCCAGCCGCGGCAATCATGCGGGCGGCTTCGCGCAGGAATACGCGGCTGTCAGCCCCGGCCCAACGGGGATCACGATCCGAGAAGTGACGCCCGATGTCACCCAGGGCCGCCGCCCCCAGCAGCGCATCGGTGATGGCATGCAGCAGCACATCGGCATCCGAATGGCCCACAAGGCCTTTTTCATGCGGAATCCGCACCCCACCGATGATCAGCGGCCGGCCGGCTGCGAGGGCGTGCACGTCATAGCCCTGGCCAACCCTGAAGGGCAGGGCCCCGGGTTCCGGATGATGAGAAACGGTCATCGACGCCTCCAGTCGATCGAAATCCTCGGGCCAGGTCAGTTTGACGTTGGCAACAGAACCTGGCACCAGCAATGGCCGGGGCGCCCCCGTTGACGCCAGCCGCTCGATGGCCGAGGCCTCGTCCGTGATCGCCGGATCCCCTGCCGTATGTTGCAGGGCCCGTCGCAGCAGGGCCGCAGGAAACATCTGCGGTGTCTGCGCCAGCCAAAGCCCTTGCCGATCCCGGGTGCAGGCCACCTCGGCAATCGGGCCGTCACTGTCCGGGCAGGCCTGCTTGACGGTATCCGCGACCGGCAGGGCCAGCAGGCCCCCGCGACCCGCTCGCAGGCAGGTATCGATGAGCCGCGCGAGCGCATCGGCCGGCAGGGCCGGGCGGGCCGCATCGTGCACCAGGACCCAGTCTGCATCCGCCGGCGCTGCGGCGGCAAGAAGCGCCTGTACCGTGTCGGCACGAGTCGGCCCCCCGCAGGCCCGCCAGACGGTGCGCGGCAGCCCCGCCAGTGCATCGGCCACCCAGGTATCGTCGGGCGCGACCGCCACCCAGACCTGCCGTATGCGCGCATCGGCCAGCAAGGCGCGCACGGTGTGGCGCAGTACGGGCTCACCCGCCAGATGGTGATATTGTTTGGGATGCGGTGCCTGCAACCCGGCCCTGCGGCCCACACCCGCTGCCGGCACCAGTGCAATCAGGGACTCCATGGTCTGCGATTGTAGCGACTTGTGCCCTGGCGGGCGCGCCCTGTCCGCAAGCACGGCCGCCAGCCTGGTGTGGCGCCAGTGGCTGGCGGGCTTTCAGGCGTGCGAGAATGGAGACCCAGCACCTACAGAATGCCATGCCATGAACGCCCTGGAATTGCTCGATATCAGCCCGGTCATGCCGGTCATCGTCATCGCCGACGCCACGCTGGCCGTGGATCTGGCCCACGCCCTGGCGGCCGGTGGCCTGCGTACGCTGGAAATCACCCTGCGCTCGGATGCCGCCCTGGCAGCCATCGAGGCCATCCGTCAGCACGTCCCCGAAGTGCTGGTCGGCGCCGGCACGGTGCTCGATGCACAGCAGTTGCAATCCGCGCACGCAGCCGGCGCGCAATTTGCCGTCAGCCCCGGCCTGACCGAGGCCCTGGCCCTGGCCGTGCAGGGCCGCGGCATCCCGTTCCTGCCCGGTGTGGCCAGTGCCGCAGAAGCCATGCGCGCCGCAGAGTGGGGCTTCATGGCCCAGAAGCTGTTCCCTGCCGAAGCCATCGGCGGGGTCGAACTGCTCAAGGCCTGGCACGGCCCCCTGCCGCACCTGAGGTTCTGCCCCACCGGCGGCATCCATGCCGGCAACGCAAGCCGGTATCTGGCCCTGCCCAATGTGGGCTGCGTCGGGGGCTCATGGCTGACGCCCGCGGCGGCCGTGACGGGCCGGCAATGGGATGTCGTCACCCGCCTGGCCCGCGAGGCGCTGGCCCTGGCCCGTTGATCTGGCGCCAGCCGGCGCAGGCCGGGCCGCCAGTTGAGAACCCGGCCTGCAGGCCGGCCTTCTGCAACTGGGCCCGAGTGGGCAAGCCCTCGGTATCCCCCAGCACCTGCACCGCGCGGGCCCCGATCCACACGCCACGCGTCACAGCCTGTTCGAGGGGCAAGCCCTCGAGCAGGCCACTGATCACCCCCACGGCAAAACCATCACCGGCGCCCACGGTATCCACGACGCGATCGACGGGCCAGGCCGCCACCTGGCTGGATTGCGTGCCATCCGTGAACCAGGCCCCCCGGTCGCCCAGCTTGATCGCCACGATACGCGCGCCTTGATCCAGGTAAAACCGGGCAATGGCCTCGGGCGTATCTTCGCCGGTCAGCAGGCGGCCTTCTGCCAGCCCGGGAAAGACCCAGTGCGCTTCGGCAGCCAGGGCATTGATCGTGGTGCGCATGGCCTCGATGGAGGGCCAGAGCGCCGGGCGCAGGTTGGGATCGAAGGATACCGTGCGCCCGCTCGCACGCATGCGTTGCATCGCATGGCGCGAGGCCTCGAGGCAATTGCGCGAGATGGCTGCGAATACCCCCGTGGCATGCATGTGCCGGGCACCCTGCAGCCAGGCAGGATCGACATGCTCATGGCCCATGCGGCTGGCCGCCGAGCCTGCGCGATAGTACTCGGTCGGCGGATCGCTGCCATCGAGGACGCGCCCCTTGAGCATCATGCCGGTCTTTTCGCCAGACACGCACTGCACATGCGAACAATCCACCCCTTCGGCCCGCATGCTGGCCAGCAGGTAGTGGCCGAAGGAGTCATCACCCAGCCGGCTGCCCCAGCCCACCCTGAGCCCCAGACGGGCCAGGCCGATGGCCACGTTGGTCTCTGCACCGGCGGTACGCTTGTGAAAAGTCCGCACGGCATGCAGTGGCCCCGGTTCGGCGGCCACCAGCAGCACCATGGCTTCGCCCAGCGTGATCACATCGAACGGTTCATGCATGGCCAACAATCCCCCGGATGCGCAGCAAGCCCGCGCCACGCCGGATCCGCCCCGATGGCCCGGCATCAAAGGCTACAGGAGGCATCGGGACCACACGCGATCGCGCAACAGGCGATGGGGGCTGTTGCGCAGCCCCCGCTGGAGAAATCTCGGACATGGCGACACCGGGAAGGACACGGGAAGACCCGATTGAGCGTATCGTACAACAATGCCACGGCGTGGGCGGCGAGCCTGCCCGTGCCATGCGCTTGCTATAGTGACGCTTTTCCCGCGGCAGACGCCCGGGTCCGTACGCCTCTCCAATCATGCCACCGTCTACCCTGACCCACGATCTGCCGTCCCTGGCACCCACTCTGGCGGCCTTGCGCCCCGGCCAGCGCTACCGCCAGCCGTGCCCGCCGGGCTCGGGCGATGCGCTGCTGCTCGCCCAACTGGCCCGGCAGGCGGGGCGGCCGCTTCTGATCTTCAGTGCAGATCCCCTGCAGGCGCGCCGGTTGGCGGATGAAATCAGGCTGTTCGACGGACAGCTCCAACTGCGCTTTCTGCCGGACTGGGAAACGCTGCCATACGACAGCTTCTCGCCCCACCAGGATCTGATCTCCGAGCGCCTGCGCACGCTGTATGCGCTGGGCCAGGGCCAGGTCGATGTCCTCATCGTGCCCGTGACCACGGCACTGACCCGGCTTGCGCCACCCGAATTCCTGGCGGCATGGACGTTCCGTTTCCGCCAGGGCGACGCCCTGGACGAAGACCGCCTGCGCGCACAGCTGACCCGTGCCAATTACACGCATGTTACGCAGGTGGGCGCACCCGGGGAATTCTGCATCCGGGGCGGCTTGATCGATCTGTTTCCCATGGGCTCGGCCCTGCCCTACCGCATCGATCTGTTCGATCGCGAGATCGAATCCATTCGCAGTTTCGATGCCGATACCCAGCGCAGCCTGTACCCGGTACGCGAAATCGAACTGCTGCCGGGGCGTGAATTCCCACTGGATGACGAGGCTCGCAACCGGTTCCGCGCTCGCTTCCGCGAATGCTTCGAAGGGGATCCTTCACGCGCCTTGCCCTACCGGGACATCGGCAGCGGCGTCGCCTTCGCAGGCATCGAGTATTATTTGCCCCTGTTCTTCGAACAGACGGCCACCCTGTTCGACTATCTGCCCGACGATGGCCTGGCCGTGACGCTGGGTGATACCGATGCCGTCATCAGCAGCTTTCATGAAGAGACCCGCAAGCGTTGGCAGTTCCTGAAGTCGGACCCCGAACGCCCGGTGCTGCCGCCCGGGCAGCTGTTTCTCGACAGCGAGCAGTTCCATCGTCTGCTCCAGCCCTGGCCCCGCCTGGCCCTGGTGGGCGACAGCAGCCACCCGGACTTCGCGCCCTGCCCGGCCGTGGCCGTGAACCGGCGCGCCGACGATCCCCTGGCGGGCCTGCGTGCGCATCTGGCACAGGCCCGCACGCACGGACAGCGCACAATCCTCTGCGTGGATTCGGCGGGGCGGCGTGAAACCATTGCAACCCTGCTGGCCGATTACGGGCTGCCGCAGGACGCGCTGCTCGAAGACTGGCCTGCCTGCCTGGAGAACGACGCCGCCCTGGGTCTGTGGGTAGCGCCCCTGGCCGGCGGTTTCCAGTGGCCCGCCGCGGGTCTTGCGCTGCTCACCGAAAATGACCTGTACCCCGCCCAGGCAGGCCGCCCCGCACGGGGGCGCGCACAGCAGGCCGCGCACAGCGATCCGGACGCCATGCTGCGCGATCTGGCCGAACTGCACGTGGGCGATCTGGTGGTCCATGTGCAGCATGGCATCGGGCGCTATCAGGGGCTGGTCACCATGGACATGGGCGAGGGCCCGATCGAACTGCTGCATCTGGCCTACGCACACGACGCAACGCTTTATGTACCGGTAGCGCAGTTGCACCTGATCGCCCGCTACAGCGGTGCAGAGCCCGAGCACGTCAGCCTGCACGCGCTGGGTTCCGGGCAATGGGAAAAGGCCAGGCGCAAGGCCGCCCGCCAGGCGCGCGACACGGCTGCCGAGTTGCTGGCCCTGTATGCGCAGCGCGCGGCGCGCGAGGGGCTGAAGTTCAGGCTGCCCGCACGCGATTACCAGGCGTTTGCCGAAGGCTTCGGCTTCGAGGAAACGCCCGATCAGGCGGCTGCCATCCAGGCCGTGCTCGAAGACATGACATCGGGCCGGCCCATGGATCGCCTGGTCTGTGGTGACGTGGGTTTCGGCAAGACCGAGGTGGCGCTGCGGGCCGCGTTCCTGGCCGTGATGAACGGGCGCCAGGTTGCACTGCTGTGCCCCACCACGCTGCTGGCCGAGCAGCATGCGCAGAACTTCGCCACCCGCTTTGCCGATTGGCCGGTGCGCATCGCCGAGCTTTCCCGCTTTCGCAACAGCAAAGAGACCGCACAGGCCATCGCCGGCCTGGCAGACGGCACGGTGGACATCGTGATCGGCACGCACAAGATTCTCTCGAAGGCCGTCCGCTTCAAGCAACTGGGCCTGGTCATCGTCGACGAAGAGCACCGGTTCGGGGTGCGCCAGAAAGAAGCGCTCAAGGCCTTGCGCGCCGAAGTCGACGTGCTCACCCTGACCGCCACGCCCATCCCGCGCACGCTGGGCATGTCGCTCGAGGGCCTGCGCGATTTCTCGGTCATTGCCACTGCACCGCAAAAGCGCCTGGCCATCAAGACCTTCGTGCGCCGTGAAGATGGCAGCACCCTGCGTGAAGCCATCCTGCGCGAACTCAAGCGGGGCGGGCAAGTGTATTTCCTGCACAATGAGGTCGACACCATCCAGAACCGGCGCGCCCGCCTCGAAGAACTGGTGCCGGAAGCCCGCATTGCCGTGGCCCACGGCCAGATGGGCGAGCGCGAACTGGAAACGGTCATGAAAGGGTTCTATCAGCAGCGCTTCAACGTGCTGCTGTGCACCACGATCATAGAAACCGGGATCGACGTCCCCACCGCCAACACCATTCTCATCCACCGGGCCGACAAGCTCGGGCTTGCGCAGCTGCACCAGCTGCGCGGGCGTGTCGGGCGCTCGCACCACCAGGCCTACGCGTACTTGCTGACACCGGGCGAGGACGCAATGACCCGCAATGCGAAGAAGCGCCTAGAAGCCATCCAGGCCATGGAAGAACTGGGATCGGGCTTCTTTCTTGCGATGCATGACCTCGAAATCCGCGGCAGCGGCGAAGTGCTGGGCGAATCCCAATCGGGCAATATCCAGGAAATCGGCTATTCGCTTTACAACGAGATGCTGGCATCCGCCGTGCGGGCCCTGAAAGCGGGCAAGGAGCCCGACCTCGACCTGACCGGCCAGGACAGCTGCGACATCAATCTGCATGCCCCGGCGCTCCTGCCGGCCGACTACTGCGCCGACGTGCAGGCCCGGCTCAGCTTCTACAAGCGGCTGGCCGGCAGCCGCCACGAAGACGAGCTCACGCGCCTGCACGAAGAACTGATCGACCGCTACGGCAGCCTGCCGGATGCCGCGCGCACCCTGATCGACCTGCACCGGTTGCGGGTGCAGGCCGAGCCGCTGGGGATCATCAAGATCGATGCCGGCGATGCCCAGGCCGCCATACAGTTTGGCCCTGAACCAGCCGTCGAACCCCTGCGCATCATCGAGATGGTCCAGCGTGACCGCCAGGTGCGCCTGCATGGGCCCGATCGCCTGAAGCTGAACTATGGCGGCAGCGAGGATGTCGCCGGCCGCACGCGCAGGATACGCAACCTGCTGCAGCAACTGGCCGCCTGAGCCCGGGGCCGCCGCGATGCGCAAGACCTATCTGCAATTGCATCTGTGTGTCCTGCTCTGGGGCTTCACCCCCATCCTCGGGCGCATGATCACGCTGGAAACCCTGTCGCTGGTCTGGTGGCGCATGCTCGTGGTGGCCCTCATCCTGATTGCATTGCCCGGCACCCGCCGGGTGCTGCGCCAGCTGCCCTGGCGCCTGATAGGCACCTATGCGGGCATTGGTGTCCTGCTGTCGGTCAGCTGGATGTTCTTCTACGGCGCCATCCGCCTGTCCAATGCGTCGGTGGGGGCCATCAGCCTGGCGGCTGCGCCGATCTTCCTGGCCTTCATCGAACCCGTCACCACCGGCAACCCGTTCAACCCGCGTGAATTGCTGCTGGGTCTGGTCCTGGTGCCCGGCATGGCCATGGTCATGGGCGGCATTCCCCAGGACATGTACCTCGGCCTGGCGGTAGGCCTGGGCTCGGCGCTGTTCCTGGCGATTTTCAGCGCCTGCAACAAGCGGGTCGCCGGGCGTACCGAACCGCGGGTGGCCACCTGCATCGAAATGGGGGCCGGGGCCCTGTTCCTGACCCTTCTGGCCCCCTGGATGCCACATCAGGGCGCCGCCCTGCAGATCCCGGGCTGCCATGATGCCTGGCTGCTGGGGCTGCTGATCGTCGCCTGCACGCTGGTGCCGTTCATCATGCTCATGAACATCCTGCGCAAGGTCAGTGCCTTCACCACTCAGATGGCCACCAACCTCGAACCCCTGTATGCCATCGTCCTGGCCATTCCCCTGCTGGGCGAGCAGCAGGAAGTCGGGCCGCTGTTCTACCTGGGCGTACTGGTGGTGGTGGGCTCGGTCGCCCTGCAACCCGTCCTGATACGCCAGCGCCTGCAGCCACGCCCCTGATCTGGTGCGCGACAGGCCCACGCCCCGGCGTCGACCCCGGCACTGGCCTCGAGTCCCTGCCCACCTTGCCATGCCAGGCACACTGCGCGGCCACCGATGCGGTCGTTCGGTATATACTTTGGTATATAACGCCATGGGACAAGCGAGGCCGAACAATGAATCATGTGAAATGGCTGCAGCGCTGCAGTCTGGGGTGGGTCCTTTTGTTCTGCATGCTCAGCCCGGTTCGGGCCGACACCATCCTGGTGGCCGCGGCCGCCAGCCTGAGCAACGCCTTCAAGGACCTGGCCAGCCGCTATGAGCACGCCCATCCGGATACACGAGTCCTGACCAGCTTTGCCGCATCGGATGTCGTGCTGCGCCAGATCCTCGAAGGGGCGCCAGCCGATCTGTTTGCCTCGGCCGATCAGGCCGCCATGGATCAGGCCCAGAAGGCGGGTGTGATCGATGCGGCCACCCGCCGCGATTTCGCCCGCAATCAGCTGGTCCTGATCGTGCCCGCCGATGATCCCCTTGGCATTCAAACGCTCGCGGATCTGCGCAGGCCCGACATCCGGCGCATCGCCCTGGGCAATCCGGGCTCGGTGCCGGTGGGCCGCTATACGCAGGCCGCCCTGCAGCACGCGGGGCTGGCCGAGGTGCTCGAAAGCCGCCAGATCCTCGGGCAGAACGTACGCCAGGTGCTCAGTTACGTCGAACGCGGCGAGGTGGACGCCGGCTTTGTGTTTGCCACCGACGCCGCCATTGCGGCCGACAAGGTCAAGGTCGTGCAGACGCTGGACTCGCCCGTGCCCGTGATCTATCCAGTGGCCCTGGTCGCCCGGGCAAACCGCTCCGCGAAGGCAGCCGATTTTCTCGACTACATCCTGTCTGCACCGGGGCAGGCCACCCTGGCCCGTTACCACTTTGCGCAGCCCTGAGCCAGCATGTGGGTGCCCCTGCTCCTGTCGCTCAAGGTCGCGGGCTGGGCCACGCTGATCGCCGGCGTGGCGGGGATCGCAGTCGCCTGGGGTCTGTCGCGCTGGCCATCCCGCTGGAGCGATCTGGTCGATGCCATCCTGACCCTGCCCATGGTGCTGCCGCCCACTGTGATCGGCTATTACCTGCTGGTGCTGCTGGGTCGGCGCAGCCCTCTTGGGGCCTGGTTGCAGGCGCAGGGCATCGAACTGGTCTTCACCTGGCACGGGGCCGTCATCGCCGCCTCGGTGGTGGCGTTTCCACTCGTGCTGAAAGCCGCGCGGGCCGCCTTTCTGGACGTGGATCACGCGCTGGAGCAGGTCGCCGCGGTGCTGGGGGTGTCACCGGCCGCCGTATTCTTCCGCGTGAGCTTGCCACTGGCCTTGCGTGGCATCCTGGCCGGAGTGCTGCTGGCCTTCGCCCGTGCCCTGGGCGAATTCGGTGCCACCCTGATGGTCGCCGGCAATATCCCCGGGCGCACCCAGACGCTATCGATTGCAATCTACGAAGCAGTTCAGGCCGGCGACGATTCTCTGGCCAATCTGCTGGTCGTGATCACATCGATCACCTGCGTCGTCATCCTGTGCCTGACGGCCTGGCTGATGCCGGGCCGGCACCGGCAACGGAGCATGCGCCGGAGCATGCCATGAGCCTGCAGGTCGATTTTTCGTGCAGAATCGGCGGCCCCGACGGCTTTCTGCTGCAGCCCTGCTGGTCCACCGAGAGCCACCGGATGGCGCTGTTCGGGCCTTCGGGCGCGGGCAAGAGCCTGACGCTGCAGGCCATCGCCGGGCTGCTGCAACCCGACCGGGGCCATATCCGGCTGGGCGGACGCACCTTGTACGACAGCCAGGCTGGCATCCATCTGACACCACAGCAGCGGCGCCTGGGTTTCCTGTTTCAGGATTACGCCCTGTTTCCCCACCTGACCGCACGCCAGAACATTCTTTTCGGTCTGCGCCACGGCTGGTTGAACCCCGCGCCGCGTGCGGCCTTGCCAGAGACCGCACGGCGCTGGATAGCCGCTTTCCATCTCGAGTCGCTGCTGGAGCGTTACCCCGACCAACTCTCGGGCGGCCAGCGCCAGCGCATTGCCCTGGCGCGCGCGCTGGCCACCCGGCCCCGCCTGCTGCTTCTGGACGAGCCCCTCTCAGCCCTGGATGCCACCCTGCGCGGACACTTGCGCAACGAGCTTCGGGCCCTGCAACAGGCCATCGATATCCCCACGATCCTGATCACCCACGATCCGGACGATGCCGCCGCACTGGCTGATGTAGTCTTTCACATGGACCACGGGCGTATCCTGCCACCGGCATCGACCCGGCCACCCGACCCACCCGCTACTCACGGCCGCCAATCCGATGCCCCCACCCCTTGAACTGACCTTCAGCCTCGGCCTGCGCAGCGGCGGGCAGCAGTGGGGCAGCGAGCGGCGCATGGCCCTGCTTGCCGCCATTCAAAGCGAAGGCTCCATCCGGGCGGCGGCCCAGCAGGTCGGCATGAGCTACAAGGCCGCCTGGGATGCCATTGCCCTGATGAACCGCGCTTCGGGCCAGGTGCTGGTGCAGCGCACGACCGGGGGTGCCGGCGGCGGGGGCGCCCGGCTGACGAAAGAGGCGCGTGATCTGCTGGCCTGGTTCCAGGCCCTGCAAGAGGCGCAGCAGCACATCATGCAGCGTCTGGCGCAAAATGGCCAGTTGGCGCACGATCATCTGGATCTTCTGCAGAACCTGCCGCTGATGACATCGGCGCGCAACCGCTTCGCCGGCACCGTGGTGCGCGTGGACGCACTCGACCCCGTGAACCACCTGATCCACCTGGCCCTGGGTGATGGCCCGCTGCTGCTGGCCGTGATCACCCGGGCCAGTACCGAACGCCTGGGTCTGCAGCCCGGTGTCCGGGCACTGGCCATCATCAAGGCACAGGCCGTCCGTATACGGGCAGCGCCAGCGACAGGGCGCGTACAGAAAGGCGCCGGACACCTGCCGGAGCCTGATTCGCCCGATCGGGTACAGGAGCCACCCTGGAACCAGTGGCCGGGCCAGGCCGAGTACCACGAAGGCCGCAGCGGCGTGGTCGAAGCTCGCCTGGATGCAGGCGGCGGCGTGCATATAACTGGCCTGGGCAAAGCCTCGCCGGACACGCCCGCGCTGCAGGCCGGGCAGCCGGCCGTGGCCAGCTTCCCGGCGCGCGATGTGTTGCTGGCCACCCCCGACCTACACCCCCACAAGCGTGGGGAAAACGTCGTCTTCTGACGCATAGTAACGACGCGAAACACCCCCACGACATGGTGGGGAAAACCCGCCCTTTGCAGGCACTGAAGGCATTCTGCAGGCGCCTGTCTTCACAGGGGCATGGCGCCAGCATACGCCACCTGCTGCACGGTGACGCGGCGATCCCGATATTTTTTTTGCAGACCAAATTGCAATGGTACATCGTTCAGTATCATCACCTTGCCCTCGTGCTCACCCTGCAGGACACGCAGGGCCAGGCCGCGCTGCCTGGCAAGCGCCATGCGCTGCCCCGCATCGAACGCTGCGGCCGGGCTGTCGTAGCGCCCCTGGTAGATGAATTCGACCGGGACACAGTGCTTGCGTCCCAGATAGACATCCCAGACGGGCGCCTGCAATGCAGCCACGACCTCGTCCACCAACGGGCCCGGTGCCTGCAGTATGACGGCATACGCCATATCCTGCAGATAGTCACGCCAGGTCAGCCGGGTACCACCGCCGACCGCCTTGCCACCATCGCTTTTTCTGGGGATCAGCAGCGTCTGCCACGGATCACGATCATCGTAGCCGCTGCCCACCGTCTGGAAATCACGCAGCACGGGTGGATGAGGCAATGGCGCGCCCTGGGCATCCGCACGCGCATACGCCATGACCTGCATGTCCAGCCCCAGCCAGGCGGCCAGCCACTCGGCCTGGGCGCCGCCCGCCCCACGCGCGCAGCAGATCAGGCCCAATACCCCCGAGCGCGTCGGAAAGCACAGGCTTTCGCGGCGGCCGAATTTGGAATCATGGCCCCAGGCCTGCAAAGGCGCCTCGAGCCACAGCAAAAGATAGGGATCCCGCATGATCGACTCTCAGGACACGTGGGTGCGCAGCCGACCGATCAGGTCATCGATACTGAAGCGCTCATCCTCCCCCCAATCATAAGCGGCAAGCTTGCCGAACAGCGAACCGGAAAGCTTCTCTTTTTTGTCGAGGTATGCTTTGAGCGCCTCGATGCTGGGTTGCAGGTAGCCATGGCCCTGATCCGTGACCGGCGCCTCGAACGACGCTTGCAGGCGCTGCCCCCTGCGCACCAGCACTCGGGCGAACTCCCAGGGGGACGCCCCCGACTGGCTGGCCTGGCGCGCGCCCGGCACGGCGACGAAGAGCGCGCGGACAAACGCGTCGACCGCCTGCTGGAGGTCTTCGGACGCCAGCGTCTGGGCCAGCTGCCCCACATCGAGGCTGATGTAGCGATAGTATGTGGCGGAGTTGAATTCCATGCTGCCCATGTGGGCCGACCCCGGACCCGGTTGAAGGTCATCCAGCGCGGTGAAGAATTCGAGTTCATTGGCGACCCGGTGCGTGGAAATGGCATGGGAGAATGACGCCGCGGCTTCAATGTTCATGTCGGGTGCCCTGGCCACCATGCGACCAAACAGCGCGATATCCAGGGCATCCACCGCCGGGTTGATGACCTTCTTCGCAATTCGGGCAAGATCCCTCTCCTTGAAACGCGCCTTCTCGAAATCCAGCGCCCGGGCATACTCGGCAAATGCGGCCGCCTCGGTATCACTGATGAAAAGCAGCGCGTCACTGACGATCAGGTCGGCCAGACACTGCCCGCATTCCTGTGCAAGGGCATCACTGGCCCCCACCCGCCGGCAGGCTCGGGCAAACAGCAGCTGTGCCTGCCGGGTGCGCGTGGCCAGTTTGACGCCAAACGTGGGCAGGGCCAGACGCACCTGCCGTTTCCAGCACTGGGAACTAACCCGTGCACGCAAGGCGCCACCGATCAGTGCCGTTTTCGGGGCACCCAGATCATCCCGGTTCAGACACGTCACGGGGAAGGACTGCAATATGTGAAATTCAATGCGGATCGGCGCATTCACGAAGGTTCTCCAGAAGGCACAATCTGCAGCAAGCCGCAGCCAAACGCCCGCCCGCGGCCGATGCCACGGCAAAAACTGCGGCGAAACCGCGTCCGGTCGATCACGACCAGGCGACCTTGCACCGGCGCCTGTACCAGGGTGACGGGGTGCCGCGCCTTGTCGGTGAACTGCAGCGTCTTGAGCCGGCCCACACGCAGATGCCCAGCGGGGATTGCAAACCCCCAGTTCGACAATGCGCGGGCCTCGAACCATTGGGCCACGGCGTGTTGATCGAGCAGCGCCATTCGCCTGCGTGTGATTGCATCACGGCGCGTTGGATTGACCACGACGCGAAACCGGTACTCGTCGTGATCCAGAAAACCCGACGGAATCGAACGGCTGACGACTGCACCGCACGCCTGCCCCTGATCATCGACGGCATGCCCGGCCGGCATGCGGTTGGCCAGCAGCAGAACCGTATGGCCCCAGCGATTCGCACCCCGATCAGCGTACAGAATCCCGCTCGGTTCGCCAGCCGCCTTCTGCGCAACACTGCGCACATCAGGATACAGACTATAGACGATTCGATGAACCGAATAGGGATCGGTCAGGCGCAATGCCTGCACCGCAACTCGATCAAGTGACAGGATGCTGGCAACCAGGTTCATGCGGGCTCCGGGAGACCGGCCCGGCGGCCGGCATGGAATTCGCGCGCCCATTGTTCCCTGACGGCCTGTGGCTCAGTGGCAAATTGCCGCAACTGCCGTAGCAGGCGGACATGATCGAGGGGCACGCTCACCCGTGTGTTGATCAGCGTCAGGAGCGGAAACAGGGCATCGGGCAGTTCGGACAGGTCGGTACAGGCCAGCAAATGACGCAGGCGAGTCCTGCCCATCCTGCTCTGGGCGCCATGCACGTGACACGCGGCGATCGCCTGCCCCAGGCCGAGGTGCCCGCTGCATTTCGCATGGGCCCTCGCCAGCGCCGTCGCGACGATGGCAAAGGGTATGCGCTGGGTGGGCTCTTCGAGATCCACCCCCAGACCCGCCAGGATTTTCCAATGCGCATGATCCATGGCCAGGCTGTCAGACCGACGCAAGCGCGCAACCAGGCGCGCGTCCTGGCGCATGCTGGCCAGCAAGCCATGGACAATGGATGCTTCCGTCGACGCGGTCTGTGCACCCGCCATGGCATCCGTGGCCCCGCGCGCTTGCACCGCACCGGATGCCCAGATGGGTTCGCACTTGGCCCAGACATCGAGCTGCCGGGCGGTTTCCCTGGGGCAGTATTGATCGTAGGCCGCGCAGGCATAATCGGAAAACCCCCGGAAAAGGTGCGCATGCCGATCGGAGCCGGACTGCCCGCAGTGATCCACCAAGGTTTGGAAATCAGCCTCGCACTGCTGCCAGAAAGCCTGGGTGGCCCGCGCCGCCCAGGTACTGCCATCGCTGGACAAGTCGCGGAAATATGCCATGACACAGGCATAAAGAGACTTGGCCAGATCATTCAGGGCCTGCATGTCCGATTCAAGCTCGCGGAACCAGAGTTCATCCAGCCTGTCCGTATGCAGCCAGACCTGGGATTCGACGAAATCATCCCGTCCGCCTACATACTGCTCGCCAGCCCGGGTGGACACCCGCAAGCCACCGGACCAGAACAGCACGCGGCCCTGCATGTCATGGGCCCGGTTCAAACCGATCTGAATGCGCCAGCACTGGAAACTCTGGCGCTTGTGCTGCGGCACGAACGCAAGCAATGAGGACAACTCGCGCCAGGGCCGCTTGTCGGGGTTCGCCCACAGCGCCTTGGGCTCCTTGCCTGAGTAGTCGATGGCCACGCTCGGGTCCGCAAAGCCCTCTTTGTAGCCCGGGTACGCCAGCCCCTCGGAATAATGTACGCCATCCCTGGCCAGATAGCAGAACCGCGCCATGGGGACCAAATGCCCCATGAGCGACCCCTTGAGCCGTTCAGCCACGGGACAGGCCTCACCTTCGGGCATCCGTTCCCAGGGCGCGACGCCACAGCCATTGGGAAACAGGCCCTGGCTCCCGATCTGCTCAGCCGTCAGCAAATTGAGCCACAAGGTGTGCCAAAGATCTTGCGCGAGCAGGTAATTATGCAACAACCCCCTGTGGGCCATGGCCGGACCTGGCCGCGCAGTCGCCGGCTTGCCCTGCGGGTTGCTTTTGCCGGTGTAGCCCGGTGTCAGCACCACGCTGTTGTCGGCCTTCTTGCCGCCCAGCGGAAACCCCATCAGCACTACGATCAGAAGCGCCTTGTCGGCATCATCCAAGACCGGCGCCTGCTGGCTTTGCGTGAGCACCGTGGTGTTGCCAGCCGAGACTTCGGGCAGCAATGCATCAAAACCCTGCACCCTGGCCCGGGAAATCGCCCGCATCTGCAGGAAAGGCCGCTCGCCATACAGCCAGAAGCGATCGTGCCAACGTTCCAGGTAGAGCAGGGACTGCCGGGCGACCTCATCCGGACCCATGGCGAGCCATTGCGGCTCGTCCACAGGGGTACAGGCCATCTGCACGATCGCCAGCAGCAAGCGGCGGACAGCGGTCATCTGGACCGGGTTACCCGCAAGAATGCGGTACCCGGGTGTGCTGAATACCTGCCGCAGACTCACCCGCCCCACATCGGCCATGGGCACCCATGGCTCATCCACCAGATTGAATCGATTCATCGAACTGTCGATCATCGGCCCACCTACCTGTACTCGCAATGCTCAGCCGGACCAGGCCGGTCGAATGGTTGCAGATTACCAGCCTGAGCGAGTCTTGAGTACGGGCAGTGCAGCAATTGTGCGGTGGCGGGGATGCGAGCGGCACAGTGCGGGATGCATCCGACGGCGCCATACGGTTACGCTTTCGACTGCTCGGGTCAAAGCGTGCCTACCTGGTACAGATGCCGTCGAAAAGAATTGTTGCGGTCTGCTGCGCGATGTCCTCTACACTGAGACGGCCTGGCCGGAACCATTCAATCGACCAGTTCATCATGCCCAATAAAAGCTGCCGGGTGACAGAAAGATCGATGTCTGCCCGAATGGCACCGCTGGCCTGACCCTCGAGAAGCAGTTGGCGCCATATCGCTGTTGTTTCATCCAGCACACCCAGGAACTGCTTCTTGATGTTCGGTGGCACCTGATCGAAAATCCGCATGTGCGCCATCGTATATGGATCCTGCGAAAGCACAATATCGTAGTGCCCACGGATTGCCGCAGTCAGCCTGTCCTCGACGGTCGCATCCAGGGGGAGCTCGGCAAGGAAATCGTTTACCCGCTGCAAGGTACGATCATTCG
The DNA here is from genome assembly GCF_041677825.1 of Castellaniella sp. Taxonomy (GTDB): domain Bacteria; phylum Pseudomonadota; class Gammaproteobacteria; order Burkholderiales; family Burkholderiaceae_B; genus Castellaniella. The sequence goes on from NZ_JBAYPG010000024.1 coordinate 36,930, forward strand.
CAATTCGGAGCACCTCAACGACAATGGCCTCACGCGACTCGAAATAATAATAGATGCTGCTGGTCTGCGCATGCGCACGCTTGGCGATATCCGTCAATCGCGTCAGGGCGTATCCCTTTTCCTTGAATGTATGGGCTGCCGCATCGAGCAGACGCGCCCGGGTCAGTTCGGATTTCTTGGGCCGGCGATTATGCCGGGCGATGAACTCGGCAACGACATCCTGCTGTTCAATAGGTTTTTTCCTCAATTTTCTTCCCGGCGTCCTGACAATGGATTTCTTCCTGGTTGGCATAGCGCCCCTGTTCCTGTTCCTGTTCCTGTGGCTCTGGCAGTGTGGATCATCCCCCAGGCAGGCCCGTTTTCATCCGGCCTGTAGTCGCCACATTTTCTCAGAGACTGCAACAACGTCAAGCTCTGTTACCAGCGCCATCCTTACCAGCACCGTTCCCGCTGCTGGCCTCGGTTTTGCGAAATTTCATGGATGCCAGGCGATTCGCCCCATCCGGAAAAGAAAGCTGCGCATGCTCGATGAATGCGGCATGCAAGCGTGCATGAAGGCCGGGTGGGATCGCCTTTGTCCTTGGCGGAGGCCCGAGCGCCACATGAACCAGAAGATATTCCACCAGTGCGGCAAGGTAATTGTGCTTTTCATGAATGAGTTCGAAGAGCACCGTCATCGTCTTCTCGCCCAGCGCCGTAATGCGCGCAGTAATGACAACCGGATCATCCAGGAGCAATTCGCGCAGATAGACCACCTGCGCTTCGAGGACAAAGTTCGACTCACCCGAGCGCGCACGGAAATCATCGCCATAGTCGAGGTATTGGTGCAGATCGATTGCCGGCTGTTTGATCGCAGCAAGATAATAACTTGCATTCATGTGACGATTGCCGTCGATCCACTCTGGCTGCACACGGATCCGATACCTGGGCAGCCTTGGGTCACCCACAGGAAGGCCGTGGCCTGGCAACCGCAGTGGGTTCGCATGCACGACGCGGTTCATACAGCGAGATAGCGTTGCTTGATCTCAGGCTGGGCGTCGAGTGCCTTCCAATCGCCCTTGAACACGATACCACCGGTATCGATGATATATAGCCGCGTGGTGCATTGTCGGGCAAACCACAGGTTCTGCTCGCTCAACAACAAGCCCGCACGGATTTCATCGCAAACCGAAACGACATCGTGTGCCAATTTCTCGATGATCACGGGCGCCAGACCCTCGGTGGGCTCGTCCAGCAACATCAGGCGCGGCCTGGCAGCCACAGCGCGCGCTACCGCAACCATTTGCTGCTGCCCACCGGACAGCTGGCTGCCCAGACGATCCCGAAGCGGGACCAGCATCGGGAAACGGTTGAGCACTGCCTCGGCAGAATCGGGCTCGGTGCCAGGGCGCGCCGCATGGCGTGCCATTTCAATGTTCTCCAATACTGTTACGTGGCCAAAGATGCGGCGATCTTCGGGCACCAGAGCCAAACCACGCCGTGCCCGCCGGTAGGGTGCCAGCGACCCGAGTTCCGCACCATCCCAGACAATGCGGCCCGCTACCCGGGGCCCTGCGTTCATGATGCTCTTGAACAGAGTCGATTTTCCGGCGCCATTGCGCCCAATGACCGCTACGCGTTCGCCATCGGCAATCTCCAATGACACGCCATGCAGAATCTGGCTCTCACCATAAAAAGCATCGATGGATTCAATCGTCAGCACTGTACATTTCCTTACCGAGGTATACGTCGCGCACGGTCGCATTGGCCCGGATTTCATCAATGTCCCCAATGGCAATGACCTCGCCCTGATTCATCACCAATATGCGATGGGCCAGGCCATAGATCACATCCATGTCATGTTCCGTCATGACGATCGTGACGCCGGTACTGGCACGCAGTCGGCCCAGCAATTCACTGGTTTCCACGCGATCCGACGGGGACATGCCTGCAGTGGGCTCGTCCAGCATGAGCACGCGCGGTTCGCCAGCCAATGCAATACCAATCTCCAGGCGTTTCTTGTCGCCGTGCGACAGGAATTTCGCTTCGATATCCTTCTTTTCCAGCAACCCCACATCGCGCAACCGTGCATCCGCCTCCTCGATGGTCTGCGCGCGCGGCGTCACCAAAAACCAGGGCTGCGGCGATTCGCGGCGCATGCGGCGGCGCGCCTCGATGGCCACGACAAGATTTTCGCGCGCGGTCACGTCCGGAAAGATTCGCGCGATCTGAAAGGTGCGCCCCATGCCGATTGCGACACGTGCATGCGCAGGCATCTGCGTAATATTCTGCCCGGCGTATTCAAGCTCACCGGCCTCGGCAAAGACTTCACCCGTCATGACCTTGAAGAGCGTAGTCTTGCCCGCACCGTTGGGCCCGATGATCGCGAAGGTCTCACCGGACATGACCTCCATGGAGATCGCCTTGAGCACGTGATGGCTGCCATAGCTCTTGTCAACACCCGCCACACGAAGAATGGCGCTCATTGCTTCTTCCCCTCGTTGGTGGTGCCTGCAGAAAGACGCAAACCAAGCGCCTTCAGGAGCCCTGCCACGCCACTGGGCGCAGCCAGAATGATGATCAGCAAAATCGTACCGATCACGATCTCCGATGCCCCCACCAGGCCTCTCGTCAAATAATTGATGATGGAAAACAGCACTGTACCGATCAAGGGCCCCCAGAACGAATAGGCACCGCCCAGCAGCGACGCAAGTATAGGCTGGGTCGAATGCAGCCAGTGGGCGGATTCAGGCGTCACAATCTGGGCCCACGGCGCGTAAAGCGCACCCGACATTGCCGCTGCACCACCGGACAGCGTGAACGCCAGAAGCCTGTAACGCCCGACATTGATGCCAATGAACGCGGCACGCTCGGGATCCTGGCGAATACTGACCAGTGTCCGGCCAAATGGTCCGCTGCAGATGACCCAGAGCAACCCGGCAAGCAGCGCGCCGATGGCACACAGAAATAAATAGTATGCCGTTCCGTGTGACAGATTCAGCATCACAAAGCCCAGATCGATGGAAGGCCGCGGAATCGAGGCCAAACCGTCCTCCCGGCCCAGCGTGGTACTGTAGGAAATGATGATGCGCAGCACTTCGGCCAGCGCCAGGGTCAGGATGGCGAGATGGATCCCGGTCGTGCGGCGCAACAGCACCAGTGAAGCAATGGCTGCAACAACAGCCCCCAGGATACCGGAGGCAACGATCAGCAGAAGAAACGGCACGCCCAATGCGGTACGCAGTGCCAGACCGGTCAGATACGCACCCATCGCGAAGAACGCCGCATGGCCAAAACTCGCCAGACCGGTATAGCCGAACAACAGGTTCCAGGACAACGCAAAAATGGTCTCTATGATGACGAGGCCGGCCAGAAATACCACACCCTGATCCGCCCATGCGGGGACGCTCACAAAGGCGGCGACAGCGGCAGCCAGCAGAAGGATCTTGAGCAGCTTCATACCTGATGCCCTGCAAATAGGCCCTGGGGCTTGATGACAAGGAAAATGATCACGAACAGATAGGTTGCCATGCCCGGCATGTTGGGCATGATGATCGAGCTGGCGCTTTCGATGACCCCGAGCAGGATGGAGGCCACAAAGGCGCCTCGCACATTGCCCAGCCCGCCTATGACCACCGCCATGAAAGCGAGCAGCAGATAGCTTTCTCCCAGAAGCAGCGAGAGCGTCTGGTTCGCAAGCAACAACCCACCAGCCAACCCGGCCAGAAAGAAGCTCACGATCACAGTGGCAATCAGCGCAACCGGCACATTGATGCCCAACAGGCTCGACATCCAGCTGTCGTTGGCCACCGATTGCAGCAACTTGCCCAGCCAGGTGCGATGGATTGCAAAATCAAGCCCAAGGTACACCAGTACCCCACAGACCATCAGGAAAATCGAATAGGTCGGCATCAGCAGCCCGCCCGCATCCAGTGCGCCGTCCAGCAATGGCGGTGGATTGACAGAGGCATAGTTGACGCCCCAGATGATCTTGACCACGCCTGTACAGATCAGCAGGACGGCGAACGTCGCAATCAGCATATAGGCCTCATCGACATCCCGAAGTCGCTGCAATACGATGCGGTCGGCCACATAACCCAGTGCGGCCACCACCAGGCCGGCCACGAACGCTGCAAGAACGTAGAGGCCAAGCGATGATGGGAACGTGCCGACAACGGTATAGGCAATATAGGCCCCGATCATGAAGAATGCCCCATGCGCGAAGTTCAGGATCTTCAGGATGCCGAAAATCAGGGTCAAGCCGGCCGCAACCAGGAAAATCGCCATGCCGGTGGCAAAACCGTTCGTCAGCGAAAAGAGAAGATCCATCGCGTTCATGTCGAACCCTCGCGGAACTCCAGGCCGGCAATGCGAATCCCCTGGCCATCTGCAGTACGCTCGGCTTCGCAAGCGCGGGCGAGTGACGGGCCAAACGACGCCCCTGCCAGATCGATGCCCGAGAGCCGAGCGGGGCCATTGATCCGCTGGAATTCAATCGTGCCCTCATCGAGATCGATGCGCGGAACACCACGATCGGCCATCAGCGGCCGGTCAAGCACGTTGGACCAGCGCCCTGCAAGCCCCTCGGGATCCGTTGAAGACAGCCGCGCACAAACAATGCCCTGCCACCCAGGTGCTGCACGTTCCTGCCAGGCCTCGCCCGCGGGAAACCAGCCGCCATCAAAAGGCCGCCCTACCCGCTGCATCGAAAATGACAGTATCGATGCCCCGACATCCCGCGGATCGAGTTGAAGCTCTTGATAGGTTGGATAGTCGACGGCCCCGGCAATGCGAACCGCCTGTGCGGCAGCACGATCACGCCAACGCTGCAGGTCATCGACCTCGGTGATGACCATATAGCCCCCTTCACCACGCCGCTGCAGGTAGCGGGCTGCGGATACATCCGGACGCAATGGGGCGATGACTTCAAGAAACGTATCACCGACTGGCAGCAACGCGCCCCGGATACCGTGATGAGCGAAGAACGCGGCCTGGTACGACGGCGGCGCCTGATCGGGTACCCCGTAGCGGCTCAAGTCACCCTTGCCATGGCAGACCCGGAGATCGAAGACCTCAATCAGTCGATCCAGGATCGGTTCCAGCTGTTCAACGACCATGCAGATCTGTCGCAATCGGATTCGCCCGGACATGGCTAATTCCCCGTGAACTCTGGCTTGCGTCTGGCCCGGATCGCCGCAACGGCTTCGGCATGATCTGCCGACCGGCTCGAGAGTGCTTCGTACGCCATCAACATGCCCATCATGCCCTGCGCATCCGAGCGAAGCCGTGCATTCAGGGCCAGCTTTGTATAGCGAATGGCCTGCCTGGCGCCTTTGACCAGCCGACCGACGATCAGCGCCACCCGGGCGTCGAGCTCATCCTCGGGTACGACATGGTTGATCAGCCCCATCTGGTGCCCCTCCTGGGCGGACAGCAACTGGCCCGTGAGCAACATCTCCTTGGCCCGCATGTAGCCGACGAGATAAGGCAGGACAACGGCCGCGCCATCACCCGCCACCAGGCCCACGCGGACATGGGTATCGCCAAAGCGCGCGGTCTCGTTCGCTATGATGATGTCGCAGCACAGGGCCAGGCTGGCCCCCAGGCCAATCGCATCGCCATTCATGCGGCAGACCATCGGTTTGCCCATGTCGAGCATCGAGCAAATGATGGCCTTGGCCTCATCCATGATGGCGTCAAAGCGTGCCGGCTCCTCGACCATGCTCTGCAGCCATTCCAGATCGCCACCTGCACAAAAGGCGCGACCTGCACCCGTCAACACCACCACGTCACACGCCGGATCCGCTTCAAGCAGGCGGAATACCTGACTCAGCTCGTAATGCATGCGGGCACCAACGGCATTCAGCATGTCGGGGCGTTGCAGCGTGACCGTTGCGATACGATCCGCGATGGACACGTCAATGTACTGAAGCTCTCCAAGTCTCATGCCACCATCTCCTCGTGCGTGGGCTGGACCTGCGCGCGTGCCCCCGTGCGCGCCATGAAGCGATCCATATGCCAGTTCAAATCCCCCCAGGTCCTGCCAATGGCACGCAGGCGCTTGTAGTAATGCCCAACCACATGTTCCTCCGTCATGCCGATGCCGCCATGCAGCTGGATCGCCTGTGAACAAATGAACTCGCCGCGCTCGATGATGGCCACCATGGCTGCAGATACTGCAGCTTCACGCACGCTTGGGATCTCGCACAGGTGTGCAAGGCCGCGGTACAGCATCGAGCGGGCGTGATCCTTGCGCACCAGCATATCGGCCACCCGATGTGTCAGCACCTGATAGCTTGACAGTGGACGACCAAATTGCCTGCGTTGGCCCAGATACGCCGCTGTCACGTCGATCGCCGCCTCCATCAACCCAAGCGCCTCTGCTGCCAGTGCCAGACGTGCCTCATCGAATGCCTCGCCGAGACGCTTCGACGCATCAGTCGAGCCTGCAAGCAGACCCTCTGGCCCAATACGGACCGAATCCAGTTGCAGGTCGGCGATACTGCGCTGATCGATGCTGCGATATGTGCGGCGCCCCAGGCCAGCAGTCGAAGCCGGCACATGGAACAGACACCAGCCCTGCGTATCATCGAGCCGGGCTGGCAGAATGAAGTCTGTTGCCACGCCACCATCGAGGCACAGTGGCACCCGGCCCGACAATACGTACCCGTTGCCGGCATCTCTGGCGCGGAGGACCTCACCGGCCGGCACGGTGCCCTCGAGCGGCGCCACGGAAAACACGGCCTCGCCCGCAATCAGCCGATCGACCGCCGCCTGGGCGCCGCCTGCACCGTCGAGCAATCGGGCTGCAAGCACTGCAGTGGAGACATAGGGTGCCGCCACCAAACCACGGCCGAACTCCTCCATGATCAACGCCGCCTCGATCGGGCTGGCTGCCAGCCCACCACGATTTTCCGACACACGCAAGGCGAGCCAGCCGAAATCGGCGAAATTGTTCCAGTGATCCGATGAAAAACCACTGGACGCGGCGAGACTGCGCGCCACCTCAAAGCTGTGAGAGTCTGCAACAAAGCGCGCAACGGCATCCTTGAGCGCGGCCTGCTCGAATGTAAGACTGAATTCCAAGAGTATTCTCCACGTTGGCCCGACTAAAACACTTCACGTGCGATGATTTCGTGCTGAATTTCATTCGTGCCAGCGTAGATGGTGGTCGCACGAAAGAACAGCTGGCGTGCTGCCAGCCCGGGCAGTTCGTCATCCGCGCCGCCTGGCAAGACAGCGGACGGGTCATGGTGCGGCTCGAAGAAAATCAGGCCCTGCGGGCCGACGACATCGATCGCCAGATCGGACATTCTCTGCTGCAGTTCACTGCCCAATATCTTCAGGCCCGAGGCGGAAATCTGACTCCTGGTGCGGCCTGACGTCGACAGTTCGCGCAAGACAGACCATTCAAGCACGGCCAGGTCGATTTCGAGCCGGGCAATGCGCTCACTCAGGCGCGCCTCTGTCGTAGGCGTCACGCCGCGCCCGATGGCGCGGCTCACCATGCGTTTGAGCAGCACAAGGTCCCGCTTGGCACGGGGCACGTGCGCATTGGTGACGCGCTCGTTGCCAAGCAAAAACTTGGCCTGCGCCCAACCCTGTCCTTCTTCGCCCAGAACATCGGATGCCGGCACCCGAACGTTGTCGAGAAACACCTCATTTACGCTATGGCCTTCATCAATTGTGATTACGGGCCTGACCGTGACGCCGGGCTGCTTCATATCGATGAAGAAAATCGTCAGCCCGCCTTTCTGCGGCTTGATGTCTGGATCGGTGCGCGCCAGGCAGAACATTTTGTCTGCGTAATGAGCCTCAGTGGTCCAGAGCTTCTGACCATTGATGACATAGGTATCGCCGTCGCGCACAGCAGTGGTTCGAACCGAGGCGAGGTCCGAACCTGAGGACGGCTCAGAAAACCCCTGACACCAGAAGACATCGCCACGCAGAATATCCTCCAGGTGCGCATTCTTGTGCTCTGCGGAGCCGAAGGTGTAAATGAGCGGCCCGATGAGCCGCAAACCAAAATAACTCATGAAGGGGGCGTCTGCTGCCGCACATTCTTCCTCGAAGATATGAATCTGCAGAGGCGTCCAGCCCGTGCCGCCATACTCCATGGGCCAATGCGGTGCTGCCCAGCCCTGCTCATACAGAATACGGTTCCAGCGCTGCAGATCCTCTTTTGTGGCGTGTACGTCATGGCGCGTCCGCGCCGCCATGTCCGGCGGCACGTGTGCACGAACGAATTCCCGAACATGGGTTCGGAATACTTCATCTGCTGCGGTCACTCCAAAATCCATCTCAAATCCTTGGGTGCCATGGTCCTTGCCATCGGCTGGTTGCTGGTTGCTCGGTGCTCAATGAAAAGTTCGGCCGCCATCCATCACCAGTGTGGTGCCGGTAATGACGCTGGAGGCGTGTGAACTCAGAAACAGAATCCCCTCGGCGATCTCCGAGGGTTCTGCAATACGCTGCAACGCATAAAGCGCTTTTGCACGCGAAGCCAGTTGTTCGGTGTCCGGATACCAATCACTGACCATGCGCGTGCGCGTCATCCCTGGGGCGATGACATTCACACGAATCTCGGGCCCCAGTTCGGCTGCCCACACCTTTGAGGCCACCGAAAGCGCGCCTTTGCTGGCGCCATAGGCACCCAGTTCGCCATAAGGGACGATCGCCGAAGCCGAACCGAGATTCACCACGGTCGAGCGGCCCGCAGCGCGCAGATGCGGCACGGCGGCCCTGAGCATCAGAAACGGCCCGGTCGCATTTACCTCGAGCGTGCGCTGCCACAGTGCCAATGTCGTGTCTTCGATCCGGGCCACAGGGAACACCCCGGCCACATTGACCAGACCATCGATACCGCCCATGTCCGCAGCCGCCCGAGCCACCGCGTCGGCCACGGCCAATTCGTCGGTGACGTCCAGGACCATGGCATTCTGCAACGGCAAGGCCAGATCCACCGGCTCGCGATCGAACAACGTCAGCCGTGCACCATGTCGGGCGAACAGTTCGGCCGTCGCGCGCCCTATGCCTGCCGATGCGCCCGTGATGATGATGCGGCGCCCCTCGAGCTGTCGCACCGGCTCTGGCATTTCTGCACCCTGGGTAGTCATTGCCTGGCCTCCGAAGCAATCTTGTCTTTGATGATCTGCCTGAGTTGATCCTTGCGCACCTTGCCGACGCTGGTCCGCGGGAACTCTTCGACGATCTCCAGCCGCTCGGGAATCTTCTGTCTTGCTACGCCGGCGTCATCCAGAAATCGTGCAACATCCGCCAAATCGAGAGACTGGTCTGGCCGCAGGACGATAAAGGCACAGGCGGCTTCACCGGTTCGTGGATGGGGCATTGCCACGATCGCGATGTCGGCAATGGCCGGATGGTTGAACAGGATGTCTTCAATTTCCTTTGGACTGATGTTCTCGCCAGCACGAATGATCAGGTCTTTCTTGCGCCCCGTGACCGTGACGAACCGGTTCTCTGTCAGGCGACCCAAGTCGCCCATGCGGAAAAACCCGTCGGGGTCGAATGCATCGTCATTGTCTTCCGCATGCGCATAACCGAGAAAGAGTTGCGGCGCCCGCGTGATGATTTCACCTTCGTGCCCCATCGGCACAGGCGAGCCATCCACAGGGTCGACAATGCGCACCTCTGAATGCCAGACTTCGCCATCGGTTTCCGCGCCCTCATCAACCAGGCTGCGCGTGTTCACGCCCGCAGTGATGCAGGGCGCTTCGGTGGAGCCGTAAATGCGCGATACGACACAGTTGGAAAAGACGCGCCCCGCCTCGCGTATCAGGTCAGGTGGGACTTGCGCACCACCGCACAGAAAGAACCTGAGCGCGGGCAGATGTTCGCCTTGCCGTTTGGCTTCATCCACCAGCCCCTGCAGGAAAATCGTGGCCGCCACGATACCCGTGACCCGTCGGCGCCGCATCATGTCCAGCGCCAGAGGCGCATCCCAGGCATCGAGCATGACGGTGGTGATGCCCACTGTGAACGGCAGGCACAACGAATACAATGCGCCCGTCGCGTGGGTCACCGGTGACGGGTTGAACATCACATCATCGGGCGTCAGGCCAAGATGCGTCAGGCGCATCCAGTTTTCGGCCTGCAGACTGTTGTGGCTATGCAATACGCCCTTGGCGCGCCCCGTCGTGCCCGACGTGTACATGATCATCTTGATGGCATCCGGATCGACGCGTGGCAATTGCGTGGCCTCATCGGCGCTATCCAGCAGGGCGCGATAATCCAGGAATTCATCGGCCTGGCCGCGCAAGACGACCACTTCGACGGGCCGCGGCAGGCCGGGCAGCAACCGGCGCATCATGGCCTTGTAGTCGAAGCCCCGGAAAGACGCCGGGATGAAGATCAGCTTGCTGCGGCTGTCGGCCAACATGAAACCGACTTCCGCATCACGATAGATGGGGACCAGCGGCTGCACCACCAACCCCGCCATTGCAGCTGCCAGGTTGACGATCACGGCCTCATACCAGTTCGGCAGCTGAAAGGAAACGGTATCGCCGGGCCGGTAACCCCGTTGAATCAATGCACGTGCCAGCCTGCGCGATTCTGCGTGCAATGTACGCACGGTATGCTCAGTTTCACGCTCTATGACGAGCACACGGTCAGGTGTTGCGGCCAGCATGGCATCCGCATAGTCGGCGATGGTTTTGCCGGCCCAGATGCCTTTCGCCTTGAGTTGCCGGGCGCGGCCCTCGTCCCAGAGGATCGACCAGCCGCTGATATCCTCACGCATGTTGCCTTCCATTACTTGTATTTGAATTCAACCTCTTTCCCGGGGCTCGGGGGCTCGATCACTTCGGCACCTGGAATCCTCACGAAATCGGATACGGTCCAACCCAGATCGGACGAGTCAGGATCGATCTTGATGAAGTTGAGATCCAGCACAGCCTGGTGATCTTCCTTGCGCAGAATCCTGGTGCCCTTCGCAGTGTCCAGGCTCAGACCTTCGAGCGCCTTCACGACATCGGCCGGGTTGGCGTTGCCTGCCAGTTCGATTGCCTTGGCATAGGCCAATACAGCTGCATGCCCTTGTTCGACATAGCCCAGTGGGAAGCGATCGCCGGTCTTCTTCATATACGCGTCGTAAAGCCTCTTGCCCACCGGCGTGTCCTGATAGCCACCGTAGTACCAGTGCATGGCTGTCCAGAAATTGGGTACCATGCGCTTGCCAAGCGCCTTGGGCACGTTGAATTCATTGGCACCATCCGCAATCACCTTGAATTTTCGGTCCAACCCCATCGCAGCACCCTGGGCAAGAAGCGTGACGGCATCCGCACCATTGGTGTTGTTGAACAGCCCCGTCGCGGGACTGCGCATCAGACCCGTCAATTGCGTCTTGAAATCGGTGGCACCGAACTTGGTCAACACCGGCTCGAAGATCTCGACTTCCTGTTTGGCGATTTCAGGGTAATACTGTTTCAGACCGTCAACGAAACCGTCCCATGACTGGTGGCCATACGCAGCATCTGGAAAGATGCCCGTCCATTTGGTGACATGCGGATACTTTTCGGCCATGACTCGCGCCAGCGCGCGATAACGCATGTACGAGTTGTCACTGATGCGGAAATAATTCGGCACGAAGGCTTCGTGCGTCAGGCTATCGGCGATCGCCGCGCAGGAAATCAGCACGGCATCGTTTTCTTTCAGCATCGGCATGACGGCCAACGCCACGGCAGTCTGAATCGTGCCCAACATCAGATGGGCGCCCTCGCCAATCAAATCCTGAGCCTGTTTGACCGCCTCCGGGCCGGACGCCTTGTCATCCCGAGCGATGATTTCGAGCTTGCGCCCGAGCACACCCCCGGCCGCATTGATCTGGTCGATTGCGATCTGTGCGCCCAGCAGCGTTGGGGAACCGAGTATCTCCTGGGCACCGCTCAAGGGCCCAAGAAACCCCAGTTTGATGGGCGCATCCTGTGCCCAGGCCAGGCGTCCGAACAGCCCTGTTCCTGTGGCGAGCGCAAGCCCGGACATACTGGCGAGCATCTGCCGCCGATTGAAAGAACCTTTCACGATTTCTGTCTCCTGTTGACCTTCTCGAAACTGTATTTTTGATGGACCGTATCAGCTCCACCATCGCCCGCCGTTCACGATCAGCGACTGCCCCGTGATGTAGCGACTTTGATCACTGGCAAAGAACACGACCACATTGGCGATATCCTGAGGATCCCCAGCAAAGGCCATGGGCGTTTCCTTGAGGTACTGCTCCCAGATGGGCAGACGGTCGGCTGCCGCAGTTCGGATCGGGCCTGGACAGACCGCGTTCACATTGACATGAAACGGCGCGAGCTCGCGCGCGAGCGAACGAGTCAGGCCAATGATGCCGGCCTTCGCAGCCGCATAGTCCGCCACGCCGATGGATCCCATATAGGCTGCTTCGGAGGCAATGGACACAATCTTGCCGCGCCCGCGCTCGCGCATGCCAGGCACGGCCAGCCTGGAAAAGGTCATCATCGACATGAGGTTGAGCTGCAGGATGAAATCCCAGGTCTCGGGCTCCGAACACCAGAACTCGGACGCACGCTCCCGTGCACTCTGGCCCACGTTGTTGACCAGGATGTCGACATCGCCGCAATCGCGCACCAGCTCATCCCAGGCATCCGTGATCTGCGAGCGATCCATGCAATCGACCACTCTGGTGCTGCACCGTCTGCCCAAAGCTGCAATTTCGTTGGCAACCTGAGCCAACGCGTCCTGCTGGAGGTCGATCAGTACCAGGTCGGCGCCATTGCGCGCCAAATGAATTGCCGAAGCGCGGCCAATGCCATTGGCCGCGCCCGTAACCACGGCCAGACGTCCGGCAAGATCGGTGTGTGTGGCAGGCGCTGCAATCATTTCCGTATTCTCCTTGCTCGTAATTTCAGGTAATCAGGCCACCGTCGACGGTATAGACGCCACCAGTGCAGTAGCTGGCATCATCACTCAACAGGAACGCCACCATGCGGGCCACCTCGTCAGGCCGGCCGGGCCTGGCTGCCCCACCCCAGGGGCCGGACCCCGCGGCCTGCACGAGTTGCTGGTACATCGGACTCTCGATGGCACCCGGAGCCACCGCATTGACACGAATGCCATGCCGTTCGTTCTCCAGGGCAGCAGAGGAGCTGAGAGCAATCACTGCGCGCTTCGATGCCCCATACAGGGCGCGATCCGCCCGTGCACGCAGCGCTGCGACCGATGCGAAGTTGACGATCGCGCCACCTCGCCCCTGTTCGATCATGGCCAACAGCGCATATTTGAGCGCCAGGAAAACCGCACGTACATTGACGTGAAACACCGCATCGAGATCAGCCACATCCAGTTCCGCGACAGGCCCTGACTTGCCGAGGATCCCGACGCAGTTCGATACGAGATCGAGGCTGCCAAAATGCTCACGGACACGGCCCACGGCATCGCGTGCAGCGACATCATCGGCCAGATCCGCCTCGACGCAGAGCAACGAGCCGCTGCCGGCACGTTGCTGTGCGAGGCGCTGCAATGCGGCCTGATCGCGATCGAGTGCGGCCACGCGACACCCTTCGGCCAGCAGCAATTCGACAACGGCGCCACCAATCGCGCCTGCTGCGCCCGTAACGAGTGCAGTCTTTCCTGAAAGCCCGTTGAATGACATGGTCAAATCCACTCAATCGAAGTTCTGGTTCTCACCCGATGACAAGGGCCTTGCCCGGCGTAGCGGGCTCCATGACCGCACCCCCGGGCACCTTCACGGAGTCCGATACCACCCATCCAGGTTCGCTGTCTTTTGGCCCCAATTTGATGATGTTGATATCCGCGACCACTTGATGGTCTTCTTTGCGGAAGGAAATCACACCCTTGGCGCTTTCAAAGCTGAGATCCTCGAGCGCCGGGATCACACCCGATGCGTCAGTGCCACCGGCTGCCTGAATTGCCCGCACATAGGCGTTCAGCGCCATATGCGCAGGGCCGACGTAGCCGGTCGGTGTGGTGTCGCCCGTTCTTTCCACATAGGCGTCGTACAGTTCCTTGCCGGCTTTGACGTCCTGGTAGGCATCGTAGTACCAGTGGCTGCCGGACCAGAAATTCTCTGGCAAATTCTGCTTGAGCGTCTGCGCAAAGACGAGCTCGCCGCTCAGGTCCATGATGACCTTGAGCTTGCGGGTGAGCCCCAGCGGCCGGGCCTGCGTGATCATGGTGAGGAAGTCCTCACCCGTCAGTGATTGATAGATCCCTTCGACCGGCTGGCGCATCATGGCCGCAACCTGATTCTTGAAGTCGATTGCGCCGAATTTGAACAGCACTGCCTCTGAAATCTGTGGCTCTTTGTGTGCCAGTTCGGGATAGTATCTGTGCAGCCCCGCCGTATACGAACGCCAAAGCGCATGGCCAAACTCCACATCCGGCAGCATCGCACCCCATTGCGTGATTTCGGGGTATTTTTCGGCCGCCAGCCGGGCCTGCGCCTGGGCGCGTGCGTAGGCGCTGTCTGTGATGCGGAACACGTTTTTGCTGAAGGATTCATGCGTGAGCGAATCGGCAACGGACCCGATGGTGATCAGCACGGCGTTCGAATCGTGCATGATACCGGCCAGGGCCAGCGCAGACGGCGTATTGAGGCCACCGACAAAGAGATTGATGCCCTGCCCCATCAACTCTTTCGCAGACGCGATCGCCGCATTGGGGTTGGCCTTGTCATCACGGAACACGACTTCGAGCTTGCGCCCGAGCACCCCGCCAGCGGCGTTGATTTGATCGACGGCAATCTGTGCCGAGAGTTGGCAATCTGGTGCATAAGTGGCCTGTGAACCGGTGAGCGGCAACAACACGCCGATCTTCAGCGTTTCTGCCGGCTGCGACCGCGCCACGACGGGAAGCAGCGCTGTGGCCCCGAACAAACCCAGTGTGGCCCCGCCGGCCAGAACCCGACGGCGTGATATCCGATTAGTCATCTCTGCTCCTTGTTGAGATCTTTATTCGAGCGCATGTGATGCGCGTGTCTCCTGCATCGGTTGAAATCATTTCAGCACGTCCAAACGAAACAAGTCAACGGATTTTTAAATTTGAATACAAATTCGTTTCATGATAAATTCTGTGTCATTGACAGCCTGGATCAGGGACCATGAGCGAATCATTCCTGTATATTGAGCAGGTCGGTCCGGTGCGTCGAATCTGGCTGGATCGCCCCCAGAAGAGGAACGCGCAAAGCCGCCAGATGCTGGATCAGCTCGATGCGGCCTTCAACGATGCGCGGGGCGACGAAAACACCCGTGTCGTCGTGCTTGCAGCAAAAGGGCCTGATTTCTCGGCTGGCCATGACCTGAAGCAGGCGCAAGAGGAACGGGCAGAATTCACCGTGGAAGAACGCTGGTCCTACGAAGAGCAGCGCTATTACGGATACTGCATGCGGATCTGGGATTTTCCCAAGCCAACGATCGCGCAGGTGCAAGGGGCCTGCATTGCAGCGGGATTCATGCTGGCCAACATGTGCGATCTCCTCGTAGCTTCAGAGGACGCCGTGTTTTCCGACCCCGTGACACACACGATGGGCGCAGCAGCAACCGAGGTTCTGATACACCCATGGGTCATGGGCCTGCGCCAGGCCAAGGAATTTCTCTTTGCCGGATCGAAGCTGACGGCCGCCGAAGCCAAGGCGATCGGCTTCGTGAATCAAGTTGTTCCCAGAGACCAGTTGGACCCGGCGACCCTGGCACTGGCCGGGCGCATCGCGCAAGCACCACCCTTTGCGTTGAAAATTCTCAAGAAATCACTGAACCGTTCAGCCGAAGTCCAGAACATGCGGCAGGCGCTGTCCGCTCACTTTGATCTGCACCAGCTCAGCCACGTGAGCAGCGAGTACCTGCAGACGAAGGAAGCCGGCCTTGCCAGCGCGATCAGGCATGGGAAGGTCAGAACGCATGATGAAGAAAAATAAATGATCTGCAAACTGTGTCGGGTGGCACACAAGCGGCCCCAGTCGCCTTGACAGAACAGTGTTCAAAGCCCGAACAAGCATGCGAGATCTGTATCCATGGATACAGACGCAGGAAACTCAATCCGCTACGCTGGGTCGAAGATTGGTACACGTATCATTGAGACGGGGACAATGAATGACTGACCGGCAAAAGACCACGCTCCTCCGGGGGGGCCGCCTGACGGGCATCCTTGACACCAGCATGAACAGCGTGCTGATCGAAGATGGCCGTATCGTCTGGATCGGGCGCGCAAAGGATGCGCCTTCTGCGAAGCGCGTGATCGAGCTGGACGGCAGTCGCGTCATTCCAGGTCTGACCGATGCGCACGCGCATCTTTATATGCGTGCTCAAGAGCTGATGAACCTTGGGCTTGGTCCGCGCACAACGACCCTCTCCGAACTGCTCGAGCGCGTGCGGGCGGCGTGCGCATCCGCTGGTCCAGACGAATGGGTACTGTCAGCCGATTACAGCGAGCAGTTTCTGGCCGAGCGCCGCCATCCCAGCCGCCAGGAACTGGACGCTGTATCGGCGGGCAAGCCGGTCTTGCTGCGCCGTACGGGTGGCCACCTTTCGGTGGCCAACTCGGCCGCCCTGAAGCACGCCGGCTTCGACGACACGACACCCGACCCGCTGGGCGGTACCATAGAGCGCGCGGATGGCAAGCTGTCGGGCGTCCTGACGGAAAACGCCGCGGACATGGTCGCCGCATTGGCGCCACCGCCTTCCACTGGCCGGAAAATCGACACCCTGCGGCAATTGGCTGACGAATGCCTGCAGTATGGCATTGTGGCTGTCGTCGAAGCGGCCGTGGGTTTCAACAACGGTTTCGACGTCGAGTGGAAGATCTGGAATGCGCTGCGGGATCAGGGCGGCCTTCCTCTGCGCATGGGGTTCATGCTGAGGATCGATCCCCGCGATGCTCAAGCGCGAAGCCTTGAACCAGGCGCCATTGATGTCCATTGGCAGGCACGGACCCTGAAGTTCTTTGTGGATGGCATCATCGGCGCCCGTACCGCCGCATTCCGGGAACCCTATGCTGACCGCGACACCTGCGGCATCCTGATGGACGAACCAGAGGCGTTGCGTACCAAGGTGGCTGAAGCCCATGCGCAGGGCTGGCAGCTTGCGGGGCACGTCATTGGCGACCGCGGGATCAATCACTGGCTCGACTGCCTGGCCCAGGCCCAGCAGGCCTGCCCCAGGCACGATGCACGGCACCGGCTCGAACACTTCGCAGTGTCGGACTTGCAGGCCCTGGCAAAAGTACAGGCGCTTGGCGCGGTGATCGTTCCACAGTATGGCTTCCTGCGCCGCCTGGGCCAGTCTTTCGCCGAGGCGGTAGGAAAGCAGCGCGCGGCACAGCTGTACCGCGGCTGCACCCTGTGCCAGGCCGGAATTCCCGTCGCCGGGAGTTCAGACCATCCGATCGGCGGGCTGTCACCTTATCTGGGTATCGCCGCTGCCATGGATCGCATGGCATCGAACGGCCTGGTGCTGAATGCCGATGAAGCCTTGACGGCCGAGGAAGCACTGCTGGCCTATTCCGTCGGCGGCGCTTACGTCATGGGCCACGAGACACGACGCGGTCGCCTGCAGGTCGGCCAACTCGCGGACATTGCGGTGCTGGACCGGGACATCCTTGCGATTCCGTCCTCGGAAATCGAGGGGGCACGGTCGAGACTGACGCTCGTCGGTGGCGTGGAAGCCTATGGCGACGGCACGCTGACCGGCTGAACTCACTGAAATAGAATGGCCTCGACTCGGGCCAAAACCTCGTCAACGATGAATTGCGGCACCCTTTCTTTGAGACGCACTTTGCGTGCCCGCCAATCCAGCGACTTCAACTGATGGCAGTGCACAGCGCCCTGGGTGTCGGTACCCGCCCTCATCAGCGTGACCACCGTTCCGTAGGTTCGGTGCGCCGCCGCAGCCCCCTGAGAAATCGGACAAATCATCGCCAACCCTTGCTGGTTGAAAGCCTTGCCGCTCAGCACCAGACCGAAGTGTGGCCCTTTCATCTCTCGACCAGAAGATGGGTCGAAATCCAGATGCACGATGTCACCACGGCTGGGTACATACGGCATCAGCCGTTCTCCAGCCCGACAGCAGGCATGTCTTCCCAACCCTCGACACGGGGCAAGCCTTCGGACATTTCAGCCATCAGGTCGGTCAGCTTATAGCGCGGACGGACTGGCGCCTCGACAGTCATCTTCTTGCCTTGAAGATGAAGCTCAACCTGGGAACCTTCACTGAGGCCGTTTTGGTCAACAAATACCTTGGGAACGGTCATCACGAGCGAGCCGCCTGCTTTGCGTAGAGTTTGAAGCATGGGAGCTCCCTGTTTCATCAGACTGGACAGGTTCTATTTTAATAGAACTAAATATCCTATTCAAGTAGGATAAATACATCCTATGGAGTTCGTGTAATGCCTGCTGCAGCAAGAAGCTCCGAAGGGATTATCTGATCAAGTCATTGAAAATTCCAGAATGAGGCCTTGTTTCCTCATGCCGGGAACATAACTGAAGACGAAGCTCTCCACCTGTGATTCACAGCGCAATCCTTTTCGCCCGGATTGCGCAGTCATTACAATGACGGCACCATCCCGGCTTCACTCGACCTGCGACACTGATGACCCAGCCCGATCTCTCCAGCCACACGCCAATGGTGGATCAAGAATAGCTAAAACCTGGGACAAAAACTCAAAATATAACTTTAAAATCAATCATATAAAGCAAACTACGTCCTACCCCTCCCTGACCTGTTATGGGCATGAATTGGCGTGTTTTGGCGACTAAATTATCCCAAATTTGTCCCAAAAATTTGACCGTCAACTTATGGCATATCTTGGCGTGTGCGGGCATACTTTGCCACGGCTCACCTCGACCCTCTCCAGCATGCCTAGCCACAATTTCCACTATGCCTGAACACGCCTTAATCGGTTCCCAAGATCACCTCAATGTGGCATTGTCAGGCTATTTGCTGACAGGGTATCCTAGTGCCGCTCGCTCCCTCTAACTTCTACCTGACACACTTGGCTGGCCTTCATCAAAAACTGTTGACCAGCCCAATTGTTCACACCTACTTCAATGGCACAGCCATCCGACTCGACGGCATAGAGTTGCTTCCAAATGATCAATTCTCGTTGCCATTCGGCACCTTCTCCACGGTCGAGTTTGCCCATCTGTTTTCCGTGTTCGACGGTAGCCGCGTTCATCAGCAGTTCGCCCACAAGACAGAGCAGGACGCCCCACCGGGAATATATTTCACGGTCATCAACAGCCACATCCTGCAAAGCCCATATAAAAATCGGCTAGGCATCTATACCGACCGACGCGGGGACTCCGACCTATTCATCGACTAAAGTGGACCCCAGAATCGAGACAGCGGTTTAAGCTGTAATCCGAGGAGGAAAACAGCGTGACAGAGGTCAGGAAACGCAAGGTTCACAGCGCGGAATTCAAGGCCAAGGTGGGCATAG
>NZ_JBAYPG010000025.1:0-55588 GCF_041677825.1 Castellaniella sp.
ATGATGCCGTCTATCGGCACCTACGCAGTGAGGCGGGCCTATGACTCCCCAATATGATGAAGACACGCGCAAGGCACTGGAAAGCCTGCGTAATTCCGTGGCCAAGGCACTGGATCGGAAGCGCCGTTTAGGCCAGTACGCCGTGGTGTGGAAGGATGGTAAATCCGTCTACATCGGGCCGAATCCGCCTGACTCGAAGGAGCCGCCGCGTAGCAAACCAGCACAGCGCTGAGCGGATATTCAGGTAGTGTCTGGCATTGTTGGGGACGCTCAGGTGTCACGCTGAACATGGTATTTTTTATGGTATTGGGCTTTATATGGTTGGAAATACTGATTTAAATCAATAAGATAAATATCCTATTGATAATCGAGTGGGAGTAAGGTTGATTTTTAAGTTATTGATCTAATTGGAAAAATTAAATTTATATAACTTTATAGCTTACATCAATCTGGCGTGGATTCTTGGCTATCGTTCGCTTTCGCTGGCACCAAACGCCATCTGCAAGGGCTGCTTGAGCCGGATCGCAGGCAGTCATCCGCATATTCGGAGCCGGCGATATGGGTGGGGCAGTGGGCCGCGCTTCAAACTGTCAGTCGGCGATGGCAGGGATCAGTCCGCCAGGTAGATGTTCAGCCGCCGGGCGGCATTTCTGAGATGCCGCTCGGCTGCATCCGCGGCGGATGCGGGGCAGCCTTTCTCGATCGCGTGATAGATCGCCTCGTGTTCCTTCTGTACTGCCGCCACGAGATCCTGATGCTGGGACATGGTGTTTTTTCGGGCCTGACGAATGATGCGGCGGACATGCTGCTCAAAATATTCGCTGAGTGCAACGAAGTGCGGATTGCGGGTGGCTTCGACGATAGCCTGATGAAAGGCATAATCGTGTTCCTCACCGCTGAGGTCATTGAGGATGGCATATTCCATGCCGACGAGTTCGCGCCGGATTTTCCGCAGATCGTCTTCATTTCTGCGTTTGGCCGCGTAACGAGCCGAGGCGGACTCGACGGCGACCAGCAGTTCAATGATGTGGGTGACTTCCCGCTGGTCATGCAGGGATGGTGGCTCGAGCCGAAATGACTGATGTTGCTCGCGTTTGTGGACAAATACGCCACGCCCTTGATGGGAACTGACGAGGCCTGCCGATTTCAGCTGGGATATCGCTTCACGTACCACGGACCGGCTGACCTGGAATTGCTCGCAGAGTTCTTTTTCGCTCGGCAGTCTGCCGCCTTCCTCAATATGTCCGAGTGTGATTTCCTGCTTCAGCCATTGGACGATCCGCGTGCTCAGTGCGGTGTGTTTCATTTCATTGACTGCCCGGTTGTGCCGTCGAGAACAGCGGGTCAGGTGCCCTGTCCCGCATCAGGTCAATGTTCTGTCAGACGATATAAAGGCCGCCGTTGACATGCAGCGTTTCGCCAGTCATGTAGGAGGCCAGGTCGGAACACAAAAATGCCACGGCACCGGCCACTTCCGAAGCCTTGCCGAAGCGGCCCATGGGGGTGCCCTGCAGCAGTTCGGGGCCCCTCTGACGGATGAGATCATCGGTCATTGGGGTTGCAATGATGCCAGGCGACACGATGTTCACCCGCGTACGGGGGGCGAGTTCCCGTGCGAGGCTCTTGCTCAGGCTGGATACGGCGCCCTTGGATGCTGCGTAGTGGGCATGCGCGTAGCTGCCGCGGTGGCCTGCCATGGATGACAGCGTGACAATGGCGCTGTCAGGATTCAGATGCGGGATGACGGCCTGATACAGGTAGAAGCAGGCGTCCAGGTTGATGGCCATCAACTCACGCCACTGCCCGGGCGTCATGTCGGCCATCAGTTGTTCCGGGTAGATGCCGGCAGCGTGGATCACGTAGTCGATCCCGCCGTGGGCGCCTGCTGTGGCGTCAATGGTTGCCTGGCACGCGCTGGCATCGGACAGGTCGGCCGCGTGCTGGCTGATGGGCTGCCCCAGTGTTTCCAGTTCGTGCTGCAAGGCCGAAAGCCTGCTGGAATCCTTGTCGCAGAGCGCCAGATGCGCCCCGGCGTGGCCCATCAGACGGGCCACTTCGCGACCGATCCCGCCTGTTGCGCCTGTAATCAGGGCTGTCTTGCCATCGAATCGGATCATCCTGTTCTCCCGGGGCGTGAATCGGACGAAAATGGTCCCGCAACTGAAAACCACCGCCTGATTGCTGATCACGGCGGTGTTCCGGGTTGATGTCCTTGTTGTCAGGTCGACCCGGGCCTGTTTAGAATTATACTCAGCTTGTCTGACAAACAAGGCTTCTTATCAGACAGGATGGCGCGCCTGCAGGCGCAAGGAGCCAGTCATCAATTCATCACAGCCTGCTTTTACTGAAACGGCCTGTACGCTGTCATTTGCCGGCTTGCGGGGCAAGGTCGTCTGCATAACCGGTGCAGCCACCGGCATCGGCCTGGCCATGGCGCACGCCTTCGCGGCGGCCGGCGCGCATCTGGCCCTGCTCGATATGGACGGCCCGGCCTTGCTGACGGCCTGCGACAGGCTGACACACGACTTTCCCGATGTGCAACTGATGTCTGCGAGCACTTCGGTGCAGGATGAGCCGCAAGTGGCACAGGCCTTCGAGGCGATCCGGGCACGCTGGATGCGTCTTGACGTGCTCGTGAACAATGCCGGGCTCAGCATGAATGCACCCACGCTCGAACTCTCGGGGGCCGACTGGCGCAAGGCCATCGACGTCAATCTGAACGGTACTTTCTATTGTGCCCGCGCAGCGGGCCGCATCATGGTGCCTCTGGGGCAGGGCGTGATATTGAATCTGGCTTCGATGTATGGTGTGGTGGCG
The DNA here is from genome assembly GCF_041677825.1 of Castellaniella sp. Lineage (GTDB taxonomy): Bacteria > Pseudomonadota > Gammaproteobacteria > Burkholderiales > Burkholderiaceae_B > Castellaniella. Next base: position 2,818 of record NZ_JBAYPG010000025.1, read on the forward strand.
GCGCCGGAACGCGCCGCCTATTGTGCCAGCAAGGGTGCCGTGGTCATGTTCACCAAGTCGCTGGCCGCCGAATGGGGGCCGCTGGGGCTGCGGGTGAACGCGATTGCGCCAGGCTATGTGCGTACGCAACTGGTCGATGAACTGGTGCAGCGCAAGCGGTTGGATCTCCAGGCCCTGCAGCGCCGCACGCCATCCGGGCGCCTGGGTACACCTGAAGAGATCGCCGCATTGGGGCTGTTTCTGGCATCGGATCACGCCGCGTTCATCAATGGCCATATTGCAGTGGCCGATGGTGGCTGGACGGCCAATGGATACATTTAACCGTTTGTCAAAATTCAGCCGTTTGTCAAAGGGGCTTTTTCATGCCTGAATGCATTTCGCTGACATCCCCTGCGCCCTGGGTGGATATCCGGGTGACCGATGAAGACTGGCGCGACGCAGATCCCCAGCTGCTGAACAGTTCCGGGCGCTGGCGCGTCACTGGTGTCAAGGCCAAATGGAAATGTCCGGTTTTCTGGACGATATAGAAGCTAATGTGGCACACTGCAAAGAAAATCTTGCTTCATTTTCCGGTGTGGAACAAGAAAAAACGCCAACCATCCTCGACGATGAAATCAAGATCATCAGTTACGGAAAAGAACATCCTGACTCACCATTCATGAAAATAGGTTTCATTATGTCTGATCTGGAAGACGCGTAACCATGGGCACCACCAGTTATACCGTAGAGAAAATCCCCAGACCTCTTCCGGATGATTTCCTTGATGTATTGCGGGCGCAGTTCGGGACGGCCTGCTCGACCAACGCATCGGTGCTGCAGTTGCATGGCGCCGACGAATCCCCGTACACACCCATTGAGCCCGATGCCGTCATTTTTGCGCGTTCGGTCGATGATGTCGTGTGGCTTGCCAAATATTGCCATCAGCATCACATCCCGCTCATTGCGCGAGGGGCGGGCTCGTCTCTGGAAGGGCAATTGCTGCCAGTCGAAGGCGGTATCAGTCTGGACATGATGGGCATGAATCGCATTCTGAAGATCCATGCCGATGACATGCAGGCAACGGTAGAACCGGGGGTCACGCGTGAAGCGCTCAATGCCCAGTTGCACGATACCGGGTTGTTTTTTCCTGTCGATCCTGGTGCGGATGCAAGCTTTGGCGGTATGGTGGCGACCCGTGCATCGGGCACCAATGCCGTGCGCTATGGGACCATGCGCGAAAACGTGGTCAATCTCAAGGTGGTACTTGCGGATGGCCGGGTCATCAATACCGGGCACAGGGCACGCAAGTCATCTGCGGGATATGACCTTACCCGCCTGTTCGTGGGCAGTGAGGGCACGCTGGGCATTGTGGTGGAGGTCACGGTGCGCCTGTACCCGCGGCCAGAAGAGCAGATGTCCGCGATCTGCAACTTCGATACCATCGATGATGCTGTACGAACGGTCATCGACATCGTACAGATGGGCATCCCCATGTCCCGGGTTGAGCTGATGGATGTGAATACTGTGCGGGCGGTGAACCAGTACAGCCATCTTGACATGCGTGTGTCTCCGTTGCTGCTGATGGAATTTGCCGGCGACCCTGCAGTGCTGCAAAAACAGGTGGCTACAGTACAAGAGATTACCCAAGCCCATCATGGCCAGGATTTCGACTGGGCCCAAGGCGCTGAAAACAGTGACCGGCTCTGGGAGGCTCGGCACAAGGTGTATTTTGCGGCCATCCAGCTTCGACCAGGCTGCCGCTCGATTTCCACGGATGTTTGCGTCCCCATTTCCCGTCTGGCTGATTGTATCAACGACACGGCGGCAGATCTGGAAAGCGCGCCGTTTCCGTACATTATTGTCGGGCACGTCGGCGACGGCAATTTCCACGTGCAGATGCTGTTGAATCATGATGATCCCACCGAATGGGCAGCCTGTGAGCAGATCAACCAGCGCGTAGTTGAACGGGCCATCTCCATGGGTGGTACATGCACAGGTGAACATGGTGTGGGCCTGCACAAGCGTGACTTCCTGCTCATGGAATATGGTGCCGAAACCCTGCAACTCATGAACGAAATCAAGGCTGTTCTGGATAGTCGAAATATACTCAACCCAGGCAAGATATTGCCTTGATCCGGCGCGTGATCGACCCCGAACCAATCATCGTGTGCGAGCAGCGCCGGATGATGCGCACGTTCCTGTTTAACAAGATCATTTTGATCTCGTTGTGGTAGAGTAGGCGATCTGATCACAAACGTGTCACGATCCCATGTCGATGGATGCCGCCCTTCTGGAATTTTCTGCCGCCCAGCGCCAGCGCCTGGCCTATATCGAGTTCCGCGTGTGGTTTCATGGGCAGGTGGCGCGCAAGGACGTGCTCGAGCGCTTCGAGGTGGCCACGGCGGCGGGTACGCGTGATCTGGCCCTGTACCGTGATCTGGCCCCTCGAAACGTCGTATACGAGCGCAAGGCCTACCACTATCTGCCGTCGTTCGTGCCCCTGTTCTGTCATGACGTGGATCGGGTCCTGGCCATGCTCACATCGGGCTTTGGCATGAGCGAGCCCGCCACCAGCGCTGCGCCGATTTCGCATGCCGTTCCGGTGCGGCTGAACCAGCCCCGGCTCGAAGATCTGGCCACCGTGACCCGCGCCATTCAGGGGGGGTATGCCCTGGGTCTGACTTATCACTCGATCACCGACGGGCCGCAGCATCGTGAAATCGTGCCACATGCCTTGGTGGATTCGGGTTTGCGCTGGCATGCGCGCGCATTCGATCGCACCAGGGGGCGCTTCCAGGATCTGGTGCTCACGCGAATGGCGCAGGCAGAGCCGGTGTCGGGCAGGGCAGGCGAATCGGTGCCCGAAGAACAGGCCATGGCCGATGAGCAGTGGAATCGCATGGTGGTGCTGCACTTCGTGCCACACCCCGCGCAACCCTATCCGCGATCTATCGAGCGTGACCTGGGGATGCGCCACGGACGTCTCACGGTCACGATCCGCGCTGCGGTGGCCGGCTATATGCTCAGGCAGTGGCTGGTCGACTGCAGCCGCGATGCGTGCCTGAAGGGGCCCGAATTCCGCCTGTGGCTGGCCGACGTCGGCCAGCTCGACGGCGTGTCCAACGCAGTGCTGGCGCCGGGGTATGAGGCCAGTGCACAGTCCGATGGTGTACACGGCCGCTGACGCATGGCAGACTCCTTTGGGTTGCGTTCAAATTCATGAAAATCGGACGCAGGGCGGGCGGCCGATGCGTGTTGGAACTGCATGGGGGTGCCGGATGTCGTCGGCGGTATGTTCAACGGCGTGCTGGCGCTCGCGCGCCGCGTCAAAACCAGGCGTGGTACATCCTGAGCAGGAATTCTGTCGTGATGGGGTAACCCGAAGCGGATCCGATGACGGAATCGATCCCGCAGTGCGGGCAGGTGGCGGTCAGACCCAGGGCATTGTCCAGGAAATGCGGCGTTCCCTCGGGGGAATCCCACCAGTCGGTGATGTCTTCGGGTTCGAAAATGCGCACGCAATGAAAACACCCACAGTGTGTACTGCGTTCGATGGAGTCGCGGTTCTTGAAGGATGCTTTGTGGGCATCGATGTGATCCCCCGTGGCAGTGCGGATGGACCTGGTATTGTCTTCGTGCATGACCGGCTCTTCGGTGTCCACGGGGTCGTGCGCTTCGGGCTGCGGGCGGGTTCGCTGGACGAATTCGTAATCGGGACCGGGGGCAAACCAGTAGGCGTGCATCTGTTCCAGCAGGGCTTCGGTCACGGAAAACCCGGACGCGGACCCTATGACCGTATCGAACCCGCAATGCGGGCATAGGGCGGTGTCCCCTGTTTCATTGTATTTGTCTGGCGAGGTTCCGTAGGGTGCGTCGGTCCATTCGCGGATATCGCGAAAGGCGAGTATGCGCTTGCAGTGGAAGCAACCGCAATACGGACTCATGCTCAGCGCGGGGCGGTTGGCGATGCTTCCGGATACTGCGCGGACATGCCACCCTTCTTCGTCGCGGCGTTCGATGTCACGCCAATTCATGGCTGGGTATCCTCATCTGTCTTGAGCGTTGAACGAGATATCATTGTCGAATCATTTTGATTCAATGTATAATAGCATCATTTTGATCTTGTTGTCGAGATAAAAGGTGACTTGGCGATGCCTCTGGAAGATGTCTATGGCACGTACCACGAGCGTATGACAAAATCGTCCTGATTTGGTCAGTGACTGTTTGAATCTCGAAGGCGCGTACGGATGTTCTGGAGACCGACATCCTGACGCTGGATGATGTTGCGTTCTGCATGAAAACGAGCAAACGAATGGTCTACCGACTTGCTGGCGCAGGCAAGATTCCTGCCCATAAGTTGTGGGGCATGGCGATTTTGCCGCAATGAACTGGATCACTATGTGTATCGGTACCGGAGCGAGCCATTGCGGATCGATTCAGCAACGGCCTATCCCAATACCGTCCGATTGGACGTCGCAGGCCTTCCTGCGAACTTCATGCCGCTGTTCGCTGGCGGGCGAACAGCCTTTGTGCCGGAGGGCGACCAGGTGGTCGTCCACGGCGGGGTATCGGTCGAGGAGTTGATCGTGCCCTTTGTGAAAGTCAGTTATTTGATAGGTAACGAATGAACGCATCAGCCCCAAAAATTGGCTTTGATCGGTTCATTCAGCTTGATTGGGCAGCCGCAGCACTGAATGTTCGTGCAGGTGTGGCTGAGCTGGATGATCTGAATGCACTGCTCGACACTGCTGGGCTTGGCGTGGCAGCCAGGAAGAAAACACGCACCGTACTGAATCGGCTCTGGCTGGAGCCACGCGCCGAATTGGTGGATTACGCGGATCGCGGCGTGGCCATCCACAAGGCTCAGCCGGGCATTCCGGTCGCCGCGCTGTGCTGGGGGATGGCGATGGCGACGTACCCGTTCTTTGGCAAGGTGGCCGAGTTGGTGGGCCGTCTGTCCGCCATCCAGGGTGACTGCGCGTCCGCAGAAGTGCATCGGCGCATGAGTGAAATCTACGGTGAACGTGAAGGCACCCGGCGCATGACCAATATGGTCATCCAGAGTTTGGCGAGCTGGGGCGCGGTCGAGCGGATCGAGAAAGGCAGGCGGGTCACTCGCCTGCCACAGGAACGCATCGACAGCGATGCGCTTACCGTCTGGTTGATCGAAGCGGCTGTCCGTTACGCCCGCAAGCCTGTACCTGCGGCTGGTCTGCAGTCGCTGCCCGTGCTGTTTCCATTCAACCTGATGCGGCCTTTGGCGTACCTGGTGTCGAACAGCCCGAGCTTCAACCTTCGGTCGGAAGGGCCGAGCAACCAACTGGTTGCGTTGAGAGAAGGCTGAACGCCCGACAGAGACCTGTCAGGCGTGTGTTCTGGTGGTGGAGCAGGGGGCAGATTACAAACTCGCCTATTGAAGGATAGCGGAGAGCTTGGGACTGGTGAGCAAAAGAGAGGCTGGTTTTGTTGTCTCGTGAGTCTATAATCGCGTCATGCAGAGGTACGACCTACCGCACCCAGGCAGCCTCCTCAAGGAAGACGTGCTACCTGCGCTAGATGTTACTGCGACCGAAGCCGCCGCACATTTGGGAGTGTCGCGCGTGCAGTTTTCCCGCTTCATCAATGGGCGTGCGGGTGTAACGCCTGAACTTGCACTGCGGCTGGCTAAATGGATACCGGCACCGACGGCCATCATGTGGTTGCAGATGCAGGCGGATTAGTACGGTATACAGGCTCGCGGCGAGTGGCGATATTCCAGCGTTCAAGCTGGGCGGGGCTTGGCGGTTTTCGCGTAGCGACATCCAAAATTGGATCCGACAGCAAACGACTGGTAGCCCCGTACACGTTGCCAGCAAGGTATCAAAAAAAGAGAATGGCGGTGGGGGTAAGGGCGATGAGTTACTACAGCGATGAACAGCTCGAAGCCATGATGGTCGATACCGAGTCGGATCGTGTGGAACGCAAACAATCATTCAAGGGGGATGCACCTGCGAAGGCTCGTGAGGCTGTTTGTGCGTTTGCCAACGACCTTGCCGGACACGGCGTGCCGGGCGTGGTGTTTGTTGGGGTGCATGATAATGGAACGCCCATGCCGGATTTTGAAGTCAGCGACGAGTTGCTCCGGCAGTTGGCGGACATCAAGACTGACGGCAATATCGTGCCCCCGCCGACCTTGCTGGTAGAGAAGCGTCAGTTGCAGGGTAACGAAGTGGCCGTGATCACCGTCTGGTCCTGCGATACTCCGCCCGTACGCTACAAGGGCCGCATCCATGTGCGTTGGGGGCCGCGACGCGGGCTGGCTACCGCGCAGGACGAACGTATCCTGAATGAGCGGCGGCGTCACCAGGATCGTCCGTTCGATGTGCAGCCCATGCGGGACGCGGAGCTGACGGATCTCGATCGGCTGCGCTTTGAGCAGGAGTATCTGCCCGCGCTGGTCGCACGCGACGTGCTGGAGGCCAATGAGCGCAGCTACGAGCAGAAGCTGGCTGCCACGAAGATGGTGCTGAGCGACAAAGAACCGACGCCGACCGTTCTCGGCTTACTGGTTATTGGCAAACTGCCATCCGATTGGCTACCCGGCGCCTACGCTCAGTTCCTGCGGCTGGCGGGCAACGACCTCACCGCATCCGTGTTGGATGAAGAACCCATCCATGGCACGGTCGCCGATCAGATTCGACGTCTGGAGGAAAAGCTTTCCGCCCACAACCAGCGCAGGGTGCGGTTCAGTGACGTCGATACCGAGGATCGCCGTGAAGCCTACCCGCTGGATGCGCTGCGCCAGCTCGTACGCAATGCCCTCATGCACCGCAGCTACGAGGCAACCAATACGCCGGTGCGGGTTTACTGGTTTGATGATCGCATCGAAATTCACAATCCAGGAGGTCCGTTTGGCAGCGTCACACCAGAAAACTTTGGTCAACCCGGCATCACCGACTACCGCAACCCGAATCTGGCCGAAGCATTGCGGGCGCTGGGTTATGTACAGCGTTTTGGCGCCGGTATCGCCATTGCACGCAAAGCGCTGGGCCAGCGGCTGCAGTTTGAGGTGCAAGCGGGTGTGGTTGCAGCAATCATCCAGGGGAAGCCTTCATGACAGCCCACATCGCGTTTTTCAATAACAAGGGTGGCGTGGGCAAGACTTCGCTGGTCTATCACTGTGCTTTCATGTTTGCGGAACAAGGTTTTCGGGTGTTGGCGGTAGATCTTGATCCGCAATCCAACCTGTCCATCATGGCGTTGGACGAATCTCGACTTGAAGCACTGTGGCCGGATAATGAGCATCCGCTCACGACTTATGGTGCGGTTGCGCCGTTGTTTGATGGTACGGGAGACGTGAGTTCAGCGCATATCGAGCCATTAAGCAATCGCTTGGGATTGCTCGTCGGTGATCTTGCCTTATCCCGCATCGAGGATGATTTGTCTACGGAATGGCCGCGTTGCCTGGAAGGGCGTGAACGTGCGTTTCGCGTCACGACTGCTTTCTGGCGTGTGATTGAAGAGGCGGCAAGGCGACACCAAGCTGATGTGGTGCTGCTCGATGTGGGACCAAACTTGGGGGCCATCAATCGCGCAGCACTGGTGGCATCCAGCCATGTGGTGATGCCTGTGGCGCCCGATCTTTTTTCATTGCAAGGTTTGAAGAATCTTGGGCCAGTCCTGCGCAAGTGGCGCAGCACATGGGTTGCGGCGCTTCAGCAGGCTCCTCGCGCCTTGGGCGCCATGCCGCAGGGGGAAATGGCTCCCGTTGGGTATGTATTGATGCAACATGCCGAGCGTCTGGGGCGGCCAACAAAAGCGTATGCCAAATGGCAGAAGAGGCTGCCAATTGCCTACCGGAAAAGCGTCCTGAATATTGCATCTGAAGACTTGCTGGCGAGTGATCAGAATCAGATCCAACGGATTAAACACTATCGCAGTCTGATGCCAATGGCGATGGAGGCGCGCAAACCCATGTTCAGCTTGCGCAGTGCCGATGGGGCCATCGGTGCTCACCAGACGAACGTGCAGCAATGTTATGACGATTTTTCAGCGCTGGTCGATGCAATTGCGGATCGCACAGGAATCAAGGAGGCAGTTTGACGACGGTAAGCAGGTTTGTCCGAACACATGGCGGGACTTGCACCCACAGGTGTGCGCCCATGCCGGGCGTACCAGACAAAACGCCCGACCAAGAGTGGTCAGGCGTGTGTTCTGGTGGAGACGAGGAGGATCGAACTCCCGACCTTCGCATTGCGAACGCGACGCTCTCCCAGCTGAGCTACGTCCCCGAAAGACGCGTATTCTAGCACATGTAAGGCTTCAGTTTGCCGCTTTTGGCAGGCGGCCCATGAGATAGAACTCGTCATTGGCGCGCATCGACATGAAGTTCACCATGCGGTTGCTCAGCCCAAAGAATGCGGCGATGGCCGCGATATCCCAGATGTCTTCGTCGCTGAAGCCATGCGGGTACAGGGCCTGGTAGTCTGCTTCTTCGATTTCGCGCGCATTCAGCGAAATTTTCAGGGCAAAATCCAGCATGGCCCGCTCGCGTGGATTGATATCGGCCTTGCGATGGTTGATCGCCACCTGGTCGGCAATCAATGGGTTGCGTGCCCTGATGCGCAAAATGGCGCCATGCGCAAGCACGCAGTATTGGCAGTCATTGGCCCCGGAGGTCGCCACGACGATCATCTCGCGCTCGGCCGGCGTCAGGCCGCTGTCTTTTTCCATGAGGGCGTCATGGTATGCAAAGAAGGCGCGAAACTCCGCCGGGCGATGGGCCATGGCCAGGAACACGTTCGGGATGAAACCGGCCTTTTCCTGGACCGCCTGGATGCGCTCACGAATGTCGGCAGGCAGGTCCTCGACCCGGGGAATGGGGTAACGGCTGATGGGCGGCTGGCTCATGTGGTGTCCTGTCGGTTGGAAGGCTGGCAGCAATGGGATGTAAAGGTCAACGCTGGCGGCAATGGCCTGCAAAGGTCAACCTTAGCATACAGTTGTAGCCGGATTTTGGTGCGATACTGTGATTCTGCTCCCGTCGTTTCCGGCATCAGGGCCAGGGCCCGCAGTGCCGTGATCGATCGCAGCAGCCGATCAATTGCAGCAGCCGATCAATCGCAGCATGTCTTCAGGGGATGTCTCATGGCAGAATCGTTGGAACGTGGGCGTACGCGGGTACGTGGCTTCGCCGACCCGGAAATGGACTATCAGCTCATGCGTCAGTTGGGCGCCACGCGCTATGGCGGGGCCTCCGTGGGTGAGTGCCTGGCGCTGGCGGCGCGCATCACGGATGCCGATCCGGCGTCCTGGGTGCAGGTGTTTGCTGCGGCGGGGCGCCGCCAAGAGGCCGATGCCGATGCACGTGCGGCCAGGGGGCATGCCATCAGTGCGCGTGATCAGTATCTGGTGGCCTGTAATCTGTACCGGGCTGCCGAATACTATGCCTCGATTCAGGATCCGGAGCACGCCGTATTGGGTCTGGCCAGCCGGCGCTGTTTCCTCACGGCCATGCATCAGGGTGGCCTGGCGTGCGAAGAATGGTGGTTCTCTCTGGATGATCAACGCCTGCCGGCCTATTATGTGCGCGCACCGCGCAACGGGTCTGCCCAGGGGCCAGGGCATGTGCTGGCCATCGTCAGTGGTTACGATGGCACGCTCGAAGAGTCGTGGTTGATGTATGGGGCACCCGCCAGCGAACGTGGCCATGATGTTCTGCTGTTTTCCGGCCCGGGGCAGATGGATGCCTGGCGCTTCAATGCACAGAGCCACTTCCGCCCTGATTTCGAGCACATTGGCCGTGCCGTGGTCGATCGGGTTCTGGCCTTGCCGGGCATGCAGGCCAGCCGGCTGGCTCTGATGGGCATCAGCTTCGGGGGCTATTTTGCAACGCGTATCGCAGCGCACGAGCCCCGTCTCGGGGCGCTGATCGCCAATTCTCCCATCATCGACCTGCATGCCTACATGACCTCGTTCACGGGGCTCGACCCCGCCGAACTGTCCGATGACGAGGATTTCGGCCCGGACGACCTGCCGCACATCCCCGATCATGTCATGGATGCCCAGAAACGCGCCATGAGCGCCAACATCATGCTGCGCATGGGGCAGGCTTCATTTCGCGATACCTATCGCTACCTGAAGCAGTTTCGCGTCGAAGATTCCGATCTCGCGCGTATCACATGCCCCTGCCTGGCGCTCGTGGGCGAGGGTGAGGGGGCCGCCCCGCAGCAGCAGGCCGGGCATTTCGTGGCGCATGTCGGCGGGCCTGCGACACCGCATGTATTCACCGCCGAACAAGGCGCCGATGGCCATTGCCAGAATGCCAACCCGGGTTTCTCGGCCGCTGTATCGATGGATTGGCTGGAGGAAACGCTGGGTTGAGTGGCTCATTGGCTGGGTTGAGTGGCTCATGGCCATCCAGGGTGGGGGTGGCCGTGGCCTCGTGCGGTCACGGTCGCGTACGACCACGGCCTCGTGCAGCCGAGGCCTTGTACGGCCGCAGCCCGGTGTGGCCGTGGCCTCGTACGGCCAGCGGCCCGTGCGGCCGCGGCGGCCAGTGACGATATAATGCCCGATTGCCGTTATTTTCAGGATCACCCGGAAAATCCCCATGAGTTCAACGATTCTAGAAAGCCTGCCTGTTGGCCAGAAGGTGGGCATTGCCTTTTCAGGTGGGCTCGATACCAGTGCTGCCTTGCTGTGGATGAAGAACAAGGGCGCCTTGCCCTACGCCTACACGGCCAATCTCGGCCAGCCCGATGAATCCGATTACGACGAGATTCCACGCAAGGCCCTGCATTATGGGGCCCAGGGGGCCCGTCTGGTCGACTGCCGTGCGCAACTGGTGGCCGAAGGGGTGGCCGCCTTGCAATGCAATGCATTTCATGTGTCCACCGGCGGGGTCACGTATTTCAATACCACGCCCATAGGGCGGGCCGTCACCGGCACCATGCTCGTGGCCGCCATGCAGGAAGACGACGTCCATATCTGGGGCGACGGCAGTACGTTCAAGGGCAACGACATCGAGCGCTTCTATCGCTATGGCCTGCTCACCAATCCAGCGCTCAAGGTCTACAAGCCGTGGCTCGATCAGCAGTTCATCGATGAACTGGGCGGGCGGGCCGAAATGTCGCAATACATGGTCGAAAACGGCTTTGACTACAAGATGTCGGCTGAAAAAGCCTATTCCACCGATTCGAACATGCTCGGTGCCACGCACGAGGCCAAGGATCTCGAGCACCTGGATTCAGGCATGCACATCGTGCAGCCCATCATGGGGGTGGCCTTCTGGAAGCCCGAAATCGAAGTGGCAGCCGAAGAAGTCACCGTAGGCTTCCAGGAAGGCCGTCCGGTGGCCCTGAACGGTGTCGAATATGCCGATCTGGTCGAGCTCATGCTCGAGGCCAACCGCATTGGCGGGCGCCATGGTCTGGGGATGAGCGACCAGATCGAGAATCGCATCATCGAGGCCAAGAGTCGCGGCATCTATGAAGCGCCCGGCATGGCACTGTTGCACATCGCCTACGAGCGGCTGGTCACCGGCATCCACAATGAAGACACGATCGAACAGTACCGCATCAATGGGCTGCGCCTGGGGCGCCTGCTCTACCAGGGCCGCTGGTTCGATCCACAGGCCATCATGCTGCGCGAAACGGCGCAGCGCTGGGTGGCTCGGGCCATCAGTGGCGAGGTGGTGCTCGAACTGCGCCGGGGCAATGACTACTCTCTTCTGGATACGCGCTCACCCAACCTGACGTATCATCCCGAGCGCCTCACGATGGAGAAGGGGGCGTCCACGTTCTCGCCGCGCGACCGCATCGGGCAGCTCACGATGCGCAATCTGGATATTGTCGATACGCGCGACAAGCTCTTTACCTATACGCAGGTAGGGCTGCTCAGCAAGGCCGATGCGGGGGGCATTCCTCGTCTGGAAGACGACACCAACCCCTGATCCCTGATGGCGTCGCGCTCGGGGCGGTTCAGCCAGGCGTCGGCAGGGCGGTTCAGCCAGGGCCGACGGGGCCGTTCAGCCCGCGCCGGCAGGGCGGGCGCGGGGCGGTTCAGCCAGCGCCGGCGCTGCGTTTCGGCAACGGACGCGCCGCCTCGGCCGGGCTGCCGGCCGTCGGGCCATCGGCATCCTCGGGCAGTGCGGCATTGTCGGTAGTCTGCAACTGGTTGCTTTCTGCAAAATCACATGCAAATTTCCAGGCCAGGGGTTCGATATCGCGCAGCCGATGATCGACCACCACGCAGGGCAAACCATCCAGGGTACGGGGAAACGCATACGGCGAATAGGACAGCGGGTTGTACAACGAACCCGCAGGCCGGAACCGGGACAGCACCCCGGCCAGGCGCTCGGCCCAGTCGCTTGGGCGGAAGCGTTGACCCTGAAGGGTCTTGCCGTGGATGATGAAATGATGTGAGGGCTGGGGCATACGGGTTCCATGGCTGGGGCAGGCCCGATGTGAACGGGGGCCGCCTGCCCACGTGGCGCATTGTATCCGATTGGCGTTTTGCGCGGACCCAGGGTGCAGGGTAAGATGCTGTTTTTGCTTCGAGTGTCTCATGCCTGCTGCCCAAGACCCTGGCCCGCTGCGCCATTTCCTGCAATTGCGTGACTTCTCTGCCAAAGAGATCCTGTACGTCATCGAGCGGGCCCGTCTCATCAAAGACAAGTTCAAGCGCTACCAGCCACACCACACGCTGCACGATCGCAATCTTGCCATGGTGTTCGAAAAGGCAAGCACCCGTACCCGGGTGTCGTTCGAGGCCGGCATGTATCAGTTGGGCGGGTCCGTCATTTACCTGACGACCGAAGGCTCACAACTGGGCCGTGCCGAGCCGATCGAGGACACGGCGCGTGTCATTTCCCGCATGGTCGATCTGGTCATGATCCGCACCTTCGAGCAGACCCGTATCGAGCGCTTTGCCGCGCATTCCAGGGTGCCGGTCATCAATGGCCTCACCAATGAGTATCATCCGTGCCAGATTCTGGCCGACGTGCTCACGTTCGTCGAACATTGTGGTGCCATTGCCGGCAAGACGGTCGCCTGGATCGGTGATGCCAACAACATGGCCTATACCTGGCTCCAGGCCGCAGAACTGCTGGGCTTCACCCTGCACGTGTCGGGCCCGCCGGGCTACAGGCTCGATCCACTGCGCGCAGGGGATGTCGGCCCGGCCACGCTGCGTGAATTCGATGACCCGCTCGAGGCCTGCAAGGATGCAGATCTGGTCACGACCGACGTCTGGACCAGCATGGGCTACGAGGCCGAAAATGAGACGCGTCGGCGCGCTTTTGCCGATTGGTGCGTCGATGCGCGCATGATGAAGGCGGCGCGCCCCGAGGCCTTGTTCATGCATTGTCTGCCGGCCCACCGGGGCGAGGAAGTCAGCGCCGATGTCATCGACGGGCCCCAGAGCGTGGTCTGGGACGAGGCCGAAAATCGGCTGCATGCGCAGAAAGCGCTCATGGAGTTCCTGTTGCTGGGCTGGCAGCAGGCATGAAAAAGGTGCCGTATGGCACCCTTTGACCCCGCGGAAAGCAGCAGGTGTGGCTCAGGCCATGGTCTTGATGGCGGCCGACAGGCGGCTTTTGTGCCGTGCAGCCTTATTCTTGTGGATGATGTTCTTGTCTGCCACGCGGTCGATCACGCTGGTGGTCTTCTGGAAGACTTCGTTGGCGGCGGCCTGATCGCCTTTTTCGATGGCCTGGCGGACACGCTTGATGGCCGTGCGCATCATCGAGCGCATGCTGGCATTGTGTTTGTTCAGGGCGACCGCCTGGCGGGCGCGTTTGCGTGCTTGTGCAGAGTTGGCCATGGGTGTGTGACTATGTCCGGGGTGGGTGAAATAAAACCAGCATTCTATGCTATACGGGCTTGCGTGTAAAGTCGCGCAGCCTGAACCCGCAGGTGATGAGCAGGGCAAAATAAATCAGCGCCGCGGCCACCACCACAAGCAGCAGCCAGGCTGCCCGGTGCAGGGGCGTCGCGCCCAGGGCGATCCAGTCGAACTGTGTCTGCACCCACAGCAGGAAACCCACCATGGCCAGCAATGCCGGCAGCATGCGCAACATGAACCGGGGCCAGCCAGCCTGAGGCTGGTACAGCTTGCGCCGGCGCAGCAGGACCACCAGGCTCAGCGCATTGACGCTGGCGCCCAGACCGATCGACAGCGCGAGCCCGGCGTGTGCCAGCCAGGGAACGAACGCCAGATTCATCAATTGGGTGAAGATCAGCACGAATATGGCAATGCGCACGGGCGTGCGGATATCCTGCTTGGCATAAAAGCCGGGGGCCAGGATCTTGATCGCGAGCAATCCCAGCAAACCGACTGCGTAGGCCATGACGGCCACCCGCGTCTGGGCCACGTCCGTTGCCGTGAAGGCGCCGTAGTTGAACAGGGTGGCCACCAATCCGTCTGCGAGCAAGGCGAGCCCCAGGGCAGCGGGTATGCCCAGCAGCAGCACCAGGCGCAGCCCCCAGTCGAGCAAGGCGTTGTAGGCGTCGTGATCCTGCCGGGCATGGGCGGCGGACAAGGTCGGCAGCAGCACGGTGCCCAGAGCCACGCCCAGCAGAGCGGTGGGAAACTCCATCAGGCGGTCGGCAAACGAGAGCCAGGTGACGCTGCCCGGTGCCAGCCAGGTGGCAATATTTGTATTGATCAGCAGCGACAGCTGCGCAACCGAGACCCCGAGGATGGCCGGAACCATCTGCCGCATGATGCGGTGCACGGTGCTGTCGCGCCAGGCCTCGAGAATGCCGACCGGACGCGGCAGCAGGCCCAGCCTGGCCAGTGCGGCCCATTGCACGCCGAACTGCAGCAGCCCGCCCACGATGACGCCGATGGCGAGTGCGTGAATCGGCTGCTCGACGTGTTGCGCGAGCAGCAGACTGGTCGCCATCATCGATATGTTCAGCAGCACCGGTGTCAGGGCGGGTACCGCAAAGCGGCTGAAGGTGTTCAGGACGCCGGATGCGAAGGCCACCAATGACATGCAGATGATGTACGGGAACATCAACCGGGTCATCCAGATGGCCTCGCTGAATTCTTCAGCGCGGCTGGCTTCGCGCAGGCCGGTGGCAATGGCCGTTACCACCCACGGCGCAGCCAGCATGCCGGCCAGCGTCACCGCACACAGGGTCAGGAACAGCAATACGGCGACGCGGTCAAGCAGTCGATGCAGGGCCTGGCGGCTGCCGCGTGCGTGGACTTCACCCAGGATGGGTACGAAGGCCTGGGAAAATGCACCCTCGGCAAACAGCCGGCGCAACAGGTTGGGGATGCGGAATGCGACCCAGAAAGCGTCCGTGATGGCCCCCGCGCCGAAGAGGCTGGCGATGATCACATCGCGCAGCATGCCACTGATGCGGGAAACGAAAGTCAGGCTGCTGACCGTGGCAGCCGAGCGCAGCAGCCCCATCGGGACCTATTTGGGGGCCATGCGGATGGCGCCATCGAGACGGATGGTTTCCCCGTTGAGCATGTCGTTGTCGAAGATGGACAGTACGAGCCTGGCGTAGTCTTCGGGGCGGCCAAGGCGCGAGGGAAAAGGCACGCTGGCAGCCAGCGAATCCTGAACCTCCTGGGGCATGTTGAACAGCATGGGCGTGCCGAAGATGCCCGGTGCGATGGTCATGCAGCGAATGCCACTGCGCGACAGGTCGCGGGCGATCGCCAATGTCATGCCCACCACGCCGGCCTTGGAGGCGGAATAGGCGCTTTGGCCGATCTGGCCATCGTAGGCAGCGACCGATGCGGTGTTGATCAGCACACCGCGCTCGCCTGTGGCCTGTGGCTCGTTGCCGGTCATGGCCTGTGCCGCCAGGCGGGACATGTTGAATGTACCGATGAGATTGATGTCGATCACGCGTCGAAAGAGGGTGAGATCGTGCGCGCCCTGTTTGCCCACGATGCGGGCGGCCGGCGCGATCCCGGCACAATTGACCAGGCCACGCAGGGTCCCCAGGGCCGCGGCGGCTTCGACCGCCTTGCTCGCGTCGGCTTCGGATGTGACGTCACAGTGCACGTAAGTCTGACCAAGTTCGCTGGCCAGGGCCTGGCCTGCCTCGTCCTGCACATCGGCCAGTACGACGCGGGCACCCTGTGCCACGAGGGCTCGGGCGGTACCGGCGCCCAGGCCGGATGCGCCTCCGGTGACCAGTATGACTTGATTCTTGATATCCATGGATTTTGACTCCTGTGTCAGGCGGATTGGCGGGGGCGCAGGATGGCGAAAATGCGCGAGCGGATTTCGTCCACGCTGCCGACCCCGGAGATTCTTGCGTAATGGGGCGCTTCGTTGGCGCCGGATGCGGCCCATCCGGAATAATAGTCAACCAGCGGGCGGGTCTGTTCGCGGTAGACCGAGAGGCGGTGACGCACGGTGTCTTCACGGTCATCATCGCGCTGGATGAGCGGCTCGCCGGTTTCGTCGTCCTGGCCCTCGATGCGCGGTGGGTTGAACCGGGTGTGATAGGTCCGGCCACTGGGCAGATGCACGCGACGCCCGCTCATGCGCTCGATGATGTCGTCTTCGGGGACGGCGATTTCGATCACGTAGTCCAGGGTGATGCCCGCCGCTTTCAGGGCATCGGCCTGCGGAATCGTACGCGGAAAGCCATCGAACAGGTAGCCTGCCTGGCAGTCGGGCTGCTGCAGGCGATCCCGCACCAGACCGATGATGAGGTCATCGGACACCAGTGCACCGCTATCCATCACGGCCTTGGCCTTCAGCCCCAGGGGCGTTCCGGCCTTCACCGCGGCTCGCAGCATGTCGCCTGTGGAAATCTGCGGGATGCCGAAGGCCTCGGTGATGAAGCTTGCCTGAGTACCCTTGCCGGCGCCGGGGGGGCCGAGCAGAATCAAACGCATGATGTCCTCCGTTGGGGTCGAATCAAGTGCCCGATTATGCCGCATTGCAACAAATTGTGCATGATTTTTTGTGCGGCTGCCCGGGCGCCGGGTGAGCGGGGCCACTGGCTCAGCCAGGTGGCGCGGTGACTGCTTGAGCAAGAATTTTGCGTACGCGCTCGAGATCTTCGGCGGTATCGATCCCGGGGGTGGGCGGGTGTTTGACCGTATGCACCAGTATCGTGTGGCCCTGTTCGAGGGCGCGCAGTTGCTCGAGCGATTCGAACTGCTCGAGCTGGCCGGCGGGCAAGCCGGGAAACTGCCGCAGAAAGCCGGCACGGTACGCATACAGCCCGATATGATGCCAGGCGGGCAGGCCGCTGGCCAGGCACTTGCGGCCATCGGCCAGTGCGTCGCGTGCCCAGGGGATTGGGGCGCGTGAAAAATACAGGGCGCGTGCGCCCGCGCCACAGACCACCTTGACGACATTCGGGTTGAACAGGGCTTCGGCATCGGCGATCGGTGCGGCACAGGTTGCCATGGCGGCCTCGGTGTGCCGCGCGAGCAATTGCGCCACTGCGTCGATGAGGGTGGGTTCGATCAGGGGTTCATCGCCCTGGACGTTGACGACGATGTCGCCATCGGGCAGACGCAGCCGCCGGGTGACCTCGGCGAGCCGGTCGGTGCCGGTTGCATGATCCGGCCGGGTGAGCATGCACTCGATGTGGTGCGCCTGCACCGTCTGCTGGATGGTCGGGTCATCGGTTGCCACCAGCACCCGTCGGGCCTGTGATCGCGCCGCCTGCCGGGCTGTACGCACGACCATGGGCAGACCGCCGAGATCCAGCAGGGGCTTTCCCGGCAGGCGCGTGGACGCGGCCCGCGCCGGGATCACGACCAGAAAGTTCATGCGGGTGTATCGGGTTCGGCCTGCAGTGACCGGGCCTGTTGTGGCAGCAGGATGGGCACGCCGTCCTGGATGGGGTAGGCCAGATGTTCGGCACCGCAGACCAGTTCGTCGTGTCCGCGGTCATGACGCAATGGCCCCTTGCACGATGGGCAAACGAGAATCTGCAGCAGGCGGGTTTCCATGGTGGGCAATGGGGCGCCATGACGGCGCATCAAAGGGCAAAACCCCTATTCTAATGCCTGCGCATCGGGTTGTGGGCGCGGCTTGCCCGCCGCGATCCGATCGAGCCGGGCGAGTACATCCGCCATCCAGGCGGCGGGTGCAAAGGCCGGCTGCGCGTGTATGACCCACAGACGTTCGTCGTATGGCGGCCGACATTTGATGGCGTCCTTGGTGGTCAGCAGGATGGGGCCTGGCGGTAGCCGCGCCAGGTCTGCGCCGGAGAGCAAGCCGTGGTCGGGTGGCGCCAGTGTGTCCTGCAAGACCAGCCCCTGGCCCCGCAACATGGAAAAGAAGCGCTGTGGCTGGCCGATGCCCGCCACGGCGCTGACGGCCTGCCCCGAGTATTGCTCGCGCCACACGGCCCACGATTGCTTGAGGCCGCTGCCCAGATGCTCTGCGCATGCGGCACGCAAGTGCATGTTCACACGCCTGCAGGTGTGCTCGTGGCCCGCGGCTGGGTCCGCGGACTCATGGCCTGGTGCACGCTGGTCTGTGGATGCGCCCTGATCTGGCGCAGGCTGGTGTCCGCGCGCATCATGGCCTGGCGCACGCTGGTTTGCGCACGCATCCTGATCTGGTGCGCGCTGGTGTATGGATGCGCCCTGGGCTGGCGGGGCGGTCAGGTGCGTGACGAGCCAGTCGGCCTGCAGCCGCCGCGTCGCCGGTTCGCGCAGGGGGCCGGCGGGCAGGAGCCGCCCATTGCCGACACCACGTGCATCCTGCACGATGATTTCGACGTCGCGCGCCAGGGCGCGATGCTGCAGCCCGTCGTCTGCAATCAGGACGTCCACCTCGGGGCAGGCCGCCAGCAAGGCCTGTGCAGCCAGGGCCCGGCGTGGATGCACGGCGACCGGGACCCGAGTGGCGGCGTGCAGCAGCGCGGGCTCATCGCCAAGCCAGTGGCTGTCCTGCGCATCTATGCTGAGATGGGGGCGGGCGCCGATTCGAGTGCCATAGCCGCGGCTGATCAGGCCCGGGTGTCGGCCCTGGCTTTGCAAATAGGCACACAGGGCCTGTGCCAGCGGCGTCTTGCCGGTACCGCCCACCAGAATGTTGCCGATGACGATGACGGGAACAGGCGCGCGCCAGGCCCTGCGGGACTGGCGCCGCAGGTGTATGCCGGACAGCCAGCCATACAGGAAGGACAGGGGCAGCAGCAAGGTGCTGACCGGACCGCGCGTGCTCCAGATGCGGTGCAGGATGTCTTCTGCACGTTTCACGGCCGGGTCTGGGTGAGGAACTGGATGCGTTCGACATGCGCAAGCCTGGCGGCCTCGAGGGCGCGCACGACTGCGGCATGGCGGGTCTGGGCATCGGCGGCCACGCGCAAGGTGGCATCCGGATGCTCTGCGAGCGCGCTCTGCAGATGCTGGGCCAGGTCTTCGTCCGAGCGGATGTCGAGCGCATGGCCACCCAGTGCATACAGGCCCTCCGGGCTGATGTCGAGCTGGACGATCGTGGCGTTGTCGATGGCTTCGGCCTGGGCCTGGGGCAGGGCGATCCGCAGCTGGGTCTGGCGTGAAAACGACGTGGTGGCCGCCAGGAAAATCAGTATCACCAGCAGGACGTCGATCAGGGGGATCAGGTTGATCTCCGGAGAATCGTGGCTTTCGCGATGGCTGAAGTTCATGGCGTGGCACGTCGGCTGATCAGCCGGTTCAGGGTTTCGGCCTCGCGTTCCATCGTGTGCAGGAAGTATTCGACCCGTGAACGGAAGTACCGATGGAATGCCAGGGCCGGAATGGCGATGAGGATCCCGAAACCGGTGTTGTAGAGCGCAATGGAGATGCCGCGTGCCAGTTGGCTGGGATCGCCGCCTGACGGGTCATAGGAACCAAAGATCTCTATCATGCCGACCACTGTGCCGAACAAGCCCAGCAAGGGCGCAATGACGGACAAGGTGGCCAGTGCAGGCAGATACCGGTTGAGCCGCCAGGAGACATCGCGGCCCACGGACTCGATGGCCGACAGGCGCCAGGCGTCGTCCTGATGGCGTTGTGCGGCGACTTCGGCGAGGATGCGGCCCATGGGGCTGCCCCGCGCAAGACGCAGGATGGTGTCGGGTTCATCCTGCTGACGGCGCACGAGTTCGAGCACTTGCTCGGGCAGGCCCGATGGCATGATCTGGCCGGTGCGCAGGGCGACGAAACGTTCGATGATGATGGCCAGGGTGATGACTGAACAGGCCACCAGCAGCCAGATCGGCCAGCCGGCCTGTTCGATGATATCGAGCACCTTGAGTGTCCTTGTGATCGGCGCCGTCCAACGGCGTACGCGCCCATTTTAAAGGCACCGCGCGCGCCTGTGTCAGGCTCGGCACACCGGCGCTGACACGGCAGGATGGCTGGGCGCTGCAAGTATCCACAGATTCTGTGGATAATTCTGTGCACAACCTCCCTGAAAGGCATGATTCAAGCGATCCAATGGTGGATTGGTTATTTATTGAGCATTTTGTGATGTTTTTAACATATTATATAAATCAATAGGTTACATTGCTTTCTTCATGCATTACATGATTATTTGTCCTGACGGGCTTGTGAATCAATGCGTTTGACAAATCTCGATGTTCTGTGGACAGGTTCGCAGGTCCTGACCTGTTGCCTGCGCCCGGAAGGCGGATTTCGGCAAACGGCCCGAGCGCGTGCCGCAGCAGGCCCTGGTGATGAAATACACTGGCCGGCGTGTAGCCCGGAGCGTGCGCCCGGGCCTGGGGTTGGAGCCCGTTGGGTGCGCTGCTCGAAATTGGGTGCGCCGCCCGAAATGCGTTAGACTTGAAGAAGTTCGAACCCCTCAGAAGGAATCATTATGGCTATTGTTCTGCCCGCACTTCCATACGCCATGGATGCACTCGCACCGCATATCTCACAGGAAACACTCGAATACCATTATGGCAAGCACCACCAGGCGTATGTCAACAATCTCAACAAGGCGATCGAAGGCACAGACATGGCCTCGCTCAGCCTGGAAGACATCATTCGCAAGTCCAGCGGCGGCGTGTTCAACAATGCGGCGCAGGTCTGGAATCACACCTTTTACTGGAACAGCCTGTCACCCAAGGGGGGCGGCGAGCCTTCCGGGGCACTGCGCCAGGCCATAGAAACCAAGTGGGGCAGTGTGGATGCCTTCAAGACGGCCTTCAGCCAATCTGCGGCGGGCAACTTCGGCTCGGGCTGGACCTGGCTGGTGAAGAAGCCCGACGGTTCGCTGGATATCGTCAATACCAGCAATGCAGGCACCACTGTCAATACCGACGATACGGCACTGCTGACCTGCGACGTCTGGGAACACGCCTACTACATCGATTACCGCAATGCGCGGCCGACCTACCTGGAAAATTTCTGGAAGCTGGTCAACTGGGAATTCGCCGCTCAGAACCTGGGCTGATGGTCCAAGGATCGCTCGTCGGCCCGCCAGGGGCGACGCACGACGCGGCACCCCGTTCGTGACCCAATGGCCCGTTACGAATGGCTCGCTACGGTTTGACGACGCGGTCGCCCACTTGCACGCCATGGCGTGCAAACCAGCCTTGATTCATTTCGAGGGCCTGCTCGGCCGGTTCGGCCGAGCAGTGGCTGCGGGTGCTCAGGGGCAGCATATCCTGTATGTCGACGATGCGCTGCTCGCGGATGAAGGCGACAGACAGGGGGATGAGGGTGTTCTTCATCCAGAAGCACTGCGTCTCGGCCACCGTGAACTCGAACAGCATGCCCGCGTTCTCGTCCAGATGACGGCGATACATCAGGCCCTGCTGCTGGGTGTAGGGGGTGTCGGCCAGTTCTGCGCGTATGGCGTGTGGCCCCACTTGCAGGGTCAGCTCGGGCAAGGGGTTCTGCAGCATGGCCAGGGCGGCCGCATTGACGCCCGCCAGTGAGATGGCCAGCGCAAATCCTGGCAGGTGGCGGATCATGTGACGCATGTGACCGGTCGTGATTTCGGAAGATCGGGCCATCGGAGGCCTGGCCGGCGGGGTTGTCGCACAGCAAAAGACATCCAGAGCACAAGGGGCTGGCAAACAGCCCCCTGGAGCCTGGATGATTATAGATGAATGAGGAAGGATCCAGATTGGCGGGCTACGCCGTGTTCAGGATGCGGCGTGTTCAGGCAGCCGAGATATTGAGTGCCTGCTTGCCCTTGGGGCCTTGCGCAATTTCGAACATGACCTTCTGGCCTTCCTTCAGGGTTTTGAAACCGTTCATCTGTATGGATGAAAAGTGCGCGAAAAGATCTTCGCCCCCATTATCGGGGGTGATGAAGCCAAAACCCTTGGCATCGTTGAACCATTTGACCGTACCGCTGGTTTTATGCGGGGTTTCGGTGCTTTCGACGGATTCGGACATGCAGACTGCCTCTCGACTATAGTATGGGGTTACGGTACCCGGTTGCCAGCAATGGTTTGCGGGGCACCCAAATCATGCTGAATTCAATATCATTCAGTCAACTATGGAAACCACTAGGTTGGACGTCATGTCGACCGATTTGCAGCTTCCCCAGATCGCCGAACCGGTATCCGTTCGGCTGGCGCCGCCACCCATGTACCAGGTCCTGCTGCTGAACGACGACTACACGCCCATGGATTTCGTCGTCCATGTGCTGCAGGCGGTCTTTCACAAGGGCATGGATGAGGCCGAGCGCATCATGCTGCAAGTGCACCATGATGGTCGCGGTATCTGCGGCATCTACACGCGCGATGTGGCTGCCACACGGGTCGACCGGGTCATACGCATGGCCCGTGCGAGGCAGCACCCGCTTCAATGCCGGATGGAACCCGTGCCGGTTTCCTGAGAAATTCTTGCCGGTTCCCTGAAAATTCCTTCCAGGTGTCCTGAGAATTCCATGCCGGTGCCCTGAGAAATCCATGCCGTGCAAGTGCCGCAAACTGACGGGCGGGTTTTCACTGAAGCCGACGGCGTGCTGTTTTAGTCATAGAATAGAGACAACGGATAGGTTCATCCGCTCCAATGCGATGGAGGAAGCGTGATTTCCGAAGAACTTGAAGTCAGCCTGCACATGGCTTTTGTCGAGGCCCGCGCGGCCCGGCATGAATTCATCACCATAGAACATCTGCTGCTGTCCCTGCTGGACAACGCATCGGCTGCCGAGGTGCTGCGCGCCTGTGGCGCCGACATCGAGCTCCTGCGTCAGGATCTGCGCAAGTTCGTGATCGAGAACACACCGGTGGTGCCCGGTTCGGGTCAGGTCGATACCCAGCCCACGCTTGGGTTTCAGCGCGTCATCCAGCGTGCCATCATGCATGTATCGTCCAGCGGTGCCAACAAGTCTGTCGTCACCGGAGCCAACGTGCTGGTGGCCATGTATGGTGAAAAAGAGTCGCATGCGGTGTATTTTCTGTTGCAGCAGGGCGTGTCGCGTCTGGATGTGGTCAATTATCTGTCCCACGGCATCACCAAAATGCCAGAGGGTTCGTCACCATCGCGCCCGGCGCGCCATGAGCCGCCGGGTGTCGAAGCGCGCGACCAGCAGAAATCGCCACTCGAAACCTATGCAACGGATCTCAATGCCGAAGCCCTCAAGGGGCATATCGATCCGCTCATCGGCCGCGAGGACGAGGTCGATCGCGTCATTCAGATCCTGTGTCGCCGACGCAAGAACAACCCCTTGCTCGTGGGCGAAGCCGGGGTCGGCAAGACCGCCATTGCCGAAGGGCTGGCCTGGCGCATCACCAAGGGCGATGTGCCCGATCTCCTGCTGTCCACGCGTGTCCATGCGCTCGATATGGGCGCACTGCTGGCCGGGACAAAATATCGGGGTGACTTCGAACAGCGGCTCAAACTGGTGTTGAAGGCGCTCAGGGATGATCGCGATGCCGTGCTGTTCATCGACGAGATCCATACCCTGATCGGGGCCGGCTCGGCATCCGGGGGCACCCTCGATGCCTCCAATCTGCTCAAGCCCGCCCTGTCGACCGGGCGTCTCAAATGCATCGGTGCCACCACCTACAATGAATATCGTGGCATTTTCGAGAAAGATCACGCGCTGGCGCGCCGGTTCCAGAAAATCGACGTGCCCGAACCCACGGTTGAACAGACCATCCGTATCCTGCGCGGCCTCAAGGGCCGGTTCGAGGCGCATCACAAGGTTCGGTATTCGGGCGCGGCGCTGTCGGCAGCGGCCGAACTGTCGGCGCGCCACATCAGTGACCGCTTCTTGCCCGACAAGGCCATCGACGTGATCGATGAGGCCGGGGCGGCCCAGCGCCTGCTGCCCAAGTCCAGGCAGAAGAAACTGATCGGCAAGCCCGAGATCCAGGCGACCGTGGCGCGCATTGCCCGCATTCCACCGCAAAGCGTCTCCACCGATGACCGCAATCGCCTGGCCACGCTCGAACGCGATCTCAAGGCTGTGGTGTTTGGCCAGGACAAGGCCATTGCGGCCCTGTCAGCCGCCATCAAGATGGCGCGCTCGGGGCTGGGGCGGCCCGACAGACCCATCGGCAGTTTTCTGTTTTCGGGTCCCACCGGGGTGGGCAAGACCGAAGTCGCACGCCAGCTGGCATTCGTTCTGGGTATCGAACTGTTGCGCTTCGACATGTCCGAGTACATGGAGCGCCACACCGTGTCGCGCCTGATCGGTGCGCCACCGGGTTATGTGGGCTTCGATCAGGGCGGTCTGCTCACCGAGGCCGTCACCAAGCAGCCGCACTGCGTACTGCTGCTCGATGAAATCGAAAAGGCGCATCCGGACGTCTACAATATTCTGCTGCAGGTGATGGATCACGGTACGCTCACCGATAATAACGGCCGCAAGGCCGACTTCCGCAATGTGATCATCATCATGACCACCAACGCCGGGGCCGAAGCACTCAGTCGTCCAGCCATCGGTTTTGCCAGTACTGCGCACGTGGGTGATGAAATGGCCGAGATCAAGCGCCTGTTTGCGCCCGAGTTCCGCAACCGCCTGGATGCCATGATCGGGTTTGCGGCGCTGTCGCGCGAAGTCATCCTGAAAGTGGTCGACAAATTCCTCATGCAACTCGAAGACCAGCTGCATGAAAAGCGGGTCGAAGCCCAGTTCACCCCCGCGCTGCGCGATTATCTGGCCCGCGAGGGCTTTGATCCGGCCATGGGCGCCAGGCCCATGCAACGGCTCATCCAGGACACCATCCGGCGTGCCCTGGCCGATGAGCTCCTGTTCGGGCGCCTGACACAGGGTGGGCAGGTGTGCGTGGATCTCGACAGTAGCGATCAGGTCGTGCTGCGTTTCGATGATTCCAGTGACCAGAGGCATACGGTGCGGGCGCGCCCGGAACCCGAACTCGTCGATTGATGCAGGTCGCAAAGCCGCTCATTGCCTGTCCGCATTGCGACACCCTGCACGTGCGCCTCGATCCGGGGCCGCGTGGCAGGGCTTTCTGCCGCTGCTGCAACAGCGTGCTGTATCGACGGGGCAGGTTGACGCCCGCCCAGTGGATCGCAATGGTCTGGACCTGCCTGATCGTCTTCATCATCGCCCAGTGGTTTTCCATCGGCACGCTGACCCTTCTGGGCCAGACGGTCCAGCTGACCTTCTGGGAGGCACTGCGCCTGGCCTGGGATCGTGGCGCCTACAGTGTTTCCATCATGACCGGGCTCGTGGGTTTCTGGTTTCCCCTGTTGCTGATTGCGCTGACCTTGCGCGTGCTGCATGCCATTGTCCTGAAACGGCAGCCCTTCGGGCAGGGCATTTCCCTGCGGCTCATCCACGCCCTGACGCCCTGGTCCATGGCCACCGTCCTGATTCTTGGGATTCTTGTTTCGATCGTGAAGATGGCCGGTTTGGCCCATCTGCAGGCCGGCCCAGGTCTCATTGGTTTCTTCCTGCTCAGTTTCCTGCTGACCGGAATGGGTCGCTGGAATGCGCACAATCTATGGCGCCATGCCGAGGATGCGGGGCTGGTGCCTGTGTCGGGCCAGCATGGCGTGGGTGCGTGCTGCGAAGCATGTGGCTTCGTTCAGGCCCCGGTCGCCGACCATCGCTGCCGGCGCTGCGATGCGCGGCTGGATTCGGGGCGTCGCGGCAGTCCCGGCGAAGTCTGGGCCTTGTTGCTTGCCGCCGCCATTTTCTACATTCCGGCCAATGTCCTTCCCATGATGGAATTTCAATCGGTCCTGGGCAACAGCAGTCATACGATTCTTGGTGGTGTGGTCGAACTTTGGCAGATGGGGTCGCTGGATCTGGCGGTGATCGTCTTCGTGGCCAGCGTGCTGGTTCCAGTCACCAAGCTGATTGCCCTGGCGTACCTGCTTCTGCGTACCCGGCCGAAAGGCGTGTACGTGCAGCGCATGCGTACGCGGCTCTACGGCGTGGTCGAATTCATTGGCCAGTGGTCCATGCTCGATGTCTTCGTGGTGGTGCTCATGGCGGCCATGGCCAATTTTCCGGGGCTGTCACAGATCGACATCGGGCCGGCTGCCCTGAACTTCGGTGCGGTAGTCGTGCTCACCATGTGGGCCGCCATGCGGTATGATCCGCGGTTGGGCTGGGATCGGCTGCGGGCCGGTACACTGCAAAAAGGAAGGCATGACTGAATCCGATCTGCCGCGGGCGGCAACCCGTGAGGCAGGCGCGCCACAGGCGGGCAGCCTGGAGACGGGCGGGTCCGGAATCCCGGATGAGGTACAGACGCCAAGGATGCGTCCAGGGCGCACGATCCATTGGTCGTGGGTCTGGCTGGTTCCGCTGCTGGCGCTGGCCGTCGGCTTGTCCCTGCTGGCCTCCGTGTGGGTACGCAGCGGGCCGGTGATCACCATCAGCTTCAGTTCCGCGGCCGGCATCGAAGCAGGGCAGACCAAGCTGCGCTACCGCAACGTGGTCGTGGGCGAGGTTTCGGCCGTGCGCGTAGCGCCAGACCGCGAGCATGTGCTGGTCGACGTACAGTTGCAACGCGAAGGCGCCGAATACATCACGCAGAAAGATGCCAAGTTCTGGGTGGTGGAGCCTCGCGTGAGCATCTCGGGCGTGACCGGGCTCGATACCCTGATTTCAGGTGTCTACCTCAGTGTGGATGCACCACTGGCGCTCTCGGATTCAGCGCCCGTGCATCATTTCACAGGCCTGAAATATCCACCCGAGGTCATCAGCGGGCAGCAGGGAACACGCTTTGTTCTGGTCTCCAATACCCTGGGTTCGTTGCGCGTGGGGGCTCGCGTTTTCTATCGCCGCATCGACGTAGGCCGCGTGGTCGCCTACGACATGGCTGACGATGGCCAGTCCGTCCGTCTGCAGATTTTTGTCGAAGCGCCCTATGATGCATACGTAACATCCGATTCGCGCTTCTGGAACGACAGCGGTATCGACATGACCATCTCCGCCAACGGGGTCGAACTGCGCACCAGCGGGCTTTCGGCCATTCTGGACGGCGGCATCTCGTTCGCACCGGCCGATGAAGCCACGACATTCGATGGGGTGGCCTCGCGCGTGCCGGCGCGTCCGGGTACGGAGTTCACGTTGTTTGAGACACGCAAGAAGGCCCTGGCCGAGCCCGACGGCATTCCACTGCCCATAGAAATGCGGTTTGCACAATCCGTGCGCGGCCTGCAGGTGGGCGCTGGGGTCGAGTTCCGCGGCATGCCCATTGGTGAAGTGCTGGACATCGATCTCGAGTACGATGCGCGCCACCGGCGTTTCTATACCCGCGTGCGGGCCAACCTGTACCCCATGCGCTTTGGCCAGCTGTACCCGAAACTGGTGAAGGCCGCCGGCAATGCCAAGAGCGATTCATTGATCGATCCGCTGGTGGAAAACGGTCTGTGCGCCCAATTGAAGACGGCAAACCTGCTCACCGGGATCCAGTACGTGTCCCTCAGCTTCTGCCAGAAGGACGAGATCCCCGCCGAAATCCCCGGGGATGAGCCGCCGATGGCGACCCTGGTGCCCACCATTCCGGGTGAATTCGACCGTCTGCAGCAGCAGATCGGCAGCATCGTCACCAAGTTGGATGCGTTGCCGCTCGAAGACATCGGGCGCAATCTGTCCGACAGCCTGGCTTCGCTCAATGGGCTCTTGGGTACGGTGGATACGAAACTGGTGCCCGAATTGTCCGGTACGCTGGGGGCGGCCCGGCGTTCGCTTGACAAGGTCGGCGGGGCGCTGGGGCCCGATGCGCCCATCATGGGCAGTCTGCATACCACGATGGGCAGCCTGCAGGCCACCATGCAGCAGGTGGGGCAGGCGGCGCGCGCCCTGCGGGTGCTGGCCGATCTTCTGCAGGCCCATCCTGAATCGCTGTTGCGTGGCTTGCCATCTGATACCCTGCGTTGAAAAGAGACCGTATGTCCCCCTGGCCCGTCCTGTTGTCACTTTGCCTGCTGAGCGCCTGCGCTACAGCCCCCACACGCTATTACAGCCTGGCGTCGGTCGACGACAGCGTGCGGGCTGAAGCATCCGCTGCGTCGTCCCGCACAGAGGCATCTGACACCAGGGACGCAGCACGTGGCCTGCGTCTCGAGGTCGTCGAGGTTCCGGCACAAGTCGATCGCCTGCAGCTGGTGGTTCAGGCACCCCGGCGCGATCCGGCCAACGAGGTTCAGGTGCTCAACGAATCGCTCTGGTCGGCAGCCCTCGAGAATCAGCTTCAGGCTGTACTGTCATCGCGCGTCAGTGCCGGCCTGGGCCTGATCGATCTGCAGAAGCTGCCGCTGGCTGCCGACCTTCCGGCGCGCACCATCGAAGTGCGTCTGACACGCTTCGATATGGTTTGGGGCCAGTTTTCGCAGATGACGGCGACCTGGGTGGATCAGGCGCCAGACCGCGATGCGCCATACATCTGCGAGGCCGATATCCAGGTGCCTGCCGGCAGCAGCGTGGCAGAACTGGTGCAGTCACAGCGCCAGGCGACGGGGATCCTGTCCGAGTTGATCATACATACAGCCATGGGGTTAACCACTGCTGTACAAGATTATCCGCTAGTGTCAAAATTCGGTTGTACCTAGACACAATTTACGGTTAACTCTCTGATATGGCCACGGTCACTCTGGGCGTGAAGGTTGATGAATCCTTGCGCGAGCGCCTGCGCAATGTGGCAGCTGACATGGGTTGCACGCCGCACTGGCTGCACAGGCAGGCTCTGCTCAGCTACATCGAATCCATAGAGCGGGGCCATGTGCCCCCCGAGTTGCAGCGCCATGGCCAGGATGACGGCGCCGAACCAGTGCCCGAGCCGGGGTGGCAGCCACCATTCCATGAATTCGCCCAGGAAATCCAGCCCCAGTCGGTGTTGCGGGCGGCCATCACGGCGGCGTATCGGCGCCCCGAACCCGACTGCGTGCGCATGCTGCTCGAACAGGCCGAATCCGGCCATGCCGATGCGGTGCAGGCCCTGGCCAGACGCCTGGTCACTGCGCTGCGCCGCAAGCGCAAGGGGGGTGGGGTCGATGGGCTGATCCAGGAATTCTCCCTGTCCAGCCAAGAGGGCGTGGCCCTGATGTGCCTGGCAGAAGCCCTGTTGCGCATCCCGGACCAGGCCACACGCGATGCGCTGATCCGCGACAAGATCAGCCAGGGCGACTGGCGGGCACACCTGGGCGAATCGCGCTCACTGTTCGTGAATGCCGCCACCTGGGGCCTGCTGGTGACCGGCAAGCTGGTCAGTGTCAACAGCGAACAAAGGCTTTCCCAGGCCCTGACGCGCCTCATCGGCCGGGGTGGCGAACCACTGATCCGGCGTGGGGTGAACATGGCCATGCGCCTCATGGGCGAACAGTTCGTCACGGGGCAGACCATCTCGGCCGCCCTCGCCAACAGTCGCAAATACGAAGACATGGGCTTTCGGTATTCGTACGACATGCTCGGTGAGGCAGCGACCACGGCCCACGACGCCGAACGCTACAGGCAGTCGTACGAACAGGCCATCCATGCCATTGGCAAGGCGGCCCAGGGGCGTGGCATCTACGAAGGGCCGGGCATCTCCATCAAGCTGTCGGCGCTGCATCCGCGCTACGAACGCGCCCAGCGTGATCGCGTCATGGCTGAGTTGCTGCCGCGCCTGGCCGGTCTGGCCGTTCTGGCACGCCAGTACGACATCGGCCTGAACATCGATGCCGAAGAGGCTGACCGCCTCGAACTTTCACTGGACCTGCTCGAGGCGCTGTGCGTCGATGCCCGCCTGGCGGGCTGGGACGGGATCGGGTTCGTGGTCCAGGCCTATCAGAAGCGGGCACCGCAGGTGATCGACTTCATCATCGATCTGGCACGCCGTACCCGGCATCGCATGATGGTTCGGCTGGTCAAGGGCGCCTACTGGGACACCGAAATCAAGCGCGCCCAGGTGGATGGCCTCGAGGGCTATCCGGTCTATACCCGCAAGGTGCACACAGACGTGTCGTACCTGGCCTGTGCCCGGCGCCTGCTGGCCGCACCCGAGGCGGTCTTTCCCCAGTTTGCCACGCACAACGCCCAGACGCTGGCGTCGATCTACCATCTTGCCGGCCAGAATTACTATCCGGGCCAATATGAGTTCCAGTGCCTGCACGGGATGGGTGAGCCGCTGTACGAAGAAGTGGTGGGCCCGGTGTCCAAGGGGCGCCTCAACCGCCCGTGTCGCGTATATGCGCCCGTCGGTACCCACGAGACCCTGCTGGCCTATCTGGTCCGGCGCCTGCTCGAAAATGGCGCCAACACGTCGTTCGTCAATCAGGTCGGTGATGCCGGCATACCTGTCGATGCCCTCATCGAGGATCCAGTGGCCAGGGCGCGTGCCATTCGGCCGGTGGGCGCACCGCACGAACGCATTGCATTGCCCCGCGATCTGTACCGGGCCGGGCAACGCCTCAATTCGCAGGGTCTGGACCTGAGCAGCGAGCATCGTCTGGGCTCGCTGGCCGCCGCCCTGCTGTCCAGTGCAGATCGGTCATGGCGGGCCGCACCAGCCGGACAGACCGGCAACGCAGCGGCACGGCCCGTGCTCAACCCGGCCGATCATCGCGACGTGGTCGGCCACGTGCACGAAGCCGGTGACGGCGATATCCGGCTGGCCCTGCAACAGGCCCAATACGCAGCGCCCATCTGGCAGGCCACAGCGGTCTCCGAACGGGCCCACTGCCTGCGTGCAGCCGCGCAACTGATGGAAGACGAAATGCAGTTGTCGATCGGGCTGATCGTGCGCGAGGCGGGCAAGTCCTACCCGAATGCCATTGCGGAAGTCCGCGAGGCCGTTGATTTCCTGCGCTACTATGCCCGGCAGATCGAAGCCGGTTTCTCGAACGACAGCCATCGTCCGCTGGGGCCCGTGCTGTGCATCAGCCCGTGGAATTTCCCGCTCGCCATCTTCACCGGCCAGATCGGCGCAGCCCTCGCGGCCGGCAATGTGGTGCTGGCCAAGCCGGCCGAGCAGGCCACGCTGATTGCCGCCTACGGGGTCTCGGTGCTGCATCGCGCCGGGGTGCCGGCCGATGTCGTGCAGCTTGTGCCCGGGCAGGGCGAAACCGTGGGCGCAGCGCTGGTCGCGAGCCCGGCGATCCGCGGTGTGCTGTTCACAGGTTCCACCGATGTCGCGCGGCAGATTGCCGCCACCTTGGCAGCCCGCCTGGATGACGCGGGTCATCCCATTCCGTTGATCGCCGAAACCGGCGGCTTGAACGCGATGATCGTCGATTCATCCGCACTGACCGAGCAGGTGGTCTACGATGTGCTCGATTCGGCATTCGATTCTGCCGGGCAGCGCTGTTCCGCCCTGCGCATCCTGTGTGTCCAGGAAGATTGTGCCGATCGTACCCTGGGCATGCTCGGCGGGGCCATGCTCGAGTTGCGGGTCGGGCGCCCGGAGCTTCTGGCCACGGACATCGGCCCGGTGATCGATGCCGAGGCACGCGCCACGATCGAAGCGCACGTGCAGGCCATGCAGGCGGCGGGCCATGAGGTCGTGCGCTATCCGCTCGATCCGGCCCTGGCGCATCTCGGCACCTATGTGGCACCCACCCTGATCTTCATCGATGATGTCGCGCAGGTCGAACGCGAGGTGTTCGGCCCGGTGCTGCACGTGTTGCGCTACGCCCGAGACGATCTGGATGCGTTGATCCAGGCGATCAATGCGCGGGGTTACGGGCTCACGTTCGGCGTGCATACCCGCCTGGATGAAATGGTCCACCACGTCACTGCGCGCGTGCGTGCCGGCAACCTGTATGTCAATCGCAATATCGTCGGCGCCACCGTGGGGGTACAACCCTTCGGAGGCGAGGGGCTTTCGGGCACGGGCCCGAAAGCAGGCGGGCCGCTCTATCTGCATCGCCTGCTGTCCCGCGGCCCGGCCTGGCTGCCCGAGAACGCCCTGGCGCCAGGAGATGAGGGGGTGTCTTTGCCGGGCCCGACAGGGGAGACCAACCACTACCGCCTCAGGCCGCGGGGTACGGTGCTGTGCCATGCATCCAGCGCAAGAGGCGCACAGGCGCAGTTCGAGGCCTGCGCACGCACCGGCAATTCGATGCTGTGGGTGGATCACCCCGGGGTCCGCGCGTGGTGGCATGGGCAGGCCGGGCCAGGCGAGCCCCAATGGGTAGCGGGTGATGCGCTGGATGCGGCGGCCTTCCAGGCGGTGCTTTTCGAGGGTGACAGCGATGCATTGCAGGCCCTGGCGCAGGCCATCGCCGCGCGCCCGGGGCCGATCCTGCCTGTCATTGCCCTCAACCACGATGAACTTGCGGCGGGTGCTGCGTATCCCCTGGAAATGCTGGTGCGCGAGGTGGCTCTGTGTATCAATACGGCCGCGGCAGGCGGCAATGCCACGCTGATGATGGTCGGTTGATACGGGGGGTACGGCCCCTACGACGCCCCGGTGCTGCCAAACCCCCCGGTGCCGCGGCCGGTCGTGGTGTCGAATGCCTCGACCAGGTGCAGATCGACCTGCACCACGGGCTGGAACAGGAGTTGCGCGATGCGCTCGCCGGGCTGCACCGCGTACGCCTGCGTGCCCTCGTTGCTCAGCAGGACCTTGATTTCCCCATGGTAATCGGCATCGATCACGCCGATCCCCTGCGCGACGCGGACGCCATGTTTGAGCGACAGGCCGGATCGTGAAGCCACGATGGCGACCAGCCCGGGATCCATCATGTTCAGTGCCAGCCCGGTGCCGATCGGCAGGCGCTCGCCGGGTTGCAGGATCTCGGGTTCGGCCAGGCAGGCGCGCAGATCCAGGGCCGCAGATCCACTGGTGGCATAGGTGGGCAGCGCGATTTTCCCGTGCAGGAGTGGGTTGACGATGCGGGCCTGGATGAGACGTCGTTGCATGGGGATCCCTACAGAGTCAGGTGGCAGCAGACGGCGCATCCGGCCGGGCTGCGGTGGCTGGCAGCCGGCGGCTGATTTCGTGCACCAGCAGACGTGCGGCCTGCAGTTTTTCGAGGCGCGGCAGGGGGTGCGCACCATGCGCATCGAACAGGACGAGTTCGGTATCCTGGGCGCCCATGGCGTCTTGCGCCAGATTGCCGACGATGACCTCGATGCCCTTGCGCAGGCGCTTGGCCTGGGCATGCTCATGCAGATGTTCGGTCTCGGCTGCGAAACCCAGGCACCAGGGGCCATCTGGCAGTGCAGCCACAGCGGCAAGAATATCGGGATTTTGCACGAACTGCAGTTGTGGTGGCGCGCTGTCTGCTGATTTTTTCATTTTCTGGGCCGACGGGTTGGCCACGCCCCAGTCTGCCACGGCGGCCACTGCCAGGAAAAGGTCGGCTGCGGCCGCATGCCGCATGACCTCGGCATGCATCCGGCGCGCAGAATCAACCTCGATGCGCAGCACGCCATCGGGGCAGGGCAGGCTCACCGGCCCGGAGACCAGAATGACCCGGGCGCCCGCTTCGGCACATGCGCGTGCCAGCGCGTAGCCCATGCGCCCTGATGAACGATTGGTCAGCACGCGCACCGGATCGATGGTCTCGCTGGTCGGGCCGGCCGTGATCAGAACCTGGCGGCCGGCCAGATGTTTGGGCTGGAAGAACGCCACCAGGGCGCGCAGGATCTGGTCGGGTTCCATCATGCGCCCCGAGCCTGTTTCGCCACAGGCCTGCCCGCCTTCGGCCGGGCCGATCAGGTGTACCCCGTCGGCCTGCAATTGCCGGGCATTGCGCTGGGTGGCCGGGTGCACCCACATTTCGTGGTTCATGGCCGGTGCCGCGATCAACGGTACGGTACCGCGCGCTACGCACAGGGTGGTGAGCAGGTTGTCAGCCAGACCGTGCGTGATCCGGGCGAGGAAATCGGTACTGGCCGGCGCCACCAGGATTGCATCGACCCCGCGTGTGAGATTGATGTGCGCCATGCGGTTGGCCATGCGCGCATCCCAGGCATCCACCCAGACCGGGCGGCCCGACAGCGCCTGGAAGGTGGCCTCGGTGATGAACCGGGTGGCCGCCTCGGTCATTACGACATCGACCGTTGCGCCTTCATCCTGCAGGCGTCGCAGCAGTTCGGCCGACTTGTAGCAGGCGATGCCGCCCGTGAGCCCGAGTACGATGCGTTTGCCGGCAAGATCAGGCATGGGGTGGCCTCGGCGTTCTGGGGCGTGCGCGCCGGGTGCGCAGGATTTCTTCGAGGATCAGCAGGGCGGCGCCCACGGTAATGGCGGCATCGGCGACGTTGAACGCGGGAAAATGCCAGCCGTTCCAGTGGAACAGGAAAAAATCGGTCACATAGCCCATGTCGATACGTTCCCAGGCATTGCCGCCGGCCCCGCCGAGGATCAGGGCCAGGGCCATGCAGTGAAGTTTGTCATGGGCATCGCGATAGATCCAGTAGGTGATGAGCAGCATCGCCAGAATGGCGATGGATGGCAACAGCCAGCGGTTTTCGCTGCTCGCGGTGACCAGAAAACCAAACGCGATGCCTTCGTTGTAGCGCAGCGTCAGATCAAAGAACGGCAACAAGGTGACCCGGTCATCATAGCTCAGGTTGCCGACGATCCACGATTTGGTGACCAGATCCACCACAATCACCAGGGCGGACAATGCCAGCCAGCGCAACACCAGCATGCCACGCGTGACGGCCGGGATGCCCGCAGCACGGTCTTCAGGCATGGCGACGGACTTCTCCGGACTGGCCAAGATTCTGGACGCAGCGCGCGCACAGCTCGGGGTGTTCGGCGTTTGCACCGACATCGGGCCGATGGTGCCAGCAGCGCGCACACTTGGCGTGGGTGCTGGCCTGTACGCGGATCCCGAGCGCGCCTGGCTGCGGGTGCGCGGTGCTGCGCGAGACCAGCATCACGAAGCGCAGGTCTTCGCCCAGGGACTGCAGCAGGGCGAAATCCTCGGGCCCGGCGTCATAATCCACCTCTGCTGCGAGCGAGGAACCGATTTCGCCGCGGGCGCGCACCGTCTCGATCTCGCGCATGGTGTCGGCTCGAATCGCTCGCAGACGGGTCCAGCGTGCGGCCAGATCGTCGGCCTCATCGATGACGGGCAGCGCATGGTGCAGTTCGGTGAAAATGGTGCCCATGGCCTGGCCCGGATGCAGGTCGGCCCAGGCCTCTTCGGCGGTGAATGACAGAATCGGCGCCAGCAGTTTCAGCAGGGTATGGGTGATGTGATGCAGGGCGGTCTGGGCCGAGCGTCTCGCAAGACTGTCGGCAGCCGTCGTGTAGAGCCTGTCCTTGAGGATGTCGAGGTAGAACGCGCCCAGGTCTTCGGAACAGAAGATCTGCAGACGGGCCACGGCAGAATGGAACTCGTACGCATCATAGGCAGCCAGCACTTCGGCCTTCATGGCCGCGGTCATGATCAGGGCGTAGCGATCGATCTCGAGCAGGCCGCCGGTGGGTACGGTGTCCTGTACGGGGTCGAAGTCGGCCAGATTGCCCAGGAGAAACTTCAGCGTATTGCGGATGCGCCGATACGACTCGACCACCCGGTCGAGAATCTGGCGCGAAATCGAGAGTTCTCCGGAATAGTCAGTGGCTGCGGTCCAGAGGCGCAGGATTTCGGCTCCCAGCGTGTTGGCGACTTCCTGGGGATAGACGACGTTGCCTACGGATTTGCTCATTTTCTTGCCGTGGCCATCGACCACGAAACCGTGTGTGAGCAGGGCCTTGTAAGGCGGCCGGCCGTACAGCATGCAGCCCGTCAGCAATGACGAGTGGAACCAGCCGCGGTGCTGGTCGGAGCCTTCGAGGTACAGGTCGGCGGGCCAGGCCAGCTGCTCGGCGTGCGAACCCTTGATGGCCTGATCCTGTCCCCCCATGACCGTGGCGTGCGTGGTGCCTGAATCGAACCAGACATCCAGCGTGTCGCGGTTTTTTTCGTACTGATCGGCTTCGGCACCCAGGAACTCGTCTACCGGCAGGGTCTGCCAGGCCTCGATGCCGTCTTTTTCGACGCGTTCGGCAATCTGTTCGAGCAGTTCGGGGGTGCGCGGGTGCAGTTCGCCCGTTTCCTTGTGGACAAAGAAGGCCATGGGCACCCCCCATTGGCGTTGCCGCGACAGGGTCCAGTCGGGCCGGTTGGCGATCATGGCATGCAGGCGGGCGCGCCCCCATGCGGGATAGAACGCGGTGTCGGCCACGCCCTCGAGTGCCATCTCGCGCAGTGCCGGGCCTTCTTTGGGCGTGATGTCCATGCCGGCGAACCATTGGCTGGTGGCCCGATAGATCACGGGTGTCTTGTGGCGCCAGCAGTGCATGTAGCTGTGCTCGTGCGGCCTGGCGTGCACCAGGCTGCCTGCGGCCTCGAGGGCCTGCACGATGTGTGGATTGGCCTCCCAGATGAGCTGGCCACCGAACAGAGGCAGGGTCTGGGCATAGTGCCCGTTGCCCATGACCGGGTTCAGAATGGCGTCATCGGCCAGCCCGTGGGCCCGGCATGACAGAAAGTCTTCGACCCCGTAGGCGGGCGAGGAATGCACGATGCCCGTGCCTGAATCGAGCGTGACGTAATCCCCGAGGTGAATCGGCGCCAGGCGCGCATAGCCCGGATGGGCCGTGTACAGGGGATGGCGAAATGCCAGCCCCTGCAGGGCAGCCCCGGACGCGCGCGCCAGGATACGCCCCGTCAGGCCCCATTGCTCGAGGCACGCAGCGACCCGCTCGGCGGCCAGCAGCAGCAGCGGGCCGGTGGCCAGCGGGGTGTCGAGCCGTACCAGTGCGTACTCGTGTTCGGGGTGCACATTGAGCGCCTGGTTGGCGGGCAAGGTCCAGGGCGTGGTCGTCCAGATGACGATGGCGCCGGCAGCCACCGGTTCGGGCAGCGCGAAGGCCCGGGCCACTGCGGCGCGGTCGTCGAACGCAAAGGCCACGTCGACGGCCGTATCGCGCCGGTCGGCGTATTCGACTTCTGCTTCGGCCAGCGCCGAGCCGCAATCGAAGCACCAGTTGACGGGTTTCAGGCCACGGAACACGAACCCCTTGCGCATGATCTGTGCAAGCACCCGGAGTTCGTCGGCCTCGTTGAGGGGATTCATCGTCAGGTACGGGTTGTCCCAGTCGGCCAGAACGCCCAGGCGCTTGAAGTCCTTGCGCTGACGGTCGATCTGCTCGCTGGCATAGGCCCGCGCCCGCGCCTGGACTTCGGCTACGGGCAGGTTCTTGCCGTATTTCTTCTCGATCTGGATCTCGATCGGCATGCCGTGGCAATCCCAGCCGGGGACATACGGTGCATCATAGCCGGCCAGGCCCCGGCTCTTGACGATGATGTCCTTCAGGATCTTGTTGACGGCATGGCCGATGTGGATATCGCCATTGGCGTAGGGCGGGCCATCGTGCAGGATGAATTTCGGCCGCCCGCTGGCTGCGGCCCGGATGGCCTGGTAGACCTTGTTCTCTTGCCATTGGTCGATCCAGCCCGGTTCGCGCTTGGCCAGGTTGCCACGCATGGGGAAGGGCGTTTCGGGCAGGTTGAGGGTGTTTTTATAGTCCATGGGAGGCAAAATAAGTGCGGGCGCCCTGCACATCGCTCTGGATGGCCGCGCCCAGTGAAGCAAGGTCGGGAAAGGTTTCTTCGTCGCGCAGGAAATGCAGCAGTTCGACGCTCACGAGTGTACCGTAGGCATCCGGGCTGGCATCCAGAATGTGGGTCTCGAGAAGCAGCGGGCCGTCTTTCGTCACTGTGGGCCGGATCCCGAGGCTGGCCACGCCGGCCAGTGGCCGGGGCCCCAGGCCCAGCACCCGCACGACGTAGATGCCATGACGCATGGCGCTCGGTTCGGGTACACGCAGGTTCAGCGTGGGGAAACCGATGCGTCGGCCCAGTTTGCGGCCATGGATGACATGGCCGCTGATCCTGGGGGGCGCGCCCAGAAGGTGGGCGGCCTGGGCCACCTGGCCAGCAGCCAGGACACTGCGCAGGCTCGAACTGGAAATACGCCGGCCAGAGGATTCCTTCACATCCTGCAGGGTGTCGACGGTGAACCCCAGTTCGGCGCCCAATCGCCTGAGCAGCGCGATATCGCCCGCGCGCCGGTGGCCGAAGCGGAAATCTTCGCCCACCAGCAGCCAGCGTGTGTTCAAGCCCTTGACCAGCAGCGTACGGATGAACGCTTCGGCACCCATCTGGGCCAGTGCCTGATTGAAGCGCAAGATGACGATCTGCTGCATGCCGCAGGCGGCCAGGCGCGCCGTCTTGTCACGCAGCGTGCTGATCTGTGCCGGGGCCAGGTCGGACTTGCGTGTCAATTGCGCGAAATAGGCGCGTGGGTGCGGCGTGAATGTCATGACCGTGGGCAGCAGGCCATGTTTCGTGGCGTACTGGTGCACCCGCTCGAGAATGGCCTGGTGGCCCAGATGCACGCCATCGAAATTGCCGATGGTCACGGCGCTGGGCGCCGAGCAATGTCGGCGCGGCAGGTGTCGGTAGAGGGTGGGGGTGATGTTCACGGACCACAGTTTACAATCGAAGATCATTTGCGATTTTATGCCGGAGTCAGGATTCATGGTGCAATGCGCCACAAACAGGGTACGCGTGGTGATTCTCATCTCGGGGCGCGGTACGAACATGCAGGCCCTGGTGCGCGCCGTGCAAGACGAACACCTGCCCGTTGAAATCGTCGCGGTTCTATCCAATCGCGCCGATGCGGGTGGTCTGGCCTGGGCGCAGACGCAGGGTTTGCAGACGCAGGTGCTGTCGCATCGCGACCATGACAGCCGCACAGCCTTCGATGCGGCCCTGCAGGCGCGGCTCTCCGAACTGGCACCGGATTTCATCCTGCTGGCGGGCTTCATGCGGGTGCTGGGGCCTGAACTGACCCATCATTTTGCAGGTCGCATCATCAACATCCACCCTTCCTTGCTGCCGGCCTTTCCTGGTTTGCACACGCATGCGCAGGCTCTGGCGCAAGGGGTGCAGTGGCACGGCTGCAGCGTGCATTTCGTGACGCCGATCCTGGATCATGGGCCGATCATCGCCCAGGGCGTGATCCCGGTGCTGGCCAATGACACGCCCGATACGCTGGCAGCGCGTCTGCTGCCGGTCGAGCATGCCATTTATGCACAGGTGCTGCGCTGGCTCGCCCAGGGCAGCATCCGCCTGCTGGCCGACGGTCGTGTGGAAATTCCGGGCCAGCCGCACCGCGCATGGCTCGAAACCGGGCTGTATCCCCAGGAGCACCATGAACTCACCTGAACACCAGCGCCGGCCAACCAGGGCACGCCAGGGCCGGTCGGCCGAAGCGCGCCAGGGCCGTCCGGTGCGGTCACGGCCCGCGAACCGGCAGCCGGGTCCGCGCACCGCTGCGCCGGCTGTGGCTGCCGTGCGCATACAGCAGGTGGCCCAGTTGCTGCCGGATCTCCTGTCCTGGCAGCAGCCGGCCGATATGGTGCTTTCGCGCTGGTTTCGTGCGCACCCGGAGGCCGGTACCCGCGATCGCGGCGAGATCGCCGAGGCGGCATACGATATCCTGCGCCACTTGCGACGCTACCGCCAATGGGCCCAGAGCGGGCAGGGGCCCGAAGAACGCCGGCTGGCCATTCTCGGCCTGGCGGCAACCCAGGCGCGCGCGCAACTCGAGGCCGGGCTGCAGCCATCCGAGGGGAACTGGCTGGATCATCTGCAGATGATGGATCCAGCCTGCCTGCCACGCGCCGTGCGCTACAGCGTGCCCGATTGGCTCGATGCCCGCCTGGCCGAACTGCCCGACGCGCTGTCCCTGCTCGCTGCCCTGCACCAGCCGGCCGCGCTCGACGTGCGGGCCAATCCTCTGAAGACCACCCGCGACAAGCTGCTCGAAGCCTGGCTGAATGGGCCCGAGGCCCGCTGGTCTCCTGCGCCGACGCCGTATTCGCCTTGGGGCATACGCCTGCAGGGGCGCCCGCCGCTGCAGCGCTGGAAATCCTTCGAGCAAGGCGAAGTCGAGGTGCAGGATGAGGGCAGCCAACTGCTGGCGCTGCTGGTGGCGCCAAGGCGCGGCGAGATGATCATCGATTTCTGTGCCGGGGCCGGTGGCAAGACCTTGTTGCTGGGGGCCCTGATGCGTTCGACCGGGCGCCTCTACGCCTTCGATGTCTCAGCCGCACGGCTGGCGCGTGCCAAGCCCCGGTTCGCGCGCAGTGGTCTGTCCAATATCACACCTGTGGTGATTTCGGATGCGCGTGACCAGCGGGTTCGCAGGCTCCACGGGAAGGCTCATCGCGTGCTGGTGGATGCACCCTGCAGCGGCCTGGGCACACTGCGCCGCAATCCCGACCTGAAATGGCGCCAGAGCCCGCAGACCCTGCTGGCGCTGCAGGACACCCAGGCCATGCTGCTGCGCGAGGCGGCCCGCTGCCTGCGCCCCGGTGGCCGGCTGGTCTATGCGACCTGCAGCATCCTGCCCGAAGAGAACGAGGATCAGATCGCGGCGTTTCTGGCCAGCGTGCCCGGGTTTTCATTGGTCGATGCCGCGGATGGCCTGGCCAGCCAGAAAGTGGATATGCCCATGAAAGACGCGTTTCTGCACCTGCGTCCCGATTGGCATGGCACCGATGGTTTTTTTGCTGCAGTCCTGCAGAAGGCATGATGATGGAAGGTTTGAATGACGCCCAGCGTGAGGCGGTGACCCAGCCGCTCGAACACGTGCTGGTGCTGGCGGGTGCCGGCAGCGGCAAGACGCGCGTGCTGACGACGCGCATGGCCTGGCTGGTGCAGAGCGGGCAACTGGCACCGCGCGAGTTGCTGGCGGTCACGTTCACGAACAAGGCTGCACGCGAAATGCTGGCGCGCCTGTCTGCCTTGCTGCCCATCGATGTGCGCGGCATGTGGGTGGGCACATTCCATGGGCTCTGCAATCGCCTGCTGCGCGCACATCACCGGGAGGCTGGCCTGCCCCAGGCTTTCCAGATCCTCGATGCGGCGGATCAGCTGTCGGCCATCAAGCGGCTGCTCAAGGCGCAGGGTGCCGATACCGATCGTTTTCCGGCGCGCGATGTGCAGCGCATGATCAATGCCGCCAAGGAAGATGGCCTGCGGCCGGCGGATCTGGATGTGCGCGACAGCCATGGCCGGCGTCTGGCCGGCCTGTACCAGGCGTACCAGGACCAGTGCGAGCGCGAGGGGGTGGTGGATTTTGCCGAGTTGCTGCTGCGCGCCACCGAACTGCTGCAGCAGGATGCGGCTTTGCGTACCCACTATCAACAGCGCTTCCGCCAGATCCTGGTCGATGAGTTCCAGGATACCAACCGCTTGCAGTATCGCTGGCTGATGCTGCTGGCCGAGGGGGGCGCACCCGTGTTCGCCGTGGGCGATGACGATCAGTCCATCTACGCCTTCCGGGGGGCGCAAGTGGGCAACATGGCGGATTTCGAAACACGCCATGCGCATGGGCGGGTGATCCGGCTCGAGCAGAATTACCGCTCGCACGGGCATATACTCGACGCTGCAAATGCACTGATCGGGCATAACCGTGGGCGCCTGGGCAAGAAACTCTGGACGGCGCAGGGCGCTGGCGAGCCTTTGCGGGTGGTCGAGCAGGTAAGTGATGCCCTCGAAGCCCAGTGGCTGGCCGACGAGATCCGGGCCCTGTTGCGTGATGGGTTTCCGGCGCAGGACATTGCCATCCTGTATCGCAGCAATGCCCAGTCGCGTCCGATCGAGCACGCCCTGTTTTCCGCCCGGGTGCCTTATCGGGTGTATGGTGGGCAGCGTTTTTTCGAGCGCCAGGAAGTCAAGCATGTGCTGGCGTATCTGCGGCTGCTCAATCAGCCAGATGACGACACATCCTGGATGCGGGTAGTGAATTTTCCCACCCGTGGCATTGGCTCGCGAACCCAGGAGCAATTGCTCGACATGGCGCGCCAGCATGGCTTGAGCCTCGCTGGCGCGGTGGCCTTCGTGCCGGGCAAGGCCGGTGCGGCCCTGGCCCGGTTTGCCAGCCTGATCCGTGAACTGGCCCTCGCCGGCCAGACCCTCGATCTGCCCGAACTGATCGGCCACGTGGTGCAGGCGAGCGGGCTCGAGGCCCACTACCGGGCAGAACGGGAAGGGCAGGAGCGCCTCGATAATCTGCAGGAACTGGTCAATGCCGCTGCAGCGTTCGTGGCTGAAGCAGACCTGCAGGGGTTGGCGGCAGGGCGCGTCCCCGAAGGCGATGCCCCGATGTCGCCGCTGGCGGCGTTTCTCAGCCATGCGGCCCTCGAGGCGGGCGACAATCAGGCGCAGGCCGGCCAGGATGCCGTGCAACTGATGACGATACATGCCGCCAAAGGGCTGGAATTCGATGCCGTGTTCATCACGGGGCTCGAAGAAGGCCTGTTTCCACATGAGAACAGTCTGCTCGAAGCAGACGGGCTCGAAGAAGAGCGGCGTCTGATGTATGTGGCCATGACCCGGGCCCGCAAGCGCCTGACGCTTACCCTGGCCCAAAGCCGCCTGCTGCATGGGCAGACGCGCTACGGCCTGCGTTCCCGTTTTCTCGACGAGATCCCCGA
The DNA here is from genome assembly GCF_041677825.1 of Castellaniella sp. Taxonomy (GTDB): domain Bacteria; phylum Pseudomonadota; class Gammaproteobacteria; order Burkholderiales; family Burkholderiaceae_B; genus Castellaniella. The sequence continues at coordinate 45,576 of NZ_JBAYPG010000025.1, forward strand.
AGGCCACCTGAAATGGCTGACGCCACGCGAGACGGCGCGTGAATCGGCACCGTGGCGTGGGGCCTTCAGGCGTGGCCTGGGGGCCTGGCAAGGTGGCGAGCAACAGCCCGATCGGTTGCCCGAGCCCCGCAGGCCCACGCGCGTGAGCGCACCGCGTGGCCTGGCCACAGGGGTCACGGTCGGCGAGCAGACCTACAATATCGGCATGCGGGTGCAGCATGACCGTTTCGGTGAAGGCACGGTCATATCGCTCAGTGGCAATGGCGATGATGCGCTCGCCCGTATCGAATTTGCGGACACAGGCACCAAGACCCTGGCGCTGGGCGTGGCACGGCTGGCCGTGCTCGACTGATCATTCGGTGTCCTGCAGGGCTTCGATCTCGATCTGCAGTTCGAGCCAGGCCTCTTCGTCGCCCTGTACGCCCTTCAAGAGCTCGCCCTGTTCGGCAATCAGCACGGGGCGCTGCGTTTTCCAGGCGTCGTCCGTATAGAAGCCCGGCTCGGCCATCAGCGCCGCAAGTTCATCGAGGCGTGCTTTTCGTCGGGCCATGGCCGACTCGATCTGATGCAGGCGTGTCTCCAGAGGCTTGCGGCGGCGCGCGAGATCCTGTCGTGCCAGTGCCTGCTCGCGCCTGCGGGCCTTGCGGTCGTTTTCGTTCCCCGTTTCGGTGCCTTCCGCACCGCGAACGGGTTCTGGCCGTTGCAGGAGCCACTGGCGGTAATCCTCGAGATCACCATCGAAGGGCGTGACCCGTCCATCCGCGACGATCCAGAACTGATCGACGGTGGTGCGCAGCAGATGGCGATCGTGCGAGACCAGCAGCATGCTGCCCCCGAATTCGGCCAGAGCCATGGTCAGGGCTTCGCGGGTGTCCACATCGAGATGGTTGCTGGGTTCGTCGAGCAGCAGCAGATTGGGTTTGCGCCAGACGACGAGGGCCAGCGCCAGGCGTGCCTTTTCACCCCCGGAAAACGGGGCGATCGGCGCAGTGGCCATCTCGGCACTGAAGCCGAAGCGCCCGAGCATGTTGCGCAGTTCCTGTTCGCGGGTCTCGGGTGCCAGGCGTGTGAAATGCTGCAAGGCGGTGAGTTCCGGATCGAGCATGTCCAGCTGCTGCTGGGCGAAATAGCCGCATTCGAGGCCACGTGCGCGATGGCATTGCCCGGAAAGCGGCGGCAGTTCGCCGGCCAGGGTCTTGACCAGCGTACTTTTGCCAGCCCCGTTGACCCCCAGGATGCCGATCCGGCTGCCGGCGCGCAGCGTCAGGTTGACATCCCGCAGCACGATGCGTGGGGTGCCCCCGGCTGGATCACGGTAGCCCAGGGCTGCGTCCTGCAAGGTGATCAGCACGTCGGGCGCGTGTGCGGGCTCCGGCAGGTGGATCTGGACGCCGGCATCCGCCATGAGCGGCGCCAGGACCTGCATCCGGGCCAGCGCCTTGACCCGGCTCTGCGCCTGTCGGGCCTTCGTGGCCTTGGCCTTGAAACGGTCGATGAAGGACTGGAGGTGGGCAGCTTCGCGCGCCTGGCGCTGGTGAGCCAGACGATTCTGACGCAGGCGCTCGGCTCTTTGCTCAAGAAAACTCTGGTAGCCCCCCTTGTATCGGATGAGCTTGCCCTGGTCGAAGTGCAGGATGGTGCGCGCGACCGATTCGAGAAACTCGGTATCGTGCGAAATCACCAGAACAGTGCCGGCGTACGCAGCGAGCCAGCGTTCGAGCCAGAGCATGGCATCGAGGTCGAGGTGGTTGGTGGGTTCGTCGAGCAGCAGCAGGTCGGATGGCGCCATCAGGGCACGCGCCAGCGCAATGCGCATTTGCCAGCCCCCGGAGAATGTGGCAACGGGCTGCGCCCACTCATGCGGTGCAAAGCCCAGCCCGGCGAGCAATTGCTCGGCCCGTGCGGGTGCACTCCAGGCGTCTGCTTCGACCAGTGCCGTTTCCAGCTCGGCGATTTCGTGCCCCTGATCGGCCCGCAGTGCCGCACGCTGTGCCTGCAGGCTGCGCAGACGGTGATCGCCATCGATCACGAATTCACGCGCGGGGCGTTCGGTATGGTGCACAATCTGTTCCACACTGGCCATTTGCCATGCCGCCGGGATATCGAGATTGCCGGCGTCGGCGTCGATTTCGCCCCGCAGCAGGGCAAACAGCGAGGATTTTCCGGCCCCGTTCTTGCCGACCACGCCGACCCGTTCCCCGGGATGGATCACGAAATCGGCCTGATCGAGCAGGACCTTGATGCCGCGCCTGAGGGTGAGACCCTGCGCCCGTATCATGCCAGGGCATCCCGGGCGAGCAGATCGGCCTGGGTGAGCAGCACAACCTGCCCCGATGTGCTTGCGGTCTCGAGCCAGATCCCGGCCAATTCTGGAAATGCAGCGTCGAAATGGGGCTTCTCGTGCCCCACCTCGAGCACCAGAATGCCCTCGCTGGTCAGGTGCCGAGCGGCCTGTTTCACAATGCGGCGCACAAGATCCATGCCATCGACCCCACCGGCCAGAGCCAGTTCGGGCTCGCACTGATATTCGGGCGGCAGTTCGGCCATGGATTGTGCGTTGACGTACGGTGGATTGCACAAAATGATGTCGTAGCGGCGATCGGGTGGCAGGGCGTCGTACAGGTCGCTCAGAATGACCGTCACCCGGTCTTCGAGCCCATGCAGACTGACGTTGGCATGGGCCACGTCCACTGCGCCCGACGAAATGTCGAGCGCGTCCACCCGGGCCTGCTCGAATGCCCTGGCCGCCAGAATGGCGAGGCAGCCTGAACCGGTACACAGATCCAGAACGCTGGCGACGGCATCGGGGTGTTCGATCCACGGCGCCAGCGCATCGACCAGCAATTCCGCGATGGGCGAACGGGGCACGATCACGCGCTCATCGACGAGAAAGCGCTCGCCCTGCAGCCAGGCCTCGCCCGTAAGGTAGGCTGCGGGTTTGCGGCGGGTGATGCGTTCGTGGATCAGATCCACGCAGCGCTGGCGTTCGCGTTCGAGCAGGCGGGCATCCAGAAAGGGTTCGAGCAGATCGGGCGGCAGATGCAGGGCATGCAGCAGCAGGTAGACGGCTTCATCGCGCGCATTATCGCAGCCGTGGCCAAATGCCAGGCCCGCCGCATGAAAGCGGCTGATGGCCCAGCGCAGCAGGTCGCGCAAGGTGAACAGTTCGGTATAGGGCTGGGACATGGCAGAACAGGAAAATGAAGACTGTGGTGGCCGCGCACCCCGGCCGGCGTCTTGACACGGCCCGTGGTGGGCTGTCAGCATACTACGCGATACGGGTGCTGCGCTTGCGTGCTGCACTCGTTTCATTTTCTGCTTCGTGCAGCGGCCACGCTGCCATCCGAATGGAGATCGCCTGTTTTGCGCAGAACCTACCACCCTCCGGTATTCTATACCGCCGCCAGCTTCATCCTTCTGATCGTGGTGCTGACCATCGCCGCGCCGGGCCAGGCCCAGGTCGTGTTCGATACCATCCAGGGCTGGATCCTGCTGAACGCGAGCTGGTTCTACATTCTCACGGTGGCCATCATTCTGCTGGCCATCGTCTACCTGGCCATTGGTCGCTACGGTGACATCAAGCTGGGGCCCGATCACAGCCAGCCTGATTATCGTGATGTCACCTGGTTTGCCATGCTGTTTTCAGCCGGCATGGGGATCGGCCTGATGTTTTTCGGCGTGGCGGAACCTGTCATGCACTACGTGTCACCGCCCGAGGGGATGCCCGCGACCGTGGATGCCGCGCGCGAGGCGATGAACATCACCTTCTTTCACTGGGGTCTGCATGCCTGGGCCATCTACGCCATCGTAGGGCTGGTGCTGGCGTTCTTCAGCTACCGCCATGGCCTGCCCCTGACCCTGCGCTCGGCCCTGTACCCTTTGATCGGCGACCGCATCTATGGGCCCGTCGGCCACGCGGTCGATGTGTTTGCCATCATTGGCACCGTGTTTGGCATTGCCACGTCACTGGGCCTGGGGGTGGCACAGATCAACAGTGGCCTCAATCACCTGTTTGGCCTGCCTGTCACCATCCCGGTGCAGATCGCGCTGATCATCGGCGCGTCCCTGCTGGCTACCCTGTCGGTTGCCAGTGGCCTGGATCGGGGCATCCGCATCCTGTCCGAAACCAATCTGGCGCTCGCGCTGGCGCTGATGCTGTTCGTGCTGATTCTCGGGCCGACGGTATTCATCCTGCAGACTTTTGTCCAGAATACGGGGCAGTACCTGTCCGAAATCGTGGGCAAGACCTTCAATCTGTATGCTTATGAGCCGAACGACTGGATCGGTGGCTGGACGCTGTTCTACTGGGGCTGGTGGATTGCCTGGTCGCCATTCGTCGGCCTGTTCATTGCACGTATTTCGCGCGGGCGTACCATTCGCGAGTTCGTCCGCGGCGTGCTGCTGGTGCCCACGGGGTTCACGCTCATCTGGATGACGGTGTTCGGGGATACGGCCATCCACATGATATTGGTGGAGCAGCTCCATGGCCTGGCCGAACTCGTCGCCCAAGACAGCTCCCTGGCCTTGTTTGCGTTTCTGGAGCATCTGCCACTGGCAAGCATCACCTCGTTCATCGCCATCATCATGGTGCTGGTGTTTTTCGTGACTTCGGCGGATTCGGGGGCGCTGGTGGTCGACCTGCTGGCCTCCAATGGCGCCGAGCACTCCCCGGTCTGGCAGCGCATATTCTGGTCTCTGCTCATGGGCGTGGTGGCCATCGCCCTGTTGCTGGCAGATGGGCTGGAAGCCTTGCAGACCGCCACCATTGCGAGCGCACTGCCTTTTTCCGTGATTCTGCTGTTGTCACTCTGGGGGGTGTTCAAGGCCCTGAAGCTGGATGCCACCAAGCGGCGCATCCGCTACCAGACCGTGACCCGTACGCCGATGCCCAGCAACCGCGAGCCTTGGCAGAATCGCCTGCGCAATATTGTGCGCATGCCCGCCGAGGATCACGTAGTGTCCTTCATGCGCCGCATCGTTGCGCCAGCGCTCGAGGCCGTGGCCGAAGAGCTGCGCGCGCAGGGTTTCGAAACCCGGGTCACCCGGGAGTCCGACGGGCAGGCGTTGCAGCTGCACGTCACGCACCAAGGCGAATACCTCGACTTCATCTATGCCGTGCACCTGCTGGCCCAGGTACGGCCCGTCCTGACGTCCGACATACCCGAAAACGAGGAAGACCGGCGCTATTATCGTGCCGAGGTCTACCTGCGCGAGGGCGGGCAGGACTATGACATCATGGGCTGGACGGAAGAAGCGGTGATCAGCGACATCCTCGATCAGTACGAGCGTCACCGCCAGTACCTGCACATGGTGCACGGCGAGACGGCACCGATGGCCGGTCAGCCATGAAGCGGCCGGTCGGTCAGGCAAGCGTCCGGCCAGGCAGGCGTTCGGCCCGGCAGGCGTTCGGCTTGAAATGGCTGCGGGATCGGGCCGTGCCGGGCGTCGCACCATGACCCGTCAGAAGGTATTGACCCGCGCGTCAATCAGGCGGCTGTGTGCATCCCCCGGCTCAAGGGGCACGACGAATGCCGGTTCCCGCGCCAGCGTGATGTGCAGGGTATCGCCTGTCTCCAGTTGCCGTGTCCCGCCCAGGTGGGCGGGCAGGCGCAGCAGGGCGGTGCCGCTGGCACAATGCAGCAGGGTGTCACCGGCCCTCATGGGCAGGTTCTGGGCATGGCTGCGCAAATCGACACAGCCATGCGCCTGCTTGCGCAACAGTTGCAGCATGAACAGATGGGCGGGGGTGCCGGCAGCGTGTGTGCTGCAGGGGTCTTCCGCGGCGAAATAGAGCCGGCTTCCAGGCTCGAGGCGGGTAGTCTGTGCGCTGCGTATCCTGGTCCAGTGCAGCGGGCCGCCAGTCACCAGCATCAGAATGCAATCGAGGTCCTGCGCGACCGGACAGGCGCCGCCATCGTGGATGTCGAGGCTGAGCGCGCGCCAGAGCACGCCCTCGGTGGCCTGCGCACAGGCGTGTGCGGCCAGTACCTGTGCCCTTGCGTGCGGCCCCCACGGCGCAGCGGGGCTATCGGCAGCAGGGATCAGGCGGACCGCGTCGGTCATGCCGAATGCGAATGGCATTGCCGGCCGACCCAGGCGCGCACCCGCTGCAGCGTGTCTGCGTCGACCCACCATTGGGGAACGCTGCTTTTCAGGATCAGCGGCCCATTGGAGGTACCCTGGGCAAGATCCTGTGCGCACAGGCTGCCTATGAACTGGCCGTAGGGCTGGTAGCCGGGCTCGTTGACGAAACTGCGGTCGTAGAATTCGATGCGCAGTCCGCCGAAGGCCGTGCACTTGAGTGCGGGTGCGTGGGGGCAGGCCTGTGCCGGCATTGCGGCGCGCAGGGTCATGGGGGCCCCCAGATAGGGATCGATGTCCAGCAAGGTGTCTGTCGGCGACATGGGATATTCCTGTGACATGGCATGCTCCTGTTTTTGAAGCCAGGCGCCTGGTCGTGGGCATCCTGACTCCACGGTTTCAGATCCATTATGCCGCCTCGGGTGACAATTCTGCCTCGAACCCCGGCAGGGCACGGGGGTATGCATGTGCTGGCCGGATGCGGTTCCCCTACAATCTGATCACGATCCCCGACCCAGCAGGTGCCTGTCATGTCCGTCTGTCCCCATGCCGCCAGCGTTCTGTCTGCCGACGACCGCCAATGGACCCGTGCGGCGATTACCCTGCTCGAGGCGGATGGTCGGCGCTCTGCCGATACGCATCTGGTCAAGCCGGATTTCCCGGGGCTGCGCGGGATCGATATTTATTTCAAGGACGAGAGTACCCATCCCACCGGCAGCCTGAAGCACCGTCTGGCGCGGTCCCTGTTCCTGTACGGGATCTGCAATGGTCATATCTGCCGCAATACCACGCTGGTGGAGGCCTCGTCGGGCTCCACGGCCGTTTCGGAAGCCTACTTCGCCCGCCTGCTGGGCCTGCGCTTCATCGCTGTGATGACCCGTTCGACCAGTGCCCAGAAAATTCAGGCCATCGAGCGCTTTGGGGGGCGCTGTCACCTGGTCGATCATGCACACGAAGTCTACGGCGTTGCCCAGGCGCTGGCGGATGAGACCGGTGGATATTATCTGGACCAGTTCACCCACGCCGAGCGGGCAACCGACTGGCGCGGCAACAACAATATCGCCGAAAGCATCTTCCGGCAGATGGAAGGTGAACCCCACCCGGTGCCCGACTGGGTGGTGATGAGTGCCGGCACCGGGGGTACCTCGGCCACGCTGGGGCGATATATCCGCTACCGGAATCTGGCCTCGCAGCTGTGCGTGGTCGATGTCGAGGGCTCGGCCTTTCTGGATGCCTGGCAGACTGGCGACCGGGCCATCACGGCGCGCGGCTCGCGAATCGAGGGGATCGGGCGCCCGCGCGTCGAGCCGTCCTTCATTCCCACGGTCATCGATCACATGTTCCGCATCGATGATGCCGCATCGATTGCCGCGGCGCATGCGCTGTCGGATCGGCTGTTTCGCCGGGTCGGGGGCTCGACCGGCACGAATTTCATGGGGGTGCTGTGCCTCGCGGCCCAGATGCGGGCCCAGGGCGGGGACGGCTCGCTGGTGACCCTGATCTGTGACAGCGGCGACCGCTATGCGGCGACCTATTACGATCCGGGCTGGCTGAAGGCGCAGGGGCTGGACATCACCCCCTGGCGTACCCGGATCGAGCAGTTTCTGGATACGGGTGGCGGGCTTTGCCCTTGAATCTGTCAGCCACCGGCGCTCACCGGAGCCCGCACCATCCTCGCCTGCCCCGTCAAAGGCGATCTGTGGCCTGGTTCAACGATCGGCCCCGGCCCGCAGGCGTTCACGATCATGCAGATCTTTCCAGGCCACGCCCAGGGCAAGCAGGATCACCAGGATGATGAAACCAAAGCCGATCATCGTGGCACGTGGCCACGAAGTCAGCGCCAGCGAGCCGAACACGGCCGCCGTGATCATTGCGATGCCCACCGAGGTGCCGATACGCTGGCCTGTCTGCATGATGGCCCCTGAACTGCCGGCATAATCCAGGGGTACATCCATGAGGGTGAGGGTCTGATTGGGGCTGATGACCGAACCCTGGGCCAGGCCGACGAAAGACAGCGTGAGCATCAGCCACCAGACGCTGGCCAGGTTGTGCTCTTCGAGATAGATCACCAGAATGCTCAAGGCCAGCCCGATCACTGCGAGCCACAACCCGCCGATCACGATCCTGCGCCCGAATTGCATGACGCGCCGTCCGGCCCAGTCGGCCGCCCAAGAGGACAGCAGGGCCGCCGGAATGCCGAACAGGCCGGATTGCAGGGCGCTCATCCCCAGCCCTTCCTGTACGTAGAGGGCCACCAGTACCCAGATGCTGGTCATGCCAAGAAAGTAGAGGCTCATGATGAGCACGCCGTTGGTGAAGCTGGACGTGGAGAAAATGGCCAGGTCCACCATCGGGCTGTAGCCCTTGCGAGCCATGCGCCGCTCCCAGATGACCCAGATGGCCGTCAGCAGAAGGCCGGTGGGCAGCATCAGCCAGGTCAGGGGCGAGGTTCTCGATTCCATGAACGGGAACAATATGGCCAGTACGGCCAGCCCCAACAGGGCAGAACCGACGGGGTCCAGCGTACGCCAGCCGCTTTGGCCTTGCGGGCCGGCCGCATCAGCCGTTCTGGAGAGCGCACGAATCAGTGGCCGGGGAAACCATTTGAAGCCCAGGAACAGCACCAGAAAGCCGATCGGAACATTCACCAGAAACGTCAGCCGCCAGCCCAGATCGGATCCACCCAGTTCGATCAGCACGCCGCCCAGTACTGGTCCGATCGCCACGGAGAAGCCCACGATGGTGCCGAAATAGCCAAACGCCCGGCCGCGCTCCGCGCCGCGAAAATACTGCTGGATCATGCCCAGCCCCTGGGGGTTGAGCAAGCCAGAACCGATGCCCTGTATGAATCGGGCTGCATTCAGCCAGCGGGCATCGGGTGCGAATCCGGCTGCAATCGACGCGGCGGTGAACAGGGTGACGCCGATCAGGAAGATGCCACCGCGGCCCATGAGGTCGCCCGCCCGGCCAGCGGCCACCAACACCACGCCGAAGGTGAGCGCGTAGCCCGACAGGACCCACTGGATGTCCGACTGCGTTGCGCCAAGCGATACCTGGATGGACGGCAGGGCGACGTTCACGATGCTGACACCGATCAACGACATGAAGATGGTGGTGAGCAGCACCGCGAGAATGCGCCAGCGCGCGGGGTCGGGGGAGGGGTCGGGGTCTCTGGGGCGCGGGCCGGGCTGCGGATTTTTTTTCATTCAGTGGATGATACCTGTATGGGCAGCACGCATGTGTGGGTGAACGGGTTGACTCGCCGCGCACCTGGATCGGCGGCCCGAGCCCGAATTATCAGACGGCTGGGTATCCGGATGCAAATCACCGGTATTATCCGGTATGCTCGTAACCTTGTTGAATTCGAGAGTGTGGGCATGCATCGCAGCGTTTTTTTCTTGTGCCTTGTTTCATTGGCGGGTTGTTCGATGTTCGAGCAGCCCCGTTTCCAGCGTCAGGCCAGCCCGGCCCACGTCAGTTCGAACGCCTGCCGGCTCGATCCACAAAGCTGCATGTTCGATGGTCAGTATGAGCCTGGCGAACGCCAGTTTGCCGAAGAAGAGGCCCGCCGCCTGAATCGCGCCCAGGTCGAGCGCCTGCGGCGCATGGCCATTCATTGAGCATAGAAATGGTGGGCCCAGCTGGACTTGAACCAGCGACCAACGGATTATGAGTCCGCTGCTCTAACCAACTGAGCTATAGGCCCACGGCCACCCGGGCAGAACGCGCGGCGATGGCAAGCCTGCAATTATTGCACAAGTCGGGAAATTTTCCGAGACATAGTCTTTTCCAATATGACATGAGTCTGGGCGGGGTCTTGTGTTTCCAACATGAGATGAGTCTGAAGCGGGGAAGGTAGAAGTCGTCGATCATGAGGCATGGTGATCGATATGCAGGAAGAACGGCTCGACAGCATCGAGCGTTTGGAACAG
>NZ_JBAYPG010000026.1:0-54046 GCF_041677825.1 Castellaniella sp.
CTGCGGATCGGCCACCGAGAGTTCGAGGTGTTCGGGTGCGATGCGGTTGACGAGCTCGCAGGCCTGGGCCAGGTCGCGCACCTGGATCAGCGCGCCGCGCCCCGCCAGGCTCTGGCGCAGGATGGCCAGCCGCGGCTGTTCGGGCAGCAGCCGTTCGATGGCCGCATGCACCGCATCCAGATAGGCGCCATCGGGGCACAGCAGGATCGCCTGCGCCAGCTCGTCGTGCTCGGCCTGCGAGAAGAGATCCATGGCCAGCCACTCGGGCGGCGTGCTGCCGTCGGCCACGATGAGGATTTCGGACGGCCCGGCGATCATGTCGATGCCCACCGTGCCGAACACGCGCCGCTTGGCTTCGGCCACGTAGGCATTGCCCGGGCCGGTGATCTTGTCGACCGCCGGGATGGTGGCCGTGCCGTAGGCCAGCGCGCCCACCGCCTGCGCCCCGCCCACGGCAAAGACCCGGTCCACCCCGCCCACGGCGGCAGCGGCCAGAACCAGCGGATTGCGCGCGCCACCCGGCGTGGGCGTGACCATGATCAGCTCGGCCACCCCGGCTACCTTGGCGGGGATGGCATTCATGAGCACGGAAGACGGGTACGCGGCCTTGCCCCCGGGCACATACAGCCCGACGCGATCGAGCGCCGTGACCTGCTGGCCGAGCACCGTGCCATCGGCCTCGGTGTACGTCCAGGTGTGCGCGACCTGGTGTTCGTGGTAGCGCTGGATGCGCTCGGCCGCCGCCTGCAGCGCGGCACGCTGCGCTTCGGGCAGGGCCTGCAGGGCTGCGTGGCAGTCGGCCAGCGGGATTTCGAGCCCGGCCATGTCATGCGCCGCGACCTGATCGAAGCGCCGGGTGTATTCCAGCACTGCGGCATCGCCGCGGGCGCGCACGTCTTCGAGAATCTGGCGTACGGCGGTTTCCATGGCCTGGTCCTGGGCCGCGTCGCGATCGAGCAGGGCCGCCAGCGCGGCATCGAAACCAGGCGCCCGGGTATCCAGGCGGTGAATCACGGACATGATGAAGGCAACGGTTGCATACAGGGGTCCATTATCTCAGATAACGCCTGTCGTGGCGTGGCCTGCGCAGGGCCTTCACCGCTCGCGCCTGGACGGCTGCCACTTCAGGAACAGGCGTTCGAACAGCCCGATGGCGGCAATGCCCAGCGAGGTGAATATCGTGATCGACAACAGGGCGGCGAACACCAGCGCAATATCCATGTTGAACTGGCCCGACAGCACCAGGTAGCCGATCCCCATGTTGCCGCCTATGAATTCGCCGACGATGGAGCCAACCAGCGCAAGCGGGAAGGCCACTTTCAGCGCATCGGTGATGTACGGCAGCGCATGCATGAGGCGCACCTTGGTGAACATCTGCCAGTTGCTGCCCCCGGCCAGCTTGGCCAGGTCGAGAATATCGTCGTCGATCTCATTGAGCCCGGTGAGCGAGTTGACGAAGATCGGAAACAACGCAAGCAGGAACGCCAGGATGATCTTCGAGTCCGGACCCAGCCCGAACCAGATCACCAGCAGGGGGGCGATGGCAATTTTCGGAATGCCGTTGAAGGTGGCCAGAAACGGCAGGATGATGGATTTCGCGCTCTTGACATACACCACCAGCAGCGCCAGCAGAATGCCGACCACCACGCCGATGCCCAGGCCCAGCAGGGTCGTGCCGGCCGTGATGGCCAGGTTGGCGACCTGCAGCCAGAAGGTTTCCATGAAGCGCGCCCAGATCTCCGTCGGCAGCGGCAGTATGTACGACGGGATGTCGGAGTACGGCAGCAGGTACTGCCAGATCAGCAGCAGAATGGCCACAAAGACAAGGATTCTGATCGAGTTCTGCATCAGCCTTCCCACCTGGTGCCGATATCGCTGCGAATCCGCGCCGACAGTTCGATGAATGCAGGCTCGGACAAGGTGTCCACCGTGCGCGGCCGTGGCAGGTCGATCGGAATGATCTCGCTGATTTTCCCCGGCCTGGCCGTCATGACGACCACGGTATCCGACAGCAGTATGGCCTCGGCGATGCTGTGGGTGATGAAGATCACCGTGTTCCGGTTGGCCTCCCAGAGTTCCTGCAGCTTGAAGCCCAGCACCTCGCGCGTGAGCACGTCGAGCGCGCCAAAGGGCTCATCCATGAGGATCAGCGGCGGGTTCATCAGCAAGGCCCGGCAGATGGATGCGCGCTGCTGCATGCCGCCCGACAGCTGATGCGGATAGTGGTCTTCAAAGCCCTTCAGGCCGGCCATTTCGAGCAGTTCGAGTGCGCGCTGCCTGAAATCGGCCGGCCTCTTGTGGCCCAGTTCGGCCACGAAGAACACATTCTCCATGACCGTGCGCCACGGCAGCAGGACAGGACTCTGAAAGACCATGCTGGATTGCCGGATCGGGCCCGTGACTTCGTTTCCAGCCACCATGATGCGCCCGGATGTGGCCGGAATCAGGCCCGAAATCAGCCGCAGCAGCGTCGATTTCCCGCAGCCGCTGGGCCCGACGATGGACACGAAGGAATTGGACGCGATATCCAGCGTGATGTCGGTGAGCGCGGTGACCTGCGCGCCGAACCGCTTGGATACCTGTTCTATGGATACCAGGTTGGACATCGGGGTCTCGTCAGCTGCCGCAAGTGCCTACTGGCCCGCCGGCATGGCAAAGACCTGATCCACGCCCAGATCGGCTACATCGAGATTCATGGCCTCGGCCACCATCTTGATGGTCGACTCTGCGCGGTCACGCGTGATCGTGCCGTAGCCATGTTCTTTCATGTAGCCGGTATTGATGCCGTGGGCGGCCTGCTGCCATTGCCGCAGCACGGTATCGTAGTTCAGCGTCGGGTTGTACTTGATCATGATTTCCGCCGCCTTTTCCGGGTTCTCCAGCGAGAAGGTGACGGCCTTCTTCATCGAGTCGTACAGGCGCTGCGCCTTCTCGGGCGACTCGCTCAGGGTCTTGTCGCTGGCGATCAGGACATAGCCATAGGCATCGAAGCCGTTTTCGGCAAACGACAGGAAATGGGTGTCCTTGCCCTGCTTGGCGGCAATCACCTCGAAGGCCGGCACGTCGCCGTCGCTCGAAGCCGTGAACAGGTCGGCCTGGTCGCTGAGCACCAGCGAGATATAGACGCTGGGGTCGGCGCTCAGCCAGTTGACGGGCAGTTCGCTCATGTTCTGCAGGCGCAGGATGATGGGCAGGATCACCCGCACGCTGTCGGCGCCCGAGGCGGCGATGCGGGCGTCTTTCAGCGAAGCCAGATCCGGGTACGGCTTGGTCGAGGCCAGGCCCATCGTGGATTCGTCCATGTAGATCATGAACGTCTTCACCTTGGCCCCCTTGGCCACCGCCTGCACGACCGGTGCTGCATCGGCCATGCCGAAATCCGCCTTGCCGCTGTCTATGGCCGCGATCACCGCACCGCTGCCGGCCGCGGGCAGTGCATTCACCTTGAAGCCGGCGTCATCGAAGTAGCCGTTCTCGATGCCCACGAAGTAGGGCGCATGCCGGCCATGGAAGGCGTAGTTGGCGAGCAGGTCGATCTTTTCTTTTTCCTGCTTCGTGTCCGTGTTGGCCGCCTGCGCGGAGGCCATCCCGAAACAGACGCTGAGGGACGCCGCCAGAATCGCGGCTTTGGATAAGGTCTTCAGATTCATGCGAGTTCTCCTGTGATGGGCTGCGTTCCGGCAGCATTGTACGGATGGGGCGTTGTCATTTTTCAGCCTGCAGGCCGGACCATCTGGGGATGGCCTTCGTATCGATATCGAACAGGTCCAGGGCACGGGCCACGCTGTGCGTGATGACCTCATCCAGGCTCGTGGGTTTCGTGTACAGCGCCGGCACGGGCGGCATGACGATCGCACCGGCCTCGGTGACGGCCGCCATGCTGCGGATGTGGCCCAGATGCAATGGGGTTTCGCGCAGCATCAGCACGAGCCGGCGCCGTTCTTTCAGGGTCACATCGGCGGCGCGGGTGAGCAGCGACGAGGTGATGCCCGTCGCGATCTCCGCCATCGAGCGCACCGAACAAGGCGCAATCAGCATCCCTTCGGTGCGGAACGAGCCACTGGAGATCGAGGCGCCGATGTCATTGACATGGTGCAGGACCGTGACCTTTGCCTCGAGATCGGCCGGCCGCAGCCCCAGTTCATGGAACAGCGTCAGTTGCGCCGATTTGCTGATCACCAGATGCGTGGCAATGCCCTGCGCCTGCAGCATTTCAAGGGCGCGCACGCCATAGATGGCGCCCGAAGCCCCCGAGATCCCGACGATCAGGCGTCTGTCAGCGCTGCGCATGGGGTGCGATCCAGTCTGCCAGCCGGATGTTCTCGACCCCCTTCAGGCGCTTGCGTTCGAATTCCTTTTCCCGGCCCCAGGGGATGGTGGCATCGATCAGCAGCCGGCCCCAGTGATCCTTTTGCTCATCGCGGTAGAACGACGGCGTGTCCGGAATGATCAACGTGTCCTTGTCGGGCCGCGAGCGGGTGAGAATGGCCCACATCACGTCATTCATGTCGTGGATGTCCACGTCTTTGTCGACGACGGTGATCACCTTCGCCCACGTGGGTTCCGCGCCGATCACGGCCAGCATGACCTGGCGGGCATGGCCTTCGTAGCGTGGATCGATCTTCACGATGGCATGCGACACGAACGGCTGGCAGGCGACATCGATGATGCCGGGCAGGCTGGCATTGAGTTTCTGGTAGATATTGGCAGAGATCGAAAGATCCAGGGCCAGCACTTCTTCGGATGAACCGCACAGTATGCTGTGGAATATGGCGTCCTTGCGCACGCTTACACCCAGCACTTCAAAGACGGCGTTGGACCCCTCGGGCGTATAGTACCCCATGAATTCGCCAAACGGCCCCTCGGGGCGGCGCACGTTCGGCAAAAACCGGCCCTCGATCACGATCTCGGTTTCCACGGGCACTTCGAGGTCGATGTGCCTGCACGGGCGCATGGGGATATCGCGGTTGGCCAGCCGTGCGGCCACGTCCAGTTCATCCACATCGTAGGGCAGCGGCGCGGCGGCCGACAGGAACAGCGTGGCGGGCGGGCCGATGAGCATGGCGGCTTCCAGCGGTTCGCCCCTTTTTTCTGCAATCTCGTGGTAGATGGTCAGGTGGTGCTTGGGTGCGAGGCGGCAGCGCAGTTCCTGGTCGCTGATGTACATGGATCGGTGGAACGACAGGTTGCCCACGCCGGTGTCCGGATCCTTGGCGATGAACATGGCCGACGTGAAGTACGCGCCGCCGTCGAGCTCGGAATAGGTGATCAGGGGCAGATCGCTGAGCCTGCATTCAACGTACTCGGGGAGATCGCCTTCGGCAGGCCGGGGCCGGTGCCCCGACTCGGCCGCGCCCAGGGAAGACAGGTTGTTCCATTCTTTGCAGAAGCGGGCCGGATCGATGCCGATCAGTTCGGCGAGCCGCTCGCGCGTGCCATAGATGTTGGTCAGCACCGGGAACTTCGTGCCCTTGACGTTCTTGAACAGGATGGCCTTGCCGAGCTGGTCCTGTATCACCTTCGTGACCGCCGCCAGCTCATGCGTGGGGTCGACCTCGCGGTCGATTTCTATCAGGTCGCCCCGGGCTTTCAGGGCATTCATGTAGTCACGCATGGCGATTCCTTGTCCGGCCTTTCATGGTCTGTGTGGTGTGTGAATGCCCCGGCATACGGCGGCATCGGTGTACTGGATGACCAGCCGCCCGATTGTATACACTGCGTGATGGCAGAGAAACTTCACCACGCTGAGTGTAATGGATAATGTCGATTGCATTTCGAGCCATTGGATGTTTGCGCTCGACCTGTATGCGCGCGCCGGCGTAGCCGATGCCTGCCTGGCCCTGCAGGATGAGGCCGGGGTCGATGTCTGCCTGCTCCTCATGGCCCTGCTGGCCGTGCGCGTGAAGCAGCGGCCCCTGTCCTGTGCAGAAATCCAGGCGGCCGATGACGCCATCGGGCCCTGGCGGGCAGAGATCGTGCACCCCTTGCGTGCCATGCGCCGCCGTCTGAAATCGGGGCCGTTGCCCGCGCCATCCGATGCCACGGGCCGCTTTCGCGAAACCATCAAGGCCTGCGAGCTGCAGGCCGAGCGCCTGCAACTCGAGGTGCTGGCCGCCCATTTCGATACGCTGCCCCACGGGGGGTCCGAAGCGCTGCCGGTGGATGGGCCGCTGGTCGCCACGGCCAGGCGGGTCGTCGAACATTGCGCGGCCCGGCACCCGCAGGCCCCAGGGCGCGGGCATGCCCCGGCGCCGAAGCCCGCCGCCCGGGCAACCAGAACGGCTGGGCTGGCCCCGGATCTGCAGCGCCACCTGCGGCACGTTGCGCAGCAGGCCGCTGGCGTCGGGCTGCGGCAATAGCCGTACCATTCAGGGATTCGTCTCCAGACCGGCATCAATTGCTGGGGATCGGCGCGTTGTTGCGCTACGCCCGGCACCTTGATGGACATGGACCACATCGGTTCCTGCGCCATGTTTTCCTTTTTTGACGGCTATTTGCACCAGCCAATGTCAGCGTCGACGCGCCCTCCGGAGCTGTCCTGAAAGGCCGCGGAAAATTTGTTGACACTCGTGGATCTGCATGTTAATTTGTACGGACCAATCAAATATAAATATGACAGACCGTGCATTATGAACGGCAGCATTAACGCCTAGTAGTGCGCAAAATGTCCGGTCAAAGACATGTCGAATTCTCCATGGAGACTGACTTGAGCAACAAAGGCAAGAATTATCGTCTGGGTTTCGATACCGGTGGCACGTTTACCGACTTCGCACTATTTGATGAGTCCGGCAGCACATTGCATGTTCACAAGGTCCTGAGTACCCCCCAGGATCCCGCGCTTGCTGTCATCTCGGGCATCGAGGATCTTGTCAAGCGACTCGATATCGACGCAGCGCGGGATCATCTGACCATCTACGGTGCAACAACGGTCGTGACCAATGCGGCGATAGAGCGAAGAGGGGCCCTGACAGCCCTGCTGGTTACAGAGGGTTTTCGGGATATTCTCGAGTTCCGTCGTGAACAGCGCTATGACATTTACAACCTGTTCATGGAATTGCCCGAGCCGATCGTACCGCGCCACCTCGTCTACGGCATCAAAGAGCGCGTGAATGCTGATGGGGATGAGGTCACCCCACTGGATAAGGGCTCGTTGGACGACGCCATTGCCAGAATGAAAGAAGAAGGTGTGCGCTCGGTGGCCGTTTGTTTCCTGCATTCCTACGTCAATGACGCACATGAGAGGCAGGTTCGTCAATTGATCGAAGCGGCTCTGCCAGGTGTGGATGTGACGCTGTCCTCTGAACTGGTTCCCGAGATGCGCGAGTTTGAGCGTGCCTCGACGACTTCCCTCAATGCGTATACCCTGCCGTTGCTGCGAGAGCACACCGGAAGCCTGCGAAAACATCTGGCAGCACTCGGCTTCAAGGACGACTTTTACCTCATGCTTTCGAGTGGCGGCATCCTGAACTCGGAACTGGCAAGCAAGATCCCGGTGAAAGCCATCGAGTCGGGGCCTGCGGCGGGTGCTATCGCATGCACATATTACAGTTCATCGATGGGGTATCCGAACATATTGTCCTTCGACATGGGAGGAACGACGGCCAAGCTGTGCGTCATCTCCGAAGGGCAGCCTTCCGTGACGAATAAATTCGAGGTTGCCCGTGTCGCGCGTTTCGAACGGGGCAGTGGGCTGCCTGTGCGCATCCCGGTGATCGACATGATTGAAATCGGTACGGGCGGCGGATCGATTGCCCGAATCGACAATCTTGGTCTGATCCAGGTGGGGCCACGCAGTGCAGGGGCAAGCCCCGGCCCGGTATGCTACGGCCAGGGGGGCACTGCACCGACCGTGACAGACGCCAACCTGATTCTAGGCTACCTCAATCAGGAATATTTTCTTGGCGGCAGCATGAAATTGGATCATGCCGCGGCGCGCAAGGCGATACAAACGGACATCGCAGAACCCTCGGGCATTGCTCTCGAAGAAGCCGCATGGGGCATATATGCCATTGCTACTCAGAGCATGGTGCGCGCCGCCGCAGTCCACGTTGTCGAACAAGCAAAGGATCCACGAAATTTCACCATGATCGCCTTTGGAGGTGCCGGGCCTCTGCATGCTTGTCGGGTGGCCAAGTCACTGGGCATCGGCACCGTAATCTGTCCCTATGGTGCCGGCGTCACGTCAGCGGTGGGGCTGCTGGTCGCGCCATTGGTGATCGATTTCGGCTTTACCCGCAGAATGCCGCTCTCGAATCTCGAGTGGGATCATGTGCAGGCGATCTATCAGGATCACGAGGAGGCAGCCCGGCAGCAGATCATACAGGCCGGTGCTGACCCCGATCGGATTACCGTGACACGCACCTGCGACATGAGGTATGTAGGTCAAGGTTATGAAATATCCGTATCGTTTCCGGCCTCTGTTGAGAAGCATTCCGTTGCCGATGTGCTGCTGAATGCCTTCCACCAGGAGTATAGAAGGATTTTTGGGCGTGAGATCGAGGGTGTGCCGGTTGAAGTATTGAATTGGCGTGGTGCCGTGCGCGCAGAATCGCCGTCGTTGGCACTTCGTTCTGCGACCAGATTGGGATCACAGAACCTGCAGGATGCACGTCGTGGGATGCGGAAAGTCTACATGCCCGAACAACAGGGCTATGTGGATGCCCCCGTATACAACCATGACCTGCTGCCATCCGGAGCCGTGTTCGAGGGGCCGGCGATCATCGAGCAGAAGGAATCAACAACCGTTGTCATTCCCGGCAGCAGCGTCCGCGTTGATGAACAGCTC
Source organism: Castellaniella sp. (assembly GCF_041677825.1). Lineage (GTDB taxonomy): Bacteria > Pseudomonadota > Gammaproteobacteria > Burkholderiales > Burkholderiaceae_B > Castellaniella. The sequence goes on from NZ_JBAYPG010000026.1 coordinate 8,786, forward strand.
AATCTTATCATTCAGTTGGACTAGGTGGGACAGGCAATGGCTTACGATCCAGTAACTTTGAAAATGATGTGGGACCGCCTCATTGCGGTGGTTGATGAGGCGGATACAGCACTAGGCCGCATGGCATTTTCCACTGTCGTTCGCGAGGCGCATGATTATGTCACTGTCTTGCTCGATGCCTCGGGCAGATCAATTGCGCAATGCACATACAGCATCCCGTCCTTCATTGGCACATTGCCGACTACTGCACGTCATATTTTGGCGCGCATACCGCCGGACACCCTGCAGCCCGGTGATGTAGTGATCACAAATGATCCGTGGCTGGGCACTGGGCACCTGCCCGACATTACAATGATCTCGCCGATTTTTTATCAGAACCGGTTGATCGCGTTTGCGGGTAACGTGGCTCATATGCCGGATATCGGGGGTCGCGCATTTTCTGCCGACGCAAGAGAAGTTTTCGAGGAAGGGTTGCGTCTGCCACCCATGTTTCTGTATCGGGCGGGGCAGCCCGCCACAGAACTGTTTTCCATCATCCGGTACAACGTTCGGGTACCAGAGCAGGTGTTTGGCGATCTGGAAGCAGGCCGCAGCGCCAATGAGGTGATGGCCCGTCGCCTCGCGGAATTTCTCAAGGATTATCGGCTGCCTGATCTTCAGGAGCTGGGTGAAGAAATGTTCACTCGATCTGAAAATAACATGCGTGAAAAGATTGCCGCATTGCCCGACGGAGAATATCGCAACGCTTTGATCATGGATGGTTTTGACCAGCCATTGAAAATCAACACCAAAGTTGTGATCAAGGGCGACCAGATAGAAGTCGACTATACCGGCAGCTCACCCCAGATCGATCGGGCCATGAATTCGGTTCATAATTATACGTACGCCTATACCGTATATCCGCTCAAATGCATCCTGGATCCCGATACGCCCAACAATGAGGGGTCATTTCGTCCTCTGACGATATCGGCGCCCGAAGGAAGCTTCCTGAATCCCCGGCTGCCTGCTGCCGTCAACGGGCGGCATCTGGTCGGTCACCTGCTCAGCTTTGCAATTTACGGTGCGCTCAAGGACATCGTTCCCGAGCGCATACTGGCCGATGGCGGCTGTGCTCCCTCGTGGGTGCTGGTTCTCAATGGGCAGCATGAAAACGGCCAGGCATTTTCAAGTTTCATGTTTTTTGCAGGTGGTCAGGGGGCGAGAGACGGTATGGATGGGCCAGCCTCGCTGCATTTTCCGACCAACATATCATCCGTTCCTGCCGAACACATGGAGGCCACCTGTCCGGTACGGATCGAGTTCCGTGAGCAGATCCCGGACTCGGGTGGGGGTGGCAAGTGGCGTGGTGGCAACGGTGTGCGCCTCGTATTGCGCAGCCTGGCCACGGGGCCCTGCGCTGTGACTTTGCAATGTGAGCGCATCCATCATCCGCCAAAGGGATTGTTCGGCGGGCGCGATGGGGCGGCTGGGCGAGCCATGCTGAACGGCCGTCCTGTAGACAGGCCGAAGGAACAGTTCATTCTGCATCCCAATGACGTTCTCATGCTCGATCTGCCCGGCGGCGCAGGTTATGGCAATCCGCTGGAGCGGAATCCTGAATCTGTGCTGGCGGATGTCAGGGCAGGCACTGTGAGTGAGAAAAGTGCCAAAGAGGTCTATGGGATATTTCTGGGTTCGCGCGGGCAAGGTGTGGATCTGGAGGCGACCGAGAACCATCGTGCCAGCGTACGCACGCAATCATGAGGTGACATGATGAATAAGGCGCAGCTGCAGGGTCTTTCCATTGAACAGATTCGTAAACACATTCGTGACGGAGCCTATACCGGTGACACCATGGGGGTGGCCGATGGTCATGTACAGGCCAATCTGGTCGTTTTGCCCAAAGAGGTGGCATTTGATTTTCTTGTGTTCTGCCAGCGAAACCCGAAGCCGTGTCCCTTGCTAGACGTGACTTTGCCTGGATCGCCGGTTCCGGAACTGCTGGCCCCCGGCGCCGATATTCGCACCGATATCCCGCGCTACAGGGTATTTCGCCACGGCGAACTGGTCGATGAGCCAACAGATATCCAGTCCTATTGGCGCGATGACCTCGTCGCTTTCCTGCTGGGTTGCAGTGCAACCTTCGACAATGCGCTCAGAAATGCGCACATGCCCCTGCGCTTCCTGGATCAGGATACGATCCCGCCAGTATTCGTGACAAATGTGCAGTGCAGGAAGGCAGGGTCGTTCCATGGGCCGATTGTGGCCACGATGCGTCCCATCCCCAATGATCTGGTTGTCAAGGCGGTACAGCTTTCCGGACGGTTTCCTTCGGCACACGGTACCCCCATACAGATCGGGTATCCAGAGAGAATTGGCGTTTCTGATCTGTCAAACCCGGACTACGGTACGCCGCTTCCTTTGAAACCATCCGAAGTTCCCGTGTTTTGGGCCTGCGGGGTGACGCCCCAATCGGTTGCCATGGCTTCCAGGACCGAATGGATGATTACACATGCTCCGGGCCATATGTTCTTGAGTGACAGGCACTATGAGCAGGATGCCGTTGTCTGAATGATTCTGTTCAATCGAAAAGGAATATGAAATGAAGGAAAGGATGGTATATCTCAATGGGGAAATCGTTCCCTATGAAAAGGCGACGGTGCCCTTGCTCAACACGTCTTTTCGGTACGGCGCCATGGTTTTCGAAGGGCTGCGAGCGTATTGGATACCACAGTCGGGGACACTGAACATTTTCAGACTCAAGGAGCATGCTGCGAGACTGCTGGAATCGATCAAATTGATGCGCTTCGAAGAGACTTATACATCGGAACAGATCGAGCGGGCCGTGATCGATTACCTCGCAGCCCTGAAACCAGCACAGGATGTGCATATCAGGCAGATGGTCTTTCTTGACAGTGAGGAGTTCTATTATGCAAGAGGCCCCTTGCAAATGGCCGCGGTGGCCGTACCCATGGGCAGGCGCCGCGGCTTTGAAAAAGGGATCAACTGCAACATCTCTTCCTGGCGGCGTATTTCAGATCAATCCATCCCGCCACGCATAAAATGCGCCGGAAATTATCAGAACAGCAGATTGGCACATATAGAATCCATTGAGTCAGGCTATGACTATCCGCTGATCATGAATGATCGGGGCAAGGTATCCGAAGGCGCGGGTTCGGCCGTGATGCTGGTTCGGCATGGTGCCCTGGTGACGCCTCCGGCAACCGCGGACATTCTTGAATCGATCACTCGTGCAACCTTGCTCGAGCTGGCCAGAGACAGGCTCGGCCTGAGCGTGGAGGTGCGCGAGGTCGATCGTACGGAGCTGCTTCTGGCTGAAGAGGTTTTCCTCTGTGGTACCGCAGAGGAAGTCGTACCCGTCGTGGGAGTCGATCGTGTAAGGATAGGGGCTGGCGTACCCGGGCCAATCACCTGCCAATTGCAGGAAGAGTTATTGGCGGCAGCGCGTGGAAATGAGCAGCACTACGCAGATTGGCGCACCCAGGTCACTTTCTGATTATCAGGCTTTCCCTTGGTGCCTGAATGCGCAACACAGATGCATGACTTGCCGCGGGACGATCAATGAAATCAATCGATAAAACCTGTATTGGCTTGGTCAGCAGGGTGCTGGCCTGGGTTGCTGGCTTTCTCATATTGGCATCCGCATTGATCGTCTCCATGGACGTACTGACCAGAAGTGTACTGCGGCTGACGTTCTTTCAGAGCTTTGAACTCAGCAGCTATGCGTTTGCGGCGTCAGTATCCCTTGGATTGGCCTTTACGCTGATCTCGCGCATGCATATACGTATTGAAGTGGTCTACGTATTGTTCAAGCCCTGGATGCGTGCCTGTCTGGATCTCGCTGCAATACTGACACTTGCCGGAACTGCTGTCGTATTTGCGTGGTTTGCGTTCCAGACGGTCTGGTATTCCTGGTCGATCAATTCCCACTCCAATACAACGCTGGCAATGCCTCTGGCATTGCCGCAAGGCATTTGGTTTGGCGGGCTGGCCTGGTTTGCCATCACTGCCGTCTGGTTGTTCGCACGAGCCGTTCTCAACTTGATCCGGAAAAGACCACAGGCGATATCGCGTGAGATCGGAGTGTTGGCGTTACAGGAAGAAATTGATCAATCTGAAATTACTCTGGATCATTCGAAGAATGAATAGCAGATGATCGACGGCCTGTGAAACATCCGTCATGAAAAGAGAGCGTCCATGTTACTCGTCGCCCTGGTTCTTCTTCTCGTTTTTATCGCGGCAAGCCTGCACGTGGCAGTGGCGCTGGGCCTGCTGGGTTCGGTACTTGCCGAACTATACAGCCCATTCCCTGTCTTCAGGGCATTGGGTGAACTGGCGTGGAGTTCCAGTACGAATTTTCTGCTTCTGGCGGTGCCGCTTTTCATCATGATGGGCGAGTTGCTGCTGCGTTCTGGCCTCACCGAGAAAATGTACGAGTGCCTTGACGCATGGGTGGGCAGGATCCCCGGTGGCCTGATGCATACCAACGTGGCTGCGTCCGCGGTTTTTGCGGCGACGTCTGGCTCCAGCCTGGCCACAGCGGCAACAATCGGTACAGTGTCGATTCCCAACATGCGGACGCACGGTTACAACCCGGCTCTTTTTCTTGGGTCCATCGCTGCCGGGGGCACACTGGGCATCCTGATTCCACCCAGTATCAACATGATCCTTTACGGCAGTTTGTCGGACACGTCCGTTTCGGCACTTTATCTTGCCTCGTTCATACCGGGCTTTCTGCTCGCTGCCTCCTTTTCAGTCATCATTGCTTTCATCTGCATGATGAAACCGGCCTTTGGCGGTACACCGATCCGGGCATACAGCTGGAAAGAGCGCATTCACAGCTTGATACACCTGGGTCCGCCTCTCCTGCTGTTTCTGCTCGTTGTCGGATCGATCTATGCCGGCCTTGCTACTCCCACCGAAGCGGCGTCCTTGGGTGTCGTTGCCACGCTGATATTCACGTTCATGCGCGGACGCCTGTCCATCGATGTTCTGTTGCGGACTTTCGAGGCGACCGTGAAAACGACCTCGATGATTCTGCTGATTGTCGTGGCGGCGCTGTTCCTGAATTTTGTACTTTCGACACTGGGTCTGACGAATGTCATCGTGCAGTCAGTGGCTGGCCTGGAATGGCCGCCCTTGGGTGTTCTGATGGCAATCATCGCTCTGTATCTCGTGCTCGGATGCTTTATCGAGACCATCACGTTGATGATTGCAACCACGCCGTTGGTGGTCCCTGTCATCAAGAGTATCGGCTATGACCCGATCTGGTTTGGCGTGGTGTTCGTCATCCTCATCGAAGCGGCGCTCATCACTGCGCCGATCGGAATGAACCTGTTCGTCGTTCAGACCATCCGTGGCGAAGGGCCATTCAGGGATGTCATGCTGGGCTCTTTGCCATTCTTGCTGATGATGTTCGTGATGATCGGCTTTCTGATTCTTTTTCCGGACTTGGCCCTCTTGATGCCAAGACTGTTCAACACAGGCTGAGCATCCGTGCATTCTGCAGGTTGTGATAGGCCGAAATAAAGGAGACGCACCATGAACAAGAATTTCATTGTCGCCATCGGATTTGCGGTTGCAGGCCTGCTGGTTGCTGCACGCCCGGCCGTGGCCGAGAACATGCCCAAGGTTGAGCTGTCCGCAGTCGGAAACCTCGGCATCACTACGCAATACAACCAGATCGAAGCACCCTTTTGGACCGAATGGATCCCCGAGGCAACGGGCGGCGCAGTAACAGCAACGGTTCGCCCCTGGAATGAAATGGGCCTGACCGGCCAGGAAGTGTTCCGGCTTTTGCGGCTTGGCACCTATGATGTCGGAAATACCGTGATGGGGTTCCTGGCGGGGGACGCGCCCATTCATGAAGGCACGGACCTACCCGGGTTGACGTCTACCATAGCCGAGTTGCGCGAGGTCACTGACGCATTCAGGCCCGTTCTGGAGGAATTCTATGCAAAAGACAATCAGGTCAAGGTTCTCGCGCTGACGTCGTATCAACGCCAGATATTGTACTGTCGCGACGATCTCAAGGGTCTGGCTGATCTGAAAGGACGGAAAATCAGGGTTGGGGGCACCTCACAGGCGGACTTCATCGGCTATTTTGGTGCGACCGGCATTCCCATGCCGTTTGCCGAGGTGCAGCAGGCGCTCGCCACCGGTGTTCTGGATTGTGCAATTACAGGCACGCTGGGCGGCTACAAGGCAAAGTGGAATCAACCAGCGAAATACCTGTACAATTTACCGATCAGCTGGGCCAGTTCCATTCAAGGCATGAATATCAATGCCTGGAACAGGCTTTCGCCTGAAGAGCAGACCATACTGATGCAGCAGGTTCGAAAGCTCGAAGAGGCCATTGATGAGCAGAATGTGCGCGAAGATGAACTGGGCATTCAGTGCAATACTGGTGGCCCGTGCTCAGAGGGCCCGGCTTCGGACATGAAATTGATCCCGGTGTCCGATGAGGATGTCGAACTGAAGCGCGAAGTATTGCTCAACGTGGTGCTGCCGAAATGGGCGCAGCGCTGTGGTGACGCGTGCGCCGACTCGTGGAATCAAACCGTTGGCAAAATCCTGGATCTCCAGGCCAAGGCCAAGTAAACACCCGCTGGATGCCCCGGTGTGAGCCCAGGCTGGCTGGTGCCGGTCGTACTGACGATACATGCGGCAGCACGACCGGCCAATTCATGAATCAGCAGCGCATGTGGCATCGACCCCCGAACGATTTCAGGCAAATCGGCCGCATGGCAGCAGGGCGCGGGCAAGGTGTGTATTTGGAGAAAAGGCATGATAGAACGATTGATGAAGGACACCACGTCCAGTCAAAAATCTGGTGATGAGCAACATTCCCAGGGCAATGATATTGCGTCGATGATCGGCAAGGGAAATCAGATGCCTGATCCAGCACAGCCACGTTATGCTCAACTTGCACGCCAATTTACTGCCGCGATTGCCGATGGCCGGTATCCGATAGGTTCGCAGTTGCCCACCGAAATGGAGATCTGCAAACAGCTGAATCTCAGCCGATTCACCGTGCGCGAGGCCATCCGGGTTCTGGTGGATCGTGGCCTTGTCGTACGGAGGCCGAGAGTTGGCACCATTGTGATCGCAACCCCGAATGAAAGCCGTTACACCGTGGATCTGTCGTCGATCAAGGATCTGTTCCAGTATGCACAGCACACGGAGCTGACCCTCTCTGACATACGGCGCGAACTGGTTGAAGAATCCACAGCCCTCAGATTGGGGCTTCCTACCGATGAGGCCTGGGTGTGTGCCACGGGTGTGCGCAGCGACACAGAAACTTCGATACCGTTCTGCGTGACGCATCTGTACATCAATCCACGTCTGAGCGGTATAGAGAAAAAGCTCCGCAAGCGGCGAATTGCGGTTTATTCGCTGCTTGAAAAGGAGTACCAGGTCCGCATCAAGCGTGTGGAACAGGAACTGCAAGGCGTTATCTTCTCTACCGAAGATGCTGCCTTGCTGGGCATAGGAGAATGCCATGCAGGCCTCAGGATAATCCGCCGCTATTTTGATGGCAGCGGTCGGCTGCTTGAGGTCGCCGACAATATACATCGCAGCGATCGATTCAATTACCGCATGCATCTGTCTCGCTGAGGGTATTTGCCAATCACTCGGAAGAGCGGGTGTCGACCACGAGCTCGATGAGCAGAAGCCCCTTGCCCTGCCAATCCTTCATCTTCTGCCTGAGGAGTGGCAGGTCTCCCACTTTTTCAACCTTTATGCTGCTGGCCCGCAAAGCGGTTGCAATGTCAGAAAAATTTGGCTGTTTCATCAATGTCAGATCGGGGTCGCGCCCACACTCGATGAATTTGTGATACTCGGCACCGTAGGCTCCATCATTGCATACGACGACGATCACGTTCAGCTGTTCATTCTGGATGGTCTGCAGTTCTGCCATGCCTGCATTCATCATTCCGCCGTCACCAACAACGATGATCACCGTCGAGTCCGGCTTGGCCAATGCGGCACCGACCCCATGGCCAAGGCCAATGCCTATGCAGCCATAACTCAGACTGGGTATGAAGTCGCGGGCATCGTCGACAAAAATATTGTGCCAGGCACTGTACTTGTAGCGTCCACCTTCGGTTACCAGGATCCTTGCGCCCAGGCTTTCGTCAATGACCTGCATCGCTTTGTCGTAGGTGAGAAAGCCAGGTTCATTGAATTCCGGATTTTGCAATGTCCGGGGCAGCCGGATGGCATCCTGCGCCCGGATCACCACCTCTTCCTGGGCAAAGCCCGAGCCTTCTACCTCCGCCTCGTCCAGCCAGTGAATGATGTAGTTGATGGCCGATTTCAGGCCAACAGTGAGGGTTACGTCAGGAACGACATATTTTCCCACATCGAGGCTCATGTTGTTGAAGCATACAATTCGCTTGTCGTTCAGGTAGGCCCCTTCGCCCGTGGTGTACGTATTGAGACTGGCGCCAAACGAAATGATGCAATCGCTGGCCAGGATGGCATCGATGGCTTCGGTTCTGCACGAGATACCCATCAGACCCAGGTAACCGGGTGCGCCATGGACATGATCCTTGGCGCGCAATGTCGTCATGATGGGTGCATCGATCCGTTGCGCCAGCGCCAGCAGTTCTTGCGTGGCATCTTCCATGACGGCGCCGTGGCCCATCAGGATGATGGGGCGTCGGGCAGTGGCGATGATCCCGATGGCCTGATCCCACGCCTCTCCGGGCTCAAGTGCGATGCTTGTCTGCTGCAGTTTCAGGGTGTATTGCCTGTACGGAATGTCTGCCGCCGCAAATAGATTGTACGGTGGCAGTTCGTGGACTATGGGGCGTTTTTCCGAATACGCTCTTTGAAACGCGCGCACCAGGCTGGCCTGGACGTCGTGCATGTTGTCCGGGCTCTCGAAGCCGGCGCCCGCTGCAATCGCAAATGCGCGCTGATCGACAGACTGCATGTAGCCGCGCAGATCATCTCTGCCCTGGCCTGTCAGCAAGACCATGGGGTGATGGGCCCTGACCCCTTCAATCAATGATGTCATTGTGTTCGTGAAACCAGGCCCGCAAGTCGTCGTCGCAACCCCCACGCGCCCTGACGTGCTGGAATATCCCAGGGCCATCTGCGTGGCGCCTGCCTCGGAAGCTGCTTTGACATACTTGCCGCCCTCGGCAACGAAGCGATACATGACGTACATGTTGACTTCGCCCATGACGCCGAAGACTGTATCGACGCCCAGATCCCGCAATGTTTTGCCAACCAAATCATGCACATTCATCTGATATTGACCTCGAAATTTTGGATGATTCAAATACCGTATGCGTTCATGCGCCCGGGCGGTGCCCGGACAGTGAATCGCATGTTCAAATCTTGTTGCGTGCCACCAGTTGCCTGGCAATCACCTGCCGCAGTATTTCGTTTGTTCCTTCGCCAATGCACATCAACAAGGCATCGCGGTAATAGCGTTCGATCTCGTACTCCACTGAATAACTGTAGCCGCCAAAGATGCGCATGGCTTCTTCTGCGCAAAAGGCACCTGCTTCCGAGCCCGACAGCTTGGCCATGGCAGCCTCGAGATCGCAGCGTTCACCGCGATCGAATTTCGTTGCGGCTTGCTGAATCAACAGTTTCGAGGCTTCTGCACGGGTGGCCATGTCTGCAAGCTTGAGCTGTATGGCCTGGTGCTGGCAGATCGGCTTGCCAAAGGCGGTTCGCTCCTGGGCATAGGCCAGGGCCAATTTCAAGGCGCCTTCAGCAATTCCAGCGCCTCTTGCGGCCACATTGATTCGCCCCAGTTCCAGCCCGCCAGCAACCTGGGCAAATCCTCGCCCTTCCACCCCCCCCAACAGCTTGGTACAGGGCACGTGATAGTCGACGAATGTCAGCTCGCACGTGTCAATCGCACGGTAGCCCATTTTTTTCAGCTTCCCCACTACGGTGAAACCAGGGCCCTTGTCGGCGATCAGCAGGCTCATGCCGGAATGTGCAGGCTTTGCATCAGGGCTTGTTTTTACGAGAAGCAGCGTGCCGTCGCCATGCATGCTGTTGGTGATCCAGGTCTTGGCACCATTGACCTCGTAGTGGTCGCCAATACGTCTTGCAATCGTACGGATTGCCTGCAGGTCTGTCCCGGCATTGGGTTCTGTCAGACCGATGCTGCCACGATACGCACCACTGGCCATGCGGGGCAGGTATGCCCGTTTCTGTTCTTCCGTACCATTGCGTTCTATGGCAGATGCCATGATCAGATGCGAGTTGAAGATGCCGCAGGGCGCCATCCACACGGACGCGACCTTGATCACGATCTGTGCATAAGTCCAGGCAGAAAGGCCCAATCCACCATATTGCTGGCTGATCGTCGCGCCGAAAAGCCCCATTTCCTTCATCTGCTCGACGATTTCGTGTGGGTATTCGTCGGCCAGGTCGAATTTGCGCGCAACGGGTTTCAATTCTTTGTGAACCCACGTCTCGACGGCATCCACAAATGCCTGCTGCTCATCATGGTTGAAATTCATGGTCATACAGGATCCCGACAGGTTCAGTAATTGACTTGGTCTTCTACGCTATGGCCTTTTTTTGCTATCAGCATCGTACGACTGAAGGTGCAGACGGCTTTCCCGTGCTGATTTGTGCCGATGGTCTGGACGGTGACGATGCCCGCATTGGGTCGAGAAGTGGATTCGCGCTTGGCCATGACCTCAGAGGCTGCGTATAAGGTATCGCCTGCGAATAGTGGATGGGTCAAACGGATGTCAGTCCAACCCAGATTCGCGATGGCCTTCTGGCTCACGTCGCTGACGCTCATGCCGACCATCAGGGCGATGGTCAATGGGCTGCAAATGATGCATTTGCCGAATTCGCTGGCTTTGGCATATTCCTCATCGAAATGCATGGGATGTGTGTTCATGGTCAACAGGGTGAACCAGATATTGTCGGTTTCCGTGATGGTGCGCCCCGGACGATGTTCATAGATGTCACCCACTTCGAATTCCTCGTAGTGGCGCCCAAAGGACTCCCGGTAATGCTGTTTGCCTATTGTTTTGAATGCCTGCATGGTATTGCCTCTCCTGTTTGGTCCATCAGTCGTCGTGCACGTTCGATGATCGGCCGGTCTACCAGTTTGCCGTCTACGCGCAGTGCGCCGATCTGTTCGTTTTTTTCAACCGCCACCAGGATTTGCCGGGCCCACTCGATTTCGGTCTGAGGCGGCTGGAAGCATGTGTTGACGATGTCGATTTGCCGGGGATGGATGCACAGCTTTCCTGTGAACCCCATCTGTCGCGCTCGGACGGTACTGGCGGTGAGGGCCGCCTCGTCTTCCAGTGCGACAGTGACACCGTCGATGGGGCCCGGGCGACCGGCAATGCGCGAAGCGAGAACAAGTTCAGAACGAGCCGAGAGCAGCCCGAGGCCGTCGTTCTCTATGCCCAGATCCAGCATGAAATCGACCGAACCGAAGGCAAGCCGGGTCACTTGTGGACACGCAAGCAACGTCCGGCAATTGGTCAGGCCTTTGGCCGTCTCGATAAGCGCAATGATGGGCATCGAACTGCCCAGGATGGTGGCGAGCGCTTCGATAGCATCCACGTCTTCAGCCTTGGGCAGCATGATCGCCAGAGGCGGTGATCTGCGCAGCATGGCCAGGTCCTGCCTGAAACACTCAGTTTCGACGCCATTGATTCGAACGATGCAATCCGCGCTTTTCGCCAGATAATCCGTTACGGCTGAACGAGCAAAGTCCTTTTTTTCGGTCGATACACCGTCTTCGAGATCCAGGATGGTGGCATGGGCCCCTGATTGCCTGGCCTTGTCGAATCGTTCTGGACGGTCGCCGGGAACGAACAGCAGGGACCGGGGGGTCAGGACTGCGTTGGATTGTTGGGGCATTGGGCTGCCTTGCATTAGAAGGTTCTAGGTCGTGATGATTTTCCTGGCGCGGAACTCTTCTATCTCTTCATGAGAAAATCCAGCCTCATGCAGCAATTCGAGATTATCCGCACCAAGAGCAGGTGCCTCCTTTCTGGGCAGGGCTGTATCACTGAATCGAATGGGGTTTGACAGCAGGCGCATGTCCTGGCCATCCGTTCGTTCGAAACGTTGCACCATATTCCGTTCCTTGATGAACTCGGCTTCAAGGGCGGTTTGTATGTCGAGCACGGGCGCGATGGGGATCGTTCCTGACAGCCGCTTCATCCATTGCGCAGTTGACGCTGTCATGAACACCGAATCCAGCAGACTGGTCAGTGCCTGGCGATTCTGCAGTCGGTCCTGGAATGTGCGGAATCGCTCATCAGTTGCCCACGCCTCCCGGCCGAGAGCGTGGCAGAGCAGCGGCCAGAATTTCTCTTTGTTGCACATCACGAAGATCCAGCCATCTTCCGTGGGGAACAACTGGCTGGGTACCAGGCTGGGATGGCCAGAGCGTGGCGCTCGATCAGTGATTGCACCCGCATTCAGATACCAGGTCGCCGGATAGTTGAGGTTGTGGATGGAGACGTCGAATAGCGATGTATCGACATCGGTGCCGACTCCGGTTTCGCGTGCGCTGCAGATGGCCGCCAGCAGGCCGAACGCAGCGACCAGCCCGGTCATCAGGTCGACAATGGAGAGGCCATAGCGGGTTGGGGGGCCATCCGGTTCGCCCGTCAACATCATATGGCCGGCTTCGGCTTGCATCAGATAATCGTACCCAGGCCAGGAAACCCGCGAACCCTCGCGACCATAAGCAGACAGGTGGGTGCAGACGATGCGCGGATTGAAGTCTTTCAGTGCTTCATAGGTCAAACCGAGTTTTGCGGGCAAATCGCCGCGCAGATTGTTGATTACCGCGTCGGCCTGCGTCACCAGACGCTGAAAGATGCGCAGGCCTTCGGGCTGTTTCAGATCGAGTGTCAGGCTGCGCTTGTTGCGATTGAAGGTTTGATAGAAATGGCTGTCTTGAGCGCCGAAGAAATGGGGGCCGACGTAGCGCCCCACATCACCTCCGCCGGTCGGGTTTTCTATCTTGATCACTTCTGCTCCGAGATCAGCCAGGTAAGAGGTGCCAAATGGACCGGCGCCATACTGTTCAACGGCAAGGATACGCATGCCGGCCAATGGAGGTGTCCGGTGCGATCCGGGGTTGTCAGGCATCGAAGCGTGATTCATGAGAAGGTACCCTGATTGGAAACATGCGGGAACGGAAGGGCGGTCAAGAGAGTATCCAGGGCCCGGACATCACTTTGGACATCGATTGACAGGATGGATTCTTCAAGCGCCTGGACACGTTCGCCTGGAAATGAAAGCCCGGCATTTGCCCGAAATTTGGCACGAATCTCGGCGCCGTCCATGGGACGGTCTGCATGGCCGCGATTGATGGCTTCACGATGGACGAGCGTCGTGCCATCGTCAAAGAACACCCTGACTTCTCCTGTGAAATGACGGGGGAAGGTGGTGGACGGATCCGGCGTGCAATCAATCAGCTGCATCAGCGCCCTGGCATCTGGATCACGCACTGCGTCGGGTGCGAGATCTGCCAGCCCGAGATGTCCACGTAGAAGGCCGCAGGCCACGGCATAATGCATGCTGAACTTGGCTTCATAATCCGATGACGGGGTGCGCTTGATATCGACTGGCTCGCAGACGGACGACATCACGCCGTGGGGCACGCGGGCCTCGATGCGGCGGATGGCCTGTACCTTCAGGCCACTGCGCGCCATTCGGCCATGCAGTGCAATCGCGGCATCGGCACAGCCGTGGTTGAAATGGCAGACAGGAAAAGGCTTTACGCCGATGCTCATCAACTGCCATGTGGAGCCTTGATCGGCAGTGATTTGATCGAGATGGACTCGAGCCATGTTGGATGCCCCCAGAAAGGCACGATACAGGCCGAAGCGGCCCTCGTAGACTTTGTGAGGTGTTGGAATCGGTTGGCGTGCCATGATTGCACATGCAATGCCCGAACTGGCCGCCCAGCCGGGATGCATGCGTTTGGTCCAGGCGCCGTCCTCGACGAACTGGAGCGTGCCTCCAGCCATGGAAAGTGCAAATCCTTGTGCGCGTTCGAGCCCCTGCCTGTCCAGACCCAGCAGCCCGGCACATGCAACAGCGGCGGCAAATACACCAACGGTCACCGTTGGATGGAAGCCGCATTCATGAAAAAGGCCTGGGGCTGCAGAAGCGAGTCGGGAGCCGATCTCGAGGCCGAGGATATAGTAGTGCAGCATACGTTGACCCGACACGGCATTCTGGGCGCCAAGCGCCATTACCGCCGGCAGTACCGCCGCACTCAGGTGTGCAATACCCGTGATGTGTGTGTCATCGAAGTCGAGCCCGTGCGCCAGTACACCATTGAGCAACGCCGCATCCCGCATCGGCAAACGCAGGGATTGGCCGATGATGGCACAACCGGCGCCGTCAGTTTTTACGCCGCTCAGTTCTGTGATGGCATCAATGTAGCGTTGCGTGAAGTCTTCCGGCTGTGCGGCGAGTGCGCAACCCACTGCATCCAGCATCAGATTGCGGGCATGGTCCACTATCTTCGGGGGAACATGGTCAAAAGATAGATCGGCAGCGAACGCAGCGATCTGGCTTGAGATGGGAGCCCCAAAGAGATCTGAGCCTGTCTGGTCCATAGTGTGAATTCGTGAATGAATCGTCGTTGAGTGACGTGCGGTACGTATCAATTGTATGGACAATATAAAGAAGACTACTTGTCCTGTCAAATAGAATCTGCATCGGATCACGCGCCCTTCATGCTGGCAGTGCCTCCGGATTCCATCACGTCGACTCTCAATTTTTGGTTTATGGTCCGTATCGATGGTGCCTGCTTGGACCCAGCCGATTGCGATATGCACGCTGTGCGGCAAAAGAGATTCGACGGCGAAGTCTCACTGAATTGTCCGTATTAAATTTCTTGTTTGGCCCTGAATTAAGCGCTGAGGCCTGGCGTCCGGACATTCAGAACGGCTGGGCTGGCCCCGGATCTGCAGCGCCACCTGCGGCACGTTGCGCAGCAGGCCGCTGGCGTCGGGCTGCGGGCGCGGTAATGCCGGCGGACGGCCGAGCCCGTATGCAATCACCGGCGCGCCGCCAGGCCCGCGTGCAATCGCCCCGGGTTGGCATCTGCCCCTCGTGAAGAACGGGGTTTGCGGGGCTTTCGATCAGCCCGCGCGCTTCTTCAGCCCGCGCGCTTCTTCAGCGCGCGCAGGTCTACCATGCCCGGCTGGCCGCGCGGGTCGCTGCCAGGCGGGAAGATGCGGTGTTTCTGGATCTTCTGGGTGCCCGTGGTCGGGATCTGATCGGTGAACCACCACCAGCCGGGCGCCTTGTAATAGGCCAGCTGGCGGTGGCAGAAATCGAACAGCTCGCGGGCCAGGCGTTCGCGCTCGGCTGGCGTATCCGGTGGCGGGCCTGCATCCGGCTTGAGCACCACGCAGGCCAGGACCTCGGCTTCGCGGATTTCGTCGGCTACGGCCAGCACCGCCACCTGCTGCACCCGGGGGTGCAGCAGGAGCAGGGCCTCGACCTCGGCGGCGGCGATGTTCTCGCCCGCGCGCCGGATGATGTTCTTGTCGCGGTCCAGGAAATGCAGCATGCCATCTGGATCCCGCGTGACCACGTCGCCCGTGTGGAACCAGCCGTTGCGCCAGGCCTGTTCGGTGGCCTGCGGGTTGTCCAGGTAGCACGAGAAAAAATCCTTGCGCGGCGTGGCCGCAGAATAGCGGATCACCATCTCGCCTGGCGTGCCGTCGGCCACCGGACGGTCTTCGGCATCCACCACCTGCACTTCCAGGCCGGGCATTGCGCGCCCGAAGGCCCGCGTGCCGCGCTTGCGTGGCGCGTGGTGATCGCTGAGCGTACGCACCATCTCGGTCATGCCCCAGATCTCGACCAGCGGAAAACCGAAGCGTTCCTCGAATACCGCATGCAGCTGGGGCTCGACCCCGGCGCCGTAGCCCAGGCGCACCGAATGCTGCCGATCGAGCGCGCTTTCGGGCTGCTTGAGCAGCATGGGGATGATCACCCCCAGATAGTGCACGATGGTGGCCCGGCAATCGCGTACATCCTGCCACCAGCGCGATACCTGGAAGCGTTCGGGCTGGATCTGGCAGTTGCCCGTCAGCAGCATGCAGTAGAACGACAGGATCGAGGCGTTCACGTGAAACAGCGGCAGCGGGTTGTACAGGCGTTCCAGGCCCGGGCGGATGCTGACCAGCCCCCGCTGGCGCGCGTACCAGTCGCCCGAGGCCAGTTCGTAGCGGTGCGACAGCACGCAGCCCTTGGGGCGGCCCGTGGTGCCCGAGGTGTACAGGATGCTGGCCGGGGTGTCGTGCGTGGCGCGGGTGGCTTCGCGTGCCCGGCGGGCCGGGGGCAGGGCCTGCTCGAACTGCGCCAGCGTGATGACCGGCGGCTGGTGGCGGCTTTCGGCCAGGCACTGGCGCACGAAACCCAGGCTGTCATCGTGCGTGAGGATCAGATCCAGCTGCGAGTGCTCGACCAGGTAGACCAGTTCGTTGGCCCGGTAGTCGGGGTTGATGGGCACGCAGCAGATGCCGAGGCTGTTCATCGCCAGCTTGTGCTCGATGTGCTCGGGCCGGTTGGCCAGGAACAGCCCGATGCGATGGGGAAAGCCGTAGCCCGCATCTTCGTAGCGTGCCGCCAGTGCCAGCATGCGCCCGGCCGCCTGCGCGAACGTCAGCGTGCAGCCCTGCGGGTGATAGCTGCGTTGCGGGTGTGCGGGCACGACCAGCAGCGGCGCATCGGCATAGCGCGCGGCTGCTGCCCGCACCGCCCGGTCTACGGTCCAGTCTTCCTGAATCTGCAGCATGTCCGGCCTCCCGGTCGGGCGCCCTGTTACAGGGGTTTTCCCGCAAAGTTGCTGAATTCACGCATCATTCTTCGATTGTAACGGTATCATTCGATTCAAAATGCATATAAATGATACTGCATAAGGGGGGCACCTATGCTTGTCCGTCTGATCGACCAGACCAACGAAGTGGTGGGCCGGCTGGTGTCCTTCGTGGCCGTCGTGTTCGCCGTGCTCATCATCTTCGACGTGATCATGCGCTACGTGTTTCATGCACCGACGCGCTGGGGCTTTGATGTCACCAAGCAGCTCTACGGCTTCTATTTCATCATGCTGGGCGGCTACGCGCTGCGCCACAAGGCGCACGTGCGCGTCGACCTGCTCATCGAGAAAATGTCGCCGGCGGTGCGTCGCTGGGTCGAGATCCTCGGCTATCCGATCTTCTTCTTTCCCTTTGCCTGGGTCTTCTTCAGCAAAAGCTACGAGTTCGCCCTGCGCTCCTGGACGCAGGGCGAACTCACCTACGGCTCGGTCCAGCTGCCGGTCTATCCCCTGAAGATCGCCATGGCGCTCGCCGCGCTGCTGCTCCTGCTGCAGGGCATCGCAGAATTCATCAAGCTGCTCACCTCCAAGGCTGCCGACCATGTCGCCTGAATATCTTGCGCTCATCATGGCCGGCCTGCTAGTGGTCGGCCTGTTCATGGGCCATCCGCTGGCCTTCGTGCTGGGCGGCACCGCCGTGCTGGGCGCCTTCATCGCCGGCAAGCCCATGGTGCTGGGCATCGTCGTCAACCGCATCTTCGGCGAAGTGCTCGACAACTTCACCCTCATCGCCATCCCGCTGTTCATCCTCATGGCGCGCTTCCTGTCGGATTCCGACGTGACCGACAAGATGTTCGAGGCCCTGCGCCTGCTGATGGCGCGCGTGCGCGGCGGCCTGGCGCTGGCCGTGGTGCTGATTTCCATCCTGCTCGCCGCCACCACCGGCATCATTGGCGCCTCGATCACCGTCACCGGCGTGATGGCCATGCGGCCCATGCTGCGCTATGGCTACGACAAGCGGCTGACCGCCGGGGTCATCGCCGCCTCGGGCTGTCTGGGCATCCTCATCCCGCCCTCGATCATGCTCATCCTCATGGCCAGCTACTCACCGCTCTCGGTGGGCGAGCTGTTTGCCGGCGCCCTGATCCCCGGCGTCATGCTGGGCCTCATGTATGCCCTGTATGTGCTGCTGCTCGCGCGCTTTCGCCCGGACATGGCGCCTGCCGTGCAACTGGACGAGCGCATCAGCAACAAGGCCCTGTATGTCATGCTGCTGGTCGAGGCCGCACCACCGCTGCTGCTCATCCTGGGGGTGCTGGGCACCATGCTGGCCGGTATCGCCACGGCCACCGAGGCCTCGGCCGTGGGCGTGTTGCTCGCGCTGCTGATCGTCATCGTGCGCGGCAAGTTCCGCTGGAAGACCTTCTTTGGCGCGGTCTACGAAACCGGGCGCACCTCGGCCATGATCCTGTTCATCGTCGTCGGGGCCACGGCATTCACCGGCGTGTTCAATATCACCGGGGGCCTGTCGGCCGTGCAGTCGCTCATGCGCGGGCTCGATATGGCGCCCTGGATGCTGCTCACGGTGATGATGCTCATTATCTTCGTGCTCGGCTGCTTCCTCGACTGGACCGGGATCGTGCTGCTGTCGTTTCCCATTTTCCTGCCCCTGATCCAGGAACTCGGCATCAGCATGCTGTGGTTCATCATCCTCATGGCCGTGGTGCTGCAGACCTCGTTTCTCACGCCGCCCTTCGGCTACGCCTTGTTCTACATGCGCGCCATCGCACCGCCCGAGGTGCGCATGGCCGACATCATCGTGGGCGTGGTGCCCTTCATCCTCATCATCATCTTCATGAGTCTTGTCCTGGCGTTTTTCCCGGAACTGGCGACCTGGCTGCCCGACAGGCTGTACGTCAAATAGCCCGTGCCGGTTTCAAAGCGGGTGTGTCGCACCCTATCCGAACGCGACTGCTTTCCAAGGAGACTGGCAATGAAATTGTCTGCAAGCATACTGTCCACACTGGTGGTGTCCGCCGTGTTCGCGACCCCGGCGGTGGCCCAGAAACAGACCTGGACCATGACCAGCACCTGGCCATCGTCGCTCGAACTGATGCAACTCGACAAGCACTGGGTCGACCTGGCCAACCAGCTCGCTGGCGACGAACTGAAGATCGACTTCTTCGAGGGCGGTTCGCTGGTGCCGTCGGGCGAAGTGTTCGGCGCGGTCGAGTCCGGCACCATCCAGGCCGCGGGCGACTGGCCCGGCTACTGGGCCGGGCGCGACCCGGCCTTCTCGCCGCTGGGTACGCACACCAGCCTGTTCAATGCGGTTGACTACATCAACTGGATCAAGGAATGGGGCGGTGACGAACTCTTCAACGAGGTCTATGGCAAATACGGCATGGTCTACCTGCCGTACGGGGTGACCAACAACGAATCCGGCTTCCGCACGCTCCAGCCCGTGCGCAATCTCGACGACCTGAAAGGCAAGCGGCTGCGCCTGTCCGGCCTCGAGCAGGGCAAGGTGCTCGAGCGCCTGGGCGGCAACCAGGTCTCCATGGCCGGCCAGGAACTCTACCAGGCCCTCGAACGCGGCGTCATCGACGGGGCCGAATTCTCCACCCCCAACGTCGACGTGTCCGCTGGCCTGCACCAGGTCACCAAATACTGGGCCACGCCCGGCTGGCACCAGTCTTCATCCATGTTCGGGGTCATGATCAACAAAGAGGCCTGGGACAAGCTCTCGCCCGAGACCCAGGCCAAGCTGAAGATCGCCGCCGACGCCAATCTGCTGTGGTCCATGTCGTACACCGAGAAGCGCGCCATCGACGGCTACCAGACGTTCGCCGACGCCGGCATCGAGATCAACCGCATGGATGACGAATCCCTGGCCACCATCCAGAACATCTCGAACGAAGTCATGGTCGAAGTCGCCTGCAGCGGCCCGCTGGCGGCCAAGGTGTATACCAGCCAGGTGCAGTACCTGGCCGATTACAAGGGCTGGCGCGAGGCCTCGGCGCCCTTCAACCTCGGGCGCTCGCCCGATGGCCCCGACCTCGACAAGCTCAAGGCCTGTCTGAAGTAAGCCGGGTGGCAGGCCCTGCGAGGCAATCCAGGGCCTGCTGGTTGATCTGCTCGATCAGCGTGTCGACCGATTCGATCGAGTGGATCAGGCCGGCGGCTTCGCCAAAGAACACCCCGGTCTGCTCTGCGTCGCCCTCGGCAAACCCCTTGCGGTAGATCGGCCCCACGGTGGCGGCCTCTTTGCGCAGCGCGTCTTCGTGGCCGTGCCAGCGGCGCGTGAAGGCATTCTGCCTGATGCGCGCCGTGAACTCGATCGGCCAGGCGATCTGGCGTGCGATGTCGGCCACCTGCGTGCGGATCGTGCCATCGCCATCGGCCTCGAGCAGCGCCGCGCGGTGCCCGTCGTGCACCAGCGAGTCGGACGAGGCCCAGAAGCGCGTGCCCATGAGCACGCCTTCGGCCCCCAGCATCAGCGCGGCCGCCAGGCCGCGGCCGTCGGCAATGCCGCCGGCTGCCACCAGAATGCTGTCGGGCGCGGTCGCGCGGATATAGTCGGCGGCCTCGGGCACCAGCGTCATCGTGCCGCGCACCGCGCCGTGCCCGCCGGCCTCGCTGCCCTGGGCCACGATCACATCCGCGCCGATGTCGGCCGCATCCATGATGTGCCCCATGTTCTGGCACTGGCAGATGATGCGGGCGCCGGCTGCGCGGATCTCGTCCACGAAGGGCCGCGGGTCGCCGAAGGACAGCATCACCGCCACCGGCCGATGCTTGAGCACGTCGGTCAGCATGGACGGCGACTTGCGCAGGGACCACGTGATGAAGCCCACACCTACCGGCACCCCTTGCGCCAGGGCGAACTGCTCTTCGAGCCAGGCCGGATCACCGTAGCCCCCGCCTATGATGCCCAGCCCGCCCTTGCGGCTCACTGCCGCCGCGAGCCGGCCCCCGGCGGCAAACGCCATGGGTGCGGAAAGAATCGGATACTGAAGATTGAAGGTTCGGGTCAGTCGGGTCTCGAGCTTGGGCATGATGGCTCCGCATCAGAATGGGTGACCCCATCATCATACGCCGCGTGCTGCAGCCCGGGGTCATTGGCGTGCCGGGTTCAGCGCCGCTGTCAGGCGCCCACGAGGCCTGTACCGGGGCCCCTGGCCCCAGGCGTGGCGACGGCGGCCTGCAGCGGCGCCACGCTGACCTCGCCGCGTTCGATCACGTAGGCACGATCCGCCATCTCGACCAGCAGGCTCGGGTTGGATTCGGCGATCAGGATGGTCAGGTCCGGGTACCGGGTGCGCAGGCCGGTCAGGCTTTCCGCGTAGCGCTTGGCCACCGCCGGGGCCAGGCCCTGGAAGGGCTCGTCGAGCAGCAGCAGGCGCGTGCCGCAGACCAGCGCCCGTGCCAGGGCCACCATTTTCTGCTGGCCACCCGAGAGTTCACCGGCGATGCGCTGCGTCAGGTTCGGGATGTCCGGCAGTGACTGGCAGATACGCGCGAAGGTCTGCTCGAAATCGGTCGTGCGCATCTGGTTCGCCCAGGCCCCCAGGCGGATGTTGTCCATGACCGTGAACTTGCCGATCAGGCGGCGATCTTCGGGGACATAGCCAATGCCCAGGCCCGCCCGGGCATGAACCGGCAGCTGATGCATGGGCTGACCATCGAAGCTCACCTGGCCCGCGGTGACCTGGGTGAGCCCCATGATGGTGCGCAGCAGCGTGGTCTTGCCCGCGCCGTTGCGGCCGATCAGAGCCACGGTTTCCGCTGCCTGCAGCGTCATGTCGATATGGCGCAGGATCTGGCTGGTATGGATGGCGACATCGACGGCCTCGAACGATAAACGGGTCATGGCGGCTTATCCTGTCACCCTCTGGCGCACGTCTTCGTTGTGCATGATGTCGGCAAACGCGCCCTCGGCAATGATCTGCCCGCTGTCCCAGGCCACGACCCGGTCCATGTAGCGCTCGACGATCTCCATGTCGTGTTCGACGATGATGGCGGTAACCCCGCTGTCGCGCAGGATCGGCATCAGCGTGTCCATGATGACGAACTTGTTGGCCGAACTCACGCTGCTGGTGGGTTCATCGAGCAGCAGCAGGCTGGGCTCCAGCGCCATCGCCAGGGCGATATCCGACAGTTTCTTCACCCCTTCGGGCAGTTCGCTGTTGACTATGTTCGCGTAGTCGCCCAGCCCGAAAGTATCCACGATCGTATCGGCCTTGCGGCGGTAATCAGGCTGGAACACCGTGCGCAGGCTCCAGAAGCGGTTGCGGCAGGCCACCCCGAGCACGATGCTCTCGAGCACTGTCTTGTCGAGAAACAGCTGCGGATGCTGGAACGCGCGGGCAATGCCCAGACGCGTGATGGCGCGCGGCGACAAGTGGGTGATCGGCTGGCCCCGGAAACGGATGGCGCCGGCGGCCGGGCGAATATAGCCGGTGCACAGGTTCAGGAACGTGCTCTTGCCCGAGCCGTTCGAGCCGATCACCCCCAGCACCTCGCCCTGGCGCACCGTCAGGTTGATGTCGTCGGCCGCCGTGACCCCGCCGAAGCGCACCGAGATGTGGGACGCTTCGAGCAGAACGGTTGCGGTGGTGTCGGATGTGGTGGTCATGGCAGACAAGGGCGACGATCGGTGATGGGGTGCATGCGGGTCGGGAACCCGGTCGGTGCCGGCGGCCGGGGCGCTCGGCGGGGCTAGGGGGATCGGGCGCCCGGCTTCCTGCGAAACAGCGTCCACAGGCCGTCAGGCATGTACATGATGATACCCAGCAGGATGATGCCCAGGATCAGTTGCCAGGCATCGACCACGTAGCTGCTGATCAGGTTGCGCAGCAGCACGAAGGCCAGCGCCCCTATGCTGATCGCCGTGAAGCTGCCGGCCCCGCCGAAGATGGCCACGATCAGGAATTCGGCCGAGAGCGTCCAGTAGGCGAGCTCGGGCGTGACGTGGCTGGTGCTGTAGGCGATGATCATGCCGCCCACCCCCGCAAACCCGGCCGAGATCACATGCCCGGCCAGAAACACCTGGCGGGCGGAACGACCCAGGTATTCGAGGCGCGTTTCGTTGGTACGGATCGCCCCCAGCGCCGAGCCGGGTGCCGAACGCATGTATTTCTCAAGAAACAGGATGCCCAGCACCAGAACCACCACGGCCAGATAATAGATGGCCCAGGCGGTGTCCGGGTTGCTGAACTTGTGGCCCAGGAACGTGGGCCGCAGAATCCCCTTGCCATCGCTGCCACCGGTGATGTCGTAGAGCTTGAGCAGCAGCGTGAAGCCCACCATGGAAAAGGCCAGGTTCAGCATGCCGTAGAAGATCCCGCGGTATCTGGACAGAATGGATCCCAGGATCAGCCCCAGCACCATGCTCGCGGCGAGCGCCAGCACCAGGGTGAGGAACACGTCGGTGACATGCTGCTTCTGGGCCACCGCGACCGTGTAGGCGCCAATCGCGTAATACAGGGCATGGCCAAAGGACACCTGGCCCGAGCGCAGCAGCAGGCCCAGCCCCAGCGCCGGGAACGCCATGCTCACCGCCAGCAGCAGGATGGCGCGCAGCGAGATGTCGAACAGCGGCACCAGCGCCAGCACGGCGATCACCAGCAGCAGGGCGAGGTTTTCGGAGTTGAGCTTCATGATTCATCGAGCGCCATTGTTCACAGCCGTGCCAGTTCTTTCTTGCCGAACAGCCCATAGGGCTTGACGATGAGGATCAGGGCCATGACCAGATAGGGGATCACATTGGTGAATTCACTGTACATGTACACACTGGCGGAATACGCCAGACCGATGATCAGCGAGGTGAGTGCCGTGCCGAAGAAATTGCCCAGGCCAGCCGTGGCCACAATGGCAAACGACAGCACGATCACCTCGGCGCCTATGCCGGGCACGATCGAGGTCGAGGGCGAAGCCAGCGCGCCGGCCAGGCAGGCCAGAAACGTACCCAGAATGAAGGTGTAGGTATAGATCTTCCGGGTATTGATGCCCAGCGTGGACGAGATCTCGGTGTCTTCGATCACCGCCTCGATGATTTTCCCTGTTTGCGTACGCCTGAAGAACAGCATCAGGCTCGCCAGCACCAGCAGTGCCACCAGCGGCAGGAAAACCAGCTGGTAGCGCGTGTAGAAGATGCCGGCGACATCGATGGTGCCCATCAGTACCAGCGGCGCATCATAGAAGTAGGGCCGCACTCCGAACAGCAGCTTCTGGCCGTCTTCGAGGATCATGAACACCGCGAACGTGCTCAGGATCTGCAGCACGTGCTCTTTGCCGTACATTCGGGCCAGCACCAGCCGCTCGACGATCCAGCCCAGGATGATGCCGGCCACCACGGCCACCAGCAGCAGCACGATGAAATTCAGCCAGCTACCCGACGGGCCGATCAGATACTGCCCGAGCAGCGAGGCGCCATAGGCCCCGATGGCATAGAACCCGCCATGGGCGATATTCAGGATGCGCATCACCCCGAAGATCAGGCTCAGGCCGACCGCCAGCAGGAACAGCACCGAAGACATGGCGATCCCGTCGAGCAGCGACAACAAGGCGATCTGGTTCACGATGGTCCTGTAGCGGAAAACATGACGAATACCAGCGACCACGGCCCCACACCGGGTAGCGGGCGCCACACCCCGGCGCCTGCTCGGCGTTCGGCGCCGACAGCCTGTACCGGTGCGGCCCCCCGGCTGCGCATGCCGTGCGCCGGGGCGTCATGCACCGGAATACGGCACACCGGGGCACGGCGTGCCCCGGTGCAGCATACGACCTTACTTCGCGATGGTGACTTCATCGAGCAGCTTGGGCGACAGCGTCTTGGCCCACTCGGCCGTGGTGGTACCCACCGGCGGCGTGATGAGTTCGGCCGGGATATATGTCATCTGTTCGAGGATCGGGAAGCTGTAATCGGGCGACTTGACCGTGACGCCGATGATCTGGTCTTCGATCGCCTGGTGGTCGGGCCGTATCGCCAGCTGGCCCGTGAAGTTGTCCAGCACCAGGCCATCCATGCCTGCGAGGAAGCCCTTCTTGAGATTTTCAGGGGTGCCATCCCAGCCCTTGTCGAGCGCCTGCTCGAGGGCCGTGACCGACTGGGCCATGTGATAGGCCGGGAAAATCGGATAGTGCCCCGTCTTGGCCTTGAAGTCTTCCACGAACTTGGTATGTTCGGGGTTGTTCGCCGTACGTGGCCCCAGGAACCAGCTGTCGCCGCGTGCACCGATGATCGCGCCTTCGGGGAAGGCATCACCGAGTTCCTGCAGGGCTGATTCGCCATTGGACGATACCAGCGTGCTGTTGTTGAACAGTGAACGGGATGCGGCCTGCTTGATGAACGTGTTCATGTCGCCCCCCCAGAGGGTGGAAAACACGATGTCGGGGCGCAGCGCCGAGAGCCGCGAGATTTCGCTGGAATAGTCGGAAGAGCCCAGCTTGGGAAAGAGCTCGGCCACCACCTCGATGTCGGGATCGAGCGCTTCCATTGCCGTCTTGAAGGATTCCCAGTTGTCGCGCCCGAATGCGTAATCGGGGTTGATGCCGGCGATCGTCTTGATGTCCGGGTTGTGCTTGAGCGTGTACAGTGCGATGGACACGTTGTTGGGCGGCGTGAAATCACCCGTTCGGTAGATGTAGTCGAAATCGTTTTCCTCGAAGATGCGGTGCGTGCCGCAATCCCACAGAATGGCGGGCATCTCGAAATCTTCGATGACCGGGGCCAGGGCCAGGCAGGTGGAGCTGGACAGCCCGGCGATCATCAGATCGACCTTGCCGGCCGTGGCCAGTTGCTTGTACTGGGCGACCACGTCGTCGATGCCCTTGGCTTCGTCCAGATAGATGAGCTCGACGGGCGCGCCCTTGATGCCACCCTTCTTGTTGATTTCTTCAACCAGCAGGTCGGCGGCATCCTTGGCCGGCACGCCGAACACGGCCCCTGGCCCGGACAGGAACGTGGTGACGCCGATGCGCAGGGGTTCGTTGGCCTGGGCCGAACCCAGCCCCAGACCGAACGACAGGGGAACGGCCAGTGCGGCTGCAGCGGCCTTGAGTGCAAAGTGCTTCATGTGGTGTCTCCCAATTGGCCATGTACGGCCATCACATTATGTTCTGCATGAAGCCCCTGGGTGGACCCACCCTGTGGCTTCCGGGTGCCCCCGGCCAGGCTGCCGGCCCGGGGCATGAATCACTGCATCCCGGCGGTATGGCGCCGCACCGCCTGGCGTACTTCGACTTCAGGGTGTGCCGGCCGCGCTGCTGCCCGCCGCGTCGTCTTCGGGGGCCTTGTCCTGGGCTGGCGCCGGAGCCTCGCGATGAATGAGTACCACCGGCATCTTGCGCACCCCGCCATCGAACAGCACCCGGTTGACATCGGGCCGGGCGTAGTGGCCCACCGTGTCGATCAGGTGCTTGGCGTCGGGAATCTGGCCCAGATCGATGTCGGCATAAGCAATGCCTTCCTGGTCTTCGATGCAGGCCAGGACTTCGCCAAAGGGCGAGTAGATGGCCGCCACACCGCCGCCCACGGCCAGCTTCGCGCCCAGGCCCGGGTCGAGCTTCTTGTAGAACTCGACCTCTTCTGCGCCAATGCACGAAGACGAGGCGATCACGAACATTTGCCCTTCGATGGCTGCAAAGCGCGATGTGGTCTTGATGACCGCAGTGCGGTCGCGCGGCTGGCTTTTCAGGTTGTTGCCGGGCCAGTTGGCGATGTGCACCTGCTCGTGCTTGCTGTACAGCGTATAGCGCGCCAGGGGCATGATGTTTTCGTAGCAGATCAGCCCGCCGATGCGCCCCAGCGAGGTCTCGTGCACCACCAGGTCGCTGCCGTCGCCGCGCCCCCAGAGGGTGCGCTCTTCGCCCGTGGGGATGAGCTTGCGGCGGCAACTGATGAGTTCACCTTGCTCGTTGATGAAGGCCTGCGAGTTGTAGACCGTGCCGTGATCCTTTTCGTTGATACCGATCACGATGAACACGTTCTTTTCTTTTGCCTTCTGGCACAGGCGCTGCATGGCCAGGCCATCGAGTTCGACCGACTGCTCGTAGAGCCGCTTGTACAAGTGCCCGCGTTCGACGTTGTTGACGGCCATCCAGATCCACCACGGGTACAGGGGCAGGAATGTTTCTGGAAATGCAATCAGCCGTGCCCCTTTGGCAGCGGCTTCGTCGACCATGCTGCAGCATTTTTCCACCGTTCTGTTCAGATCGAACATGTACGGGGATGCCAGTACTGCCGCGGCCTTGTAGGTTTCAGCCATGTGGTTTCTCCATCAACCTGGGTGTATAGAATCCTTGGAGCATGTTATCAGATGAGTGGCGTGGCTGAACATGGCCGGGCACCGCTCATTGGGTACCGCTCAGCCCAGCTGCGCCGACGCCCGCGCAAACGCATCCAGGTACGGCTGCAGCGCTGCGCCGCGCATCTTCAGCGCGGCCTGGTTGATGATCAGGCGTGAGGACACCGGGCGGATCTCCTCGACCTCGACCAGACGGTTGGCGCGCAGCGTATTGCCCGAGGACACCAGGTCCACGATGGCATCGGCCAGCCCTACCAGCGGCGCAAGTTCCATCGACCCATACAGCTTGATGATGTCCACGTGCACGCCCTTGCCGGCGAAGTGCTCGCGTGCCGAGCGCACATATTTGGTTGCGATACGCAGGCGCGAGCCCTGGCGCACCGCGGCCTGGTAATCGAAGCCCTCGGGCGTGGCTACGCACAGGCGGCACCGGGCGATGTTCAGGTCGATCGGCTGGTACAGCCCGCCGGGGTGCTCGGCCACGTGCTCGTAGAGCACATCGTGCCCGGCGATGCCGAAATCCGCCGCGCCGTACTGCACGTAGGTGGGCACATCGGAGGCGCGCACGATCAGCAGGCGCAGTGCCGGGCTGTCGGTGGGCAGGATCAGCTTGCGCGAGGATTCGGGTTTCTCGGGCACGCCCACCCCGGCGGCCGCCAGCAGCGGCAGGGTTTCGTCGAAGATGCGGCCCTTGGACAGCGCCAGCGTCAGCGGTGTGGCGTTCCCTGCATTTGGCGACAGGCCCACTTGCGCCCCTGCAACGGGGCCAGGGCGCAGGCCCGCCTGTGCGCCCGCGCCCGAGTCAGCGCCGGGGCCGGGGCCAGCGCCTGGGTCGGCCTGTGAAGCCGTGTCGGGATGAGTATTCAAGACAGCCTCCGGATGTCTGCGCCCAGCGCCTGCAGCTTGTGCTCCATGCACTGGTAGCCGCGGTCCAGATGGTAGATGCGCTCGATGGTGGTCTGCCCGCGTGCGGCCAGGCCGGCAATCACCAGGCTGGCGGAAGCGCGCAGGTCGGTTGCCATCACCGTGGCACCCAGCAGTTCGGCCACGCCCGTGACCACTGCCGTATGCCCGTCGATCTCGATCTCGGCACCCAGGCGGCAGAGTTCCTGCACATGCATGTAGCGGTTCTCGAAGATGTTCTCGGTGATCACCGCAGTGCCCTCGGCCAGCGTATCGAGTGCCATGAGCTGGGCCTGCATGTCGGTCGGGAAACCCGGGTATTCGCTGGTGCGAAAGCCCGTGGCCCGCGGGCGCCCGCGCATGCGCGCGCGGATCCAGTCGGGCCCCGTCGTGATCTCGAGCCCGGCATCGCGCAGTTTGTCGAGCACCGCGCCCAGTGTCTCGGGCGCGGCGTCGCGCAGCGTGATATCGCCCCCGGTGGCGGCCACGGCGCACAGAAAGGTGCCGGTCTCGATGCGATCGGCCACGATGCGGTGCCGGGCGCCGTGCAACTGCGCTACCCCCTGCACCACGATGCGGTCCGTGCCGTGGCCTTCGATGCGCGCGCCCATGGCAATCAGCAGGCGCGCCAGGTCGGTGATTTCGGGCTCGCAGGCGGCGTTCTCGATCACCGTGCGCCCTTCGGCCAGCGTGGCTGCCATCAGCAGGTTCTCGGTGCCCGTCACCGTGACCATGTCGGTCACGATGTCCGCGCCCTGCAGCCGCCCCGCGTGGGCCACCACATAGCCGTGCTCGATGCGCACCTGCGCGCCCATGGCCTGCAGGCCGCGGATGTGCTGGTCCACCGGCCGCTGGCCGATCGCGCAGCCGCCGGGCAGGCTGACGCGCGCCTGCCCGGTGCGCGCCAGCAATGGCCCCAGCACCAGGATCGAGGCGCGCATGGTCTTGACCAGTTCGTAGGGGGCCTCGTGGCCCGTGAGCGCATCGGCCTGCAGATGCACCTGTGAGCCTTCACGCTGCGCCTGCACCCCCAGGCGCTGCAGCAGCGTGAGCATGGTGTCCACGTCGCGCAGCGCCGGCACGTTGTCGAGCACCAGCGGCTCGGCCGTGAGCAGCGCCGCGCACAGGATGGGCAGCGCCGCATTCTTGGCGCCGGAGATCGACACCTCGCCCTGCAGCGGCCGCCCGCCGCAGATCAGCAGCTTATCCATGCGGCCTTCCGGGTGGGCAGCCAGCCGGCCTCATGGGCGCTCGGCTTCGTATTCCGCCGGGGTCAGCGTGCGCATCGACAGCGCGTGGATTTCTTCGCGCATGCGCTCGCCCAGCGCCGTGTAGACCACCTGATGACGCGCCAGCGTGCGCTTGCCCTCGAACAGGGGGCTGACGATCACGGCTTCGAAATGGGCACCGTCACCGCGCACCTCGAGGTGGGTGCAGTCCAGGTGGTCGGCAATGTACTGGCGGACTTGTTCGGGAGTAGGCTGCATGGGTCAGCTCCGCAATTTGTAGCCCCGGGCCAGCAGGCGCAGGGCAAACAGGCTCAGCAGCACGGCCACGGCCAGCACGATGGCCAGGCCGCGCCAGGGCGAGACATCGGACACGGCAAAAAAGCCGTAGCGAAACCCGTCGATCATGTAGAACACCGGGTTGAAACGCGACACGGTCTGCCAGAACGGCGGCAGGCTGTAGATGGAATAGAATACGCCCGAAAGAAACGTGGCGGGCACGATCAGAAAGTTCTGGAACGCGGCCAGCTGGTCGAATTTTTCGGACCACAGCCCGGCGACCAGCCCCAGCGTGCCCAGGATCCAGCACGACAGCACCGCGAACACCAGCATCCACAGCGGCGCCTGCACGGGCAGCGCCACGAAGAACAGCGCCACCACCCAGATGCACGCCCCCACGGCCAGGCCGCGCACCACCGAGGCCATCAGGTAGGCCGCGAAGATCTGCCGGTGCGAGAAGGGCGGCAGCAGCACGAAAATCAGGTTGCCCGTGATCCGGCTCTGGATGAGGGACGAGGATGGATTCGCAAAACTGTTCTGCAGCATGCTCATCATCATCAGCCCGGGGATCAGGAAGGCCGTGTACGGAATGGCGTCATAGACCTGCACGCTGTCTTCCAGCACGTGCGAAAAGATCAACAGGTACAGCAGGGCGGTGACCACCGGCGCCGCGATGGTCTGCAGCCCCACCTTCCAGAAGCGCATCAGCTCTTTGTGCAGCAGCGTGGGAAAGCCCGAGCCCAGCACCGGGCGCGCTTGAGACAGGGGACGGATCACAGTTCGGCCTCGAGTACGGAGTCATCGTGCATGATGCGCACGAACGCGTCTTCCAGATCCGACCCGCCCCAGCGCGCCATCAGCGCCCGGGTGGTGTCGAGCGCCACCACATGGCCGTGCTTGAGCATGGCCACCCGCCCGCACAGCGCTTCGGCCTCTTCGAGGTAATGCGTGGTCAGCAGGATCGTGTGCCCGGCGTGGTTGAGCCGCGTGATGAATTCCCAGAGATTGCGGCGCAGGTCCACATCCACCCCGGCCGTGGGTTCGTCGAGGATGATCACCGGCGGGCGGTGCACCAGCGCCTGGGCCACCAGCACGCGCCGCTTCATGCCGCCCGAGAGCGCGCGCATGTTGGTGTCGGCCTTGTCGAGCAGGCCGAGATTGTCGAGCACTTCGTCGATCCAGTCATCGTTGCGGCGCAACCCGAAGTAGCCCGACTGCAGGCGCAGCGTTTCGCGTACGGTGAAGAACGGGTCGTAGACGATTTCCTGGGGCACCACGCCCAGCGACTGGCGCGCACGCCTGAAATCGTGCACCACATCGTAGCCGCACACGCGGGCCTCGCCGCTGGTGGCATGCGCCAGCCCGGCGAGAATCGAGATGATGGTGGTCTTGCCGGCGCCGTTGGGCCCCAGCAGACCAAAGAACTCGCCCTCTTCGACGGTGAGATTCACGTGGTGCAGGGCCTGGAAGCCCGGGCCGGGTGCGCGGCCGCGCAGGCGGTCGGCCCACGAGCGCGGTGGCGGGGCGTAAGTCTTGGAGACGTCGTGCAGGTATAAGGCGGGCATGGATGTATGGGGGGGGGCGGCGGATGAGGTGCAGCACCATCTGCCATTATATCGTGTCAGGGATTTCCACTAGCGAGTGCCCGCGCCCGGCCTGCATCAATTGCGTTTTTTCAGCGCCTCGATCAGGCCATCCACCCCGCTGCGGTTGATTTCGTCGGCAAACTGGTTGCGGTAATTCTGGATCAGCCAGATCCCTTCGACGTTCAGGTCATACAGCTTCCAGCCCGCGTCCGTGCGGGCCATGCGGTAGTCTACCCCGATCGCTGGCGCATTCGATTGCGAGATCGTCGTGCGCACCACCGCATCATCGGCCTTGGCGTCGCCGCGAAACGGCAGCAGCGAGATCGTGGTGCCGGACGTGACTTTGGTGAACGCCCCGCTGTACGTGCGGATCAGCGTACCCGTGAACGCATCCACCAGGCCGGCCTTCTGGGCAGCGCTGGCCTCGCGCCAGTACCGGCCGGCCGCCAGGCGCGTCATGCGCTCCATGTCGACATACGGCAGCGCGTATTCGCGCACCAGGGCCGTGATGGCCGTGGTATCGCCCGCCAGTGCCTTCGGGTCGGCCTTGACCGCCGCCAGCATGTTGTTGGCCACGGCGCCCAGAAAGACGTTGGGTTCGGCGTGCGGGTCCACCGCTTCGGTGCCGCTGGCCAGGCCCGGGCCCGTCAGGGCCAGGGCCCCGCCCAGGAAACACAGTGCGAACAGGCGGCGGAAAAGATTCTTGAAACGTGTCATGGCATTTTCTGGTTGGCAAAAGGCCCGGCCCGGCGATCTCGCGAGGCGCGCCTTGTGGTTCATTCTTCGGGGGGCAGCAGATCCGGGTCTTCATAGACCGGCAGATAATCGTCACCTGCGGCACCCAGCGCTTCGGCCGTGGAGGCGTGCTCGCCCGCCCGGCGGCTGTCGAGCATGGCCTTGCGCCGCTGCAGGTAGGCATCGCGGATGAAGCTGTACTTGTCGAGGGCGATCTGGTCGACCAGTTTTTCATCTTCGAGCAGGCTGGCCCGCGCATCCACCAGGTACAGGCCGATGAGCGAATTGCGCACCGGCACGTCATTGATGGCGAACACGGCCGAGGTGATCGTGCCCGGCGCCGCCAGCGTGACCAGGGTACCCGTGCCGTCGCGCACGGAACTGGCGCCCAGGAACGGCAGCACCAGGTACGGGCCGGAATTGAAGCCCCAGACGCCCAGCGTCATGCCGAAGTCATTGGGGACCTTGCGCGCCCCGTTCATCGACGCCACGTCGATGCAGCCGCCCAGGCCGACCGTGCTGTTGAACAGCACCCGCCCGAAGGTGTCGACGAAATCGCGCCCGCGGCCCTGCAGGAAACTGTTCACCCCCGACCAGACATCCCCCACGTTGCCGAAGATGTTGTGGATGCAGGTGCGCACCGGGCCGGGCACCACGGCGTTGTAGCCCGTGGCAATGGGCTTGAGCGTGTAGCGGTCGACCGTTTCGTTGAACTGGAACATGCCCCGGTTGAACGACTCGTAGGGGTCTTCGGGCGGCGGATTGGGGACGTGCGCGCAGGCCGTGAGCACCACCACGCTGGCCAGCGCCAGCGCCGTGCGCAGCCCGCGCCGCGGGCGCAGCCCGGGCAGCCCGGCCGGCGCTGCCGATGATGGCCCCCGCCTGGCGGGGCCGGCGTGTTCGGCGCGGCAGGTATCTTTGCCACGGCCGGCACTTTGGTCACGGCAGGCACTTTGGCCATGGCAAGCATTTTTGCCATGGCAGGCGTTCTTGCCACGGCCGACGTTCCGGCCATCGGCGTTCCGGCCATGATGGACGGAGGCTGCAGAAACAGGAGTCATCATCTTGTTGTTCATTGTATGGTGCTTGTTTTCCGGCTGTGGCGGCTTATTTGCCCGCGCCTTCGGCCGAACTGTACAGGAACTTGCTGATCAGGTCTTCCAGGACCACGGCCGACTGCGTGAACCCTATCGTGCTGCCATTGGCCAGATTCTTGTCATCGCCCCCCGGCGTAAGCCCGATGTACTGCTCGCCCAGCAGGCCCGACGTCAGGATGGCCACCGAACTGTCGGCCGGGAACTCGTACGCCGATTCGAGATCCATGCTGACCAGCGCCTGGAAGCGCTGGTTGTCGAAGCCGATGGACGACACCCGGCCCACCACCACGCCACTGCTCTTGATGGGGGCCCGCACCTTCAGGCCGCCCACGTTGTCGAAGTATGCCTGTACCTTGTAGGTGGATGCAAAGGTGAACGAGCTCATGTTGCCGGCGCGCAGCGCCAGGAACACCAGGGCCAGCAGACCCAGCAGGATGAACAGGCCGACCAGAAAATCGGTTTTATCACGAGTCATGAGCGTTGCTTCCGTTGTGGATCATTGTGCATGGTGCCGGCCATGCAGCAGGCCAGAATAGGGTGCAGGCGGATGAGGGCGGGCGGATCATTGGGCGAACATCAGTGCAGTCATCAGAAAATCAAGCCCCAGCACCGCCAGGGCGCCATCGACCACCGTGCGGGTGGTGGCGCGCGAGACGCCTTCTGGCGTGGCGCGCGTCGTCCAGCCCTGGTAGAGCGCGATCAGCGTGACCACGGCGCCAAACACCACGCTCTTGATCACCCCGTTCAGCACATCATCGACCACGTCGACCCCGCTTTGCATCTGCGACCAGAACGCGCCCGGGTCGATGCCGATCAGGATCACGCCCACGAACCAGCCGCCCAGCACCCCCACCATGGAGAAGACCGCCGCGAGTATGGGCATGGCGATGACACCGCCCCAGAAACGCGGGGTGAGCACCCGGCGGATCGGATCCACGGCCATGACCTCCATCGCCGCGAGCTGCTCGCCCGCCTTCATCAGGCCGATTTCGGCCGTGAGCGAGGTGCCGGCACGGCCCGCAAACAGCAGCGCCGTGACCACGGGCCCCAGTTCGCGCGTGAGCGACAGCGTGACCAGCAGGCCCAGCGCTTCTTCGGAGCCGTAGCGGTTCAGCGTGTAATACCCCTGCAGCCCCAGCACGAAGCCCACGAACAGGCCCGAGACGCCGATGATGAGCAGCGAATGATTGCCGATGAAATGGATCTGCTGCGCCGTCAGGCGCGGCCGGCGCAGCACCACGCCGCTGCGCGCCAGAATCTGGGCAAACAGCCGCGCAAACGCGCCCAGGCCCATGATGAGCTCGATGAGCCAGCGGCCCAGGGCCCGGACCTGGCGCACGCCCGCCTGCATGACAGACCCGTTGGGTTGCGGTGACGGGCTCATGGGCGCCCTTTGCCGGCCAGCCAGCGCTCGAACGCCGGCGTGTCTGGATAATGGAACCCGATCGGCCCATCGGGCCGGCCCTGCAGGAACTGCTGCACGTAGGGGTCATCGGACGCCTGCAGGTCGGCTGGCTGGCCGTTGGCCACGAAGCGGCCCTGGCCAATCAGGTAGACCTGGTCGGCAATGGCAAAGGATTCGACCACATCGTGCGTGATCAGGATCGAGGCGCAGCCCAGCTGGCTGGTGAGCGTGCGGATCAGCTGCGCCGTGATGCCCAGCGAAATGGGATCGAGCCCGGCAAAGGGCTCATCGAACAGCAGCAGCTCGGGTTCGAGCACGATGGCGCGCGCCAGGGCCACGCGCCGTGCCATGCCCCCGGAGATTTCGGAAATGCGCAGGTGCGCCGCCTGGCGCAGGCCCACCGCCTGAAGTTTGTCGAGCACCCGCTCGAAGATCTGGTGCTCTGAAATGCACGTGTGCTCGCGTAGCGGAAACGCAACGTTTTCGAACACGTTGAGATCCGTGAACAGCGCGCCGGCCTGAAACAGCACCCCCATGCGCTGGCGCACCTGACGCAGGGTTTCGCCCTGCAGCCGGGCCATGTCCTGGTCGAACACCCGCACCGTACCCTTTTGCGGCACCAGCTGCCCGGTGACCGCGCGCAGCAGCGTGGTCTTGCCCGAGCCCGAGCCGCCCATGAGCGCCACCACCTGCCCCGGCAGCACGCGCAGCGAAATCTCGCGCAGCACGGTGAAATCGCCGTAGCCCAGCGACACGCCATCGAACAGGACCAGAGGAGAGGGGGTACTCGTTGCCATGGCAAGGATTGTACTAGAGACCTACACGCCGGCTACCCACCGATATGCGGGGTGTGGCGCGCAGGATGCAGAGGCCGCTCAGGTCAGATGTCATACCAGCGGGCCATCCACCAGCACCCGGGGGATGCCGCGCGAACAGCGCTCGGTGCGCGCGCGCACGCCCCAGACGCGTGCCAGGGTGTCTGGCGTCAGCACGGCTTCGGGTGCCCCCTGGGCCACCAGGCGCCCGGCCTGCAGCAACAGGCAGCCCTGGGTGTACTGCAGCGCCACGTTCAGGTCGTGCAGCACAATCAGGGTCAGGCAGCCGCGCTCGCGGGTCTCGGCCGCCAGCAATTGCATGACCTGGGCCTGATGGCGCAGGTCCAGCGCCGAGAGGGGCTCGTCCAGCAACTGGATGGGCACCTCGCGCACCAGCACCTGCGCCAGCCCGACCAGCTGGCGCTGCCCGCCCGACAGGGTATCGAGCGCGCGCAGGGCTAGGTCGCCCAGCCCCAGCCGCGCCAGCACCGCCTGGGCTGCGCGCAGCGAGGCCGCCCGGCCGTGCAGGCGGCCGCGCTGCCAGTCGGCCACCAGCAGGGCCTCGAGCGCGCGCAGCGACACGGCCGGGGGCAGATCCTGCGGCAGATAGGCCACCAGGCGTGCCCGGGCCTCGGCGCCCAGGCGCAGCAGATCCACGGCGTGCTGCGGCTCATGGGGCCGCTGTGCCTTGGCGCCCGTCAGTTCATGGAGCTGCTGTTCCCCGGCGCCCATCAGCTCATGGGGTCGGTGTTCCCCAACGCCCCGCAGATCATGAGGCCGCTCCACCTCAACGCCCTGTGGTTCATGGCGCACCTGCGCCCCGGCGCCCTGCGTGGCGCGCACCTGCCCGGCCAGCGCCCGCAGCAGGCTCGTCTTGCCGCTGCCGTTGGGCCCCAGCACGGCGATCAGCTGCCCGCCGGCCAGCGGTTCCGCACTCAGGTCGTGCAGGATCGTGCGCCCGCCCAGATCCAGGCGCAGGTTACGGATGGTGAGCATCAACGGCCCCGCGTCACAAGGGCCTGCGCCACAACAGCACCAGGAAGAAGGGCACCCCCACCAGCGCGGTCACGATGCCGATGGGCAGCACCAGCCCCGGGATCAGGCTCTTCGAGGCCAGGGCCGCGAGCACCATCACCAGGCCGCCCAGCAGGGCGCTGCCGGGCAGATAATGGCGCTGGTCCTCGCCCAGCAGCAGGCGCGCCATATGGGGTGCCATCAGGCCCACGAAACCGATGGTGCCCGCAAAGGCCACGGCCAGCGCGGCCAGCAGGCTGATGCGCAGCAGGGCGCGCTGACGCAGGCGCGCCACAGGTATGCCGAAACTGGCCGCACGCGCTTCGCCCAGGCGCAAGGCCGTGAGCAGCCGGGCGTCGTACAGCGACCAGGACAGCATGGCCGCCACCGCCAGCAGCAGCGTGCCCACCACCGGCCAGGTGGCCTGTTCGAGGCTGCCCATGGTCCAGAACACCAGCGCCTGCAGGGCCTGGCTGCTGGCCGCGAACTGCAGCAGCGAGAGCACGGCATTGAAAGAGAACACCAGCGCGATGCCGAACAGCACCAGCCCGCTCGTGCTCAAGCCGCCCCAGCGTGCCAGCGCATCCAGCAGCAGGGCCGCCAGCATGGCGAATACAAAGGCATTGACGGCCACCATCCAGGCCTCCGGTACCCCTGGCAGCGACCAACCCAGCACCAGGGCCAGCGCCGCCCCCAGCGCGGCGGCCGAAGCCACCCCCAGGGTGAACGGGCTGGCCAGCGGATTGTCCAGCACGGTCTGCATCTCGGCCCCGGCCAGACCCAGCGACAGGCCCACCGCCAGCGCCATCAGCGCGTGCGGCAGGCGCAGCTCCCAGACGATCACCCGGATCACGTCCGGCACCTCGGCCGGCTGCCAGAGTGCCTGCCAGAACGATGCCAGCCCCAGGCCCGCCGGCCCCGTCAGCACATCGGCCGCCAGCGCCGGCACGAGCGCCAGCGCCAGCAGCGCCAGTGCCAGCCAGCGCCGCCGCAGCAGCGCCTGATAGCCCTGCGCCAGGGCTGTGGCGTCCGGTGGCGCGCCCGGCGCACCGGGCGGATCGCGCTCGGATCCCGAAGCGGAAGGATAGGACAGGCGGTTCATGGCGTGATCATACCGGCAGATCGCGGCTGCGGTTGCGGCTGCGGCTGCGGCTATGGGCGTGGGCGTGGGCGTGGGCGTGGGCGTGGGCGTGGGCGTGGGCGTGGGCGGGCCGTGCACGACCACGGCCCCTGCGCCGGGCGCTGCGGCCCGGCGCACCGCACCGCGTGTACCGGTCGTGCCCGCCCGGCGCGGGTTTGGTCGCCCGGGCCCACATGAGCGACAATGAAAGCAAACGCACCGGGACATCGCCATGCAAAACCCATCTTCCATCGCCATTCCCCGCCACATCCGCCGGGTGGCCGTATGCGGCGCCGGCGTCATGGGCGCGCAGATCGCCGCCCACTGCGCCAACGCCGGCCTGCCCGTGATTCTTTTCGACCTGGCCAGCCCGCCGGCTGCGCCCGGCACCGCGGCGGCTGCCGCAGGCGCCGCGAAAACCACGGGCCCTGCGATGGCTGCCACGAGCGCCGCAAAAGCCACAGACACCGCAAAAGCCACAGGCGCCGCTTTGCGCGCCCCGGCATCGGCCATCGCCGCACAGGCCCTGGCCCGGCTGGCACGCCTCAAGCCTGCCGCGCTGGGCGTGCCCCAGGCCGTCGAAGCCATCCGGCCGGCCAATTACGAAGACGACCTGGCCCTGCTGGCGGGTTGCGATCTCATCATCGAAGCCGTGGCCGAGCGCCTGGACATCAAGCGCGACCTCTACCACCGTATCGCGCCGCACGTGGCCGCGCATGCCCTGCTGGCCAGCAACACCTCGGGCCTGTCGCTGGCGGCGCTCTCGGATGCCCTGCCCGAGGCCTTGCGCACCCGCTTCTGCGGCGTGCATTTCTTCAACCCGCCGCGCTACATGCCGCTGGTCGAACTCATCCCCACCGCACACACCCGCCCCGAACTGCTCGATGCGCTCGAAACCTTTCTGGTGGGCCGCCTGGGCAAGAGCGTGGTGCGCGCTCACGATACGCCCAATTTCATCGGCAACCGCATCGGCGTCTTCGGCATCCTGTCGGTCTTCCACCATACCCAGGCGTTCGGCCTGCCCTTCGATCTGGTGGATGATCTCACCGGCACACGCCTGGGGCGTGCCAGGTCGGGCACCTTCCGCACAGCCGACGTGGTCGGGCTCGACACCCTCGCGCACGTGATCCGCACCATGCAGGATCAGCTGCCCGATGACCCCTTCCATGCCTGCTTTGGCGTGCCGCCCGTGCTGCAGGGCCTGCTCGATGCCGGCGCCCTGGGGCAGAAGACCGGCGCCGGCTTCTACAAGAAAGAAGGCAAGGCCATCCTGCGTCTGGATCCCGCCAGCGGCCAGTACGTGGCCAGCGGCGCCCGGGCCGACGACACGGTGCGCGCCATGCTGGCCCTGCCCGATCCGGCCGAACGGCTGGCCGCGCTGCATGCCAGCGAGCACCCGCAGGCGCGCTTCGTCTGGGCCGTGCTGCGCGATGCCTTCCACTACAGCGCGCTGCACCTGGGCGAGATCGCCGCCTCGGCGCGCGAACTCGACAGCGCCATGCGCTGGGGCTTTGGCCATGCGCTGGGCCCCCTCGAACTCTGGCAGGCCGCCGGCTGGCAGGCCGTGGCCGGCTGGATCGCCGATGACATCGCCGCCGGCCAGGCGCTCAGCAGCGCCCCTCTGCCGGCCTGGGTCACCCAGGGGCCCGTCTGGCAGGCGCAGGGCGTGCACGGGGCGGCGGGGTCGTTCAGCCCGGCGCGCACGGCCTGGGTACCCCGCAGCCGCCTGCCCGTGTACGCACGCCAGGTCGGGGCCGAGCGTCTGGTGGGCGAACCCCCCGCGCTGCAGCCGCGCATCGTGTTCGAGACCGATGCCGTCCTGGCCTGGACCCTGCCGGCCGGGGGCGCGGCCACGGGTCGAGCCGGATCATCCGGCACGGTGCCCGGCTCCAGCGTCGCCGCCACAGGCCCATCCGATACCGCGGGCGGATCCAGCACTGCCACGGGCCCGGCCGGCGCCAGCGTCGCCGACATCGCCACCGCGACCGATGACGTGCTCATCGTGTCCTTCAAGACAAAAATGCACACCCTGGGGCCCGCCGTGGTCGATGGCGTGCTGCAGGCGCTCGAGCGCGCCGAACGCGATTTCGCCGCCCTGGTCGTGGGCCAGCTCGCCGAGCCCTTCTCGGCCGGGGCCGACCTCAAGGCCATGCTGCCTGCCTTTGCCAGCGGCGGCCCGGCCGCCATCGAACCCTTGCAGCGCGCCATGCAGGATATGACGGCGCGCCTGGCCAGCGCCCAGGTGCCCGTGGTGGCCGCGCTGGCCGGCCTGGCCCTGGGCGGTGGCTGCGAACTGGCCCTGCACTGCGCGCGGCGCGTGGCCCATTTCGAAACCTGGATGGGCCTGGTCGAAGTGGGCATGGGCCTGGTGCCTGGCGGCGGCGGCCTGGCCTGGGCAGCGCGCCGGGCGGCCGAACTGCAGGCCGAAGCGGCGCCCGATGCGCCCCTGCTGGCAGTCCTCAAGCGTTTCATGGAAACCATCGCCACGGCGCGTGTGTCCACCTCGGCGCTGGATGCCCGCGCACTGGGCTGGCTGCGGGCCAGCGATCCCATCGTCATGCAGCGCCACGAACTGCTGCACGTGGCCGTGCGCGAGGCGCGCCAGATGGCCGACGCGGGCTGGCACCCGCCGGTGGCGGTGCCCTTCCCGGTGGCCGGGCGCGACGCCATCGCCACCCTGCGCGCCCAGTTGCTCAACCTGCAGGTGGGCGGCTTCATCAGCGAATACGATGCCCACGTGGCCACTGAAGTCGCCCGCGTGCTGTGCGGCGGCGATCTGGACCCCGGCAGCCGCGTGGATACCGCCTGGATGCACCAGCGCGAGCGCGAGGCCTTCCTCGGGCTGCTGGCCCATCCCAAGACCCAGGCCCGCATCGCCGGCTTCATCCAGACCGGCAAGCCCGTGCGCAACTGAGACAGGAGCCGGACATGAGCACTCTGCACACCGCTTACATCGCCGCCGCCATCCGCACCCCCATAGGCAAGGCGCCGCGCGGCATGTTCGCCCACCAGCGGCCCGACGAACTGCTGGCCACCACCCTGCGCGGCCTGCTCGCGCAGGCGCCCGGCCTGGACCCGGCGGCCATTGAGGACGTGGTCGTTGGCTGCGCCATCCCCGAGGGGCCGCAGGGCCTGAACGTGGGCCGTGTCGCAGCCCTGCTGGCCGGCCTGCCCGTATCGGTGCCCGGGGCCACCATCAACCGCTTCTGCGCCTCCGGGCTCACGGCCATCTCGATCGCGGCCGACCGCATCCGCGTGGGCGAGGCCGACGTGCTCATCGCCGGCGGGGTCGAATCCATGAGCCAGGTGCCCACGCTGGGCGTGAGCACCAGCTTCAGCCCGCAGATCTTCGACGAACACCTGGGCATCGCCTACGGCATGGGCGCCACCGCCGAGCAGGTGGCCGAGCGCTGGCAGGTCAGCCGCGCCGACCAGGACGCCTTTGCCCTGCGCTCGCACCAGCGCGCCCTGGCGGCCCAGGCCGCGGGCGAATTCAGCGACGAGATCCTGCCGGTGGACATCATCCGCCGCACGCCTGACCTGGCCAGCGGCCAGGTGCACGAAACGCAGCGCCGCGTGGCGCTCGACGAAGGCCCGCGCGCGGACACCAGCCTCGAGGCCCTGGCGCGCCTGCGCCCGGTCTTTGCCGCCCATGGCAGCGTCACGGCCGGCAACAGCTCGCAGACCTCGGATGGCGCCGGCGCGCTGCTGGTGGTCTCCGAACGCGCCCTCAAAACCCACGGCCTGACCCCGCTGGCGCGCTTCGTCACCTTCGCCGTGCGCGGCGTGCCGCCCGAGATCATGGGCATAGGCCCAAAAGAAGCCATTCCGCTCGCGCTGCGCCAGGCCGGCCTGCAACTGGCCGACATGGGCTGGATCGAACTCAACGAAGCCTTTGCCGCGCAATCCCTGGCGGTGATCCGCGACCTGGGCCTGGATGAGGCCGTCGTCAACCCCATGGGCGGGGCCATTGCGCTGGGCCATCCGCTGGGCGCCACGGGCGCCATCCGTTCGGCCACCACCGTGCATGCCCTGCGCCGCCACGCCCTGCGCTACGGCATGGTCACCATGTGCGTGGGCACCGGCATGGGCGCGGCCGGCATTTTCGAGCGCTGCTGAAATCCGCAGCTGCGGCACGCCGTCCATGCCACTGGCCCCACGCCTGCCCCTGCGCCTGCCCCGCGCCCACCGTTGCTGACCAGGTACCGCCCATCATGTCCGCGCACAATCCGCCGCCCACCGCATTGCCCCCCCGCCTGGACGCACTGCCCGAATGGCAGCGCTTCGTGCAGGCGGCGCGCCAGGCCAGCCCGCAACCAGACCGTCTGGATCTGATCGAAACCCATGGCCTGACGCTGGACTCCAGCGGCCAGCGCCATTCCGACGCGCTCATCGCCGCCGGGCAGGCCCTGCTGCAGGCGCGCGGCTTCGAGCAGGCGCGCGCCCGGCTGCTGCGCGGCGAAGTGGTCAACCTCACCGAAGAGCGGGCCGCCTGGCACAGCCTGCTGCGTGCCCCCTCGCTGCCCGAGGGGACTGGGCTGGTGCGCCCGGACGCCCAAGCGCCCTTCGACGAGCGCGAGCGCGTGGACGGTTTCGTGCGTCGCGCCGACGCCGAACGCCGCTGGCGCCACATCGTGCACATCGGCATCGGCGGCTCCGACTGGGGCGTGCGCCTGGCCGTCTCGGCCTTTGGCTACGCCGGCACCTGGCGCGACGTGCGTTTCGTCGCGAACATCGATGGCCACGCCATCGAAGGCGGGCTCGCCGGGCTGGACCCGCGCCACACCCTGGTCGTGCTGGCCAGCAAATCATTTGCCACCGCCGAAACCCTGGAAAACGGCGCCCGCGCCCGCGAGTGGCTGCAGGCCGCCGGCCAGGACCCGGCCGCGCATATGGTCGCCGTCACCGCACGCCCCGACCGCGCCCGCGCCTGGGGCGTGCCCGAAGCGCACATCTTCCGCCTCTGGGACTGGATCGGCGGGCGCTTCTCGATCTGGTCGGCCGTCAGCCTGACCACCGCCCTGGCGGTCGGCAGCGA
This sequence comes from Castellaniella sp., assembly GCF_041677825.1. GTDB lineage: Bacteria > Pseudomonadota > Gammaproteobacteria > Burkholderiales > Burkholderiaceae_B > Castellaniella. The sequence goes on from NZ_JBAYPG010000026.1 coordinate 51,124, forward strand.
AGTGCTGGCCGGCCTGCGCATGGGCGCGGCCGCCATGGACGAGCACTTCGCCCAGGCACCGCCGGCGCACAATGCCCCGGTGCGCATGGCCCTGGCCGGCGTCGTCAACCGCAGCGTCCTGGGCCATGGTTCGCTCAACATCGCCCCGTACGACTCGCGCCTGGCCAACCTGGTGCCTTACGTGCAGCAGCTCGACATGGAGTCCCTGGGCAAATCGGTGGACATCCACGGCCGCCCCGTGGGCGTCGCCACCGGGCCCGCCGTCTGGGGCATGCCCGGCACCGACGCCCAGCACACCTTCTTTCAGTGGCTGCACCAGGGCAGCGACGGCGCCCCCGTGGATTTCATCTTCTGCCGCAGCGCGGATCACCAGTGGCCCGGCCACCACCGCCAGCTCGTGGCCAACTGCCTGGCCCAGCGCGAAGCCCTGATGCGCGGCAAGACGCTGGCCCAGGCGCTGGACGAATGCCGTGCCCAGGGCCTGACCCATGCCGAAGCGGCCCGCCTGGCCCCCCACCGCGTGCACCCCGGCGGGCGCCCCAACCACCTGATCGTGCTGCCGCGCCTGACACCCTACAGCCTGGGCGCGCTGCTGGCCCTGTACGAGCACCGCGTCTTTACCCAGGCCGTGATCTGGGGCATCGACGCCTTCGACCAGTGGGGCGTCGAATACGGCAAAGGCCTGGCCGACAGCATCCTGGCCGAGATCGACCCGCAGCGTGCGGCTGCGGCGGCCGCGCCGGCGCCGGCTGCGTCGACGGTCGGGGCCGGGCACGTGCCGGCCCGTGCGGCTGCTGCGGTGCCCGAGCACGACCGTTCCACCTGCCACTGGATACAGGCCCTGCGTTTCAACTTTCCTTTCAATGAGGAACAAGCATGACGGAATACGCACTTGTTCCCGGGGACATCACTGCGTCTACAATCGCACGCTCTTCCTGACCGACAATGCGAAAGCCGATTTATCGGAAATCTGGTCTGAATGCCTAAATTGCCCACTGAACTGCCCACCGTATGGTATGTCGTGCACAGCAAGCCCCGGCAAGAGGAGATTGCCCGGGTGCAGCTCGAACGCCAGGCCTTCGAAGTCTACCTGCCCCTGTTCCGGGTCTTTGCCAAACCCGGCCGACGTACCCGGGCGGCGGCGTCCACACCAGGGCGCCCGGTCCAGCCCACCACCTACGAGCCCATGTTCCCGCGCTACCTGTTCCTGCGCCCCACCCGCGCCACACAGTCGCTGGCCGTCGTGCGCTCCACCGTGGGCGTCAGCCGCCTGGTGCTGTTTGGCCACCAGCCAGCCCTGCTGGCCGATGATGCCGTAGAGGCCATCCGCCAGGCCGAGGCCCTGCGCAATACCGCGCCATTGGATGCCATCAGCCCCTACAGGCCCGGCATGGCCGTGCGCCTGCTGGACCCTGCCCTGGCCGGGCTGGATGCGCTGGTGCATTCCGTCTCCCGAGATCGCGTGACCCTGTTGCTGGAAATCCTCGGCCGCCCCCAGCACGTACAGGTCGAATTCGCGCACATCGCACCGCGCTGAGCCGCGCACGCACCGAGTGCGCCCGTCATCCCCGTGGACGAAATGCTGCCTTTTGCCTTTTGGACAGCTTGCTGCGCTGGGCCTGCTGCCCAGGCTGGCGGCGACCCAAGGGTAAACCCCCCCGCGTTCAGGGGTACTGCACAACACGAAACGTGATATCTTCATGCGTCAATGTTTCGTGGGGATCCGTTGCTTTGTCGCAAAAATGCCATCGCATATTGACACAACGGAAGTAATGCAGAAAGATGTCTCAGACTGTGCCAGAAGATGCGCATCTGGGCTGTTGTCGTTTCATTGCAAAAATCATCATTAATCGGGGTAAGGGCATGAACAAAATCTACAAGACGATCTGGAATGAGGAGACTGGCAACTTTGTAGTCGTGTCCGAACTCGCCAGTGCGCGCGGCAAGCGCACTGGATCCAGTCGCACTCGGCTCGCAGTGGCCAGCGTGGTCCTGGCCGGTGCCGGCCTGGTCGGGGGGACTGGGGCGGCGTTGGCGGCCAATGTTGCGGTTCCAGGGAGCGCGAGTGTCAATGGCAACGATGGCGTAGCGGTCGGCGAGGGCGCAACGGTAAACGGCGACAGCAGCGTAGCGGCCGGTCATGGCGCAAACACGAATGGTGACAACAGTGTGAGCATAGGCACTGGTGCCGGGGTGAATGGTGGCGCCAGCATCGCCATTGGTGAGGCTTCACATGTAAATGGCAACTGGAGCGGTGCCTTTGGTAATGGTGCCACTGTGACAGGCAACAGCAGCAGCGCGGTGGGCAGTGGCGCTACCGTGACAGGCGATCACAGCGGCGCGTTTGGCAATGATGCCAGTGTGACAGGCGCCAGCAGCGTGGCTGTTGGGCACGGTGCCCATGTGTCGGGCGACGGATCCTTTGCAGGTGGGAATGGCGCGCAGGCAACTGGAAATAGTGCGACGGCGCTGGGGATTGGTTCCAATGCGCAGGGTGTGGGTACAGTAGCTGTTGGCCCCGGGGCGCAGGCTACAAATAATTTCGCCATTGCAACTGGCGTAAGCGCCGCAGCCTCGGGTATCGACAGCATTGCCACTGGGCGTGACTCGAAAGCTACAGGCGCGCAGAGCATTGCCACGGGCCTCAACGCCGAAGCCTCGGGCGAGAACAGCGTAGCCACGGGTGTGGGTGCGGCTGCATCGGCTGACAATGCCTATGCCGCCGGTACTGGCGCCAGTGCTTCAGGTGAAAATTCCACGGCGATTGGTGTACAGGCCAGTGCCAGCGGTGCCAGTAGTGCGGCAGTTGGCGATGGTGCCCAGGCCACGAAAGATGGTGCCTTTGCCGGGGGTGCGGGTGCCACGGCAGATGGTACGGACTCGACTGCTCTGGGGATTGGTGCCCAGGCGAGTGGCGACGGTA